>NC_013922.1:3126548-3751858 GCF_000025625.1 Natrialba magadii ATCC 43099 | reverse complement strand
TAGTAATACTAGATGTAGTACGACGAAGTAGTCATGAGTAGTCCTAGAGACTTCTCTCAGACAGAACCAACGATAACTCAGACGGTTCCAGAACAACTCCACTAATTCAGGAACTTCCAATCAAACCTGTCCCAACGGCTCTCGATGAACTCAACTAATCCCGAACTATCCAACCAATTCCGGCTGTCCACCAGTAGCACTCACCTCACACACACTTTCATCACACATTCTCATCACATACACACCACACACCTAACACACTCAACACACTCAACACACTCAACACACCCAACACACCTAACACATCCACCAGCACAGACACCGAACCACACACAGCGAACAGGTCACTTTTAGCCTCCCGTTCGATACTCTGTGTGTACTCTCGAGTTCCATGACTGACGCGAACGACCACCCACAGCAGGACGCAGCAGTTGACGACCTCCCGTCCCGTCGAACACCACCTGCAGTCGCCGTCGTCGACGCACAGTTCCCGGGCAACGTCGGCACCATCTCCAGAGCGATGAAGAACTTCGGCTTCAGTAACCTCCTCCTGATCGATCCACCGGAACTCGATCCCGACGGCGAGGCCTACGGCTTCGCCGGCCACGCACGCGACGATGTCCTCCCGAATGCGACCGAGATATCCTTCGACGAACTGGTCTCAGACTATCACACGATCGGCTGTACCGCCGTCACCAACGAGAACGACCGGAGCCACATGCGCTTTCCCTTCTCTACGCCTGCCGACCTCGCCGAGCGCTTGCCAACCGTCGAGGCCCCGACTGCGCTCGTTTTCGGACGCGAACGCGTCGGCCTGACGAACGAAGAACTCGCCCATATCGACGAAATCTGTGCAATCCCCGCGAGCGAGGAGTATCCCGTCCTCAACCTCGGCCAGGCCGCGACGATCACGCTCTACGAACTGCGCTCGCTGGCGCTCGACAAAGACGAAACGCAACTGCCTGATCTCGAGCGCGTCCGCGCGGACGAGGCGACGGTCGACCGACTCTACGACCAGTGGGCGGACCTCCTCGAGGAAATCAATCACCCGCCCGAAAAACGCGAGAAGACGATGCGAATGCTCCGGCGCGTCTACGGCCGCGCTGACCTCACCGAACGTGAGGCGAACACGTTCCTCGGACTCCTCCGACGGGCAACGGAACGGCCAGCAGAACAGGACTGAGCAGAACAGGACTGAACTCAATCAATTCGACTCGATACTCGAGACCGGGAGTACTCGAAATCAGAAGTCGAAAGTCGAAAGTCGGAACTCGAGTGCGCCCGCCAGCGCTCAGGCCCGCTTCTGAATCTCCTCGCGCAGCAACTGACTCACCAGGTCGCCATCGGCTTTTCCGCGAAGCGCACCCATACACTCACCCATGAGTCCGGAGAACGCCTGCATCCCTTCCTCCGCGACCTGCTCCTCGTTTCGCTCGACGACGCCGACGACGGCCTCCCGGACCTCCGCCTCGTCGGCACCGCCGAGTCCCGCATCTTCGGCCGCCTCCTCGGCAGTCTGATCTGGTTCTTCGGCCAGCACCGTGAGCAGATCCGGGACGCCTTCGTTCGGCAACTCACCACTCTCGACCAACTGGAGTACCGACGCGATATGCGTCTCGGTCAGGGCCTCAACGGGAACGTCGTCCCGTCGGAGTTCGGTCAGGGTGGACTCGAGTGTCGTCGCGGCGAGCGTCGGATCGATGCCGTCCGCAACCACGACCTCGAACAGCGGCATGTGCTTGCCGTAGGCGACCTGTTCTGCGAGGCCCTCGCCGAGGTCGAACTCGTCCTGGTAGCGTTCGACCTTCTCGGTGAGCAGTTCAGGCTCTGGGACCTCGCTCGGGTCTGGTTCGACGGGTGGCACGTCGGTTTCGGGGTACATCCGCGCTGCACCGGGGAGCGGGCGCAGGTAGCGGGTCGTGCCGTCGTCGTTCGCGCCGCGGGTCTCTTCGGGGACGCCCTCCAGCGCGGCTTCGGCGCGCTCGGCGGCGGCTTCGATTGCGGCCTCGGCGACGTCGGTGTCGGCGGCGACGATGGCGACGGCGTCGTCCGGCCCGGCACCGACGGCTTCGCGCAGCGCCGCGACTTCGGCCTCGGTCACGCCGTAGGCGGGGAGTTCGTCGGTGTGGAAGATGCCGCCCGCGCCGTGGCGCTTTGCGTGGTCGGAGAGTTCGGTGCCGAGCCGTCGGTCAGGCGCAATTTCGCGGCCGACGATCCCATCGAAGCCGGAGAGCAGGACGCCCATCACGGCACCACCGGAGTTGAGCGCGCCACCAATAACACCGCTCTCGGTGTCCTCGAAGACGTCCGTCACGTCCTGTACGTCACCCACGGACGCGTCGCGTTCGGCGAGCTCCTCTCGAATTTCGACGAGTTCGCGCTGCCGGGCGGCCTCGGTGCGGACGATGTCGTCGATGTCGTCCAGACTCTGGACACCCTTGATCTCGACGCGTGCACCGTCTGCGATGGAGACGTTGACGTCCTGGCGAATCGTCCCGAGTCCGCGCTTGACCTTGCCCGTCGAGCGCAGGAGCATCCCGATTCGTTCGGCGGCTTCGAGGGCCTGCTCCGGCGTCGAGATATCGGGCTTCGTGCCGATCTCGACCAGCGGAATGCCGAGTCGATCGAGGCTGTAGCGGACGCCGTCGTCGGTTTCCTCGACGCGCTGGGCGCTCTCCTCTTCGAGCATGAGATCCTCGATACCGACCGCGCCCTCGCTGGTCTCGATCTCGCCGTCGGTCGCGATCAGCGTCGAGCGCTGGAAACCCGAGGTGTTCGAGCCGTCGACGACGATCTTGCGCATAACGTGGGCCTGATCGACCGGCGACATATCCATCAGCTGGGCAATCTCGAGGACCGTCTCGAGTGCCTCCGCATCGAGTTCGTGGGGCGGTTCGTCGTCTTCCTCGACAAGACAGGTCGAGTCGTAGGCGAGGTACTCGAACTCGCGGTCGACGCGACTCTCCTCCAGGGCGGCCTCGTCGATTTCGCCGAGTTCGCTCCGCGTTGGGTGGAGGTAGCGCGTGAAGGTTCGATCGGCCGCTTCGGGCTCGCGAATCTCAGTCGGACACTGGCAGAACAGTTTCGTCGCCGTATCGAGTTGCTGGTGAATCTCCAGCCCGGCAACGAGTCCGAGGTCGTCGTAGTCGAGGTCGGACTCGGCCCCGGAGCCGGATGCGGTCTCGCGTGTACTCATTGCGCGGTAATCGGTGGTGGAGGGGTAAAAAACCGTCCAGTTGCGCCGATGATTGCGACCCGGCACGTCCCGAACCGCCCCAGATTGTACGCGCCGCCGCCCACGTTGCTTCTGGCCGCGTCAGATCTCGGCGAGTACGCACCTATAGTAACAACTGCAACTTGTTACACACTGATCGCACTTCCGCGGTTCTCACTCGTTCTACTCGCTCGCGGGTCACGTTGTTCCCCGCTCGTGGTCCGCGGTTCTCACTCGTTCTACTCGCTCGCGGGTCACGTTGTTCCCCGCTCGCGGTCCGCGGTTCTCACTCACTTCGTTCGTTTCGAACCGCGCTCGCTCCGAACCGCGCTGCCATCGTGCGAGCTGGTGTGCAGTGACTTGCAGTGGCTACTATTGTCTCAGTCGTCCTGCGACTCCAGCGACTCCCGCAACTCCCGCGACACCGCAGACTCGCCTTCCGTCTCGTCCCCAATAGACGCTCGCGTTTCTGCGCTCGTCTTGTCCGCACTCACCTCGCTACTCGAGTCCACCCCCACAGCCCCTGTCCCAGTGTCCGACACTGACAGCACACTCTCGACACCGTCGAGAACCTCGTCAAGACCGACTTCGATACCGCGCTCGCGACACGCCTCGTAGCGCTCCCGTGCCGCCGCACCCACACCGCTGCGTTCCGCGAGCGGCGTCGTTTCGACGAGGATCGGTTTCTCGACGGACTCGAGTGGATCGAGCACGAGTTGGTTGCCGGCAGTGAGCGTCAGGTCCGCGAGTACGGTCGTGTCTGCGTTTCCAATGTACGACTCGAGTTCGGCGCGGTCGTCGGTCGAGAGTGCGGCGAAGGGTTCGACTGTAACGGTTTCGACGGCTCGGCTGCTGCCATCACCGCCAGGGGCGGAGGACGCTCCCTCTGCAAGTCGGGCTGCCGTCTCCGCAGCCGCGTCGCCGTGTGTGACCGGTCCGATCGACACCTCGTAGCCGGCGGTGGCGAGCCGTGCGACAGCGCTCGCGGCGGTCGTACCGGTGCCGAGAACGTGGATGTGGGCGGCGTTCTCACCCGACACGTTGGCGGCGTTGTCTCCCGACTGCTCGCCCCCGCTGCCCGAAACCGCCGTGGCGTCCGGGAGCGCTGTCACCGTCTCCGTCCCGGTCACCGGATTCGTCGTTACCGTCGCGTTCGCGTCGAACGCCTCGGCGAGCGCATCGGCGGTGAGCACCGCGTCTGGCGCGCCGACGTCGTGGACTGTGCCGTTGGCGAGCACCACGAGTCGGTCGCAGTAGCGCGCCGCCAGATCCAGGTCGTGGATCGCTGCGACCGCCGTCCGCCCTGAATCGACCAGTTCGCGAACGAGTTCAAGCGTCTCGATCTGATGGTTCACGTCCAGACTGGCCGTTGGCTCGTCGAGCAACAGCGCAGGCGTCTCTTGTGCGATTGCGCGCGCGAGGACGACCCGCTGGCGCTGGCCGCCGCTGACCTCGTCGATCGGCCGCTCTGCGAGGTCCGTCGTCCGGGTCCGCTCGAGTGCTCGTTCGACCGCGTCGCGATCGTCGTGTGTCGGCGCAGAGAATCGCGAGCGGTGAGGGTGGCGGCCCATCTCGACGACGTCGCGGACGGGAAACGAGAACGACAGCGAGGTATCCTGCGGAACGACGGCGACGAGTCGACTCGATGCGCGCGAAGAGACGGTGTGAACGTCAGTGGCATCGATCGTCACGGTTCCCGAATCCGGCGTGAGTGCGCCGCTGATGGCGCGCAGCAGGGTTGTCTTCCCGGCGCCGTTCGGGCCGACGAAGCCGACGAACTCGCCGGGTTCGATCGAGAGCGAGACGTTTTCCAGAACGGTCAGATCGCCGAACGACAGCGAAAGGTCGGTGACCGTGATCGGAGCCGGCTCGAGTTGGAGTGTGTCCTCCTGTGGTTCGCTAGCGTCGGAGTCGTCCCAGCTACTCGAGTCGGTCGAGTCGGTCGAGTCGATCGAGTCGGTCGGGTCGATCGAGTCGGTCGGGTCGCTCACAGCGAATGCACCTCCCGTCGAACGAGCAGGAACAGGAAAAATGGGACGCCGACGAAGGCGGTGACGATGCCGACCGGGACTTCGGCCGGCCCGGTGCGGGCAATGGTGTCCGTCACGACGAGGAAGGACGCGCCGGCCAGTGCGCTCGTCGGGAGCAAAATCCGATGATCCGGGCCGACGATCAGGCGCATGATGTGCGGGACGACGAGGCCGACGAAGCCAATAACGCCGGCGACCGCGACGCCCGCTGCCGTCACGATGCTCGCGAGAGCGAGCAGGAGGAGCTTGGTCCGTTCGACGTCGACGCCGAGGTGGTGGGCGTCCTCCTCGCCGAGCAGGAGGACGTTCAGTTCGCGGACGTACGCACCGAGGACGCCGACACCGAGCAGCGCAACCGGCAAGGCGAATCCCACGTCGCTCCAGGTCGTGTTATTCAGGTGGCCCATCATCCAGACGACGGCCTGTCTGAGGTCGTCGCCGCTGTGAACCAGCATATACGAGATCAGCGCGCCTAGAAAGGCCTGAATCGCGACGCCGGCGAGCAGTAGGGTTGCGACTGGCGTGCGTCCGCCCTCTGTCGCGATAGCGTAGACGAGGAACGCCGTGACGAGCGCGCCCACGAACGCCGAGAGGTGAATACTCCCGAACGGCACGATCGCGGGAAAGGCGATAGCGGCCACGGCACCCGCCGCAGCTCCAGAGGAGACACCGATGATCGACGGATCTGCGAGCGGGTTCCGGAAGAATCCCTGCATGACGGTTCCTGCAGCAGCAAGCGAGAAGCCGACCGTCGCGGCGAGCGCGATTCGGGGCATTCGGATCGTTTCGACGATCAACTGGTGTGAGCCAGCGACATCGAACGAGAAGACGGCAGTGTACTCGAACGCCGGGATCAGCACGGGGATTGCGAACCCGAGAACGGTGATGCTTGTGGTGTTCACCGAGACACTGGTCGGAACGACGACGGCGTTCAGCGCGGCCATCGCGACCGTTACGGGATCAATTCGTACCGGGCCGAGTGCAGCGCTGACGAGGACGACGGCGACGAGCAGGACGAGGAGTCCCGCCGACCACGCGACAGTGCGGCCCGGTTGGTACATACTGTGCAAGCATGATTGCTTTAGCCAAATATTTGTTGGAGTAGATCTCACTCACGCTCGATGCGACACAAACGTACGCTCGTGCTACTCGCGGTACTGATGGCTGTCGTTGCTGCGTCGGCAACGGCGCCGCTTGCGGCCGCTGGCGGTATCGCAGGCGACAACCCCACCGGTGCCGCCCAGTCGGTTGAGACAGACCAGACCCCTTCGCAATCGCTTCTAGAGACACAATCGGCACTCACACAGGAGGCCGTCTCCTGTGAGTACCCACTCGAGTTGACCGACGCGACGGGCGAGACGATCACACTCGAGGAAGCGCCTGACTCCGTCGTTGCGCTGCAGGCCAGCGACGCCCAGACGATGTACGAAATCGGCGCGGAGGACCGCCTCGATGGGATGCCCTACAGCGACGCGACGAGCGGACTCGACCGCGGCGACCGCGCAGATGTCGGTGACGGCTGGACTGTCGACCACGAACAGATCATTGCAACCGATCCTGACCTCGTGCTGGCGGCGAACGCGACGCAGGCCGAGGATATCGAGACGCTACGCGACGAGGCAGACTTCACCGTCTACCACTTCCCGGAGGCCGAATCGATCGATGACGTGCGCGAGAACGTCGAGACGACTGGCGCGCTCGTCGACGAGTGCGACGGCGCCGACGACACGGTCGACTGGATGGACGACCAGCTCGAAATCGTCGAGACTGCACTCGAGGATGCCGACCGCCCGCTCGTCTACTACACGATGGGTGATGACGGGATGACGGCTGGAACGGGGACGTTCATCGGCGACATCCTGTCGACCGCTGGACTCGAGAACGTCGCCGAGGACGCGGGCATTACGTGGTACGAGCCGATCAACGCCGAGACGGTCGTCGACGCTGATCCGGAGTGGGTCGTTTACCCAGACGATAGGGAAGAACCACCGATCCCGGATGCAGCAAGTGAGATTACGGCTGTCGAGGAGGATAACGTGATCGCCGTCGATGCAAACCGACTGAACCAGCCGGCACCGCAGGTCGTGCTGGCGGTCACGTCGATCGTGGAGGAGATCCACCCTGAAGCCTACGACGAGGCGAGTGCAGAACTCGAGGGATCGGCGGCGAGCGATGATGATGGTGCTGGTGCGGGCGACGACGAGGACGGGGAGGCGACGACTGATGACGGAGATGCCGGCGACGATTCGATCCCTGGCTTCGGCGTTGCTGGGGCCCTTGCTGCTGTGCTTGCGACACTCGGTCTCGGCGCACGACTGCGCTAATCTCTCCGCTCACATCTTCTACTCGTCCACTCTTCTTAGTCGCAGTCTCGGTGGCAGTCTCTTCGGTTCTGTCGACTACCCTTTTCGCCGCTGGCCCCACTCGAATTCGGGACGAACGACGAACGACGAACGAAGTTGAAAAAGGTTTACTCACTTCCCCGCACAGGAACGGGCATGGTCGAGAACGTTATCTGGCCCGCCTATCTCGATGCCTCGCTCTCGCGGGCCGACGGACGGCGTGTCTCAGAGGAGTTGGCAGTCGATGAGCCATCGGTCGACGAAATCGCGAAGGCCGTCCAGCAGATCGGCTACGACGCGACAATCGAGCGCGATAAAGCTTATTCGCGCGAACCGTGGGCAAGACGCGGCCGAGTCGTTGTCCGTGGCGCGGAGGACTCGTCGAAGAACGATCTCGTGCAAGCCGTCGCGGCGTACGTCGTGGCGATGCGCGAGTGATGGAGCGTTGCGCTGCTCGCTATCAACCACACTGCCAATGAATTGCCAATGAACTGCCAATGAAACGAATCGGAACAGTCGTCCGAACGGCACAGGGACTCGCGGTGCTGCGAGCGGATGCCACCGACGGGGATGCGGACGACGCACACAGAGACGAAATCGGGACGATCGTACTGGATGACTCACTCGACGAAGTGGGACGCGTCGTCGACGTCTTCGGCCCGGTCGATCAGCCGTATCTTGCGGTTACGCCGGATTCCGGTGTCCACTTGCCGGCGCTCGTGGGGTCGACACTGTACGCGCGCTGACGAGCGTCGGAGAGACCACCGGACTCGACGCGACCCGAGATGCCGGAACGGGAGTGATCCGGGATGCCGGAAAGAGAGGATCGAAAATCGGGAACCGAGAAGAAAACACCCATACGAGCGCGCGTCAAACCCCGCGCCATGAACGACCGGATTCGGGTCTTCGCCGCCGTCGGGGTGACGGTCTTGCTGTTTCTCGGCGTCCAGCTCGGCGCGCTGGCGCTCACCGAGCCGTTCTACGAGGCCGGCCACCAGGCCGTCGAGAACCCGGAAGACCCCACTAACAGCGTCGTCTACGTCGCCATTATCCTCGTTGCGACCGCCCTCATGCTCGCCGCGTTCAAGTACAATCTGCAGGGACTCATCCGCGCGCTGATCATTGGCGTGAGCGTGATGGTCGCCTGGTTCGTCTTCGCCGAACTCGTCCCGCCAGTCGTCACGGCCGGTGATGCGGGTGTCAACGTCCTCGCGGTACTCGCCGCCTTCGGTGTCGGTGCTGCGCTTCTGGTCCATCCGGAGTGGTACGTCATCGACACCGCCGGCGTCCTGATGGGCGCTGGCGCGGCCGCGCTCTTCGGGATCAGTTTCGGGCTCTTGCCTGCCCTGCTCTTGCTCGCGGTGCTCGCCATCTACGACGCCATCAGCGTTTACGGCACCGAGCACATGCTCGACCTCGCGGAGGGCGTCATGGACCTCAAGATCCCCGTCGTGCTCGTAATTCCGCTGACGCTGTCGTACTCCTACCTGTCTCCGCCTGAGGAGTCTGCGCAGGCTGCTGCGTCTACCGACTCTACCGACTCCGCCGACGCCGTCGAGTCGTCTGACTCTGCCACAACGGAGCTGTCCGAAGGTACGGACCCAACCGACGAACCCACACCAGAACCACAACGCGACGCCCTGTTCATCGGCCTCGGTGACGCCGTGATCCCGACCATTCTCGTCGTCAGCGCGGCCTACTTCCTCGACGCGGGCACGCTCGACGTCCCCGGACTCGCGCTCAACCTACCCGCACTCGGCGCGATTATCGGCACGATCATCGGTCTCGTCGTCCTCATGGCGATGGTCATCCGCGGACGCGCACACGCCGGGCTCCCGCTGCTCAACGGCGGCGCAATCGGTGGCTACCTCCTCGGCGCACTCGCGAGCGGGCTCTCGATCGCGACGGCACTCGGGCTGTAGCTGGACTGTAACTGTCGCTGCACTTCCTCAGCACTCTGTTCACACCCCCTCAGCCAACCACACTCAGTCGACCATCTCGAGAGTCACATCCGAATCGTGCTCGAGTCCCGCCACGAGCGTGTCAATCCGCTCTGCCTCTGGTTCGTCCTGAAACAGCTCTACCGCCGCTGCGTCCGGATACGCACCGGCGACCACGATGAGATCCCCGTCGTGGGCGAACTTCGAAACATCGGCACGAACCGGAATGTCGTCTGCACCGTACATCGACGCCTCACCCTCGAACGTCTCGAGTACCACTGTCTCGCCAAGCGACTCGACAGTCCGTTCGTCGACGACCGTCTCGTTGTCGAGCGTCACCTCGTCGAACTGGCTCTCGACTCGTCTCGCGATCTCGGCGGTCGACAGCTCGGCAACAGGGTTGAACTCCTCGCCGAGCAACCCTACCTGTGGCGTCGTCGCGACACCGAACAGTCCCGCGTCCGCCTCTGCCGGTCCATCGCCCAGTACGGTCGACAGTATCCCTATCGTCCGCGTGTACTCGCTCGCGAAGTTCGTCGCCTCGACGGTCTGGCGGGCAACCGTTCGCGTCTCGACGACCTCCTCGGTTCCCTGGTAGGCGTAGCCGGTCTCCTCGAGTGCATCGTCTGCGACGACCGCGGGTGTCGCGGAGAACGAGGTGACGTCTGCGAGTGCGTCGTCGAGACAGCCGGCCATGAGGCCGAGTCCGCAGACTGCCCCTGCGGCGACGAACTCGCGTCTATCCATACGTGTTTGACCACGACCATCCGCAAAAGAGCGAACCTTGCCATCCCGTGGCCGGCCCGTCGATCTCCTGTCCCTTTGCCTCGGCCGACGAAAGAGGCCTACTCGCCCGACGGCAGTCGATACGTCGGCCCCTCGTCCGTATCCTGGACTTCGACGCCCAGCGACTCGAGTTCGTCGCGCAGGTCGTCGGCGCGCTCGTAGTTGCCGTCGGCGCGCTCTTGCTCGCGGACGTCGAGGACGAGGTCGACGACATCGCCCGCGAGCGCGGCGCTACCCGTAGTGTCGCCGGTAAAGGAGAGGCCGAGAATAGCGCCGAGTTCCTCGAGTGTGTCGATGGCGCGGCGGAGGCCGCGGTAGTCGTACTCGTCCCGATCCTCACGGTGGGCGTTGATCGCTGAGGCCACCGACAGCAGCGCGGACTGTGCCTCGCGCGTGTTGAAGTCGTCGTTCATCGCCGTCGTGAACGTCTCGCGGGCCTCGTCGACGGCCGTTCGAAGGTCGTCGTCCTCGACTTTCGTTCGTGCTGCCGGCGAGTCGACAGCCTCAACAGCTCTCTCGTGGGCGCGCTCGAGTTGCTCCCAGCGCTCTCTGGCCTCGGCGATGGTCTCGTCCGAGTAGAGCTGCTGGCTGTTGTACGAGCCTGCCGTCAGGAACGTGCGTATGACGTTCGTCCCCCACTGGTCGACTGCCTCGTCGACGGTGACGAAGTTACCGAGACTGGAGGACATCTTCTCGTCGGCCATCTGGAACAGTTCGCAGTGGAGCCAGTAGTTCGCGAACTGCTGGCCGGTCGCGGCTTCGGACTGGGCGACTTCGTTCTCGTGGTGGGGGAAGACGAGGTCACGGCCGCCGACGTGGATGTCGAGCGTGTCGTCCAGGTGGGTCGTACTCATCGCGGAGCACTCGATGTGCCAGCCGGGGCGGCCCTCGCCCCACGGCGAGTCCCACGTGAGAGCGGTCTCGCAGGCGTGTTCGGCGGGTGCAGCGGCCTCGTGGCGGTGCTCTTCGATATCGCCGGGTTCGACCCCGTCGGCCTTCCAGAGTGCGAAGTCCGCGGGGTTGCGCTTCTCCGAGCGCTCGTCAGGGTCGCCCTGGGATTCGATCTCGTCGAGTTCCTGGTTCGAGAGTTTGCCGTACTCCTCGAAACTACTCACGTCGAAGTAGACCGAACCGTTGGATTCGTAGGCGTACCCCTTCTCGATGAGCGTCTCGACGAGATCGATAATTTCGGGGATGTGCTCGGAGACGCGCGGGTAGACCTCCGCTCGCAGGAGATTCAGCGAGCGCATGTCCGCGAGGGTGCGCTCGATGTACGTCTCTGCGACCTCGGCTTCGCCCTCCCCCAGTTCGTCCTCGCCGACGCGGGCGACGATTTTCTCGTTGATATCGGTGAAGTTCTCGACGTGGCGCACGTCGTAGCCGCGGTACTCGAGCCAGCGGTGCATGACGTCGACGTGGACCCACGATCGCGCGTGGCCCAGGTGGGGCGGATCGGAGACCGTCAGGCCACAGTAGTAGAGCAAGACGTTCTCGGGGTCCTGTGGCTCGAACGGTTCCTTTTCGCCCGTCAACGTGTTCGTCACGTGCAGGGTCATTAGGAGAGTGTACCCGTGGCCCGTAGTTAAACGCTGTCAATAGGGGCATTGCGGCGGCATTGTAGTCTCTTCACTACGTTCGATCTGTGTGGGCTTGTGCCAGCTACCAGACTACTCAGTCGACGGCACCCGTTCCAGCGCCGCCTCCACCGTCCGCACCGCGTTCGCCCCCTCCCGGCGCTCGACAATTACAATCAGCGTCTCATTCCCGACGGCCGCCGCCACCGGTTCTATCTTTGCGACGGCAAGGGACTCGAGTGTGGCCGCCAGCGCGGCGGCGTCAACCGCGCCGGTGGCGTAGATTGCGGTCAGGTCGCCGCCGTTGGAGCCGAAGGCGGTGCCGCCGACGGTGACGAGCGCGGAGCCGGGGTCGTCAACCGTGCCGATGCTGCTCTCCATGCGGACGCTGACGTCGCGAGCGTCGTGGGTTTGGGCGGGGAGCTCCTCGGCGTAGCGTCGGAGCGCGGTGGCGATGGCGTCGATGTCGCCGTCGATCTCGGCGACACTGTCGCTGCTCTCGCCAACGCCAGTAGCTGCATCGGACTCGTCGCCCGAGAGAAACCGAGCGGCGGCAGTGTAGTTCGCGACGCCCGCGCGAAGCGCCGTCACGAGAAACGGGTGGGCCTCGACCGCGCGGCGCGTCTCGGCTGCCAGTGACATGTTCGTCACAGCACTGGCACCCGGGCAGCATAAAGTCGCCGACTGGTGGCCGCGAGTCGCTCCAAAACTCACTGCCGACCGGGGCGCTTTTGCCGCGAGCGCCCAATCTGTCACCTATGAACCCAGCAGACGTCGCAGACCTGATCGAATCGGAACTCGAGGACGCCGACGCGACGGTGCGACCTGCCCGAGACAAACACGACGAGGACCACCTCGCGGCGACGGTCATCTCGCCGGCTTTCGAGGGTCAATCACTGGTTCAACAACACCAGCAGGTCTACGACGCCCTCGATGACCACATGACGACGGATATCCACGCACTCGAGCTCTCGACGTACACGCCGGACGAGTACGAGGAGCACGGTGGAGCGGAGGACGAGTAAAATCACCTCCCGAGTGAACACTCACCGATCGAAACAGAACCGTAGGTTTCTCCTGCTCGCCTGATAGGATACTGCTATGGAATCACTACACCCCCGGATCAGACTGCTCTGGATCGCCCAGGCTGCGATTCTGGCGATCATCCTCGGGATCGTCCTCGCCGCCATCGACCCGTGGCTCCTCGAGATTCCGACCGTCGCTCAGGTAGGCGTCGTCGTCGTCGGAATCGTTCTCGGGCTCGCCTACGCCGTTCGGCTCTATCAGGTCTGGCAATTCGAACTCCAGCCCGACGCGCTCTACCTCGAACGGGGCGTCATCACGTTCGTCGAAACCGCCGTTCCGTTCGTGCGCGTCCAGCACGTCGACACCCAGTTCGGCCCGATCGAGCGCGCACTCGGCCTCTCGAGTGTCATCGTCTACACGGCTGGCTCGCGTAACGCCGACGTTCGGATTCCGGGATTGACACCGGAGCGAGCGCGTGAGCTACAGGACACCCTTCGCGACCTCGCCATCGAGAGCGAGGCCGACGACGCGGTCTGATCGCTATGGCTCCGACTATGAACAGACTCCATCCGCTCAGCGCGGTCACGTACGCCCTCCAGTACGGCTTCCTCTGGCTCTGGATTCCGGTCGTCCTCCTGCTCGTGCTGGCAGGGGCGTTCGACCCGATCAGCGGCGCCTGGGTACCGTTCGCCGCTCCGTTCGGCTTTCTTGCGGGCATCGCCTACGGGATCGCCTACTACTATCGCTTTGGCTACGAGGTCACCGACGACACCGTCGACGTCTCCTCGGGCGTGTTCGCCCGCCGCTCTCGCGAGATTCCGTACGGCCGCATTCAGAACGTCGACATCAGACAGGGCGTCCTGCAACGGCTGCTCGATCTCGCAATCGTCTCGATCGAGACCGCTGGCGGCGGAACGACCGAAGCGACGCTGAACTTCGTCAGCGAAGCCGAAGCAACCCGCCTCCAGCGCGAGATTCGCCGCCGAACGGCTGCGGCGCGAGACCGCCGCAGAGCGAGCCAGGCGGGCGAGGAGACGGCTGGCATAGATACTGACTCCCCCCGTCAGACCGACCCGCGTGAGTCCGCTGACCAACGCGACCAGGCTGCGGAGGAGGAGCCGTGGGATCATCCACTCGAGTCCGGTCTGGATGCGGATTCGGATGCGGATGCGGATGCGGATCCGGATTCAGAGCTGGAGCCAGGTCCAGAGCCAGCCTCGGAGTCTGAACCAGTCCCGGACGCGGATCGCGTTCCTGCTCCCGACTCCGAGTCGGCGGCCGAAGTCGGATCCGAGACCGATCACGACCGTATGGGTCCGCAACCGACCGACGCGGTCGATGACGATGAGTACGATACGTTCGATAAATTCGACGACGGTGCTGGATTTGACGAGCATGCTGACCAAGACGACCGCGACGAGTTCGACGAATTCGGTCAGCCACAGAAACAGCCGCTGTTCGACCTGCAGGCTCGCGAGTTGCTGCTCTACTCGTTCACATCGATTCGAGCCGCAGCGGTTGCAGGTGTGCTCTTCGTCTTCTTCCTGGGAACCGATCTGGTCTTTGACTACCTGTTGACGGTCGCCGAACCGGTCGGCGGCCCGGAAGATCTCGGAACCGGGACGCCCACGAATTACGGCATCCTGACGATCGTCTCGCTAATCAACGGTATTGTCATCACGTACATCCTGAGCGTGGCCTACACGTTTGCGACGTACTACGACTTCCGGCTCGGTCGCGTCGACGAGGACTTCGTCTACGAACGCGGGCTGCTCCAGCGCTACAGCGGCTCGATCCCGGCCGAGAAGGTCCAGTCCGTAACGGTCACGGACAACCCGCTCCAGCGCCTGATCGGCTACGCCGGCCTCTGGGTCGAAACCGCAGGCTACGGCCCCGAGAGCAACGGCGGGAGTCAGTCCGCCGTCCCACTGGCCGAGAAAGCGCGCGTCTACACGTTCACCGAGAACCTGACCGGCGTCGAGACGCCGAAGTTCGAACAGCTACCCAAGCTTGCACGCCGGCGCTATCTCGCGCGATACTCCATCATTGCCAGCGTCATCGTCGCCATTGCGTTCGGGATCACGCAGGTGACCGTACTCGAGCGCTGGTATCTCGCGGCCGTCGTCTTCGCCGCGGTGCCGCCGGCGGCACACCTGCGCTACGTCAATCTCGGCTACTACGTCGGAGAGGACCATCTCGTGGTTCGACGTGGCTTCTGGAAGCGCCAGACGACCGTGATTCCCTACTACCGGATTCAGACCGTGTCGACGCGCCGGTCGATCTTCCAGCGTCGACTCGGCCTCGCCTCGCTCGTGATCGACACGGCGAGTTCGCGGACGATGGTTCGCGGCACGCCGACGATATACGACGAGGAACTCGGGGATGCACGAGACGTCCACTACGAGTGTCGTGAGCGACTCCAGACGGCACTCCGTGAGCGAGCGGAGGCCGACGACCTCGGCGTTTCGGTGGATTTTACCTGACCGGACGCAAGGCTCAGCGTATGGGATCACCTGACGGTACCGACGATAGCAGTGATGACGGCGAGTTCCGAATTGAAGAGGACAGTCTCGGCGAGATGGAAGTTCCAGCCGACGCTTACTGGGGCGCACAGACCCAGCGCGCGATCCAGAACTTCCCAATCTCGGGCATCTCCTTCAGCCGCCGATTCGTCCGCGGACTCGGCGTCGTCAAGAAGGCCGCCGCGCAGGCAAACCGTGACCTCGGACTGGTCGAAGACGACGTAGCCGAGGCGATCATCGAGGCCGCAGACGAGGTTATCGCCGGCGAGCACGACGATCAGTTCCCGGTCGACGTCTTCCAGACCGGCTCCGGTACGTCCTCGAACATGAACGCCAACGAGGTCATCGCCAACCGCGCCGCCGAGAGTATGGGCGCGGAGATCGGCGACCGCGTCGTCCACCCGAACGACCACGTCAACTACGGCCAGTCGAGCAACGACGTCATCCCGACCGCAATGCACGTCGCGAGCCTCGAAGCCGTCGAGAAGGACATTATTCCCGCACTCGACACGCTCCGCGAATCCCTCGAGAAGAAGGAAGAGGAGTTCGACGACGTCGTCAAAACGGGCCGAACCCACCTGCAGGACGCGACACCCGTCACGCTCGGTCAGGAATTCGGCGGCTACCGCACGCAGGTCGAGAAAGGGCTCTCCCGCGTCGATAAGGCCCGAGAGCACCTCGCAGAACTCGCACTCGGCGGCACCGCGACCGGAACCGGGCTCAACACGCACGAGGAGTTCCCCGGTCGTGCTGCCGAGTACATCACGAAGGAGACCGGTGTCCAGTTCCGCGAGGCGGACAACCACTTCGAGGCCCAGTCCGCTCACGACGCAATGTCGGAAGCTCACGGCGCACTCCGCGTCGTCGCCGGCTCGCTGAACAAGATTGCAAACGATCTGCGTCTGCTCGCCTCCGGACCGCGCAACGGCCTCGGTGAACTCGAGCAGCCCGAGAACCAGCCCGGCTCCTCGATCATGCCCGGCAAGATCAACCCGGTCGTCGCCGAAGCCGTCAACCAGGTCCACAAACAGGTCGTCGGCAACGACGCCGCCGTTTCCGCCGGCGCAGCGGAGGGCCAGATCGACCTCAACCTCTACAAGCCCGTCCTCGCGCACAACTTCCTCGAGTCCGCCGAACTCATCTCGAACGCGAGCCAGGTCTTCGCCACCCGGTTCGTCGACCCACTCGAGGCCAACGAGGAATTCTGTGAAAACCAGGTCGAACAATCGATGGCGATGGCAACGTCGCTCAACGTCCACATCGGCTACGACAAGGCCAGCGAGGTCGCAAAGACCGCGCTCAAAGAGGACAAGACCGTTCGCGAGGTCGTACTCGAGAAGGACTACCTCTCAGAAGAGGAAGCCGACGAAGTGCTCGACCCCGCTGCGATGACTCAGCGCGGCATTCTCGGCCAGGACGAGTAAACTACTCTGTTCCGGGTTTCTGTTTACCACTCTGCTGACTGCTTTTCCAGACGGTTGCTTTCGGTTGCTGTCTGCACACATCTTGACAGCGAACAGTTCCATCGGAAGCAGGTACTCTTCGTTCTGAGTCTGTTTTTCTTCCACGATGCTCGCGACCAAATCGACGCCATGGTGCCGTATCACGTCTGATATGGGCGGAATAAAAATACCCAAGCAGTTTTGGGGGATGCTCGCGTCAGACATAATATGCACACCTGTCGCGACTGCAACCAGTCGTTCCAGACCGAACTCGCGCTCGAACTTCACCGGGACACCTGTCAGAAGGGACAATTGTTCTGCCAGGTATGTGGTGACCGCTTCCGTGAAGCGGCTGCGACCCAGGACGGATGGCACTACGAATGTCCGAGCGAGGAGTGCGACGGTGAGGGGATTCGACAGGATCTCTATCACGTCGACGACGTTCGAACGGCGACACACTGACTGGGTTGCAGGCGGTTTTCGATTTGGTTGTCATTTGACCAATAGCCGTATTCAACTGCTTTCGGGGTCTGTCACGCCTGAGAGCGTGTTTTTCGAGTCTCAATATGCAACCGACTCACCTGGTATTAGATATAGCACTATGGGATTCATTTGATTGGTATGCATCAGTAAGCCGTGTCTAATGCTATCAAATAACACTATTTCTCCAGCCTCTGTATCGCCGCTCTTCCCGGTCTCACTCCCTGGTTGCAGCCAGGCCTACAACCATGTCGTTCGGATTGGTGACCAGCGCTATCGCGGTAGCTCCATCGTAGCCGCTGACGGTCAGTACGCATCCGATGGCACGTAGGAAGCGCAGTTCGGAGCGAGAACGGCAAGTGAAACTGCAGACTCTGCGATCGGTATGCAAACGAGTGTCAGTTGGTACTATCGCTCCGAGACTGAGAGTGGACCCCCTTGAGCGCCGTCACTCTGCCTCTTCGTGCTCTACGCGATCAACGAATCGCTCTCACAGCCCTTCTCGACAACACAGACACACTGATTTTGCTTCACGCCCGCTTCAGCAGCTGCTCCCCTGTTCTGGCAATGTACTCGAGTACACCACACGACCAGACAGTCTCACGAGAGACAGGTGCCAAATCTACGGGGCTGGTTACGACGTCAGCGCCGACGACCGCACGTCACCTTCCGATTCTACTCGAGAGATGGTGTTAACGCGGTTGAACGGGCTATATGGCCACAGGCATACCACACCATCAAAACGCGCTCTGCGCTACTCTCAGAGCGTTCTGATCCGGTCCTGGTGACTACCGGAGGATGTGAACTTCTACACAACTTACCGCCTGGAACCGGTTCGAAGAGCTTCTGCTGGCGTGCGTGTGGCGGCCGCTCCCTCATGATTTCTCCGATGGCGGTCCGTCTGTTGTGACCACCCCGCTACTGCTGTCATCTGTCGACAGCGTTTTGCTGTGCCAGCGATCGGCGAACGCACGGTTGCCCCTGTCTCCGCACAGCGCTTCGCCGTCCTGGGCTACCGAGGGGTGATTTGTTCGCACCTCTCGGTACTGGACCCGCTATAGGAACAACTGAAACGGTTCACACACTGGTCACGTAGCTGTCTTGCGATCAGGTGTGTCTTGACTTTCAGTGGCTCCTGTAGTCGCCGCCGGGAGCTGCTCACTGGTGTTTCACACCGTTTCTGTGCATGTGCAACTCTCGACCCACCCTCACACCCGTTCGGCGGACGGGTCTGGCGTTCAGACTCCCTTCTTCCTGTTTAATCGATTGCTGGTGCTCGCTCAGACGATGGGCTGTCCGTTCCATTCCTCACCACCCACCCACACCCCTACCGCCAGCCGTGACGATAACTCGGCTGCTGGATTGGGACCGGACTCGAGTTCACCCTTCGATACCCACTCTTCGATACCCAGCCTCCACTATCCGCACTCCACTCAGTCAGCGCGATCGCAGTCGCCTCCGTCGTGATCACTTCGCATCTGATACTGTCGGACAGAAGTCAGTGAGAAGCCGGTCGAAAAGTCGCGACCGTTCCCGAAGGTGACGGCCGCAGTAGCGCCCGATCTTCGAATAGTTCTGTCCGGCAGTATGAATGCACGAGGAATGGGTGCCAGATTGGACTCGAGTACAGCCGCAAATCGGTGCTGAATCTCGCTGCGTTTGGCTCCCATTCTCGGGTGAGTGGTCCGCAGATCTATCAGAAAGCGCGTATTCTTCAGGCCCCGGAAACCTGCTATACTCCGCTTTGTTTCTGAGTAGATATCTGAACTGGTAGAACCACATTGGGGTATACTGTATCCCAACTCGTAGGGATTTAGAGATCTTTATCTCGAATAATGTCTCTGTAATCACCGCATTATGGGTGACGGAAATGGAGATAAACTCACTTAGCTCTACTAATGGGAACCTTGAATATCACGGCGAGTGAGGGGTGCTGTATGAGCGACTCTACGGACACCTCTCGGAAATCTGTTAAAGCATACGTGCCGGCGTATCAGAAGGCAGAATGGCAGTCCCACGCCGACGAACTCGACATGAGTCAGAGTGAGTTCGTTCGGACGATGGTACAGGCCGGTCGAAAGGGGTTCGAACCCGCCTCAGAGGAACCCACTTCTCAGGGGTCAGACCCTGGGGGTAACGCCCTCGAAACACAGGTCCTCAACTTACTATCAACTGACACATATTCGTGGGACGAGCTTCTGGACGCGGTCAGCGAAGACATCGAATCGCGACTCGATGACACACTCGAAGAGTTGCAGTCTGACAACCGAATTCGATACAGCGGTCGCCACGGTGGATACACGACGACCGGTGGTGGCGATGGCAACTGACGCGACCGGACAGGTCGAGGACGTCGATGATCCGATCGCCTACTTCCTCGACGACCAGCGCTATCACGGCAAGAGCGAACGGACGCTCGAGGCCTACGAGCGAGTTCTCCGGCAGTTCGAGACCTTCCTCGGCCAGGAATTTAGCTCCGTAGAGGCGGTTCCCGACGCGGATCGACGGGCCTGCATGGCCTGGATCCACTCCCTGCGCGGCGAGTTCGAACCGAGCACGATCGCCACGTACGCCTCCTATCTCAACCGATTCTACGACTACATGAATCGCATCGGCGCGTTCGAGGAGAACCCGATGGCGCTCGTCATGGAGGAACTGTCCGAATCCATCGACACGAACCCGACCAGACGAGAGCTCTCTATCGACGAAATGCGGTCGTTCGTCGCCTCGATCTCGCATCCGCTGGAGCGCGCCGTCGTCGTCACACTGCTGAAGACCGGGATGCGTGTCGGTGAACTCTGTAACCTCGACCTGCGGGACCTCAACGCAGAATTTGAGTCAGTCGCACTCGAGTGGACGCCGCGCGTCGAACTCGACCGCCGTCCCTCGTCGGTGTACGTCTCGGACGATCCCTCCCGCGGCGCGGTCACGAACGGCGAGGAACGGACGGCGTCGAACAAGCGAAAGCGCGAGACGGTGATTCCCGTCGACGACGAGTTGCGAACCGAACTCGAGTCCTGGCTTGCGATTCGGCCGGATTCAGTTTCGCCCGCAGAGCCGTTGTTTCTCGACACCAGAGACTCGTGGGGCGAACGCCTGACGCCCTCAGACGTTCGCTATGTCGTCGAAAAACACGCCCGCGAGCACGGCTGGTACCGGACTGGCGGCGGCACGACTGAGAACGTTACGCCCCACTACTTTCGGCACTTCTTCACCACCCATCTCCGGGATCGAACGGGTGATCGGGGAACTGTACAGTACCTCCGCGGCGACGTCGCAGGTGACGTGATCGACACCTACACGCACAACTGGGGAGATCGGGTGCGAGAGACGTATCTGGACCACATATACACCGTAGCGTCCGTACCGAATTCGGTGTAGGCCACGCTATTGTGTGACTTATTTACTACACCTGTCCCAAACGATATCGTCCTGACTCGAACACGTATACCATATGTGGCTATATCGAAAATGGCGCGATGTACATCTCGCGATTATATTTCGCTCCTCCGAAATAATGGGGTCTGGTGGCTGTGTACGGGCGATTCAGATGTCAGCGAGTACTGTTTCGCAGGAGTAAGGGTCGGCTACTGCTCGACGGCGAGTTCCGTCTCGAGATCGCCGCCGTCCAACAGCGACCGAACGGCCGCGACCTCGTCGGAGACTTCGGGGGTGCTCTCGAGTAGCACCGTTTCGCTCGGGAACAGTTGTTCGCCGAGCAGGAGGCCGTGTTCGCGGGCGGTTGAACCGGTGACGGTGAGGTAGACGCCGAGGCCGGTGTCGGCGATGGCGGCCTCCTCTTCGCGTCCCTCCTCTGGGTAGTGGAACTCGATGTCTTCGAGCACGCTGGTTCCGAGGACGGCCCGGACCAGGCGCTCGTACCGCGGTTCGATACAGAGCGGCCCTGCGTAGTCGGCGAGAAAGTCGCGGTCGAGGGCGGTCGCTGCGGGGACGGTTTCGGGACTTCCCATCAGCGTGTGGTAGACGGTGTCTCCGAGGCCGGTGACGACGCGAACGTCCGAGTCCGCGGGATTGATCCGCGCGTTGATGTCGGCGATCCGTCCCAGTGGGTCAGGACGGAGTTCGACGACCTCCTCCAGCACGAGGTCGGCGCTGTCGAACCCGAGTGCGAACTCGTGGGTTCGGAGTGCGCGGAAGGGCTCTTCGCGGCCGACGAGCTGGATCTCTATGTCATCGCCGGTCCCGTCGAAATCGGACTCACTTCCGTCGTCGAGCGGAATCGTCACACTATCGAAAACGATCCGCCGTGGCTTGCCGGCGCGCGTATCCCGGACCAGCGTGTACTCCGGCGCGGCCGGGTCGTCGACTGTACTGTAGTCTGCGAGACGATGGTACACGTTTTCCTCGTCTGGATCCAGCACGCCCTTCGTCAGGGCCTTTTCGTGGCGAAGCGTCGACGTGATCTCATCTGCGAGATCCGGGACGCCGAGCCGACTTGCGAGTCGATCTAGTACCGACTCGAGTGGTCGTCCTTTGCGAGGAACTGCGATCGGAATCGTCTCGCCCATCGACGGGTTCTCACCCGGCGAGAGATAAACGAGTTGCGTTTCACCGGAAAATAGCCGCGTGTGTGCGCCGGTCTTGAGCAGCGCCAGTGTCTGTTTAGGAGTCTGAGAACATCGACCCGAGCTGGTCGCGCCACTCCTGAATCTCGGTCACGTCGTCACGGACGTCGTCGAGGTTGCGCTCGACACGATCGACGTCGTCTTCAACAGCATCAACGTCGTCCGCAACGGCTTCGACGTCAGTTTCGACGGCCGAAACGTCGGATT
Source organism: Natrialba magadii ATCC 43099 (assembly GCF_000025625.1). Classification (NCBI taxonomy): domain Archaea; kingdom Methanobacteriati; phylum Methanobacteriota; class Halobacteria; order Halobacteriales; family Natrialbaceae; genus Natrialba; species Natrialba magadii. Next base: position 3,729,709 of record NC_013922.1, on the reverse strand, counting down.
CGACGGCGGCAATATCCTCGCCGAGATCGTCGGCTGCAGTCTGAAGCTCGTCTGCCAGACTGTCGACCGTCTCCTCGAGGTCGTCGACACGGCTATCGACACTGTCGACGGCACTGTCGACGTCCTCGAGTTCCGACGTGAGATCCGTCTCGAGTTGGTCGACATCGGAATCGACCCGTTCCAGATCGGTGGCAACGTCGTCGACGTCGCCGTCGATACGCTCGGTTCGTGTGTCGAGCGTCTCGACCTCGTCGGTAGTCGATGCGAGGTCGTCTTCGAGATCAGCCGTCCACTCGGTGAGCGTCTCGACTTCGGTTTCGAGTGCACCAACCTGTGAATCGGTTGTATCGAGTTGGTCGGTCATCGACCCGAGTTCGTCCTCGAACGCAGCGAGTTCGCCGCGGAACTCCTCGATGATCTGTTCGTCGGTGCCGTTCTCGCCGAGGAAGGACTCGAGTGCGTTGGTGTAGGCGGCGACCTCCTCGACGCGGGACTGGAGATGGCTGAGCTTCGCCTGCTGGACGCCGGCGGGGAGTGTGTCGTCTGTGTCGGCCTCTGCCTCGTTGTCCGTGTCGTCGGAACTAGACGTGAGTGCCTCGCGAATGACGGTGAGGTCGTCGTCTGCGAGTTCGTCGTTGCGGAGTTCGGCTGCGAGTTGACTGGCGAGGCTCGTGCTGTCTTCCGTTCCGGATGCAGCGGGTGTTGTGTCTGTGTCGTCTGCGGTCACTGTTTCGTCGGCGGCTGCTTCGGCGGCGGCTGTTTCGTCGGCGGCTGTTTCGTCGGCGGCTGTTTCGTCGGCGGCTCCTTCGGATGGATCATCGTCCGTCTCGCCGGCGTCGACAGCGTCGTCAGAATCGAGTTCGGTGTCGCCAACAGTCGTTTCGTCGTCGGAGTCGGAGTCGATGTCGTCCGTGTCGTCAATGTCGACTTCACCGTCCTCAGCAACTTCCTCGTCGATTTCGTCTGCTTCTGTCGGCTCGGCGAGTTCTGTGTCGTCGTCAGTCTCGACGGCTGCGGATTCGCCTTCGTCTTCGCCCTCTTCCTCACCCTCTACTGCATCCTCGTCGGTCTCGTCTTCGAGATCCGTCTCTAGCGCTTCGTCCTCGTCAGCATCGTCGAGTTCGAGTTCGAGACCTGGCTCGTCGTCGGACTCGGATTCGAGTTCGAGCGCTTCGTCCTCGTCAGCGTCGTCGGCTGTTTCAGCCGAGAGTGCACTCGAGATCGTCTCGTCTGCGTCGAGGTCCGAAATCTCGTCGTCGTCAAAGCCAAGGTCGATGTCCGGGGCGTCGTCCGTGTCACCGTCGTCGGCGTCGTCAGGGTCGGGAATCTCGACATCGCCCAGGTCGAGATCCAGGTCGCCGGAGTTGTCGAGTTCTGGTCCATCGTCGTCGGATAGATCGAGTGCGTCAGTTTCGCCCTCGAGTTCGAGTTCGATGTCACCCTCGCCCTCGCCCTCACTGTCTCCGTCGCCGTCGTCACTATCGCTATCTTCGTCGGCATCGCCTTCGGCTTCGAGACCCGAACTGTCTGCAGCCACAGCGTCGTCAGGCTGGTCGTTTTCGAGTCCAGGCACGGAGCCGGAGTCGCCGGCAATCATGTCTTTGACCGCCTGCGTGCGCTCGTCGGAGACGATACTGTCGATGACCGCGTCGTCGATTTCGTCACCGTCGCTGCTCGCGTCGGCTTCGGAGCTGACTTCGACGATCTCTGGTTCACTGAGGAAATCAGGGACGACCGATTCGTCGTCGATCCGGATGCCGTACACCGTCACGAGCTGTTCGTCGGTGTCGATCGTGTGGGTAAACTCGACGCGATTGTCCTGGAAAGCAGTCCAGTCGTCGCTATAGTATTCGGGATGGAACCCAACCTTGTCCATCGGAAACGATTCGGGAATGTCTTCGGAGAGTCGAAACGCGACCTGCTCGTCGTGCTCCGATTCGATCTCGAAGCGCAGCGCAGGTACGGGAAACTCGTCCGCCGCGAACGTTTTTCGGACGGTGAGCCCGTCAGCACTGACCTCGACCACGTCGTCCGTGTCGGCGGTGTTACTCATGGGACCAACGTTACTAGACCATTACTATAAATGATACGGACAGTCACGGCGGTCCGATCGTTCCTGCAGGGTTCGCTCGTCGCGTCCGAATCGACGATGTCAGATTGCGACAGTAAGACTGACAGGACCCCAGCGGTCCGTTGCTACGGTTCGAGTTCGATCCGGTCGCCGATCTCGATGATATCGAGCCGTTGTGGGTACTCGAAGCTCTGTGCGTGGTGGTGGAGCACCGTCGGATCCGAGGTGAGCCCCTTCCACATGTCCCAGTGGCTCGGCGCGAGTCGGTCGAGTTCGAGCGCGGCGGCGGCCTCGACGATCTGGTTTTCGTCGTTGTACCAGCGCGTCCGCTTCGGTTCGCGGGTTTCCTTGTCGGGAATCTGGCCAACGGTACCGAACGCGAGCACGCCCAGATCGATGTCGTACGCCGTGCCGATGCGGTCGAACTCGTCGCTCGGTTTGGTGTCGCCGCCGTGGAAAAACGTGCCGGCGTCGTGTTCGATGACGTAGCTCACGGGATGGCTCGCGTCGGGGTCGTTCGCCACTTCGACGTGGATGGTGAACTCGCCGACCTCGACCGTGTCACCCTCGCTGACCTCGCTGAACTGCTCCTCGTCGACGTCCCACTCGTCGGTCCACGATTCCTCTTCGCGCGCGACCGCGAGGCTGTCGTCGGGTGCGTAGAACGTCGCGCCCGTATTCGCAAGAATTGGTGCCTGACTCGGGCCGTGAACGTGGTCGGTGTGTTCGTGCGTCGCGAGCACAGCATCGGCCTCGTCGACGTCCTCGGGATCGAACGGGACAGGGATCATCCGGACCGTCCGCGGCGGATCGCCGAGTCCGACGTACGGATCGATGTAGATCGTTGTCTCGTCGCTTCCCTTGAGGATGAAGCCGTTACAGCCGAGATACCAGATGGAGACGCCGTTCGGCGAGGCGTCTTCGACGTCACGTACGAGCCAGTCTCCCCAGTCGCTCTGGATCATAGTTGCTGATGGGCGGACTGGTTGGGTAAGTGTTACTGTGTCGTCGGTGGCGACTGCGCTGCTGGAGCAATCACCACGGTGGAACGGAGGAACGTTGGACTGGTCGCAAATCAAGACTCAAGAATCACGCAGGCGAGAAACAGCGGAGTCGAAGCGGAGTGCCAGAAACGCTGTGACTACCAGGTCCCGTGGAACGTGTCGAACGAAAGCTCGTCGAGTGGCTTGTTCCCGACGGCAATCTCGTACTCACCGGGCGTGAGCATTGGCTTGTAGAACTGCGGGCCGTCGTCTGTCGTGATCCGCGGACAGCCAGTGTTGACGAACGCGTCCATGTCGAAGTTCCGGAGGCGGTCAGGAGTAACCTCGTCCATCGTGATGAGGTAGGCGTCGTCGTTGTTCTCGAGTATCTGTTGGGCCTGGTCCCAGCGACCCTGGCCGATCTTAGTGCAGAAGATGACGCCCCACTTCTGGGCGTCCATCGCCTTGTGCACCGAGGCGTAGCGCTGCTTCATGAACTTCTCCGTGTCCGCAACGGTGACGACGTTGTTGACCGGGTCACCGATGACGACGTGCTTGTCGGGGTGTTCCATCGCGAGTCCGAGCGGGTGGAACTTCCCGCCGCCGACGTAGAGCACCTGGTCTGCGGGCACATCCGCGCTCGCGTAGTTGCACCCCAGAACCTGCCCCTCGTGGGTGAGTCGCTCGTCGCCACGGCGGCTGTGAACCTCGTAGCCCTGCTCCTCGAGGAACGTCGACATCTCCTCGTAGCGGTTCATGTGCTGGGCCGTCGTCACGAGGCCGACGCCCGCAGTCTCCTCTGGATCCTCGAGCGTATCGAGTGCCTCCTCCATAATCGGGAGCACTTCGACGTTCGAGAACAGCGGGACGTAGATGACTTTGTCCGTGTTCTTCATCGGCGAGTGGCCGAAGTGGACGAACACGTCGGTGCGCTTCATCAGGTAGGTGTCTAAGTCACAGGCTCCATAGCAGGGCTGGCCCGAGAGCATGAACGTCACGTCGTCGTCGGCGAGTTCGCGCAGGTCGTCTGCTACCTTCGGACCGCGGCGCTTAAGGCCCTCGGGGAACTGCAATCCGACCTTCTCGGCGTCGCGTTCCTCGATGGCGTCGATGATCCGATCGAGTTCGTAGTCCCACTCGCGGTCGTGCTTGAGCTGCATTCCGGTGTTCCGAAGGTCCCCCTCGGTGTACGTCGACTCTGACTCCGACTCCTGACTCATTGGCCGTCCTAACGGCCACGAACGTATAACGGCGGCGCTTCTCCGTGTCACCTCCTCTCGGACGTGAGCGCTCGCCGGTGCCGGCACTCACCGTTCAGTGTGGTGGGCGTGGATGATTGTACTCGAGTTCTCTTCACTGACACTCTTTTCTTCGAACCCGACCCAACAGTCATAGTACTGGAGTCTAAACGGGGTGGTAATGGCAGCGGAACGGCCTACAGACGGCTATCTCTTCGACCTCTATCGCCGGTATATCGGCGAACCCGAGAACCGGACGGACGTCTATCTCGGGTTCGGCCTGTTCCTGGGTGGGATCGGCCTGGCGGTGGTCGCACTGGTGCTCTTTCTCTGGAGCAGCACATTCAGCAGAGCAGACGCGGCGTACTTCATGTGGGCGCAACCGGCGTACGCGCTCGGGATGCTCTCGCTTCCGGCGATGATCCTCGGCGTCGTCGTCCTCTTACCCGCTGATCGCCGCGTTATCGGCGTCTCGGTGGTCGGCGCGGCGATTACCGTCGTCGCAACGGCTGGGTTCCTGTACGCCTACCCCGACAGTTGGAACTTCATGGGCGAGACCGACTACACTGTCGAGGTAACGGCGACCTACGCGGTCGGACTCGCTGGGATCACGGCCTCCACTGGGGCCGCACTCGTCGCGCACTATCTCGAGTTGGCTCGCCAGGTCGAGACGGTCGAGGTTGGTGAGGAGGACGAAGACGAAGAGACCGGCCCCGAGTACACGGATGCCGATATCGAACGCGATATCGACGAGGCGATGGACGGCGTCGAACTCTCCTGGGGTGGCGTCGAGAAGACCGAGCACAAGCGCCTGAGTTTCTCGGAGGATCAGTTCGATAGCGTCTCCGTCGACACCGATGCGGGAACGAAGAAAACGCGCTCGACCGGCGTCGACGCGCAGGTCGAAGGCCTCAAGGGACTGAAAGGCGGTGAGACGAAGACGACGACCTCGCAATCGACGGTTGACGATCAGACGGCGAAGTTGAAGGAACTGCGCGAGCAGCGACAGTCGGAGTCGGCGGCCGACGGCACCGAGGCCGCAAGCGGCGGGAGATCAGCTGACGGCCTTCTGGCCCCGCTCGCCGCAGCACTTGAACGGGTTCGGTCCGCCGTTCGCCGAGAGTAGGCGTGTCGAGTGTTCTAACACTAAATTCTTTGTGGATTTCGGCCGATAGGTTTTAGGTACATAGATTTATAATCTATCGGCCGCCTTGCCCAACCATGGCGAAAGGCCTAGACGTCGGAACCATGAACATTCTGTCCGCACAACAGGATGGGAACGACACGGTATTCGTGCAACAGCGCAACTCCTTCGTAGAGATCGAGTACTCGGATATGGCCGAGCAGATGCTCTCGCGAAGCGAAGTCCTGCACATCCGCAAGGACGACAAGGTGTACGTCGTCGGCGACGACGCCCTGAATTTTGCAAACATCTTCAACAAGGAGACCCGCCGCCCGATGAAACACGGGATCCTCTCGAACGACGAGCAGAGCGCGATCCCGATGATGAAGCTCATCATCGAACAGGTCGTCGGCGAGCCGGCCTACCCTGACGAGAAGCTCTACTTCTCCTCGCCGGCCGATCCGATCGACTCGGATCTCTCGACGCTGTACCACCAGAAAACGATCGAGTCGTTCTTAGACGACATGGGATACGACTCCGAACCGATCAATGAGGGGATGTCCGTCATCTACAGTGAACTCGCAGACAACAACTTCACCGGACTGGGCATCTCCTTCGGTGCCGGCATGACGAACGTCTGTCTGTCCTACTACGCAGTCCCCGTCATGAAGTTCTCTGTCGCCCGCGGTGGCGACTGGGTCGACGAGCAGGCCGCCCGCGCGACGGGCACGCCTGTCGACAAGGTCACCTCCATCAAGGAGGATGACTTCGAACTGGACTTCACGACGGACGTCGGCGGCGTCGAGGGTGCGCTCTCGATTTACTACGAGAACCTGCTCGACTACGTCATCGACAACATCGTCTCCGAAGTCGACGAGGAAGACGTCGAGGAAGGCCTCGACGTCCCCGTCGTCGTCACCGGCGGCACCTCGAGCCCAAGCGGCTTCGAGGCGCTGTTCCGTGACCACCTCGAGGACGCGAGCATCCCGTTCTCGATCAGCGACGTGACGCACGCAAACGAGCCGCTGTACAGCGTGGCCCGTGGTGGCCTCGTCGCAGCCCGCTCGGACGAAGACATCGACCACGACGACGAGGAAGCAGAAGCCGCAGCCGCAAGCGAGTAAGCTAGCCGTCGATTCGAGTTTCGGGTTCTAGTCTCCGAACGCCGAACGCCGAACGTCGACTGTCGACTGTCGACTGTTGGTTTCGGTTTCGATCACTCGATTTTTCGTACACGTACCTGAGCGCCAGTCACTGTGTACGGACGTGTCCGTGTACGGTCGTGTTCGTCACTGCTCCAGCGCAGCTGCTGGCGATGAGCGCTGTCACTCGAGTCCGACGCTGCCAGTACTGCTTAGCCGTCGTAAAATCGATTGAACGCGTCGCGCCAGGATTCGCGTTCCTCGGGTGGTCGCTCGTGTTCGACCGGGATATCCGCGTACGCACAGTGAGGACACGAGACGGTCGACACCTCCCCCAGCGAGAGTTCTTCGAGCGAGCCCTGACACCGTGGACACTCCATACGTATTACTCTCACGGCCACTCCTTAACTCTATTCGAACTTTCCTGATTTTCATCACGAAGCGCCCACTCCGACTGAGACGCAGAAATCGTGACCTACTGCCACACAATATTACCACTGAGCATTTACGAAGGTTTTTGTATGCGACTCATGTATGTGGTTGTATGAGCACCACGTCGTCCGCCGACCAGCCGTCCACGATTGATTGTTGTCGACCAGCCGACGTTACCCCCGTCTCCGTCGACGCCGATGCACTCGAGTCCACCGCGCCCGGCCACCTCCGTGATCTCAAGCGCGAGTTCGCTGCCGAAGGGGTTTCGCCCGTCGAATTGATAGTCGAGGCCCGCTTCGACGAGGACTGCTCGCTCGCGACCCAGGACGAAATCAACCGTGTTCGCGACTACGTCCGCGCCGCGTCGTTCCTCGGGGCGGGAACCGTCACAGTCGCCATCGACGGCGTTGCGAACCCGGAAAAAGTCCGTCCCGCTCTCGCAGCCTGTGCTGAACGCGCCGAGCGCGAGGGCCTCGTCTTTGACCTCGACCACCAGAACCAGAACGGGTCCGAGGGTTCCTTCACGCTCGACGACTGAGCTGTCCGCATGGCAGGTCGTTCCCGGCGGACGCTCGCGCGCGAACTCGAGTCGATCGCTGATTTTGAATCGCCGTCGCCATCGTTAGAGCAGTATCTCACGCCGCCGGAGATTGCGGCCCATATTGCGCATCTGGCTGGGTTGCAGGATGATCTCGAGCGGCCGGTGGTGGATCTCGGTACCGGAACCGGGATGCTGGCAACTGCCGCGGCACTCGCCGGTGCCGGGCAGGTTCTCGGCGTTGACCTCGATTCCGACGCACTCGCGCTCGCCCGGGAGAACGCGGCGCGTGTCGGGGTGGCCTCACAGACGGACTGGATTCGAGCTGACGTCTCGCGACAGCCGCTTCCGTTCTCGTTCTCATCAGCTCGCTCCTCACAATCCGCAACCGTGCTCTCGAACCCGCCGTTCGGCGCACAGCGCGGTAATCGCCACGCAGATCGGGAGTTTCTCGAGACGGCTCGCTCGCTCGCGTCCGTTTCCTACACGATTCACAACGAAGGGAGCCAGGAGTTCGTCGAATCCTACGCGGCCGACGAGGGTGGGACGGTAACCCACGCGTTTCGGGCAGCATTCCCGATCGAACGCCGCTTCGAGTTCCATACCGCAGAAAGCGAGGAGCTCGCGGCGGAGGTCTTTCGGGTCGAGTGGGAGTAGGCGGTCTCTACCGCGCTGGCTGGACGGTACTTACTGTTCGAGGTGTTCTTGTTCGAGGTGCTATTGTTCGAGATGTTCGAGCTTCAGCGTGCGCCCGACGCGCCAGCCGGTGATGCCGGCGACGACGGTGCCGACGCTGAGCGCGAGCGCGAAGCCGGCGACGTAGACCTCGACGGGCGTTCGAAGTAGATTTTCGAAGCCGACGAGTGAGAGCGCGACGCGGTTCAGTCCGTCCGCGAGCAGCGGCGTCGCCGCGACGCCGACGATGCCGCCGAGCAGTCCGATGACGAGTCCCTGGACGGCGATCATCCCCGAGAGCAGTCCGCGAGAGAGTCCGATGGCCCGAAGCGCGGCGAGTTCGCGACGCTGCTGGGTGACCATGAGCGCGAACAGGTTGATGGTGAGCACCGAGCCGCCGACGACGGCCAGGCCGACCAGCGTCATCCCGCTTGCGAGGACGAGCGGCTGTTCGGCGACCATCGCTTCGATCTGTTCGTCGCTGGTTCGCACGTCGTACTCGGGGTACTCGGTCGCCAGGTCATCGCGGACGGCTTCCTGATCGGCCCCGTCCGCTACGTCGGCGGTGATGAACGTCGCGCGGTCCGTTCCAGTCGTTCCGGCAACGATCTGCAGGTCCGGCAGCGGCACCGTCGCCGCGGGCGTCCCGAGGAACTGCGAGTAGTAGGACGCGATGCCGACCACGGTGAACTCGTACTCCGGCGCGGTCTGGCGACTCGTCCCGACGTAGACCGTGTCGCCAACGTCTGCGCCGGCGTCGTCTGCAACCTGCGGATCGAGGACGATTTCGGCAGTCTGGGGATCTGTCGGTCGTTCGCCTTCGTCCGGCAGTTCGGCGCGATCGAACCCTGAGCCAGCCTCGAAGTCGAAGCCGTCGTGTGTCTCCTGGACGCCGACAGCGGTGGTGCGCTCGAGTTGGTCCGGCTCTGTCCCGACGTACACCTGGTGCATCGCAAGCGGCGCGGCCGAACTGATGTCGTCGCGTTCAGTGAGCGCGGCCGACGTACCGTGTGCGTCGGGGATCGGATTCTCGGCCCCGTCCGCGGACGGATCGACTGGATCGCTGGAGACCCAGATGTCCCGGTCGGCGTTGTCCAGGCCGGTTTCGCCGACCTCGACGACGCCGACGCCGAGACTCGCAAGCAGGGTAATCGCGAGCACCGAGAGGGTGACCGCAAGAACGGCGAGGACGGTTCTCCCAGGTGACCGCCGCAGCTGTGCAAGCGCGATACCGATGACGGCCCGCGTTCGGACGAACGGCGAGAACAGCCCCATCAGCGACTCACCTCCGCGAGCACCGACGTCCGGGCCGCGACGACGAGTGGGTACGGGATCGCGACCAGTCCGGCGACGAACGCGATGACGACGGCGTAGGGGACGAACAGCGGATGCGCCTGCGCAACAGCACCCGGCGCGCCGCCCGCACTCGCGACGCCGTTGACTCCGTGGATCGCCAGAATCCCGAGCACGCCGCCAAGCACCGCCCCGCACAGCGTCAACACCTGCGTCGAAATCGCAACGACCGCGAGGCGACTATGGGTCGGGAAGCCGACGGACTCGAGTACGGCGAGCATACGCCGGTCTTCGTTGACGGTCATGCCGGCGGTCGTCGCGACGAAGGCGGCGCAGATGGTGACGCCGACGAGCAGCGCGAGGGCGCTGGTGACGAACGCCAGTCCGTCGTCGAACAGGAGCGACGGATGGGTGGTGTCGGGCGCGTCGACGGTTTCGTCGGGATAGGCCCCGTTCGCGGCGGCCGTCGCAGCGTCGTCCTCGCCCCAGACGAGAACCTGGTCTGCGAGTTCGCCCTCACTCGCACCCGCGAACGTCTGGAGTTCGCTCAGGTGGACGAGCGCGACCGGGGTGTCCTCGTCACCACTCTCGCCGTCGGATTCCTCGACAGCCGTGACCGTTATCGCCGGACTCTCGACGTCCATCGCCTCGAACTGCGAACTCGAGACGGCGAGGTCGTCGTCCTGGGTTGCATCGAGGCGGTCGGCCGCGGCACTCGAGAGGACGACCTCGCCGCGTTGTGGCCCGGTGTAGGAGCCGTCCGCGTAGTGTGGGTCACCCGACTCGAGTGCCGCAGTCGAGAGGCCGGCGACGGTTCGGGACTCGTCGTCTGGGACAACGCCGACGAGGAGGACGGTCTGGGGGCTGTCCTCGCCGCCGTCGTGCTCGAGTCGGACCGGTTCGATGAGAACCGGACTCGAGTGGTCGACGCCAGGTTCGTCGCGGATGGTCGCCGCGCGTTCGTTCGTCTCACCGAGTCGGGCCCCTTCGACGCCGTTGACGGAGGCGAGGAGGTCCGCCGACTCGGGTACGATCTGGGCGGTGGCATCGTTTTCGCTCGTCGTGCCGCCGTCGGCGAGCGCGAGCGCGATGCCGGTTACGAGCACGAGCAACGCGACGGTCATCGCGACGGCGGCGATCGTCGCGATGATTCGCCCCGAGGTCGTTTTCGTCGCTCGTCGCCACAGTCTGGCGATCGAGAGCCTGAGGAGGCCGACCCAGCGCGTTCGGCTTGTCTCGCGCGCGTCGAACGCTTCGGTTACTGGGTCCCCCTCGTCTTCGTCCCCGTGCTCACCGTTTTTACGCCGCTCATCCGAGGGCCCACGACTATCCGCCATCCGAAACCACCCGTCCGTCCCGCAGCGTGAGCACACGATCTGCAACCGCGAGCGTCGCCTCGTCGTGCGAGGCGAGGACGACCGCCCGCTCGCGCCCAATATCGGTCAGTAACTCGAGTACGGTCTCGCCGGTCGCGGTGTCGAGTTCGCCGGTGGGTTCGTCGGCGATGACGACGTCGGGGTCGGTCGCGAGCGAGCGGGCGATGGCGACGCGCTGGCACTCGCCGCCGCTGAGTTCGCTGGGGAGGTGTGTCGTTCGGTCGCCGAGACCGACTCGCTCTAGCAGTTCCGTGGCGCGTCGTCGGCGCTTGCGTTTCGAGACGCCGGTCTGGACGAGCGGCAGTGCGACGTTCGCTCGCGCGGAGAGCGAGGGAAGCAGGTGAAAGTGCTGGAAGACGATCCCGACGTGCTGGCGGCGGACGCGCGTTCGCTTTCGGTTCGAGAGCGCAGAGAGCTCCGTGCCGTGGAGTTCGACGCTGCCGCTGGTCGGCACGAGCAGCCCGGCGACGAGGTGGAGAATCGTCGACTTGCCGCTGCCGCTCGGTCCCTCGAGGCCGACGATTTCGCCGGGCTGGATGTCGACCGAGACGTTCCGGAGCGCGGTGACGGTTCGCCGGTCACCCGATCGAAACCGGCTCCCGCCCGTCCCGTACTCGTGTGTGACGTCTGCGAGTCGGACAGCGGGCGGTGTCCGGTGGTCGTCCGCAGCCTGTGACGCCGACGACGCCAGGGTTCCCAGTACGCGATGAATCATCTGTGCAGCGCTCAACTCGGTCGAGAAGACGGCTCACCCGGCCATTGTTTCTGTCCGGCTTCCAGCCGCCACGTGGCGGTTAACGGTGTGGCGGATTCGTCAGGTTCCCTGCCATCCCGTCCCCGATCGATACCACTCACCTATCGCCGTATTCGGCCTCGTTGTGCCAGTTACCGCTCGCAAACGAACAGTGTAGGCGCTCGCAACAGCGTGAAACGTCAACGTACGGGCGAGTGTTCCGCTGCACCGAGTGTTCAACAAAACAGAGTCTCAGCGAGTCCGGAACACGAGTGCAGGTTGCACTCGATTCCGTGACCGAAACGTGGCTTCCAGTCGGTCAGTACTCGTGGTCTTCCATCGTCGCGATCACGACCTCGGTTCCGTCCGACGAGGCTACGAGCGTGTCCTCCGTTCGCTCGAAGACCACACCACCGGCTTCGACCGACCCGTTCTCGTCTGGCACGGCCGTCGTGCTCGTCGTCTCTGTCTCGATCTCTTCGACTTCGAGGACGAACTCACCGTCATCGGACCCAAGCGTTACCGTCCGGTCGTTGATAATCGCCTCCGCGATCGACTCCTCGGACTCGTGGGCTAACTGGCGGTTCTCCTCGTCACCGTCGAGCCACAGCCAGACCTGATAGACACTTTCGCCGCCGACCGGCTCCCAGCCCGTTCGCTCGACGTGGACCGTCTCTCGCCAGCCGGGTTCACCCACGATTACCGTCTCGTACCCAGTCGCCTCGAGTTGCTCTTTCGTCACCGCCTCCAGCCAGATACTGTGGCGTTCGTTCGAGACGATGACGCCGCTGCCCGCAAGCCCCGCGTCGTCGATCGCCACGTCGAGTCCGATCCCCGAGACGAGCTGGTTCGACGCGTTCTCGTCGTACTCGATGACGTAGTCGTCGACCTCGATTGCACCAGGAGCCGTCCCGTCGCTCGCGGACTCGACAACTGCCAGATTGACGGGAATCGCCATCCCAGCGAGCACGGCGAGCACGAGTGCGACGGCCAGAAACGCGACGCCGCGCTGGGTCATCCTCGACGCTGTCGTTTCTGCTGGTGTCTGCGTGTGTGACTCCTCTCCGCTGTTTGGCGTCGCGCCGATTGACAGTTCCCGAATCCGATCGAGGCTGTCACCCGACACGTCCGACGATGGTGATACAGGCTCGTCTTCGTCTTCGACTTCGACTTTGCTCTCGCTTTCGCCTCCGCCTCCAACCCCAGACAACTCGAGTACCCGCTCGGTTCGTGAGTGATGGCTCGCGTCTGGCCCTTCGTTGCCGACGGAACTCGATTCGGAGGGTGGCCGGCCCTTCCGGCTATCAGCGCCGGTTAGCCGCCGGAAGAGCCTCCGAACTGGTCGTTTCGGAACCGGTCGGTCAGGGGCGGCGCTCGCGAGCGTGATGACGAGTGCGAGGATGACGACGATGGCGACGCCGGGTCCCCGGAAGAGCAGATAGGTGTTCCCCTCACCGAACCAGTAGATCTGCCACAGTCCCTTCGAGAAGGCATAGAGGAGTACGGCGAGCCAGAGGTGAAACGGGTTCGGCCGCTCGTTTCGGCGCTTGAGGACCAGCAGGCCAAGCACCAGCCCGATGAAGAACCCGAGTGCGTGCCCCTGAATCGCAATGCCCGCCCAGGAGGGTGCCGACGCCGGACTCGGTGTCGCGACGTAGACGCTCACCGCGTCCTGCAGCGCCCGTGAAACCGTCAAGAGTGCACTCTGGACGGCGACCGTTGCGATCAACGTCGCAATCGGATAGTGGACGATAGCGAAGCCGGCGAACGCGAAGATGATACTCGAGAAGCCGATGACCGGCCCGAGTCCGAACAGACTCGTGACGAAGCTGAGGACGACCACCGCGAGCGGGAAGAGGACGAACGCCCGAATCCAGGGCGTGGTCCGGAGCGACTCGAGTTGGGAGCGGACGCCACCTCGCTCGCCATCGTGTGAGTGAGTGTTGTCTGCTCGGTCACGACCGGGGAAGTGACCCCACGCGTACTCCGCGATTGGTGCGGCGACAGCCGCACCGGCGAGGTTGCCGGTGAGGTGACCCAGACTGGCGTGGGAGAACGAGGCCGTTGCGATGCCGAGCGGGGTGAAGTATGACCAGGCCCGGTACGGAATCGTCACGGGTTCCGTGAGGTTCGTGATTCCGTCCTGAACGAACAGGTAGACGGCCACGACGATGGCGATGACGACGAGCGAACCCCACGGAACGCCAAAGAGCAGCCGTTGCTGTGCAACGTCGTGCCAGTGCGTGCCCGATCGGTGCAGACGGCTCACTACGACTACCGAGAGCGCAAGCACCGCGACGATAATGACCGCAAAGAGGGCGGTAACCGGGCGCATGTGCGACTGGTTCGCCCGCGGGCGTATAGGGATTTCTGTCGCTATCGACACGCACGGCGGCGCAGTCTCCCGTCTTTTGTCTCCCGTCCTCGAGCGCTCGTTCCACCAGCGTCTGGTCCGGGACCTGCCCCGACAGGCGCAGGCACTGCCGTTTTACTCGCTAGTCGGATAACCCGTGTGAGTCATGAGCACAACACCAGACGACCGATCAGACACTGATGCCAGCGGCACTGACCGTAGCGCGTCCCGGTCCGACCGAGATGTGATCAACACGGACGTCATACAGTGGGTGAGCGCGCTCGCCGCGCTCGTCGGCCTGTGGCTTGTCGCCTCGCCGTTTCTCATCGAGTCCACGGAGGCAGCGATCTGGAACAACACGCTCGTCGGAACGGCGATCTTCCTGTTCGCCGGGTACAACTTCTACCGGCTCACAAAGGATCGCCTCGCGAACGTCAGCGTCGCCTCACTCGCCGTCCTGCTCGGCCTCTGGGCACTCGTCTCGCCGTTCGCGATCGAGATGGGAAGCACCGACCTCGCGACGAGTACCATGATCGCCGGTCTCGTCGTCGCCGGCCTGACAGCCTACAGCGCCTACGCGAACAGCAGTGCCGAGGCACCCGAACGCGCTCGGACGCAGGCCTGAGAGACCGCGCTGTGCACCCGCGCTGCGCACCGGCGAACGCGTTCGATGAGCACAGTCACGAGCACCCGATCACCCACGCTCGTTTTTTGCCGTTGATCGCTGTGATTTCCCGGAACGGGCTACTCGAATCGACGGCTCGCGGCTGGAACCGACACGGCTTCGAAAGGTACAAGCGCCCGACGAACGGATGACGTGGCATGGAACTGCGGGTCACCGAGAGCAGCGAGAACGAACTCTCGATCGAAATCGCCGGCGAGGATCACACCTTCATGAACGTACTCAAGGGTACGCTGCTCGAACACGACGACATCAGCGCAGCAACGTACGACGTGAACCCCGAGCAGTCGGGTGGACAGACCGAGCCGATCCTGACGATCAAGACCGAAAACGGCGTCGAACCACTCGACGCACTCGAGGAGGCGGCAGTCGACGTGCGCGAGAAAGCAGTTGCGTTCCGCGAGGCGTTCGAAGCGGCCGCATAACCGCTCGGACAGATCTGGATCCCGTTCTCGCTTTTGTGTGTCTGCGAGTCTGCAGGTCGCGAGTCTGCAGACAACTCCTTGTCTTACCGGCTCCGCTCCGTTTCCAACTGCGAGCGCTGCTCTCTCACAGCTGGGCTAACACGCCGCGTAGAAGACGTAAATCGTCCCGTCGGGCGCGACGTGAAGGTCGAAGCCGTCGGACGCCACGTCGTACTCCTCTGTCACCGACTCGAGTTCGACCAGCACCTCGGTCACGTCTGCCACGAGCTGCTCCTCTCCTGCGTCGGCGTAGTCGTTGATGTCGTCTTCGAACGGTGACAGCGGCGTACTGACGAGGTCGGTCTGACAACTGACGTCGAACTCGTTTGGATGTTCAGCGCTGTGGCTGCCGTCGCCGTACTCGTCCTCGATGTAGACGCGGTTGTGGTAGGTCGCATACGCCATGAGCGCGTCGTCGGTGGTCGGACTCCCATCCGCACGCTCGACTGCGAGCTGGTCGACGACCTGCGACTCGACGGCGTCGAGGTCGATTCCGGCGGCCTCTGTGCTGTTTCCGGGTGCCTCCGGTGGTGTCGGCGACCCGATTCCGGGGATGATCGACGGTGAGATAATACCGGTCCCAAACAGCAGGAGGACGATACCGATGATAGCGAACACCGGGAGGTACGGTTTGGCGACCTCGAACCAGCTCGGCGTCTGGAGTTCGTTCTCGAGTTCGTCGTAGTTTTGTTCGGTTTTCTCCAGGTCGTGTTCGCCACAGCGGGCACAGGGCGGGTTGTTCTTGACGTGCTGGCGACCGCAGTTCGAACAGACCCAGATGTAGGTGGTGCCGGTGTCGACGGTTTGGATGGTCGACTGGTCGCTCTGGACCGCCTCGTCCTGCCGGACAACTGCCTCTTCGAAGGTGTTGTGTCCGCAACTGTCACAGGGAGGGTCGTTCTCGGCGTGTGGTTTCCCACACCAGGTGCACCGCCACTTCACTGGTAAGAGGGCAGGACTGCGGTGATATAAGCGTATTGAACGCGAGCGGGGGTGGCGCTGGCCGTCAGTACCGAACCGGCACGTCGTGGTCGTCGAGGTACGCTTTCGTCTCCTCGATCGAGTACTCGTCGAAGTGGAAGATGGACGCTGCGAGACCGGCGTCCGCGCCAGCTTCCGTGAACACGTCGTACATGTCTTCGGGGCTCCCACAGCCGGATGAGGCGATCACTGGCGTGTCGACGGCCTCACAGACTGCCTCGGTCAACGGCAGGTCGTAGCCATCTTTCGTGCCGTCCTTGTCGATCGAGTTGACGAACAGTTCGCCAGCGCCACGGGATTCGGCCTCCTTGGCCCACTCGATCACGTCGATTCCAGTGCCCTCGCGGCCCCCCTTCTTCGTACACTCGAACCAGCAGGACTCGCCGTCGATCTCGACGTAGTGTTCGCCATCCTCGTCGAAGCGACGCTTGGCGTCGACGCTGATCACGATGCATTGGCTGCCGAACGCGCGCGCACCCTCGTTGATGAGTTCGGGTCGCTCGAGTGCACCCGTCGTGATCGAGACCTTGTCCGCGCCGGCGCGAAGGGTTTCTTTGATGTCCTCGGTGGTTCGGATGCCGCCGCCGACGGTGAGCGGGATGAATACCTCGTCTGCGACCTGCTTGACGACGTCGAGCATGGTTTCGCGCCCCTCTGCGGAGGCGGTGATGTCGAGGAAGACGAACTCGTCGGCTCCCGACTCATTGTACGCCTTGGCCATTTCGACGGGATCGCCGGTATATTGCAGGTCCTCGAAGTGGACGCCGGTGTAGACCGCCGGATTCCCGTCGTCATCGAGGTCGACGTCGATGCACGGGATAATTCGCTTTGTCAGTGTCATTGCTGGTCTTGCTCGAGCCTTTGAACCCAGCGTAGTAAAGGAGACTGGATCGGGCAACGCGATCGTGTTCGGTTTGGGTGTGGCCA
Organism: Natrialba magadii ATCC 43099; assembly: GCF_000025625.1. Taxonomy (NCBI): domain Archaea; kingdom Methanobacteriati; phylum Methanobacteriota; class Halobacteria; order Halobacteriales; family Natrialbaceae; genus Natrialba; species Natrialba magadii. The sequence continues at coordinate 3,712,698 of NC_013922.1, read as the reverse complement.
GAGTGTAACAGAATCGAATAGCAGCGAACAGAGTCGAACAGGACCAAGACCGACTCGAGTGCGGGCCGAGCCAGAGTCGTGCCCGATAGCTGTCTTTAAGGAACTGAGGCGGGAACGCGCAGGTATGGCAGACGACACGGACGACACGGAGCCCGCCGCAGACCACGACTCGGCCGCAGACGTCGGACACGACCTCGCCGCCGACCGGACGACTGCGCCGATGAGCGACTACTCCTCGCGCTCGGTTGGGATTGGCTTTCTTGTCACGATCGTCGGCGTCGCGATCTCGTTCGGGATTCCGCTGGTTGCGATGGGGCTGTGACTGGCGGTTCTCGAAGCGACTGCTCGCTGGTGTACGGCCCCGTCTGGTCGCGTTCAGCTGGCAGTCCGTAGTAAGATTGCGGGAGTACGTACTGTTGCAGTGGCAACGATAGCAACAGCGACAGTACAGTCTCAGTATCGGTCTCAGTCTCAGTCTCAGTCTCAGTCTCAGTCTCAGTCGGCGGACCGTAGATGTACCTGTGTCACGTCACGTCGACGACTACAGCGAAACTACAGCGAAATCAGAAGACGTACTCGTCGTCGTGTCCCATCATTCCGTCGTCTTCGAGGCCGGTACCGCCGGCTGCTTCCTCTTCGTCCATCGGCCCGCTTGTCTTGTAGGCTTTGATGCCCGTCGAGAGGAGGTCCTCGATTGCCTCCTCGCGGTTGACGAACTCGCCGCGTTCAACCATCTGGGCGATCTGCATCTCGAGGTGTTCGGGGATTGTGATCTCTACTTTCGGCATCTGATTCGGCTTTCGGTGAGGGGGTATTTAGGTTTGACGGGGACTCCGCAGCAACCGAAACAACAATCGTTTCCGACTGGTTGGAGTCCAGTTACGCTCCGCTCCTGTCGTCACAGAGACACAGCGGGTCGAAAGAAGGATCGACGGGTGGTCGAACACCGTGAGTATGTCGGGAGTCGACCGTCGTTTCGAATGGGTGGCAACGAGTACCGAGTTTACCGGTTGCCCATCATCGAATCGAGGGCGTTCTTGATCGTGGTACCGGGCTGCGTAATGCTGTCGAGTTGCTGGCGCATCTTCCGCTGGTTGAAGTAGCTTGCGAACGCGAGGATCGTTGGCGGCCAGAGACCGACGAACAATCCGCGCTCGCGGTCCCCGCGAAGGAAGAAGTAGTACCATGCGAGACCGACGGATGCCGCTGCCGCGAGGACCGCGGGACCCATTGCCTGTTCACCGACTTCTCCTGCTGCCTGTCCGGAAACCTCCCGTTCTGTCAGCTGTTGTTTGCTCGCCATACAGATAGTGTCTCGACGAGACTGTACTAAGTGGTGACGAGGGTTTCGGACGGAAGGCTCCGACTTGTCTGCACCGTGCGCCGTTTCAGATCGTTTCGACCACGCTCCCTGCTGGGTAATTTCTATTTTCACTCGTCATATTGTGCTACGAAATCTCATAACACATCGGTTGTGGTGTCGTCACGCTTTCGGTCAACTCCGGAACGCGAACTGACACTGCGATGCGGTGTCGGCGTGGCGTCACACCTACGTAGCTCGCCACGAAGACTCAGCCATGACCACGGAGTCGACCGAGACGACAGACGCTGCAGGCGAGACCAGCAGTACGGACGCCGAAAGCGCGGCCGAGACTGGCGACGCTGACGGCGACGCCAACACGTCCGTCCGAGACGTAACCGACCTCTACCACGAATTTGGCGACAACCGACTCCCTGCCGGCCAGCGCGAAACGACTGCCTTCCCCGTACTGTCGAAAAGTGGAACACCTGACTGGGACCCCGATACCTGGGAGTTCACCGTCACCGGTGCCGTCGAGACCGAACTCTCGCTGTCGTGGGACGAATTTCGTGACCTACCGAGTGAAACCCAGCGACAGGACTTCCACTGTGTCACCGGCTGGAGCAAGTTTGACTGCGAGTTCACCGGCGTTCCGTTCCCTGCTCTCGCTGACCTGGCTGGTGTCGACGACGACGCTGTCCACGTCCTGTTCTCCGCGCTCGATAACTACACGACCGACCTGCCACTCGAGGACTGCATGCGCGAAGAAGTCCTCTTCGCGTGGGCCTACGACGGCGAGGACCTCCCCGCAGACCACGGCGGTCCGCTCCGGGTCGTCACCCCGCACAAGTACGCGTACAAGGGTGCAAAGTGGGTCGACGGGGTCGAGTTTCTCACCGAACCCGAACTCGGCTACTGGGAACGTCGGGGGTACTCCGAGACGGCGAACCCGTGGCAAGAGGAGCGATATAGTTAGGCTGAAGGCGCGTCGGTCCTGAACTGTGCTCGATGAATCGTACGTCGGGCGAGGGGGAACTGGCGGGAACTGCGCCATCTCACGATCAGGATCAGGACCAGGACCACCACGACCGCACACCCTCATCCCCATCGTCCCTCTGCGGCCGGAGTCGCGAACTCACCGATGCGGCTGCAGATATTTCCTTCGGGGCACTGCTGGATGCTGATATCGACATTGAGAGTGGGGCCGACACCGGAACCGGTACCAACACTGACACCGACACCGACACCGACACCGACACCGACACCGGAAACAGAACCGACACCACCACCCACTGCCACTACAAGACTCGCATCCAGTGGGCCACCCCTGGGGGCCTCGAGATCGTCGGCCGCGGTGTCGCCGCCCAGTTCACCACAACCGGTCCGACCCGATTCGACGACGTTCGCGAGCAGGCCGCCCGAACGTTCGGGGCACTCGAGTACGACGGGCCAGCAGTCGCCCGGCCGCGAGCGTTCGGTGGGTTGTCGTTTCACGATTCGTTCGAGGACGCGTTCGAGCGTGCTGGCGAAACGAACGCGGACACAGCCGCCGCCACTGCGCCGTGGCGCGGCTTCACTGCCGCCTCGTTCGTCATCCCACAGGTGCTCGTCGTCCGGGACGACGAGACGACGTGGCTCACGGCCGTCGGCCCGGATGCCGACACCGCGACCGAGCGACTGGACGAGTGGCACGACCGGCTGGCGGACGCGAGTTTCCCCGCGATGCGCTCGAGTGGCTCGCCGCCGGGCGTCACCGACACCGAACGGACGACTTCGCGTGCGGCGTGGGTCGAGCAGGTCGAGGACGCAATCGAGCGCATCGAGACGACGACGCTTCGGAAGGTCGTGCTCGCCCAGTCGCTGTCGGTCGGGCTCGCCGACGAAATCGACGTACCGGCGACGCTCGAACGGCTGCGCCGGCGGTATCCGAACTGCTATCGGTTCTTGATCGACCACAACCATGCTCGATCGAGCGACGGCGGCGGAACGTTCTTCGGCGCGCCGCCGGAACGACTGGTTTCGAAACGCGGCGAACGCGTCGAAACCGAGGCGCTCGCGGGCTCCGCACCGCGCGGTGAGACGCCCGAAGCGGACGAGGAGTTTGCTGACCAACTCCGTGACAGCGAGAAGGTCCAGCACGAACACGTTCTCGTCGCGGAGGCGATCCGTGACCAGTTGACACCGGTGACCAGCAGCCTGACGATCGACGAGCAGCAGATTCGCCGGCTGGCGACCATCCAACACGTCCGGACGCCGATCGAGGCGACGCTCGACGACGAGGTGACCCACGTGCTCGAACTCGTCGAAGCACTCCACCCGACGCCCGCAGTTGGCGGTATGCCTCCCGACGAGGCCTGGGAGACGATTCGCGAGACGGAGCCGTTCGACCGCGGCTGGTACGCCGCGCCGATCGGCTGGTTCGACGGCAACGGCGACGGTGAGTTCGCCGTCGCGCTCAGGTCCGGCGTCGCGACGGACGAGCGCGTGACGCTGTTCGCCGGGAGCGGCCTCGTCGCCGACAGCGATCCACACGACGAGTGGGACGAAGTACAGCTCAAGTTCCGGCCGATTCTGGACGAGTTGCGCCCCGAGGAAGCCAGTACGGCACAGTCCGAGAGAGGATCGGACCAGTCTGCCACCGAAACTGACGAGGAACGACCACAGCCACGATGACGAGCGCACCGAATCGCGCGACGCTCTGGGGTCGCATCCTCGTAGACGAACTCGCAGCGAGCGGGCTCGAGGCGGTCTGTCTCGCGCCAGGGAGCCGATCGACGCCGCTGACAATTGCGTTCGCCGAGCATCCGGAAATCGAGGTTTTCTCACACTTAGACGAACGCTCGGCGGCCTTCTTCGCACTCGGACGCGCGCGCCGAACCGGCGAGCCAACGGCGCTTGTCTGTACCTCGGGCACGGCGGCGGCGAACTTCCATCCCGCCGTCATCGAGGCCGACCAGGCCCGCGTCCCGATGCTCGTGCTCACGGCCGACCGCCCGCCGGAACTGCGCGATAGCGGGGCCAACCAGACCGTCGACCAGCTCGACCTCTACGGCGACGCCGTCCGCTGGCACGCCGAACTTCCGGTCCCCGAAGCGAGCGAGCGTACCGTTCGCAGCCTCCGGACGACTGCCGCACGGGCGCTTCTGGAAACGACCGTCTCCGAGCCCGGCCCCGTCCACCTCAACTGCCCCTTCCGGAAGCCACTCGAGCCGATTGAGACTGACGGACTCGAGTCCGTTCCAGCTGAGTTCTCTGAGACGCTGGCCGGAGGGGGGCGCGACGGTGCGTTCGTCGAAACGCGAGAGCCGGAGACGGGGTCGGTCGACGCCACCGATGTCGATTCGATTCGGGCGGTACTCGAGTCGGCCGCGCGCCCGCTCATTGTCGCAGGGCCTGCGGATCCGGTGACGCTGTCGCCGTCCCAGCTAAATTCTGCCGACATCGTCGCCGTTGCGGATGCGGTCGGCGCGCCGGTGCTTGCGGATCCACTCTCGAATCTTCGGTTTGGTTCGCACGTCGACGCTGACCGCTCCACTTCGGACACACAGACCATCTACGGCGGCTACGACGGCTATATCGATACACTGCCCGAACCCGATGCCGTCCTCAGATTCGGTGCCTCACCCACCTCGAAACGACTGCGTCACTTCCTCCGCGACGCCGACCCGCGGCAGTTCCTGATAGATCCCGTTGGTGCGTGGCGCGAGGCGACGTTTACCGCGACGGATCTGGTCGCTGCCGAACCGGGTGCGGTTTTCGAGACGTTGGCCGACGAACTCGCAGACACCGATTCGGACAGCGGCTGGCGAACCCGCTTCGCCGAGGCCGAACACACCCACTGGACGCACTGCGACGACGCACGCACCGACGAGGTACTCGAGTCCACCCCGTTCGAGGGCGCAATCTTGGCCTCCGTCTTCGAGGCGGCTCCGGACCCGGCGACGATTTTCGTCTCGAACAGCATGCCGATCCGGGACGGCGACCGGTTCGGTCGCCCACGGCAGGCCGATCTCACCGTGCTCGCGAACCGCGGCGCGAGCGGCATCGACGGCATCACGAGTTCGGCGCTCGGAGCCGGCAGCGCGACCGACGACCCGCTCGTGCTCGTCACCGGCGACCTCGCGTTTTACCACGATTCGAACGGCCTGCTGGCACTCGAGCGCTGCGGCGTCGACGCGACCATCGTCTTGTTGGACAACGATGGTGGCGGAATCTTCCACAAACTCCCTGTCGAGGCGTTCGATCCGCCGTTTACGTCGCAGTTCAAGACGCCCCACGGACTCGAGTTCGACGCGCTCGCAGAACTGTACGAACTCGAATTTCAACACGTGGGCCCGACAGAATTTGAGGGTGCATACCGGCAGTCGCTCGCGAGTGAGGGAACGCAGGTGCTTTCGGTCAAGTTCGACTCGGCGGCGAGCCACCGGCGGCGCGAGGAACTAGACGAGGCAGTTCGGACGGCGGTCGCTGCAGATGACAATTAGCGGTGGTTTTTGGATTTCTGGCGTGCAGAGTCAGGGCCGTAGCACCCACCAAACCGCGAGTGCATAGCCAAACGGCACCCAGACGCCCGCGAGCGCGAGAAAGCCGTAGATCGACAGCAGGGAGACCGGAATCGCCTCGATCGTGAGAAGCCCAACCGGGACGAGCAGGCTCCACGAACCGAAGATACCGGCAGCGATTCGGGGTAGTGTCAACAGATAGGCGACGAGTCCGAGGGTACAGACGGCGACGACCGCATTGGCGCTCGTGGGAAACACCGGTGTCAGGCTCGCGTAGATGAACACCGGGTAGAGCAGCCAGATGCAGGCGAGTCCGACCATGGTCTGGTGGTCGAGCGCTCGTCCCTGCCACTCGAGTTCCACCTCGTCGTTCCAGTCGTGGACGGCGTACTGGAAGTCGTCGCTGGTGGTGTTGTCGGCTGTGCTGTCTGTCTGATCTGCGGATGCAGTTGACCCGGATTCAGTGTTCGTTGTGTCTGTGCTGGTCCGGGTGTAGGCGTGCTGTTGTGTCTGTCTGGTGCGCTGGGTGTGTTTCGTCCGCTGGGTCTGGGATCGAGAACGGGTCCGGGAGCGGGAACTGGAACCGGAACCAGAGCGGGAACTGGACCGCGACCCAGACTGCGACCGCGCCCGTTCCCGTTCTGCCTCCTGGCGAATCTCCTCGAACGACCAGTCACGAGTCCGCCGCTGCCCCGCTCGGCGACCGCGATTCGTCTCCCGTCGCGTTTGTTTTTCTGTGGTTGCAGTGGCACCCGTACTCGAGTACCCCGCCTGCGCCGTTGGTCCGCCATTCTCTGCCTGGACGTAGGCTTCGTGCCCGAGACGGTCGTACCTCGCTCGTTCGGCCTCGTCGGTCAGCACCTCGCGTGCAGTTGAGACGCGCTGGAACTGCTCGGTCGCGTTGGGGGCGTCGTTGTGATCCGGATGGGTCTCGAGGACGCGCTCGCGGTAGGCGGACTCGAGTTCGTCCTGCGTGGCGGTTGGCTCGACACCGAGCACGTCGTAGTACGTCTCACCCATCGGTTCCAGTAGCCTATCGGAGGCACAGTATACTGGCTGGTAAGTATTACTGATATGAACTGTCTGGTGGTTAGTGGCTGTTCAGTGCTGTCCGATTCCAGTCCGATAAATCAAATAGTGGTATATAGAATCGTAGTTCTGACGTTGGGCAATTTCACAAGACAGAGAGCAAAACGCCCAATACAGCAATATTCTAACACCAGCAATTTTCTGAAATTATGTCTGGTGGACTGATTCCCGCTGCCAGTCGGTAGGTCTGAGAAGAAAACCCGGAAAATAGCGACTACACAGTAGTGTCGCCACTAACGAAGGGGAATACCCGGAACCGAAAACGTCAGTCGGGGGGATCTAATCCGACGTAATCCTTCGCAATCGTCAGGAACAGATCCGCTGTCACAAGTGGTTCATATCGGAACTCGGACTCAGCCCGTAGCTCCAACTTCACCAGTAGATCGGTGAGTCGCCACACATTGTACATCGTACACGCGTACAGGAAATTGAAGAACCGGTACTCGTGGTCCATCGACGTGGTACGGACACGGAAGCTCTTGATCTGCTTGAATCCGTTCTCAATCCCCCACCGATGCTTGTATTTTCTGATCACCCGCGCCGCCATATGCGCCTTCTCCAACTCGGACATCTCGTCACCGTCCTCACCTGTATCGCCCGGAAGTTCGAGATCAGGGTGATTCGTCTCAAACAGCATATACAACTCCTTGTCTTCCTTACTTCCCGGCAGCTCCTGCTCTTCTTCCTCTTCACGCACCTCATCAATCACGTCACCGAACATCTGCCCCACATCTTCCGTATCCGCATCAGTCGCTTCTGCGAAATCGCGGAGTAACTCCTGACGAAGCACATCCTCTTCGCCTGACTCCTCACCTGCTTCGTCATCTACAGAATCCTCATCGTCCTCTATCGTGTCATTCGTCCGCTCAGCATTCATTGCTGGCACATACACACGCTTCCGTCCACCCTCATCATCGTCGGTTGTCTCCTCGGCGGTGAAGTCATCAAGCGTTGTGCCCTCATCACCGTCAGCGGTGCTGGCCTCATCACTCTCGATATGGACGAGTTTCTCTTGACGGCGAAGACGCGTACACGTCGCCCGCTCACTCGAATGCATTTTCCCCGGATTCAAATACCACACACCGTGATCCTCACAGACCTCTTTCACCGGGTCGTGGGCAAACTCCCGATCCATCATCACCAACTCAATATCAACCATGTCGGTCGCAGTCTCCAAGAGCTGGTCAACGATAGCGACACGTGAGAGCCCGCGATGCACGGGAATCGCATCCAATACGAGTGGAATATCTAATCCGACAATTTGGATGCTCGCCCACTGAAAGTAGAACTCCGTAGACTCGTCTTCACCATCGTTCTTGTACCCGAGCAACCACGTGTTCGTCACGTTCCCGTCCTCGTCAGACTCGATTTTCCGTTTCGTCCGATACGGATTCGACTTCGTGATGTCAATGCTCACGAGGACACCGTCAACGAGTTCCGAGTCACGGCGAGCCCGCTCGATCAACTCACGTGTCGTGTCACGGTGCATCTTCCGAGCGGCATCCGGCCCGATTTTCTGTAAATGGTGGCGATGAGTACTGCCCGTCTGAACGCGGTTACGGGTTGTTTCTGCCGCGAAGTTCCACGTACCGTTCTCCGCGTACATTTCCTCTCGTGAACCGATGAACGCGTGCGCTTCGAGGAATGCGTTGTCGTGAACCTCTGTGTTCTTCCCACGCGGAAGTTCATAGTTCTCCGTCACTATCGGCTTGGCCTGTTGCCAGATCTCCCGTGTTTTCGCAATCGTCCGGTCCCGAACTGTTGAATCATCCTGTTCGATACCGTCAGGTGTGTCAACGCTCGTATCAGGATGGAAGACTTCGTCCGGTGCTGGCACGTCGTGTTCGCGTGCGACATCAACCAGCACCTGCCCGATAGTCCGCACAACCTGTTTGTGCTCGTCTGAGAGACGATCTTCATTCCATACCCGCCAGAGCGTGGTTTTCGATGCGAGCCCATCCTCAAATCCAAGTTCAGCAACCAGCTCTGGGTTATCGTCAAGATAGTCGTGAAGGGCAGTCTCGCCGCCCCATCCTTTGACGATACGGAGCAGGTGTGCTTTTAGCAGCGATGCTGGTGGCTGTTTGAAATGCCAGTCAGCCACGTCATACCCGAATTTCGACGGGGAGAGTTCGACGTAACAGATCGCTTCTTCTACGTCGTTGTGTTCTGGGTGTGCGAACCATTCTTCGATGAATGCGGCGGCATCCCACGCGAGCGGCCATGGGTCTCCGTTGACCGTGTCGTAGGCTTCCGAGTATGGCCACTCCCGGTGAGACTCACGTAAGGAGTCAAGGACCGTTTGTTTCGTGTTGGGAGTGGCCGTCATAGATTGGTAGGTGATTTTACTTCGAATCGAAGTGTAAGGTTCGGGGTGTTGTTTCCGGAAACCTGCCTTATCCTACGCTACGGGTGGTTAAACGCGATACGCGTACAGGACAATTCGATTTCCGAATTATTCCAAATCGAACTCTATTTTGGAACGAAGTGGAGTTCAGAGTAGAAGAAAGTTTGACTACGGATGCCAACAGGGTATAGCGTGTGAGACATGGCAGACACGCTTAGGGAGTTCTTTGAGTTGCGTGGCGGGATTGGTCTCCTCGTGGTGCTGAAGGGTGATTCCAAGCGGTTCAAACATCTGAACGAGCGATTACAGATTAGTTCGTCAACGTTGTCGAAGCGGATCGGGGAAGCGAAGGACCTCGGACTGATTACTCCGGAAATCGACGACCGGGAGACATCGGTGAAGAACCAGTATCGGATTACAGAGCGTGGGCAGTATGTAATAGCAAAAATGGAGCGATTAGACATCGTCCACGCGTATCGAACAATGCTTGATATGCAGGCACAAGTTGAGGATGGGAAGCAAGAGCTGGTGGAGTGGATTGAGGGTGAGGAGACGAAAGAGGAGTTAGCGAGACGCAGTGACAGTGATCCGTACGTTGATCCGTTCGGTGAAGATGTGACGGACTTCTCGGGTGAAGACTCTGATCGAGATTATGATGATGAGTTCTTCACTAAGGAGTAACTCTCCGAGTGACTTCATTTCGAGATATTGTTTCTTGAGACCGCAGATCACTACGGCTGCAAAGTGAACGTCTATTATGACCAGAAGGTTAATTTCTGTTCATATCAACCGTTTATCTATGACTGGTGACAGGAAGGATACAAAACCGCTCGGCGAAGAGGAGGAGAAAGAAGGGAAGTATGACAAATATATTGATAGGATATTGGATGCTTTCAGTATATTTTAACTGGGCCTGCTGCTGAGTTCTTCATCTGTACTGAACGGTAACTGCGTGTGCCTACTTACCACCTGATTCTCTGTAGGCGTAGATGGAATCAATACGTAGGTAGATTATGACTCCCTCAGAAACGATTATGCTTCTGACCTGAGCGTGTGCGTTCGGTCAATGCGATTGTTCATCCATTCACCAATGAATCCACCAATCACTCCAATTACCACCATGACAATCGTCAGAAGACCAAAGGTGGCCACACCCGCTCCAACTGAGGAAATAGCCATCAGCCAAGAGTCTCCGACAGCATCCACGAGGGTTGAATGTCCCCACCAGTCAACGACTGTTGCTCCACTCTGCCAGAGGACAATCGGAATACCCCCAGTTAGACCGGTTACAACGCCTACATGGGTTCCTTTGATTGAATGAGACTGGTATAGATACCCTGAAATTATGGAGGCAATGAACAATGGTGTTGCTGAAACCGGGTCAGGCGTGAGTACCCAATTAATCCCGAAAGTAAATGGAATCGAAGCGATTCCGAGGAGGACTGCTGTGCGAAACTGTCCGTAATTTATGTTCTTACGGAATCTGCTGAGCGGGGTCATATTTGTTCGTTCACAAATTCATTCTGCAGAGACAAACCTGTTTCCCTCTTTGCGGGAAATATATTCGTGCTGAATAAGGTGTGCTTCACCTGTACTGATCAGATTGACAGTATAAGCCAGATTATTTCGGTGGAAGGGCGTCATCATATTCGCCGTCAAGGATTTCAGAACAATTAACGGGAATACTGCTCCACGCGTTCTTCACAACCTCGTACCCAGTCCACCCTTCCGTTTGAATCATCCTCACGGTTGCCTCGCAGAATTCAGGCTTTTCGATGAGGTCGTTGTCAAGCAGGATGTAGAGGAGATACGGTGGTCCCACAACGTCAATGTCGTACCCGTTGTCATCGATGAGACGCCGAATTGACCGTCTCGCAGCTGAGTCAAGAATCGATACGATCAGATACGATGAACCGTGTTCAGAAAGTTCCTGCTTGAGCGATTGCTCGCCTGCATCTGGTCCATGCGGGCGGGGAACGACAGTGACGCACGACCATGGCGACGAATCCTCGTCTAGATGTTCAACAACACGTTGGCTTCCTCGTTTCAAGTAGTGTTCACGGCTGCCCTCAGGCGGGTATTTGTTCGAGCTGACGTGGTTTTGAAGTTCGTGCTTGCAGACGTTCGTCGTTGTAAGATGGATCGCGTCTTTCAGTCGTTCCCACTGAGTGGTGTTCGCAACCGCGATCAAGGAACTCGTATCAGCCAGTATCGGATAGCGAGCTTCACTCGCCATCGCTGCCCGTCAAGAATTCAGACGTGTCTCGTTCCATAGCCGCCTCGAACGACGCTTTCTCTTCTTCCATCCTATCGAGTTTCTCACCGAGAAGGACACGGGCCACGTCCTCACCAATCTCACCACGACTGTATCGTTCGTACACCGCAATCTTGTCTTGTTCATCTAATGACTGTCGGAGCATTTCGACCAGGCCGACGCGGGCGAGTTCGCTCACGTTGACGCCACCGATGTGGATCTCATCGAGGAGTTCCGCGGCCTCTTTTTCGGCTCCGGCACGGAACTGAATCGTCTTGTCGTAGCTTGATCCGCTCATACATTGACGTTCGACGGGGAGGGATATATATGTTATGACGTGTACCTACTTGTCAATACGTGGCGTCAGGGATGTAGTACTACCATTCAGGCCTCTCTCGCAAAGGGTGCGATATGAGTTAGGAACCGTGCAGAACCATTATGATCTAATGAAATGAACGAAAGCTAGTGAACTCGTCGTAGTTAGCGGCGACGAGAACCTATATCAGGATTCGCCCCCGACAGTCGGCCAATGGTTTCGGAATGCTTCGACGCAGACCGGTGGGAGCCGGTCGACGAGTTCGACTTTCGCGATCTCACATATCACCGCGCGGTCGACTCCGGGACGGTTCGCATCGCGTTCGACCGCCCCGACGTTCGAAACGCCTTCCGCCCGGGGACGGTCGACGAACTGTACGACGCGCTGGATCACGCAAAGCGCCAGACCGACGTGGGTTGTATCCTGCTCACCGGCAACGGCCCCTCCTCGAAGGACGGCGGCTGGGCGTTCTGTTCTGGCGGCGACCAGACGGTCCGCGGCGACGACGGCTACCAGTACACCGGCGAGGACGAGGAGAGCGAGACAGCCCGCGCATCCGAGCAGGGTCGACTCCACATTCTCGAAGTCCAGCGCCTCATCCGCCACATTCCGAAGGTCGTCGTCTGCGTCGTCCCCGGCTGGGCCGTCGGCGGCGGTCACTCGCTGCACGTCGTCTGTGACATGACGCTCGCCAGTGAAGAGCACGCGAAGTTCCTCCAGACCGACCCCGACGTGGCGAGCTACGACGCCGGCTTCGGCTCGGCCTACCTCGCCAAGCAGATCGGCCAGAAGAAAGCCCGCGAGGTGTTCTTCCTCGGGAAGACCTACAGCGCCGAGGAAGCAGCCGAGATGGGCATGGTCAACGAAGCCGTCCCCCACGACGAACTCGAGGAGACCGCGCTGGAGTGGGGCGAGCGGATCAACGCGAAGAGCCCGACGGCGATGCGGATGCTGAAGTACGCGTTCAATATGACCGACGACGGGATGATCGGCCAGCAGGTGTTCGCCGGGGAGGCGACCCGGCTTGGCTACATGACCGACGAGGCGAAAGAGGGCCGCGACGCGTTCGTCGAGGGACGTGATCCTGAATTCGACGACTATCCGTGGCACTACTGACCAGGTGACCCGGCGCTGGTGACTTCTCGTCCGCCGCTCGCAATGCTTGCCGCAAACGACGAGCCGTGGGTACTCGAGTCCACCGTCGAAATGGTGCTGGTCGGTCGAACTCCTGGACGGAATTCGGCTGAGAGCCGAACACGTTCTGTCGACGATAACGGTAGACTCGTCGCGAAGAGTAACGCTTTGGACCATCCGGTCCCGTGGTGAGACTAGTGACGCTCCCCGATCGGTCCACGCTCTCCCGCCGGGAGTACGCCCGCGCGCTCGTCGCCGTTGGCGGCGCGACCGCACTCAGTGCATGTCTCGACGCGAGTAGCGACGGAGACGAGAACGACGACGGAAGCGACGTCCCACCGGGAACCGACGACCCCGACTCGCTGCCCGCTCGCCAGCACGCCTGGAACGAGTTCGCACCGCGCGACGACGACGGGAACGTCAGCCCCCCGGCACACCACGTCTTGCTCCCACTGGCGCTGACTGAGCGTGCGACTGCCGACGGAGAACCAACCGCAGATGCCCGCGACATCACCGAATCAACCCTCAGAACGCTCGAACGCGCCTACGAGTGGAGCACCGACGGACTGCTGTTTACGCTCGGCTACACGCCGGCGTACTTCGAGCGATTCGACGCGGACCTCCCCGAGACAGTCGACCTCCCCGAACCAGAGGCGCTCACGTCCCGCGAGGACCCCGCCTTCGACGAGTTCGACGCCTTGCTCCACCTCGCGAGCGACCGCCCCGAGGTCGTCCTCGAAGTCGAGGAGGGACTGTTCGGTGAGCAGGAGGAGCCTGAACGCAACGGCGTCGTACTCGAGTCCGACCTCGCGGACGTCTTCGAGCGCGTCGATGAGAACCGCCGAACTGGGTTTGTCGGTGAGGGGCTGCCGGCGGAGCACACGGACGTCTCCAACGTCCCTGACGCGGTCCCCGAGGACGCGCCGTTTTTCATGGGCTTTCGTTCAGGATTCGACCGCACGCAGGCGAGCGAAGGCCGCGTGACCATCGATTCCGGGCCGTTTACCGATGGGACGACACAGCACGTTTCCTCGATGGACATCCAGCTCGAAGTCTGGTTCGAGCAGGAGAACCACTACCAGCGCGTCTCGAAGATGTTCAGCCCGGAACACGCCGCGGCGGAACTCGTCGGTGAGGTGGGAGAGGAACTGGGAACCGACAGCGGACTGAGCGACGAGCGGATCGAGGCGACGGCTGCCGACGCCAGGCAGGAGGGTGTCGTCGGTCACGCTCAGAAGGCAGCACGAGGGCGCGAAGATGGGGAACCGCGGCTCTTGCGCCGCGATTTCAACACGATCGACGGCGACCGGCCGGGGCTGCACTTCGTCTCGCTCCAGCACGAGGTTGAAGACTTCGTCCGGGTACGGGAGGCGATGACGGGCGCGGATCTTGACGTGCCCTCGGCGAACAACGGGATCCTCCACTACATCTTCGTCAACCGGCGGGGGAACTACCTGCTCCCGCCGCGGGAGTTGCGCGCGCTGCCGGTAGCGAATCCGGACGCCTGAAACGTTCCATCACCCACTGACGCGAAACGAGAACCACAATCAAACCAGCAAACACGACAGATACACCATGCAGGACATTACGCCGATCACAGACGAGATGGAGATCGACCGCAGGACGCTCATCGCCAAAACGGGCGCAGCGACGGGGGTGCTCGCACTCGCCGGCTGTCTCAGCGGTGACGACGATGAGGAAGACGAAGACGATCCGGACGCCGAAAACGGCGACGAGAACGGTGCCGGCGAGGACTACGGCGACGGGCGACCCACGATCGAGGTGGAGGACCCGCCGAACGCGGTCTACCTCCCGACCCACCGCGAGGCCATGCGGATGCTCGATCCGGTCGAAGCCGGCGACATGATGCTCGGCCCGATGCTCTCGTATCCGCACGATTTCTGGACCATCGCTGGCAGCGGGGAGGACGCCGTCGAACGCGAGAGTCCGGACGACGGCCGTGGCGTCCACATGATGTTCACGCTCTGGGACCAGCAGACGGGAACTGTGCTGCCAGTCGACGACGGCGTCCAAATTCGTGTCTACGACGGCGACGAGCAGGTTGGGTCGCCGGTCTCGCCGTGGTCGATGATCTCCCAGGAGATGGGCTTTCACTTTGGCGACAACGTCACCCTTCCCGAAGACGGGACATACACCGTCGAGGTGACGGTTCCGCCGCTTTCGGTGCGAAAGACCGGCGACCTCGTGGGCCGACTCGACGAGCGCGTGAGCGCGACCTTCGAGTTCGAGTACGACGACGAGTTCCGCCACGAGGTGATCGGCGGCGTCCAGTACCTCGACGAATCTGAGTGGGGAGACCGTGGTGCACTGGAGCCGATGGATCACGGTGATCACGGCGAGCATGGTGATCACGATGACCACGACGACCACGACGACGGTCACGACCACGAGGATGAACACGACGACGGCCACGAACACGGCGACCACGACAGCCACGACGACGGAGAACACGAACACGACCACGGAGATGAACACGATCACGACAGTGAGAACGACCACAACGGCCACGGCGACCACGCACACGTCCCCTACTCCGCTCTCCCCCAGATCGAGGAGTACGACGGTACGATCCTCGCTACTGCTGACGACGAGTCCGGTTCCGCCGGCGTTCCAACCGACCACGACTCGCTCCCACGAAGCGACGATGCAGCGATCCTCGCAGCACTCTTCGAGGACGGATCCGCGGACGCGGAACGGCTCGCTGACGACGGCGACGGCGACGGTAACGCTGCCACCGGCCAGTACCTCCTCGTCTCCCCACGAACGCCGTACAACCGTGTCCCGCTCGCCGACGCCGCGCTCAGCGTCACCGTCGAGCGCGACGGCGACACGGTCGTCGGCCCTGACGCAGGGCTCACGGAAACCCTCGATAGCGAGTACGGCATCCACTACGGATTGGTGGTCGACGACGCACAGATCGAAGCCGGCGATTCAGTGACGGTCACGATCGACTCACCACCACAGGTCGCGCGCCACCAGGGGTACGACACAGCCTTCCTCGAGATGCCCTCGGTCGAGTTCACCGTTCCCGAGCAATGACGACACCACGCCCAGAGTCGGCGACTGACAGTGAGTGTGAAGGTGAAGGTGAAGGTGAAGGTGACGGCGACGGCGACGGCGACGGCGGACGGCACAGGCTCCGCGTTGCCACCCTCATCGCCGCGTGCTGTCTCGCGCTCGTCGCCGTCGCGTTCGTCCCCGCACCCGTCGGTGCCGGTGACAACATCGCCAGCTTCTGGTTCAATCCGGAGGACACCGAAGCCGACGCCGGCGACACGCTCGAACTCGAACTCGTCGCGCACACCCACGGAGATCTGGTCGGCGACGGTGTCGACGAATTGGCAGCGACACTCGAGTACAACGCCGATATCTTCACAGTCACGGATATCGTGCACGAGCGGATGCTGGCTGATGGGGACCCAGATGTCGAGATACACGAGTCCGAGGAGATCGACGAGGACGCGGGGACGGTAACACTCGAACAGGAGCGCGAGCCGTCTGGTGACGGTGCGAAAACAACGGAGCCGATGGCGACGATTACGTTCGAGGTTGCGTCGGATGCACCGAGTGGCAACGAGACGGTCGAGATCACCGACTCGGAGGCAATTCTCATTAGTGACTACCCGCAGGGGACCTTTGATCGTGACGCGCACGTGCAGATCGATGGCTCGGCTGCGGCAGGTGCGAGTGGCGCAGACGGCGTTCCCGGCTTCACGGGTATTGCTGCACTTGGCATGCTGGCTGCGCTCGCGCTTGCGGCAGTTGTGAGACGCCGCGACTGGCGGTAGCTGACGTATTGAGCAGTGTCACGGCCGAGAATCGCGGTATGTGGCTTCCCCACGCGGTCGGCTGCAATGCCAACGTTGACACTGTTTCGAGTCGGACACTCGACGTATGAGTACGGCCGAGGTCGATATGTCGCGGACGAAGGCGTGGCTGTTGGCCGCCCGCCCCCAGACCTTGCCCGCGGCCGCAGCCCCGATCATCGTCGCCGTGGGACTCGCGATCCACGACGGCGTCTTCGCACCCGGGCCGGCGCTGATGGCGTTCGTCGGTGCCGCATTGATCCAGATCGGGACGAACTTTGCGAACGACTATTACGACGCGATCAAGGGCGCAGACACCGACGACCGCGAGGGATTCACCCGCGTCACGCAGGCAGGAATCATCCCCCCTGAACAGGTCAAACTCGCGACCGCCGTCACGTTCGCCCTGGCAATTCTCTCTGGCACCTATCTCGTCTATATCGGCGGTCTCCCGATTCTCGTCATCGGCCTCGTGAGCGTCTTCTGTGGCTGGGCCTACACCGGCGGCCCCTACCCGCTCGGCTACCACGGCCTCGGTGATCTCTTCGTGTTCGTCTTCTTCGGCATCGTCGCCGTCGTCGGCACCTACTACGTGCAGGCCGCCGCAGCGGTCGAGTCGTTCATCACGACGGTTCCCGCCGGCACGATTACCTGGGGAGCGTTTCTCGCCAGTCTCCCGATCGCCGCGCTCTCGACGGCGATCATCATCGTCAACAACGTCCGCGACCTCGAGACCGACGCCGAGACCGGCAAACGAACGCTCGCTGTCCGCCTCGGGTATCGCGGAAGTCGCATCGAGTACACTGCCATGCTCGCGCTCGCGTACCTCGTCCCCGTCTGGCTCTGGCTCGGCGAGGGCTTCGCCGTGAGCGTCCTGCTCCCGCTCGCCACGATTCCCTATGCCGTCATCACCGCACGGACGATCTGGACCAGAACCGACGGCGAGGCACTCAACCCAGCGCTCGAGGCAACCGGCAAACTGCTCGCACTGTACGCGGCACTGTTCGCCGCAGGGATGGTGATCTAAGTGTCCGGTGGCGACGCCCCACGGTTCGAACTCGAGTACCGACGATTTTCGCTCCCGCTCAGAGAGCCACTGGAGACGGCGTCGGGCTCGATCGATGTGCGGGAGGGATTTCTGCTCCGACTTGCGGACCGAGCGGGCGACGACACAACGGTTGGCTACGGCGAGGCGACGCCGCTTTCCGGCTGGACGGAGCCGATTGCGGATTGTGAGGACGCCCTCGAACGCGCCAGTCGGGAACTCCGCGATGGCGGGAATCTGGAGGATGCACTCGAAACAGCCGCGGGTGCTGCGGCGGCCAGACACGGTGTTTCGCTCGCGATCACGGACTGTCGAGCGACAGACGAGGCGACGCCGCTGTATCGCTACGTCGGGCAGGGACCGATGGTCGGTCGCGTGCCTGTGAACGCGACGGTCGGTGACGGCGATCCCAGGGAGACGGCACACCGGACTGCAAACGCCGTCCAGCGCGGGTTTGACTGCTGTAAACTCAAAGTCGGTCGCCGTCCTGTTTCGGCGGACATCGAACGCGTCCGGCGAACCCGCGAGGTCGTCGGCCCCGAAGTCGAGTTACGCGTCGACGCGAACGGTACCTGGACCTTCGACGAGGCTGCGCAGGCGATCGACGCCTTCGTCGACGACGAACTCGGCGTGTCGATCGTCGAACAACCGCTTCCGGCGGGGGCACTCGAGGGCCACGCCGATCTTCGCGAGCGCGCGACAGGCGACCTCTCCATCGCGATCGACGAGGGACTACTCGAGCACGGCGTCGACGCGATTTGTGAGGCACAGGCCGCCGATATCCTCGTCCTGAAGCCGATGGCGCTCGGCGGAATCGACATCGCGCGCAAGATTGCCGCCTGGGTGACGGAACTCGGAGTCAGACCGCTTGTGACGACGACTATCGACGGCGTCGTCGCCCGAACCGGTGCCGTCCACCTCGCTGCAGCCACCCCGAACCTGCCTGCGTGCGGTCTCGCGACGGGTGATCTACTCGCCGATGATCTGGGACGCGATCCAGTCCTGCTCGAGAACGGCGCTGCCGTCGTCCCGCAGGCAAAGGGGCTCGGCATCAAGGGGGTGTGGCACGAATGATCGGTACACACGAGTGGCCGACGCGGGATCTGCTCTCACATCGTGCGGCCGCGACGCCCCAGCAGCCGGCACTGATCGACGTCGACACCGATACCGACACCGAGTGGACCTACGCCGAGTTCGATCATCGGGTCGATCGGATTGCAGCAGCACTCGAGTCCGACTCCGTCGTCGACCGCGGCGGCCGTCTCGGGATCCTGATGGACACCCGTCCCGCCTTCGCGACGCTCTTTTTTGCGGCGATGCGCCTCGGCGTGACCGTCGCGCCGCTGAACGTCCGAGAGACGACCGACGAGTTAGCTGTAAAGATCGATCGACTCGACGTCGACGCGCTGGTCTGTGAGGCCGATACCGAATCGACCGCGGTGGACCTCGGGACCAAGGCGAACGCCAAGCGGCTGCCCACCTACTCCGTCGACGAGCCGACGACTGAGGCGACCGACGTGTCGGCGCTATCGTCGGTCGTCGACTGGGAGAGTGACGGACCGGAATCAGCCGGGCCAACCAACACGACTGGCCCAACCAAGACAACTGCCACTCCAGACGCAGCAACCGACACCACTCCGTCCATCGAACCAGTCGCACTCGAGTCCGACCACGTGCAACTGCTCATGTTTACGTCGGGGACCTCTGGCGAACCAAAGATCGTCCAGGTGACGGTCGGCAACCTCGTTGCGAGCGCGACGGCCTCTGCGTTCCGACTGGGCGTCGCGCCCTCGGATCGGTGGCTCTGCTGTCTCCCAATGTATCACATGGGCGGCGTTGCGCCGGTCATCCGGTCGACGCTGTACGGAACGACTGCGGTGATCCAGCGAACGTTCGACGAACGCGAGACGGCTTGCGTGCTGGACGAGTACGATATTTCGGGTGTTTCACTGGTCCCCACGATGTGCAAGCGCCTGCTCGATGCTGGCTGGGAGCCGACCGACTCGCTCCGATTCGTTCTTCTGGGCGGGGCACCCGCCTCGACGGACTTCCTGGCGCGCTGTCGTGAAGCTGGTGTGCCGGCCTACCCGACCTACGGCATGACAGAGACGGCCTCCCAGATTACGACCGCGACGCCGGCGCAGGCCGCCGCTCACGAGGGGACGGTCGGCCAACCGCTCGTCGTCACCGACGTGTCGATCGTGGATGTGGACGGCGAACCGGTTCCAGCGGGCGAGGCGGGCGAAACCGTCGTCTCCGGCCCGACGGTGACGCCAGGCTACCTCGACGAGACGCGCACAGCAGACGCGTTCTGCGACCGCGGCCTTCGGACCGGCGACGTGGGCTACCGGGACGAGGCGGGCCGACTGTGGATTCTCAACCGGCGCAGCGACCGCATCGTCACCGGCGGCGAGAACGTCGACCCCGGCGAAGTGATCGATGTCTTGTGCGCCCAGCCAGCCGTCGAGGCAGCCGCCGTCGTCGGCCTCGAAGACCCGGACTGGGGCGAGCGTGTGAGCGCGCTGGTCGTCCCTGCAGACACGAGCGGGTCGGAATTGGGTCCTGATTTGGACTCTGACGCGGAGATACTCGAGTCCCTCCGCGCTCACTGCACCGACAACCTGGCAGGATTCAAGTGTCCGAAGACGATCGGCGTGGTCGAGGAACTCCCGCGAACCCACTCGGGAACGGTCGATCGGGAAGCGGCCCGCGAGCGGTTGCTCGCGGTCGGTGTCGACGTGACGACATCCCAGTGATTTCGGGAGCCGTACGCAAACCGGTGGCGGGGGCCGCCGTTGTGAGATGGCAGAGTAGATAGCTCGCAGTCAATATTTATGCCCTGAGCTCAAATGCCACTGTATGCCACACGGGCAAGATGTCGAAGACGACACCTCGGAAATAACGTCGGAATACGAGTGTCTGCAGTGCGGCCGAATAGTCGAAGCTGAGACGAATCCAGGAGAGTGTGAAGAGTGCGGCGGCGACTTCCAGAACCGGGCGAAATCGGTCGAGTAGCGGGTTCACGCGACTGTGTTGTCTGTCCATCCGCGACTACGAGCGCCAGCGACGGACAGCCACTTAAGTCGATTAGACCCCTATCATGGGCCGTGTGTACACTGACGCTCGCCTGGCAGATCTTCGACGACGCACCCGTCGTCGTCGCCGCGAACAGGGACGAAGCCGCTGACCGCGATTCACATCCTCCCGCCATCTACAGCGAGCACCCACTCGTCGCCGCCCCGCAGGACACCGAAGCGGGCGGCACCTGGATCGGCTTCAACGAGCACGGCCTCTTCGCCGGCATTACGAACAAGTGGACCGACGCCGACCTCGCCGGTGACCGTTCGCGGGGGTTGCTCGTTGCGGACGTACTCGAGTCCCCTTCGGTTGCCGAGGCTGCCGCGGTCATCGAGGACGCGACGGCTGCTGACGAGTACGATGGCTTCTCGCTCGTGGTTGCGGACGCGGACGACGCGGTCTGCTACCAGTGGGATGGCAAGCTCTCGGTGACGGAGTTCGACCCTGGCGTTCACGTCGTGGTCAACGTCGCGGTCGACGACGACGTGGATTTGCCGTCGTTCCGGACCGACGTTGCGAGCGCACAGGCCGAGAACGCGCGAGCGGTTCGCGCCGAACTCGCGGCCGAGACGGACGAATCCGCTCCCGACTGGCTCGCACGCGCTGGCGACGTTCTCGGTGACCACGAGTTCGGTGTCTGCGTCCACGGCGACGGCTACGGCACGCGGTCGTCCTCGCTACTTGCGCTCGGTGCGGATGCTGACGAGATGGACGGACTTGCCGGCACGACCTACTGGTTCGCGCCCGGTCAACCCTGCGAGACGGCGTTTCAGCCGGTTACGCTCGCATCTCAGTTCGACGCCGACTCGGACTCCAACTCCGGGTCTGCGTCCGAGTTTACGTTCACCCCCAAGTCAGACTCCGACGGGCCGACCGAATCCGCGACCGGTGCCGAGTTCACGTTCGAAGAATGGACTCGTCGAAACGAATGACACTGGCGTCGAAGGGCACATTTAAGCGGCTCCCTGCCTCTCATACGCACATGGACGCACACCTGGCTGTCGCGACGAGTATGAGCACGGAGAGGTGGTCGCCGTGAGCGTCTCCGCGGCCGAATCGGAGCTCACGGAGGACGAACGAGCCGGTCTCGAACTCGTTCGTGAGACCGGCGGCATCCATCAGAGCGATTTCTGGAAGGAACTCGACGTCTCCTCGCGCAAGGGGAGTCGGATCGTCGAGTCGCTCGTCGAGTACGACCTCGTCAACCGCGAGGATACGGTGTACAACGGACACAACACCTACTACATCACGCCGACTGCACGCGATCTGGACTTTACGCTGCTGATGGCTGGCGACATGCTCTCGCCGTTCATCGGTGAGGAGGAGGTCGATCCGAACAGTGACGCCTTCTCGCAGTGGATTATGAACCTCGCCTACGAGGAGTAGCGAGCGGGAAACAGCAACCGAACCGCAGACGAACACAGCAAGCAGCTGCCCGATTTCTCACTCGTTCGAACGTCCAGAGAGCCGTGACAGTAGCCAGCGCCCGAGCGGCGTCGTCCGCTGCTCAGACGACTGCGTCACGCTCTGTTCGACGAACACCCAGGCGAGCGTCGCCACAAACCCGGTAAACGCCACGGTGACCGAGACGGTCTCGCCGGCCAGCAACTGTCCGGCCATCGCCACTCCGAGCGTTCCGAGCAGTACCCAGCCGGCGACGACGATCGCCGGCCCGTAGCGCTCGGCAACCGAACCCAGTGAGAACGCCCGCTCTAACAGCCCGATTGCACTCACGACGATCATCGTCCCCGCAAAGCACGCGACGACGACCTGCGTCGAACCAACACCAATCATAGCACGTCCGTCAGCAGCTGTGAGCTTAAGTATACAGACCAATGATCGGTTCAACGACTGGTTTCAGGGCAGGAATAGGATGTGAGACAGATTTTGTCGTCGTCGCTACCGATCCATCGGGGGGCCGAGACACAAACTAAGTAGACTACACCCGGGTTGGAATTGGACGTTACTCGAGTGCACTTGCCGCACGAATCAGCCGTTCCTCGCCGAAGGCGGGGCCAACCAGCTGGAGGCCGACGGGGAGGCCGTCGGCGTCGCTCTCGCCGGCCGGGACCGAGATTGCGGGCAGATCTGCAAGGTTCACGGGGACGGTGTTGGCGTCCGCGAGGTACATCTGGAGCGGGTCTTCGAGACTCTCACCCTGCTCGAACGGCGTGACTGGCATCGTCGGCGAGGCGAGCACGTCGGCTTCCGAGAGTGCCTCGTCGAAGTCCTGCTTGACCCAGGCGCGGGCGTCCTGAGCTTTCTTGTAGTACTTGTCGTGGTAGCCTGCAGAGAGTGCGTAGGTGCCGAGGAGAATGCGGCGCTTGACCTCGTCGCCGAAGCCGTCCTTGCGGACCTGGGAGAAGGTTTCGTTCCAGTTGCCCCCGGAATCGCCATCGCCTTCGCCCTCGGTCTCGGGACCGTAGCGGACGCCGTCGAACCGGGCGAGATTCGAGGAGGCTTCGGACATCGCGATCACGTAGTAGGCCTCGACGGCGTGCTCGACGGACGGCAGGGAGACCTCGTGGTACTCCGCGCCCTGGTCTTCGAGGTCGGCGATGGCGTCCCAGAAGGTGTCGACGACGTCCTCGTCGGCTCCCTCGAGGAGTTCGGTTGGGACACCGATCGTGAGGCCGTCGACGTCGCCGGTTGCGGCGTCGGTGTAGTTCGTGTTGTCTCCTTCGTCCCGAGTGGTTGCATCGCGTTCGTCGCTGCCGGCGATGACATCGAGCAACGCGGCCGCATCCTCGACGGTCTCGCCGAACGGGCCGATCTGTTCGAGGCTGTTGCCGTAGGCGACCAGTCCGTAGCGCGAGACGAGGCCGTAGGTTGGCTTGATGCCGACGACGCCACAGAAGGCGGCCGGACAGCGGATCGAGCCGCCCGTGTCCGAGCCGAGCGCGAGGTCAGCCTTGCCGGCGGCGACGGCAGCGGCCGAGCCACCGGAGGAGCCACCTGGGACGTGGCCCGGTGCAGCGGGGTTGTCCGTTGGGCCGAACGCCGAGGTTTCGGTGGTCGAACCCATACCGAACTCGTCCATGTTGGCCTTGCCGACGATCGTTGCGCCCGCCGCTTTGAGCCGCGAGATCACCGTCGCGTCGTAGGGCGGCACGTAGTCTTCGAGCATCGCCGACCCGCAGGTCGTTGCGACGCCCTTCGTCGAGATGTTGTCCTTGACGGCGACCGTGCGGCCCGCGAGCGGCCCATCCGCATCGCTGTCGCCCTCGATTCGCTCGTCCGAAATGAATATGTTGTCAGCCATGTGGAATCAGACTCAGGAGACGTTTGGCCCCTTGAAGTAGCCGTCCTCGGTTTCCGGCGCGTTGCGAAGTGCTTCCTCCCGGTCCAGCGAGCCGCGTTCCTCGTCGGGACGCATCACGTTCGTGAGTTCGGCCTCGCGCTCGACCTCCGGCACTTCGTCTAAGGTTTCGAAGTACTCGAGTATGTCCGCGAACTGGCCGGTGAACGCGTCGACCTCCTCGTCGTCGAGGTCGACGCGGGCCAACTCCGCAACGTGGCGGACTGCCTCGGGATTGACGGCGTCGTCGCTCATACGTGTTCGAATCGCCCTGTTGGGAGTAAGCGTTTCGATACGACGACAGCCGGCAGATGTGTGGTGGTGGCTCAGCGCGTGGGACAAACCGACTGAGACGGTCTGTTGTCGTTCTACTGGCAACTGCTGACTCGTCGAAGCGATTACTGGTGAAACGCGCCACCGATCCGTACGAAACGGCGAGCTGAAGCAGTGGTTACTTTCGTAGGCACGCGTTCAAATATTCGTACGATCACAGTGTTTAAGTCAGGACAGCGCGTTATACTGTGACTGACAGGGCGTTTTCAGCGACGGTTCGATCGGTATCACCACCAATGACTGACTCCAGTATTCGAACGCACAGTGACGAGCGACGCACGACTGAGCGGGCGGAGTCCAGCGAGCGGACGGACGAGCACGGACGAGCACGATCACGAGAGCGAGAGCGAGAACGAGAACGAGAACAAGAACAAGAGCAAACACAGGAACACGAACAGTGCCCAGAGTGTGACGGCCGCCTCATGTCCGACACAGAACACGCCGAAACCGTCTGTGCGGACTGCGGCCTCGTCGTCCAGGAAGGCGAAATCGACCGCGGCCCCGAGTGGCGCGCGTTCGACGCCGCCGAAAAGGACGAAAAGAGCCGCGTCGGTGCCCCGACGACCAACATGATGCACGACCAGGGGCTCTCGACCAACATCGGCTGGCAGGACAAAGACGCCTACGGCCGGTCGCTCTCGAGTCGCCAGCGCCAGAAGATGCAACGGCTTCGAACCTGGAACGAGCGCTTCCGCACTCGTGACTCAAAGGAACGAAACCTGAAGCAGGCACTCGGCGAAATCGACCGCATGGCAAGCGCGCTCGGCCTCCCGGACAACGTCCGCGAGACCGCGAGCGTCATCTACCGACGGGCACTCGAGGAGGACCTGCTCCCAGGTCGGTCCATCGAGGGTGTTTCGACCGCCTCGCTGTACGCGTCGGCTCGACAGGCCGGCACGCCGCGCAGTCTCGACGAAATCGCGGGCGTCAGCCGCGTCGAGAAAGACGAAATCGCGCGCACGTATCGGTACGTGATCCGTGAGCTCGGCCTCGAAGTGCAGCCGGCGGACCCGGTGAGCTACGTCCCGCGCTTTGCCAGCGATCTCGACCTCTCCGACGAGACCGAACGCCGCGCGCGACAGCTCCTCGAGACGGCCAAGGAATCGGGCATCCACAGCGGCAAGTCGCCGGTCGGGCTCGCAGCGGCGGCGGTGTATGCCGGCGCACTCCTCACGAACGAGAAGGTGACCCAGAACGACGTCAGCGAGGTCGCGAGCATCTCCGAAGTGACGATCCGCAACCGGTATCACGAACTGCTCGAGGCTGAGGGCGGTGCGCCGGCGTAGTACACGAGACCGGCAACTGCGTTCCGTTCAATACGGGATTTACTGCAGGCCGTCGCTGTGGCCGGACGATTCACGGATCCGAGAACGCGGACTAATGAGTGCATACTCAAGCCTGTTTGTCCAGTCGGGCCAGGTATGACTGCTGTGCCCGAGCGCGAGAACGCACTCGAGTGCGATAACTGCCAGACGTCGACTATCGCGTACACGCTGACGACCCACGACGCCGGCACCGACGGGGAGAAGATCGATCTGCACTTCTGCTCGAGTGAGTGTTTGCGCGTCTGGACGTAGTGTCTCACGTGCTGCGTTGACTGCAAGTCCACACGGGTCGCATTTACACCCGTTCGTCTGGAAGGCCCACCAATGACAGCCGCTGAGATGACGCCCGGTCCCGGCGCATCGGCGCTCCCAGCTATCGCGGTGGACTCGAGTACTCGCGAGCTTTCGAATGTTCGTCTCCACGTGGTTACCGGCGGCGACGAGTCAGGGCCACTGGTCGTCTTGCTTCACGGGTTTCCCGAGTTCTGGTACGGTTGGCGACACCAACTCGAGCCGCTGATCGAGGCCGGCTACCGCGTCGTCGTGCCGGATCAGCGCGGCTACAACCGCAGTGAGAAGCCGGATGGCGTCGGTTCGTACCGACTGCGATACCTGACGCGGGATATCGTCGACCTGATCGATGCGGAGGGCCGAGAACGCGCACATATCGTCGGTCACGATTGGGGCGGCATCGTCGCGTGGGATCTCGCCACCCGCTATCCCGACGTGGTCGACCGGCTGGCGGTTATCAACGCGCCGCATCCAACGGTGTTTCAGCGTGTTCTTCGCTCGAATCTCGAGCAAGTGGTGCGAAGCTGGTATGCGTACACGTTCCAGCTCCCCTGGCTTCCCGAACGGCTGCTTGGTGCGGGCGACTACACCCGACTCGAGCGGGCGATGACCGGAACCGCACCGTCAGGTACCTTTTCGCCGGCAGCGCTCTCGCTGTACCGTCGCGCCTGGGACCAGCAGGGTGCACTCACGGGGATGCTCAACTGGTATCGAGCGAGTGGCCGGTACCCACCAGTTCGACTCCAGTCGGGGTCGACCGCCGACGAGCCCCTACTGGAGACGCCAACGCTTCTCATCTGGGGCGATGGTGATTTTGCGCTCGTCAGCGAACTCGCGCGCAAAAGTGCCGCACGGTGTGAAAACCGGCGTTTTGTGCAGGTTTCGGGGGCGAGCCATTGGGTCCAACACGAGAAGTCAGCGGTGGTCACCGAGGAGTTACTGACACACTTCCCGCGGTGACCGCGCCCATTCGAAACCTGTGTTGGCACTATGGGGCACTCTCGAACAGCCGTCTCGGTCATTCCCACGCGGTAGGAATGGGATTGAGTCTATTGTGTGTCCGGTCCGAACTGTCGAGTGAACGATTGCCATGGCGCAGGCGACCCTCACAATCACGCTGCCCGACCACGTCTGGATTCAACAGGTATCGACGTCGAACCCGGACGCAACGTTCCGGGTGCTCGCTGCGGTTCCCGGTGCAGACACCGGCTTCGCGCTGGTCCAGATCACCGGGTCGAACGTCGAGCAGGTCCTCGAGACGATGGAAGACCATCCCCAGCTGACGGAGGTGACCCTCACACAGCGAACCGACGGCGAGGCGACGGTGCACTTCGAGACGACGAAGCCGTTGCTGTTGTTCTCCTCGCGAGACGCCGGCATGCCGATCGAGCTTCCGGTCATGATCCAGGACGGAACCGCGACGGTCGAGGTGACCGGCTCGCGGGAGCGGCTGGGCGAACTTGCAGCGCAGTTCGAACGGCTTGGGCTGCAGTATCGCATCGAAACCGTCACGGAACAGTTACACGAGAGCCAACTGCTCTCGGATCGCCAGTACGAGGTCCTCGTTGCTGCAGTCGAACAGGGCTACTACGATACGCCGCGCCGAAGCTCTCTGACCGAACTCGCAGAGCATCTGGGTATTGCCAAATCGACGTGTAGCGAGACGCTTCACCGGGCTGAGGAAGCGATTATCAAGCGGTTCGTCGACCGCGTTCCCGATGCTGATTCCGAGACAGCACTCGAGGAGCAACTCGCTCGTAGCTAATGTTTACTCGCCCTCTGTTATAGGGGCGAACTTGTTCGCACCCATTCCCACCGTGTGGAAATCGACTGCGTCTTTCTTCGACCTCTAGTTGTGAGTGCGGTCTAGAGGAACCGCAAATGAACGTATTCAAGTGGGTGCCGTTGCGTACTCACGTTGTGACTGGATCCGCATGTCAAGAGGTGTTCTAACTCGATGAGTACGGAAGATGAATCGTTCCATCCGCTCGGTCAAGAGTGGGAGAATGAACTCGAGACGATGCTCGACGATACCGAGTACGACAGCGACCTCGGTATGCAGATGGCCGAAGACGCCATGCGCGTCACGAAGGGCGAACTCTCCGAAGCCGACTTCCACGAGAAGTATCACGACGACGTGATGGAGGAGTTCGGCGTCGACGACCGTCCAACCGAGGAGGCCTACGAAGAGGCCAAGAAGAACGCTGGCGGCTTCGCCGAGATGCTGAAAAATGTCGACAGCGACGGCGAAGAGAGTCGCCGCGGCATGATGAAGAAGATGGGTGCCGGTGCCGCCTTCGTCGGTCTCGGTGCCTTCGGTGCCTCGGAAGGTGGCAGCGAGAGCGAGCCGAACGTCGCTGCCGCCGCCCAGGAAGGCGACAACACTGAGCAGGATGTTCAGTGGGGCATGGCGATCGACCTCGAACGCTGTGACGGCTGTCTCTCCTGTGTCGAGGCCTGTGCAGAAGAAAACAACCTGGACCGCGGTGTCAACTGGATGTACGTCCTCGACTACGAGGACAACGGCGTCGACACGAGTCGCAACCGACTCGTTCGACCGTGCCAACACTGTACCGACGCACCGTGTGAGAAGGTCTGTCCGACGACCGCGCGTCACACCCGTGACAACGACGGCCTCGTCCTGACCGACTACGACGTCTGTATCGGCTGCCGATACTGTCAGGTTGCCTGTCCGTACGGTGTCAACTACTTCCAGTGGGACGAACCGGACATCACCACGGAAGACATCGAGGAACAGGCCCAGGAAATGATGGGCGACCACGATCACGACGACGACATGCCACACGACCACATGACCGACCAGCGCGGTCGTTGGGTCGACAGTCGTGCACCGCGTGGCGTCATGAGCAAGTGTACGATGTGTCCGACTCGCCAGGACGGTGCCATGGGCGAGGACAGAGTGGCGACGACCGCCTGCGAGGAATCCTGTCCGCCGGACGCGATTCAGTTCGGAAACATGTTCGACGATAGCAGCGACCCACAGGCCTACGCCGACAATCCGGCCCGTGGTCGCGCACTTGCCGACATCAACACGAGCGTTCCATCGCCGGCCGCACTCGAGGACGACCTCGACGGTGCGGACGACGACCTGGAGTCCGTTCTGGAAGCGTCCGAAGACCTCGATCAGGAGACGCTCCAGATCATGAAGGCGATCGAAATCGTCACTGACGACTTCGGTGAGGGCGACGCCAGCCACACTGAATACGAGCAGAACATCGTCGAAGCCTTCGATGCACTCGAAGCACACGGCCTCGACCTCGACAGCGAGGAGGTCCTCGTTGGGCTCGACCTCGCCGACGAACCGGACGAGGACGAGGAGTTCGACGGTCCAGACGAGAGCGCGGCACAGACCGTCCTCGTGAACGATGCCGGAGAACCGGACTCGAACTTCCAACTGCTCGAGAACATGGGTACTAACCCGAACATCATCTACCTCGGCAACGAGCCAGGTCCGCAGGCAGAGCAGATCGACGGACCAGTTGCCTACGAGGATGTCGACTTCGAGCGTGCAGACGGCTCCGAAGTCAGCCTCGTTGACAACCGCAAGGAGGTCCTCGACGAGATGACGGCCGGTGACGCTGGGGTGTCCCTATGAGCACCAAGACGCCATCCGAGGAAGACATCCTGCGGCCGATGCACACGTTCACGAAGAAGTACGTGATCCTGTTCGTCATCTCGGCACTGGCCCTCGGCGCGTTCCTCGTCGGGTGGCTGTACCAGCTCGATCAGGGGATGGCCGTTACCGGACTCTCCGACTGGGGGACCGGCGGCGGTGTCACCTGGGGACTGTACATCGGCGCGTTCATCTGGTGGGTCGGGATCGCACACGGCGGCATCATCCTCTCCGCTGCGGTCCGACTGCTCGGCATGGATCGATACATGCCGGTTGCCCGCCTCGCAGAAATGCTGACGCTCGCCGGCCTCTCTGCGGCAGGATTCTACATTATAGTGCACATGGGCCGCCCGGACCGCATGGTCACGAGTGTCATCGGTCACTACCATATTACGGTCAACAACTCGCCACTGGTGTGGGACGTGACTGTCATTACGGCCTACTTCGTCCTGACGGCGACGTACCTCGGACTCACGCTCCGGTACGACATCGTGCGACTGCGTGATCAGCTGCCGTCGTTCGCGCCCAATGTGGGCGGAAAACAGCTTCCAGACCTTCTCGCACCAGTCTACAACGTGCTGACCCTCGGCTACACCAAGGCCGAAGACAAGGTCATCGACCGGATGGTCTGGTGGGTCGCACTCGCGATCATCATCATGGCACCGCTCCTGCTTCACGGCGGTGTCATTCCGTGGCTGTTCGCCGTCCTTCCGAACTACCCAAGCTGGTTCGGTGGCATTCAGGGACCACAGTTCCTGACGATCGCACTCACGTCGGCTATCAGTGGCGTGATCCTGCTGTCCTACGCCTTCCGTCGCGCGTACGACTGGGACCACATCATCACTGACGACATCTTCCGCGGGCTACTCCTGTGGCTCGGGTTCTTCTGCCTGCTGTTCCTCTGGCTGCAGCTCCAGCAGCTCGCCACGGGCAGCTTCCACCCGACGACGGACCACGCAGACGCAACTGCGTCGAAGCTCTCGCACCCGATGTACGTCGTCCCGATGCTGATGGTGCTCGGCGTGCTGGTGTACATCTTCGCACAGACGATCCGCCCGGCGCTGTTCAGTAAGGGCCGCGCGATCGCCGCTGGCCTGCTCGTGCTGACCGCGACGCTGGTCGAGAAGACGTACTTCGTCCTCTCTGGCTTCTGGTACCCATCGTTCAGCATCTACGACGGCTCACCGGGAGAATACTTCCCCAGCGTGATCGAACTGCTGTCGATCGCCGGAACGATCGGTATGGTGACGCTGTTCTTCCTCGTGCTGTCGAAGGTCGTCCCCGTGGTCGAGCTCCACGCGGTCGAACACCTTCGTGGGGACCACGGTCACGATCACGAACACGAACCGGTAGAGGAAAGTGCAGAGCAACCGGAGGTTGAAGCATGATTCCAGCGCTCACCACTGCGCTCTCGTTCATCCTCTACCACGGCTACGAGGGGACCGAGGGTGTGACGGGCTTCCCGAACATCGGGACCTACCTCATCTTCGGGGTCATCCTCGTCCCCGTCTACGTGATGGTCGCCGCCTGGTTCATCGGTCAACCCCGCGATACCAAAACTGGCCTGCTCGGCGTCTCCTACCTCGTCGGGATCACGGCCCAGATGTGGATCGGGATGTTCATCCTGACCATCATCATCGGCGTCGTCTTCTACGGCGGCCTGCCGGAACCATTCGCGGGACCTGGTCCGTAAGGACCACTCGAGTGCCGGTCCGGTTCACACAACTCACGACCGGCATCTGAGACACACCATTTCTTGACGACACCACAGCTGACAGCGAGACCGCTGTCTTTGTGGGTCACTGCGGTTCCACCCGTTCCAGCGGGAGCGGGGTTCGACGATCAGTTTGCTGCTAGTTACAGTCAAGCGGCACGTCATATACGCGACGTCCACAGGGACACTTGCTGTACTATATGCACCGTCCACAGGGGCACTTGCTGCACGCACCTTTTACAGGCGAACCATCACACGTATCCCGCTTCGCAACCGTACTATAGGTAACACACAGACTCAGTATGAGCATTACAGAACACGAACTCAAGATCAAGCTCGAGGGGATCGAGGACCCAGACATCGGCGAGGACATCATCTCGCTCGGACTCGTCAACGACGTCACCATCGAAGACGAAACCGCTCGCATCTCGCTCGCGTTTAACACGCCGTACGCACCCTCCGAGATGGAGCTTGGCAACCGCATTCGAGAGGTCTGTGACGAAGCCGGACTCGAGGCCGACCTGCGCGCGCACGCTGGCGCGGAACACGGCTTCGACGACGAGGTCCTGCCCCGCGTTCGTAACGTCATCGCCGTTGCCTCCGGGAAGGGCGGTGTCGGGAAGACGACGGTCGCCGCGAACCTCGCAGCCGGACTCGAGAAGCGTGGCGCGATGGTCGGGTTGCTCGACGCCGACATTCACGGGCCGAACATCCCGAAGATTCTGCCGGTCGAGAGCGAACCCGGCGTGACGCCGAGCGAAGACATCGTTCCGCCCCGGTCTGACGGCGTCCGCGTCATCAGTATGGGCTTCATGATGGAAGAGGAAGACGACCCGGCGATTCTCCGCGGTCCGATGGTCAACAAGTTCATGCTGAAATTCCTGGAGGGCGTCGAGTGGGGCCGTCTGGACTACCTCATCGTCGACCTGCCGCCGGGCACCGGTGACGCGACGCTGAACCTGCTGCAGTCGATGCCCGTCACGGGCTCCGTCGTCGTCACGACACCACAGGAGATGGCACTCGAGGACACCCGTAAGGGCATCCAGATGTTCAACAAGCACGACACGCCGGTGCTGGGCGTCGTCGAGAACATGAGCTCGTTCGTCTGTCCAAGCTGTGACGACCAGCACGGCCTGTTCGGCACCGACGGCGCGGAGTCCATCGTCGACAAGTACGACGTGCCGATGATCGGCCAGATTCCGATCCACCCTGACTTCGGTGCAGAGGGAAGCGAGGGCGCACTCGTCAAGGACGACGACAGCCCGGTACAGGAGGCCGTCGAAGAGGTCGTCGCCAACATCGCAGACCGAATCGGCGAGACGAACCGCCGAACTGTCGACGCGAACACGTCCGACGACCCAGCCGACAAGTTGCCGACGGAACTCGAGGACTGACGTACTGGCGCTGCCGGCAGGGCCAGGCCGTCGTCTTGTTTTATTTGCTCACAGTACGAATCAGCTACCAGATAGCTATGGCTACGGAATCACTCGATCGCTACGACGACGCACTGGCAGCGCTCGATCCAGGCGAAGGGGAACTCGAGTCCACCGAACTCGTCGTCACCGACGACGTGCTGGTGAAGGCGTTCGCGCTCGGCCCCGGCGCAGAACTCGAGGCACACGAACACGGCGACAGCACGAACTTCTTCCACGTTCTCGAGGGGACGGTGACGGTGATTCAGGACGGCGAGCACGAACAGATCGACGCGCCGGGAACTGTGCTCCACGAGCGGGGTGTCGCCCACGGAGCGAAAAACGAGACCGACGAGACGGTGGTCTTTACGGCGAGTCTGTGTCCGTTGCCGTCCTGAGGTTAGTTCTCGAGTAGCGATTCCACGTACTTCGTCACGTGGTCGTCCATCCGGCGCTTGTAGCCCGCCTGGCGGGCCAGCCGGTCGAGTTCGCGCGCGACGAGACTGCCGTACTGCACGGCCTTTTTGTCCCGCATCGCGACTGTCTCCGGCAGGTGCTCGGCCGCGACTTGCCGGAAGCCGCGTTTTCGCGTCTCCTCGTCGGCGAGCAGGTCGTCGGGTAGCCGAAGCGCCGCACTAACAACGTCATCGTGTAACAGCGGCGCGACCGGCTCGAGGCCGGCAGCTTCGATGGCGCGTACGTCCCGTGGGAGCTGCTCGGGAAGGCTTCGAATCTGCTCGCGGACGGCTCCACGGGTCGTCTCGGCCTCGACGCGGTGGTCGAGTCGGACTACCTTCTCGTAGCCGCCGAACAGTTCGTCCGCACCCTGTCCAACCGCGAGCGCGTCGAACCCGTCGGCGGCGACGCGTTCGCCGACCAGGTACAGCGGCAGCGCGATCTGAATATCCATCGCGTTCGTGCGCCCGGTCGCGCGCGCGATTTCGGGAACGGCGCGCTCGAGGTCGGCCGGCTCGAGTTCGACCACGGTTAGTTCGCGGCCCATCGCTGCGGCGGCACTGCGGGCTGCCTCGACGTCGTGGCTGTCCGGGAAGCCGACGACGTACAGCGGCGCGTCGAGGAGTTCGGCGACGAGCGCGGAGTCGACGCCACCCGAGAAGGCAACCGCGATCTCTGCGTCAGTTGCAGCGGCCTCGGTCGTCGCCGTCTCGATGGCGGACTCGAGTACAGCCCGCGCTGTGTCGGAGTCCTCGATCGGGTCGGGCTCGGGGAGTGTCCACCGCTGTTGCGGTGCGCTGTCGTCAGGGGTGGCGACGGCACCAGCGGGAAACGGGAGTGGTGCGTCGAGTTCTTCGGGGGTGTACGCCCACGCGTCGGCCGGTGTTGGGTTCGGGGTCGGAGGCTGATCGCGTTCGACGAACAGTGGCACGCGGCCCAGAACGTCGCGAACGAGGTGATCCTGGCCGTCAATTTCGACGACACCAGCGAAGCCGGGCGTGCCGGGCAGTGGCTCGCGGGACTCGAGTGCGGCCCGGACTGTGTCGAGGTCGGTTCCGCGGAGTGGGGGTGGTGATACGGGGGCGGCTGAGGACACAGACTCGTCTCGTGTCATTGAAAGATCCCCATGACACCGTTTCGAACCCGCCGCGAGACGCCGCCGGCGGCCTGGCGGAAGCTGATGTGCCAGGGTGTTCGTTTGCCTTCGACGGTAGTTCGACCCTCCCGGATCGCCTGCAGGATGGCGTCGGCGGAGCGTTCGTCGGCGTCGACGCGGGTGACGGCCTGCCCGACCATCTCGCTGATGTGGGCGTCGCTGCCCGCGGTCATCGGGAGGTTTCGAGCTTCAGCGTACCGTTCAGCCTGACGGTTGGCGCGGCCGGTCAGCAGCCGGGAGTTGTAGACCTCGATGGCGTCACCCATCGCGAGTTCCTCGCGTGAAATACGAGCCATGACACCGTGGCGTGATTCCTGGAAAGGGTGGGGGATCACGGCGAGACCGCCCTGGTCGCGGATCTCCTGGAGCGTCGTTTCGTAGGAGAGTCCGGGCGGGACGGCTTCCTCGAGTCCAAAGCCGAGGATGTGGCCGGCTTTGCTCGAGATTTCCATGGCGGGGATGCCGATCAGTCCGTAGTCGGGCGCGCGCTCGGCGGCCTCGAGACTCGCGTCGATCTCGTCGTGGTCCGTCACGGCGATGGCGTCGAGTCCGACGGCGTCGGCCTGTTCTAAGATGAGTTCGACCGGGTCACGGCCGTCGTATGAGAGCGCCGAGTGAGCGTGGAGTTCGACCGACAGCACGCCTCTCTATTCACGGCGATTGATCAAAAGCGCCTCGGTCCAGGACCCGTCTTGAGTGTGACTTCTCGCTGGACGTGTATACACGAACGTGGTTATAGAAACCCCTTTACACCCTCACTTTCATCACCTAGATGAATGAGCCTTGCCGATTCGGATCACGAACTCGTCGTCGAGGAACTGGGTCGAGAGCCGACCCCGGCGGAGGCGGCGCTGTTCGAGAACCTCTGGAGCGAACACTGCGCGTACCGCTCCTCGAGACCGTTGCTGTCGGCGTTCGAGAGCGAAGGCGAACAGGTCGTCATCGGGCCAGGCGACGACGCGGCAGTCGTCGCGTTGCCCGAGAGCGAAGACGAGGGGACGGACGTGGACGCAGACACGAACGCGGACACGAACGGAGACGACTCACAGACGTACATCACGATGGGGATCGAGAGCCACAACCACCCCTCCTACGTCGACCCGTTCGACGGCGCTGCAACCGGCGTCGGCGGCATCGTCCGGGACACCCTCTCGATGGGTGCCTACCCCATCGCACTCGCGGACTCGCTGTACTTCGGCGAGTTCGACCGCGAACACTCGAAGTACCTGTTCGAGGGCGTCGTGGAAGGAATTAGCCACTACGGCAACTGTATCGGCGTTCCGACGGTCGCAGGCAGCGTCGACTTCCACCCCGATTACGAGGGCAACCCGCTGGTGAACGTCGCCTGTGTCGGCCTGACGAACGAGGAGCGACTCGTCACTGCCGAAGCCCAGGAGCCCGGCAACAAACTCGTCCTCGTCGGGAACGCGACCGGTCGTGACGGTCTCGGCGGCGCGAGCTTCGCCAGCGAGGACCTGGCCGAGGACGCCGAAACTGAAGACCGACCCGCCGTCCAGGTCGGCGACCCCTACGCCGAGAAGTTGCTCATCGAGGCCAACGAGCAACTTGTCGACGAAGGCCTGATCGAGTCCGCCCGCGACCTCGGGGCCGCTGGACTGGGTGGTGCCTCTAGCGAACTCGTCGCCAAGGGCGGCCTCGGCGCAGCGATCGAACTGGAACGCGTCCACCAGCGTGAGCCGAATATGTCGGCACTCGAGATTCTGCTCGCGGAATCCCAGGAGCGGATGTGCTACGAGGTCGACCCCGAGAACGTCGACCGCGTCGCAGAAATCGCAGCCCGCTTCGATCTGGGCTGCTCGGTCATCGGCGAAGTCACCGAGGAAAACTACACCTGCACCTTCGAGGGCGAGACCGTCGTCGACGTCGACGCGTACTTCCTGGGTGAGGGCGCGCCGATGAACGACCTGCCCAGCGAGGAACCTGCGGAACCCGACACGGATCTGCCGGACGCCGACCTTTCTGCGGCCTTCGATGCGGTCGTCTCCAGCCCGAACACCGCGTCCAAACGCTGGGTCTACCGCCAGTACGACCACGAAGTCGGCGTGCGGACGAGTGTTGGGCCGGGCGACGACGCAGCTATTATCGCCGTTCGAGAGGCCAACACCGGACTCGCCATCTCCTCCGGCGCGGCCCCGAACTGGACGACCACCGCACCGTACGACGGTGCGCGCGCGATCGCACTCGAGAACGCGACGAACA
The DNA here is from genome assembly GCF_000025625.1 of Natrialba magadii ATCC 43099. Taxonomy (NCBI): domain Archaea; kingdom Methanobacteriati; phylum Methanobacteriota; class Halobacteria; order Halobacteriales; family Natrialbaceae; genus Natrialba; species Natrialba magadii. The sequence continues at coordinate 3,675,967 of NC_013922.1, read as the reverse complement.
TCGCGGCCAAGGGCGCGACACCCCTCGCGGCAGTCGACTGCCTCAACGGTGGCAACCCGGAGAAGCCGGACGTCTACGGCGGCTTCACGGGAATCGTCGACGGCCTCGCGGATATGTGCGAGACGCTCTCGACACCCGTCGTCGGCGGCAACGTCTCGCTGTACAACGACTCCGTTGCCGGCCCGATCCCGCCGACGCCGACGCTCGCGATGGTCGGTACGAAGACAGGCTACGAGGCGCCACCGCTCGAGGTCCAACCCACAGCGGAGGGTGACAGTGAACTCCTCCTCGTCGGCGACCTCGCACTCGAGTCGGACGAGTTCGCACTCGGTGGGTCGGAGTATCTCGCACAGTTTGACGGCAGCGATCAGTTCCCCGCACTCCCGTCGGACGAGCAAGCGGCTGACCTGGTCGGCACGCTCGCGTCTGTCGCGGACGACGAGACGACGCTCGCAGTACACGACGTGAGCCACGGTGGCCTCGTGGTTGCGCTCGCGGAAATGGTCTCCGACGACGCGGGTCTCGATGTCTCGGTTCCCGACGTGAGCGATCTTGCGGGTGCGCTGTTCCACGAACAGCCCGGACGTGCACTGATCCAGACCGACTCGCCCGAGGCCGTCCGCGACGCGTTCGACGACGTTGCGCCGGTCGTCTCCCTCGGTTCGACCACTGACGACGGCACGCTCTCGCTGACCGTCGGGGACGAGACGATCACGACCGATGCAACCGAGATTCGCGACCTGCGCGCGACGATCGAGGACGAACTCGCGTAAGGCGACACGCAGCGTCGTGTGTCGCTGCGATCGGACCGTGTCGCCGATTCCTGTCCTGACTCGAATCTGCTCCCGGTATGTTGATATATTCTCAGTTCAACTGCCATGACGAACCCTGTCGTTCCCTGACGACACATTGGAGGATTTCGCTTCATGGCTACCGACACCCCGACCATTCTGATCGTTGAGGATGAACCCGATCTTGCAAATCTCTACACCGTCTGGCTCGGCGACGAGTACGACACGAAGACGGCCTCGAACGGCTCCGAGGCACTCGAGTTGATCGACGAGTCGGTCGATGTCGTGTTGCTCGATCGGCGGATGCCCGAACTCTCGGGTGATGCCGTGCTGGAGACGATCGGCGAGCGCGAGGTGGACTGTCGTGTTGCGATGGTGACTGCGGTCGAGCCGGATTTCGATATTGTCGACATGGGATTCGACGATTATCTCGTCAAGCCGGTGTCGAAGGACGAGTTGTTGCAGGCAGTCGAGCGACTCGAGGTTCGGACAACGTACGACGAGGAGCTTCGTGAGTTCTGTACGCTCGCAGAGAAGAAGGCGTTACTCGATACCGAGAAAGCGACCGCAGAACTCGTCGAGAGCGAGGAGTATGCGAGGCTCGAGGATCGACTGGCGGGGTCACGGGTGCAGCTGTCGGACGTGGTTGCGGATGCGATCGAAGCGAACGAACTCGAGGCGGACGATGATGGGGCGCTGTCTCGGGAGTTGAACGCAGCGACTGGGGGAGATGTTGGTGATGGAACGACGACTGAGGGCGGTGTTGATGATGGAACGACGACTGAGGGCAATGTTGGTGACGAAGTGATGACTGAGGATAGTGGTGACGACGGATCGGTGACCGATGATCGGTCGAGCGAAGCTGCGGAGCCGACCGACACCTAGTCTGCTCTTTCCGCTGTTTCTGGTACTGTCGACGCTGCGGGTCAAAACGAGAAGCCAACTACAGTGGTTCGAGTGTCGTTACGTCCTGAATCTCGATGCGAGTGCCGTTCTCGGCAGAGTCGATCGAGAGCGTCCAATCGTGTGCGTTCGCAATCGCGCGGACGAGCGCGAGGCCCAGTCCATCGACTGTTTCGGACTCCGTGGGGTCTGATTCGGTGTCGAAGATCCGATCTGCCGGATCGGTCGGTGCCAACGCGGCGGTGTCGACCAGTGCAAACCCACGCGATCGGTCGGTCGATTCGGTTCCGATAACCGCCTGTTGCTGGTCGTGTGTCGACTGTTCGTCCGGCGAAACGCCGAGCAAGTCGATTTGGACGACGGTCTCGTTGGAGGCGGCTGTCTCCTGTTCGTCGATGCGATCAGCAATATCGTCGAACGCGGTTTCGAGAAGCCGAGTGAAGCGTTCGGCGTCCGCACGAAGCACGGCCGGCTGTTCGAGTTTCACTGCGTCTGCGTCGAGTCGCGATGTCGCTGCTGCCGTGTTGACTGCCTGCTCGAGAAGGATCCGGTTTCGCGGGCCGACGGCGGTCGCGTTCCGGGCGAATTCTCGCACGTCGTCGACGAGTCGCTCCGTCCGGTCGAGCATGGTTGTGACGGAGTCTTCGGCGAGTGGAAACTCCCAGACATCGTCGTTGTTGCCGCTGTTGGTGTTGGTGTTGGTGTCGGTGTCGGTGTCGGGTTTGGTGTCGATATTGATGCTAGTGGTAGCCTCTCCCTCAGTACTGCTCCCAACCCCTGTCTGTGCACGTTCGTCCTCGAGTGCGTCGGCGACAGCATCGAGCTGTCGTTTGAGATCTGTCGAGAGCACGTCCGCGATTCCTTCGAGGCGTTCGGTCTGGCGCTCGAGGTCGCTCGTGCGCTCGCGCAGGAGTTGCTCGCGGTCGGCGCGGTCGAGCGCCGCCCGGGTGTTTTCGACCAGCGTCGAGAGCAGTTCGACGTCAGTTTCGTCGAATCGATCCGGCTGTAGCGAGCCGGTCATCAGGACGCCGTGAGTACCGATGGGCGCGATGACTTCTGACTGCAACGGCGTCTCGTCGTTGTACAGCCCATCGACTTCACTCAGGTCATCGAAGCGTTCGACTTCGCCAGCCTCGAAGACATCCCAGATGAGCCCCTGTGGCGGGTTGAATCGCGGGAGGCCGCCGAACTCCTCGTACGCACCAGCCGTTCCGGCGACAGGGTCGAGATACCCTTGCTCCTCGTCCAGCAGCCAGATTCCGCTGATCGGCAGATTGAGCAGGTCGCTGCCGGCGTGGACCGCAATCGAACAGATCTCCTCGGGATCGTCGGACTCGAGTAGCCAGCGCGTAATCTCGTGCAGTGAGGCAGCGATCCGTTCGTACTCGTACTGATCGGTGATGTCGCGCATGACGCCGGCGACGGTCGCGTTGTTGTCTTCGATTGGGACGAAACGGAATTCGCCCATTCGGTCCGTTCCCTGGGCATCGGTGAACGGGACCTCGACGTGGCGCGTGTCGGCGGTTCCGATGTCAACGTCAGTGATGGCGCGGCCCATCTCGACTGCGTGTTCGTCGCCGATTTCGGCCAGTTCGGGAACGATTTCGACGTGTTCGCCGATCAGTTCCGTGCGGTCGACGCCGAGGAACGACTCCATGGCCTCGTTGACCGAGACAATTTCGCGGTTGCGATTGAGCGTGATGATGGCATCGGAGATGGCCTCTACAACGGCGGCATGCTGTGCGATCACGCGCTCCTGTTCCTTGCGTTCGGTGACGTCTCGCATGTACACCGAGAGTCCGCCTTCGGAGGGGTAGGCCGTCGTTTCGAACCACGTCTCGAGTCGAGCGTGGTAGATGTCGAACGAGACGGAGACCTGTTTCTCCATTGCACGGTGAAAGCCGTCGGGGAACTGCGTTTCGACGGTCTGTGGAAACTCGTCCCACATGACACGGCCGATCAGGTCCGTACGGGAGCGCTCGAGAAGCGTCTCCGCGCGGTCGTTGAGGTACGTAAACCGAAAGTCCGTATCGAGCGCGAAGAAGGCGTCCGTAATCCGGTCGACGACCGGAACGGAGCGAAGTGTCACGTCCACTCACCTTGATTGATCAGCCGTTCCAGAGTGGCTACCGACTTCCACGACCAGCACGGCCACGACCACGACCACGACCACGACCACGACCACCACGATTCCCTTCCCAAGGAATCAACACACGTCCTACCCATTCTCAACAACTCTAGCAGTAGTTATCGAAGCCCCTATTTCAGTGTCGCGGCCGCGGACCACCGTCTGGTACGTCGTACGCCGAGTGTTCATTCGTTTGAACTCGTTGTTGCTGTCATGATTTCGAGTCCTCCCGGTTCTGTGTTTGCATCTCGATCAGTGTCGGTTCAGTGTCGGTTCAGTGTCAGTTCAGCGCCGATCAGCCGTCAGCCACCAGACAATCTACAACGGGACCGTCGTCCCAACCTCCTCCGAAGCCGCCTGTTCGAAGATCATCTCGGCGCTCGCGGCGTCGAGCACCGCCGATCCCACACTCTTCATGACGAGTCGCTCGTCGTCGTGCTGTCGGCCAGTCTCTCCTGCAAGGACGGCCCCGAACGGTTCAATTTCCCGATCCGGATGCCCACGCAGATCACCTGTTGCTGCCGCCTCGTCGGGTACGTCACCGATGATCCGATCCGCACTCTCGACCGTCTCGTCGTCCAACTCCCGCATCTCCGGTGTGTACGCCCCAACGGCGATCACGAGCGTCCCCGGCCCGAGTTCGTCACCCGGGAACACTGGCTCCGTGCTCGTCGTCCCCGTCACGACCACCGACGCGTCCGACACCGCCTCGCGCGGACTCGAGACCGGTTCCGCGGGAACGCCCAACTCCGCCTCGAGGTCGTTCGCACAGGCGACCCGCGACTCACTCGGCGAGTAGACGCGAATGGACTCGAGTGCGTCGCCCGTTGCGGCGGCAATGGCCCGGGTTTGCCAGCGGGCCTGCGTGCCGGCACCGATGACGCCGAGGTCGATGGGGCCGTCGGCGGCGAGTTCGCGTGCGGCGAGGCCGCCGATACAGCCGGTGCGGGCGCTGGTAATTCGGTTGGCGGAGAGGTAGCCAACGGGCTGACCGGTTTCGGCATCGGTTAGCGAGAGCTGTGCGGTGACCGTCGGCAGGTCCCGGTCGGCGTTGTCCTCGCAGACGGCGACGAGTTTCGTCGCGGCGTAGTTCGCGCCGTGGATGTAGGCGGGCATGCAGAGCCCTGTGCCGGTTGGCTCCTTGGGCGCGTCGGCGTCGAGACCGGTGCCGATCGGGTAGTGCGGACGGTCGGGTCGTTCAACTGCGCCAGCGTGTTGCTTTTCGAACGCTTCGGCGATGACCGGCAGGAGGTCGTCGATTTCGAGGACCGCTTCCACGTCGTCGGCAGAGAGAACACGAACCATGGTATACCGGTGCATTGTTCGGTGACTACTTCAGTGTATGTCGGACCGATGGGGTCACCCCGTCGCGCCCACACGCTCGACGAGTTCACCGGAATAGAAGCGCGTTTCACCAATGCCGTGGTATAGTTCCCCATGAAACTCGTCATCGTCGGCGGCGGCATTATCGGTACCGCGACCGCCGCGCGGCTTGGCCAGACGGACCACGACGTCACGCTCGTCGAGCGCGACGAGATCGGAACCGACACGACGGCTGCCTCTGCGGGAATGCTCATGCGCGCTGCGGTCGAGCCGACACCGTTCGACGTGGCGCTCCGGAACCGCGCCTGGGCGGCTTACCAGCGACTGTTCGAAGAGAGTGGCCTCGAGGCTGAACGGATCGGAACACTCTATCTCGCCGAAACGGCGGCGTACGCTGAACGTCTCGAGCGCTCCGCGGCGACGCTCGCCGACCACGGTGTCGATGCCACGTTCCGAACGCCCGACGAACTCGCCGAGTACGGCATTGACACGTCGAATTTCGACGACAGTCGAGATCCTGGTGCGTTCGCTGGCGGGCTACACACTACGGCGGACAGGCGATGCAATCCGGCCGCCGTCGCATCCTGGTTCGCAGACTGTGCCCGTGAGGCCGGTGTCGACGTTCGAACCGGTGTCGAAGTCACTGCTATTCGAACGCGAAACGGAACTGTTCGTGCTGTCGAGACCGACACCGGCCGGATCGACGCCGACACTGTCATCAACGCCGCCGGCCCCTGGGCACCACAGCTGAACAACACGGTCGGCGTCTCGCTTCCACTCGCCCACACCGTCGGCCCGATGGCCGAACTCGAGTGCCCCGCCGCCGCGTCCCAGCGCGCCGATTCCACCCAGTCCAACACAAACTCCAACTCCAACGCCACCCCGTTCACCATCCTCGAGTCAAAGCGCTACGTTAGACCCGGCGCTGCAAACGGCTCGAAAGCACCGCGTCGCGCCGTCGTCGGCGAGTTCAACACCGGGTACGCTGAGGGGAGTGTACTCGAGTTACACAAGCGCGATCTTTCCGATTCGTTTCGAAACGGTGCACCCGGTACCGCCAGCCTCGTGTCGGGGTTTGACGACGCGACAATCACTGAGGAGTGGGTTGGCTACCGAACAGTAACGCCGGACGGCCGGCCGATCGTCGGCGAGACGGACGTGTCTGGCTTCGTCGTCGCCTGTGGGCTGACGGGACTTGGGATCACGCTCGCGCCGGCGGTGGCCGACCTCGTTGCCGACGCGGTTGCTGGCGGGTTGGATAGCGAGCATCGAGAGCAGGTCGGTCCAGATCGGTTCTGACCGGACTCGCTGCCGGCGCGTGATGAGTGCGTTTCTCATCCAGCCCGGAGCGCGTCACCGTCGGTGGGCGAGCAGTGTCCGCTGGCGACTCATCGCCCTGCAGTGCCAGCCGGGGGAGCGAATCCTTATTCGTCGTGGTGTGTTTGGACACCACATGAACGTCGTCGTTATCGGTGGTGGGATCGTCGGTCTCGCAAGTGCCTACGAACTGGCAGAGCGTGGCGCTGACGTGACCGTTTGCGAGAAGGGGTCAATCGGTTCTGGAAGCACGGAGCGCGCCGCGGGGGGTATCCGTGCGCAGTTCTCGACGCCGATCAACGTCGAACTCTCCCGCGAGAGCATGCGCGTCTGGGACGAGTTCGACGAACGCTTCGGAACGGAGATTGACTACCGGAAGAACGGCTACCTCTTTCTCGCGCGCAGCGAGGAGACCGCAGCAGCCTTCGAGGACACCGTCGCGATGCAGAACGACTGCGGCGTGCCGAGCGAGATTCTGGACCCCGAGGACGCACAGGAGCACTGTCCGGGTATCGACGCAGACAAATTTGTCGCCGCGACGTACTCGCCGACCGACGGCTTCGCCGACCCCCATCTCGCACTGCAGGCATACTCGCAGGCCGCTGCAGAGGCGGGCGCTGACGTACGAACGAAGACACCCGTCGTCGACGTGCTCCGTGACGACTCGGGCGGTGAACCGCGCGTGATAGGTGTCGAAACGCCTGACGAACGGCTCGAGGCTGACGCCGTCGTCAACGCCGCTGGCCCGTGGGCGCGCGAGGCCGCTGCGATGGCGGACGTCGTCTTGCCAATCACGCCGAAACGTCGCCAGATTGCCATTGCCGAGCCGGAGACACAGGTTCCGGAGACAGACCCGCTCACCATCGACCTCGATCAAGGGTCGTACTTCCGTCCAGAGCGTAACGGCGACGCACTCGTCGGCGGCCACTTCGCCGAGACGGACCCCGCCCGCGATCCCGATGGCTACACCCGTTCGATGGACTTCGAGTGGGCGATCGACGCCCTCGAGGCTGCTGCCGACTGGACCAGCTACTTCGGCCCCGAATCCGCCATCAAGCGTGGTTGGGCCGGCCTGTACGCCGTCACGCCCGACGATAACGCCATCGTCGAGGAGACGATTCCGGGCTTCATTACGGCCGCTGGCTTCTCCGGACACGGCTTCCAACACGCGCCCGCACTCGGTCAACTCGTCGCCGAACTAGCCCTCGAGGGCGAGCCCTCACTGCTCGATATCGAGTCGCTCTCGAGTACCCGTTTCGATCAGGACGACGGTGATGGAGCGGCCGCCGAGCGCACGGAGCGGAACGTGGTCTGAGCGGGGCCTCTCGTGGCTCGAGACGACGACGCGCGAAAGCGAGGTCGTCGAACTCCGATACCGGATCGGGCGACCGGCGAGCGGTGAGTCATTGGTGTCGCTGGGGCGGGACTCGAGTTGGGGCCAACTCGCGACGCCTCGGGCGCTGGCCAGTCACGGATACAGCATCGTCGACCATTCGAGCCAGGTGTCGACGGAGACGACTGCACCCGGATTGCACCGTCGGTACGGGAATGAGACCGTCTGCGTCTCATTCGGATCGAGAACGAGGCTCGACCCGATGGCTGTGCCGCTGGCTGCGACCGTCGCCTCGTCGAAAAACGCCTTGTATCGCGGATACAGTTCCACGGGCCGGTTATGGTCGTTCCTCACGGATGCGACGCAGCCGTAGACGGCGTCGCTGTCGTGGATTCCGATCTGTCCCCACTGCTCGTCGTCGATTGTCGCGTATGCCGCCGGGACGTGTCCGATGTCAGCAGTTTCACCATCGGGAACGGTGAGCTCGTACGACTCGATGTCGTCGAGGTCACCTGCTGCTGTTACAACCGTGAACGCGTACGATTCGTCCGACTCGAGACCGTAGATGCGCTCCGAAGCGGTCGAACCGTCGGAAAACGTTACCCGGACGCTGGGAACGTTTCCGCGTAATCTGGGCGCTCCGTCAGCTCCGGATTCTTCGGAATCTCCCGGCTCAATTCGGCCACGAACGCCGTAGTGCCCGCGCTCGTGATCGTGGACGAACTCGTGATGGGTCACGAAGGCCGCGTTCGCACCGTCGACGCTCGCTGGGAGCGGTTCGCCGGCTCCGCAAAGCGGCGTCAGATCGTCCTCGAACTGCGTTTCGGCAACGATATCGACATCGATGTCAGTATCGCTGCGCCCGCCGATGCCGGGTGCTGACTGATCGTCGTCCGTCGGGGTGTGTCCCGCACAGCCTGCGATTCCGGCGGTCGCAATTGATGAAATCCCAGTGAGGTATTTTCGCCGTCGCATCGGTTGAACCATCGTAGTTAATACGGAAATACTATTGGATGCCTGAAATTTACTTGTACTGGACGCTCTCCTACTGTCGATTCCAGCGCTTGCTCAGTCATCCCGCTCTGGTCCGAGTGCCAACTCGACTGCAACCGCGACCATCCGTGGTTACGGCGGCGATAACTGGTCCCGTCTCAGAAGTGGTCGCCGAAGTAGACGCCAGTCTCCGGAAAGAGTCGGGCGAGTTCCGAGACGACCTCGTCTGCCGCCTCGAGTCGATTCGTTCGCGCAAGTTTCCGGGCACTGCGAGCGCCGACAACGAGCTGGGAGAGTGCGGCACTATCGAGGCACGCGTCGGCAATAGAATCGCGCTCGTCGCCTGCGTCCCGAACACGCTCACACACGGCGCTTCCGTCCCGAACCGAGAGCTCGAACGTTCCATTGTTCCACTCGGCAAGCGGATCCGTCACCGACAGCGAACACGTTGTCTCCACATCCTGCGAATAGGACAGCGCCGAGAGCGTCTCCGCAACGTCGACCACCCGAACCATCGGCCCGGTCTCGATCGTCGTCTCGACCTCGTCCGGTGCGTGAACCGTCTCCCGGAACGGCGCTTCAGGGGGTAACTCGAGTACCACCTCCTCGACCTGCGAGGCGTGACGATGACAGAACGCGAGCAGCGCGAGGAACGCCTCGTGATCCTCGCCCACCAGTTCGGAGACGACCATCGTTCGCTCGCCGAGTTCGCTGTCGCCGTGGCTGTCGAAGCCGTAGACGAGGTAGCCAACCGTGTCGCCGTCGCGCTCTGCGGCGTAGACGTATGGATCCACGTCGTGACCTTCGAAAACTCGATGACGCCACCACCACTCGCCGCGGTCGATCGCGAGCGCGTACCGCTCGGTGTGGGTTTCGTAGACCGACTGGAGTCGCGCGAACGCGTCGGACTCGAGTGGCTGGTACGAGTAGGTAGCGTCACTCGCGTCGATGGCTGCGCTCGCGAACGAGAGCAGGTCGGGGTCGAAGGCGTGGTGGGCGAGTTGGTTACTCGTGTCCCAGCCGTAGGTGTTGTAGAAGCCGTAGGAGAAGGACCACAGGACGGAGAACCGACAGCCGCGTTCACGGTATTCGTCGAGCGAGTGGGCGAGGAGGTCGCGGACGTAGCCCTGTCGGCGGAATTCGGGCGGTGTCGCGACGGAGGCGAGGCCGGCGGTCGGGTGGGTATCCCCGCGGACGTGTGTTTCGAGCCAGTAGTGTCGACAGATGCTGCGGGCGTCCGAGTCGGTAGCCGACTCGTCCTCGTAGATGGCGCGGCGGCTACCGCGACGATCCCGCGGGGTCTCGTGTTCGTCCGGATCGTACGGTTCGATGCCGGTGGAAGGCCCGAACGCGTACTGCCGGAACTCGTGAAAGGCTTCGCCGTCGCGAAGCGGGCGATAGTCGACCATACGGGGTGAAAGTCGGGGTGAGGAAAAGAACGTTCCTGAACTGTGGTCTCGGCTCAGACGTGCTCTTCGACGAACGTTTCGATCCGGTCGAGTGCCTCGCGGAGGTCGTTCAGTCCAGTCGCGTAGGATACACGGAGGTGACCCTCGCCGCCCGCGCCGAAGACGTCGCCGGGGACAACCGCGACGCCTTCCTCACGGAGCACACCCTCCGCAAACTCCTCTGCGGTCCAGCCGTCTGGAACCTCCGGGAAGCAGTAGAACGCCCCCTTGGCCTCGAAGACGTCCAGCCCGATTTCGCGGAACCGCGAGAGGACGAACTGCCGTCGCCGGTCGTACTGGGCGACCATCTCGCGGACCTCTTCGTCGCACGAGTCGAGCGCCTCGATCGCCGCGTGCTGGGCCGTCGTCGGCGCTGAGAGCATCGTGTACTGGTGGATCTTGTTCATCGCATTGATCGCCTTCGGAGGACCGAGCGCGTAGCCGAGTCGGAGTCCGGTCATCGCGTGGGCCTTCGAGAAACCGTTGAAGACGATGGTCCGTTCGCGCATCCCCTCGAGTGTCGCGATCGAGGTATGTGACCCATTGTAGGTCAGTTCGGCGTAAATCTCGTCCGAGAGCACCGTCAGATCGTGCTCGCGGGCGAACTCGGCGATCGGCTCGAGTTCGGCCTCGCTCATCACCGCGCCGGTCGGGTTGTTGGGGTAACAGAGGACGAGCAAATCGGCCTCGTCTGCGCCGGCTGACTCGAGTGCCTCGACGGTGAGTGTGAACTCGTCCGCCTTGCTGGTCGGAACGGAGCAGACCTCGCCGCCGGCGAAGATCACACCGGGTTCGTAGGAGATGTACGACGGCTGGGCGATCGCGACGGTGTCGCCGGGATCGACGAGCGCGCGGAAGGCCAGGTCGACGGCCTCGCTTGCCCCCGCGGTGACGATGATCTCGTCCGCTGGATCGTACTCCAGATCGAAGCCGTCCGCGACGTAGTCGGCGATCCGCTCGCGGAGTTCGCGCTTTCCTCGGTTCGCCGTGTAGGAGGTCTTTCCCACCTCGAGCGAGGCGATGGCGGCGTCGCGGGCCGCCCACGGCGTCGCGAAGTCTGGTTCACCGACACCGAGCGAGATGACGTCGTCGCGCTCCTCTGCGATTTCGAAGAAGCGTCTGATACCGGACGGCGGGACCGTCTGCACGCGGTCTGAGAGGTCGAGTGGCATCGATCAGATCACGCTCTTAGGGTGAAAACGAGAGGCGGTCGTCTTCCTCGCCGTCACCGAACTCGATGCCGTTCTCCTTGTAGGAGGTCATCACGTAGTGGGTAACCGTCTGTGTGATCTCTGGCACCGGTGCGACCTTCTCGCTGATGAACTGCGAGACTTCGCGGATCGAGTCACCCTCGACCTCCATATCGAAGTCGTAGTCGCCGCTGACCAGCCGGAGGGCTGTCACCTCCGGAAATCGGGCGAGGCGCTCTGCGATATCGTCGTAACCGGTTTCGCGATCGAGTCGGACGTTCAACTCGACCTCGGCGCGGACGCGTTCCTCCTCGAGTTCGTCCCAGTCGACGACGGCCTGGTAGCCCTGTACCACGCCCGCCGCCTCGAGGTCGTCGATTGCGGTGGCGACCTCGCTCTCGTCGAGGTCGGTCATTCGCGCGATATCGGCCGTCGAATAGCGCGCGTTCTCACGAAGCAACTCGAGCACCTCGCGTTCGCTCATATCTCTTCGAAGCGCGACGGCGTGTAAAAACGTTGTTCTTTGTTGTTTTTCGTGACAGATGGTGGCGTGGGAGAGACGGGTGCTAGCGGTAATTTTTGAACAGCAGCGCGCGCACGTCGTCTTTGGTCTGGACGTCTTCGGTCGAGCCATCAGGGAGGGTGACGGTGTAACGGTAGTCCGCCGAGGAGGATTCTTCCCACTTGTCGTCGTGGGTTTCGAGGAGACTCATCATCTCGTCGAGCATGTCGTCATCGTCGGCTTCGCCGCTGGTGGTGTCGCTGTCATCGCTGCCATCGCTACCGTCGCTGTCGCCGGTCGCCTCACCACCGTCGCTGTCATCCGCATCGACTTCCTCATTGACTTCCTCATCGACCGTTCCGTCCGACGAGTCGTCCGCTGATTCATCGAGGCTCGATCCAGCGCCCGAATCGCTCGCCGCCTCGTCTATCGCGCCCTCTACATCGCCGACTTCGTCGTAGGTAATCTCCTCGAGTGCGTGTGGGTCTTTCTCGCCCTCGATCGCCGCGCCGACGGAGGCTGCCACGTCGTCGGTCGCGGAGAACTCGGCGTCGAGATCGATCGCATTTGCGACCTCCTCGTCGATGTTGTCGATCAGGAACTGGAGGGCATCCTGCTCGCGGACGAAGCCGTAGCGGCCGACGACGTCCCGTGAAATTTCTTCGCGTAGGCGCTGGATGAACTCGTACTGTTCGTCGGTGACCTCGAGCGTCTTCATACCACATCGATATGCCGGGGGGTACAAATATGTAGGCCGTCGTGTGACACTCGCTCGTCGAACTGTCACGACGATCGAGTCGTCCGCCGATCATCCTTCTCTCGTGGTGCTCTGGATCTGAAAATAGATGACGCGAGCGGGAGGTATATGATGACACCCAACAAAACGGTTCGTATGGCCAAAGAATCCGAGACCGAGCTTGCGGCAGGTGACACGGCACCGGCGTTCGAACTCGAGGGCACCGACGGCGAAACCTACACACTCGAGTCGTTCGCTGACAACGAGGCACTGCTGCTGGTCTTTACGTGCAACCACTGCCCGTACGCGAAGGCAAAGTTCGACCTGTTGAACGACCTCGCGGCCGAGTACGACGACGTTGCTGTCGTCGGGATCAACCCCAACGACGCCGAGGAGTATCCAGACGATTCCTTCGAGCGAATGCAAGAACTCGTCGACGACGGGACGATCCAGTACGACGCCTACCTCCGTGATGCATCGCAGGATGTCGCCGAGGCCTACGGCGCGACCTGTACACCGGATCCGTTCCTGTTTCGGCGAGACGGCGACGGAACGGCTGCGGATGACGATGGCGCGGACGAGTTCGCCCTCGCCTACCAGGGCCGTCTCGACGACGCCCTCAACCCTGACGAGGAGCCGACTCGCTTCCACATCCGGGAGGCCATCGAGTCAGTGCTTGCAGGTGAGGACGTTGCACTCGAGTGGGAGCCGTCGCGTGGCTGTTCGATCAAGTGGGCGGAGACGTAGGGGTGTTCGAGAGGGTGTGTGGTGTACGGTGTGTACGGTGTGTACGGTGTGTACGGTTTGTTCGGTGTCAGTGTTCGATGTCAGTGTTCGATACCGCGTGAGTAGCGGCTATACAGAAGAGAGCGCTATCTGTGCAGTGAGAGCCGTCTGTGCAGTGTCGGTCTGGAAACGGTGCAGAAAGGTGTGTTGCGGGTGCAGGGTATGCACACAGGGCCGGATAGCGGGTGCGAGATGCGCGGGTGGGTGGGTAGTGTTGGGTGGGTGCGGTGGTGTGGGTGTGGGTGCGGTGGTGTGGGTGCAGGTGCAGGTGGTGTGGGTGCAAGTGCAGGTGGTGCGGTTTGTGATGTGAATGTGAGTGTTGGGTGCCTATGGAACCGCGCTCTCGTCGCTATCACACCGCAGTTACTGCCCTGTGGACCTCAGCACGACTCCAGGGGGACGGCATCGGCAGTAGTGGACGACTGGCGAAACCGTCTGCTCACTCGCTTTCGACCTGAATTGGGGCCTGCATCTGGCTGTGTGGAGCACAGCGGTAGTAGGCCATCTCCTCGGAAGCGACAACGCCGGAGAGCGTCTGCTCGTCATCGTTGACCTCGTCGGTCTGGTAGTCCTCGACGACCGTTTCGTCCTCGTCCCAGATCTCGATGTTGTGGGTCCCGCTGTCTTCGTTGTACCAGGTAAAGTCGTATTCCTGGCCCTCGAAGAGGACAATTGTCGGGTTCGTCTCGCCTGCGATCATGTCGGGAGCAACGCCTTCCCAGCCGGCGGTCACGCCGTCGAGTTCGATCGTATCGACGTCTTCCCACTCCGATGGGTCGATGTCGTCGTCGCCACCGTTTCCGCCGCCGTTTCCGCCACCGTTCTCCTCCTCATCGTCGCTCAAACAACCGGCAGCGAGGGCGACGACGGACGTCGCGCCTGCGGCCTGCAGGACGGTTCGTCGAGTGTGGGTTCGGTCGGTCATCGTTGTCGTCACTCTTCGCTTGGCACTTACAGGAGTTGAAAACAGGTAGTTGTTCCCAACAGGTGGGAGTGTGGCGAACATATTCGCGCGAATAAGTTCGCATTACCCTGTCTCTCTGCCCGCCGAACCAGTCGTTTACCGAACTCCTCGTCGGTACTGAATCGGCCACTTTTCTGGGGCCTCCTCACCCGCGAGTTCGTCCGCAGCACGCAGCCCAAAGTACGGATCGCGCAGGAACTCACGGCCGACCAACACGAGGTCCGCGCGGTCGTTTCGCACGAGTGCATCGGCCTGCTTGGGTTCGGTAACGCCCCCCACAGCACCCACAGCGAGATCCCCTCCCTCGTCGACGCGCTCAGCCAGCGGAACCTGGAAATTCGGGCCCCCTGTGGCGTCCTGGTCGGGGTGGAGTCCACCGGAACTGACGTCGATCAGGTCGGCACCAACTTCGGCGAGGTCGGCTGCAAGCCGTGCAGACTGTTCGACATCCCACGATTCGGGCTCGTCGTCCAGCCAGTCGGTGCCCGAAATGCGGACGAACACGGGCTTGTCGTCGGGCCAGACCTCACGAACGGCTGCCGTCACTTCGCGGACGAACCGCGTCCGATCTTCGAAGCTTCCGCCGTAATCGTCTTCACGTTGATTCGTCACCGGCGAGAGGAATTCGTGAAGCAGGTAGCCGTGGGCCGCGTGAACCTCCGCGATTTCGAAGCCGGCCGAAAGCGATCGCTCGGCCGCAGCGCGGTAGGCGTCGACAACGTCCTGAATGTCATCCACCGTCGCCGCTTGCATCTCTGGGCGCTCGCCGTCGAACGGCGGATACGCCTCGGGCGATGGCGAGAGAACCTCCCAGCCGCCCTCCTCGGGCGCAATCGGATCGTTCCCCTCCCAGGGCTTTCGCTTGCTCGCCTTGTGACCCGCGTGGGCCAACTGGATCGCCGGCACCGAGCCCTGTTCGCGGATGAACGCAGTGATCGGCTCGAGTGCAGTCGCTTGCTCGTCGGTCCAGATGCCCAAATCGTGGGGCGTGATCCGCCCGCGCGGTTCGACGGCGGTGGCCTCGGTCATGACGATGCCGGCACCGCCGACGGCGCGGCTGCCGAGGTGGACGCGGTGCCACTCGGTCGGCAGGCCGTCGGTGTCACAGGAGTACTGGCACATCGGCGAGACGGCGATCCGGTTTGGAATTTCGAGCTCTCGCAGCGTGAGCGGCGAGAACAGGTCGGTGTCTGCCATCGGTTGGACTAGTGACGGCGGAGCAAAAACGCCCGTGGACGGCGACGCGCTTGCCGACTAACGAGTACGTCGGCATGGCGCACGGTGGAACGGACTGTTGCAAATACACGGTCCTGGCCGATGCGATGGAACCGCACTTACCGCCGCTCGCCGTCACACAACGTATGACCACAGCACAGCAGGACTCACTCCTCGACCGATTCGACCGCGAGCGGCCGCTCATCGGCATGGTTCACCTCCCTGCGCTTCCCGGCGCACCCGAGTTCGGCGGCGACCGCGCCGCTCTCCACGAGCGGGCGCACGAGGATGCAACCCGACTCGAGTTCGGTGGCATCGACGCGATCATGCTCGAGAACTTCGGCGACGCGCCGTTCTACCCCGAGACCGTCCCCGCCCACGTCGTCGCCGATATGACCGCCATCGCCAGCACCGTCGCAGACGCCGTCGACGTGCCGATCGGGATCAACGTCCTCAGAAACGACGCCGAGGCAGCGCTCTCGATCGCGGCCGCTGTCGACGCCGATTTCATCCGCACCAACGTCCACGTGGGCACGGCCGCGACTGATCAGGGGGTACTCGAGGGCCGGGCCTACGAGACGGTCCGTCTCCGAGAGCGGATCGCACCCGACGTGGCGATTCTCGCGGACGTGCACGTCAAGCACGCCACGCCAGTCGGCGAGACGGCCATCGAGCAGGCCGCACTCGAGACAGTCGAGCGCGGGAAGGCGGACGGCGTGATCGTCTCCGGGAGTGGGACAGGGAACGAGACTGCACTCGAGGACGTCGAGCGCGTCGCCGCTGAGCGTTCCGCTCACGAGATTCAGGCACCGGTGTTCGTCGGCAGCGGCGTCACCGCAGACACGGTCGGAAACTGCTTCGCTGCCGGTGCTGACGGCGCTATCGTCGGGACGGCACTCAAGGAGGATGGTGCAACCACGAACCCGGTCGACTCGAGTCGGGTGGAGTCCGTTGTGACGGCAGCGCAGCGCGCGTACTCGAGTGATACCTGAGCACTGCGCGACCTGCCCAACTGCGACGAGTAGCTACGTGTCGCTACCAGTTGGGACGGGGAACAACTGGTTGAGGACTGAAAAGAGTGTAAGAACCAATCCACCGATGAGCATCAGCCAGGAGATCGGGCCAGGACTGTGCCCAGCTATCCGGATTCGATGAGCAGAACGCTGCCGACCAGAGAGATGTGTATGCCGACGAGACAGAGGTGAATGTTGAGCATAGTGCACACTCTGACGTTGGATGATTAAATTAACTGATTTATGTCTGTTCTTCAACACCGGTTACGAATCGTATTCGTGGCCCACGCTGTGGTGTCGGTTCCTCACCACGCTGCGTCACCCACTGAGAATTAGGGGACCGATCAGCACGCCCATCAGGTGGACTCGCCGTGCCCGCAGGCGGACCGGCACCATGCCGATTGCGGCAGCGACGACGAAGACGACGATACCGAGCGGGCCGGTGAACAGGTACGAGAGGACGAGTAACAGTCCCAGGACGGCGGTCGAAATCTTCCAGTACGCCATGCGGCCGACCAGTTCGAGGTAGCGCTCGCCGACAACGATCACGAGGACGAAGCCGCAGACGCCCGCGAGGAGCACGGCACCGAGCAGGATCGGAAGTTCGAGCGGCGCGTTCACGTTCTCGAAGGCGACCATCACGCCGGTTCTGGGTTGGCCGATCGCGACGAGCGCGAACAGCGCGAAAATCGTATTCGCCGTATCGACCCCGCTCGTCGCGACGATGTAGCCGCGGTCGCCGGCGTTTCCCGGAACCAGCACGAGCACCGCGACGGCTGCAATCGCGGCCGAAATGCCAGGAATATAGCCGACGACCGCGCCCGCAAGCGCGCCGGCGAGTGCCGTTGCACCGACGAGCCAGCGCGGGAGTTCGATTGTCCCATCGCGCTGTGGCGGGATTCCCGACCCGAAAACCGCGTCGATCAACACGGGCGCGCCGAACAGGCCGGCGAACAGCGGCGCGAGCATCCCGCCGGCCTCGAGTGGTGCGTCCGGCGAGAGGTCGAGCGTCAGCACACCGAGCGCGGCCGCGAGTGTGAAGGAGAGCACCCCACCAAATCGGGCGCGCCACGTGTACTCGGAGGCGACGAGTGCAACGACGACCATCGCCAACACGAGCGGCAGGTGTGCCCGAATCGTCGGGTAGAACGCCGTCACGGCGCGGGTTACGGGGATTGCCAGTGGGATCGCGACGAGCACGGCGAGGATGCTGCCCAGCGCCGAGAGTCGGATCGCCTCGTAGCCCCGGCCATCGAGTACCAGCCGGTGGCCCGGTAGCGCGGTTACTGCCATCTCTGCGTCGGGAACGCCGAGTGCCATCGCCGGTACGGCGTTGAGAAAGGTGTGGACGACACCCGCGGCGAGCATCGCACAGCCGACAAACAGCGGCGGACCCGGAACCGACGCCGCGATGCCGGCGAGCAAGAGCGCGAAGTTGTTCGCGTGGAGACCGGGCACGAGCCCACTCAGACTCCCCAGCGACGCACCAGCTAGTGTCCAGGCCAGCAGTTGGAGCGTCAGTGCTGGATCGGTGACGAACTCGACCGGGGCGACGGCCATCGCTCCCTCTGGCCGCGGCTTCGGATTTAAACTCGCGCCCGTGGGGTGGACTCGTACTCGTCGGCTCTGGCGACGAGGTCCGGCAAGGCTCTCGCGTCCACCGGTACCCACTACGCTTCGATCACGATCCAATCACGATCCGGCTACGATACGAACACATCCTCGAGTACCCCTGGAAGCGAGCCCGGAACCGAACCGGGGTCACGTAACTTGCCGACCCCCTCGACGACGGCGTCCGCAGCAGCAGGCTCTTCGACAGCAGATCCGCCAGCACCGGTGACGTACACCGTCTGAAAGCCGGCGTCGCGAGCCCCGACGATGTCCTCCTCGTAGCTGTCGCCGACGTAGACGTAGTCGTCCGCCGGCAAGCGATCTTTCGCGGTCGCGAACAGCTCCCGGTCGGGCTTTCGAACCCCCACTTCGTTCGAGACGAGCACCTCGTCGACCCGTCCGTCGAGTCCGTGGCACTCGAGTTTCGCACGCTGCTGTTCGCCGTCGCCGTTAGTGATGATGCCAGTCGGGTTCGTGGCGGCGACGGACTCGAGTACCTCCGTCGCGCCGGCCGTCGTGATTGTCGCGTCGACCTCGCGGTCGCAGTAGTCGGCGGCGAGTGTGGCTGGCGTCGCATCGACCTCGAAATTGTGTTCTGTCACGATCGTTTCGAACGCGCGGCGATACGGGTTGGGTTCGCAGCGATCGACCGCGTCCAACAGGTGCTCGACGTAGGCGTCGTACGCCCCGTTAGTCGGCGTGCCGTAGGGGGAGACAGTTCGTTGAAACATCGCCTCGAAGGGTTCGTCGTACGTACAGAGCGTTCCGTCGAGATCGAAGTACACTGCAGTTGTCATGAACGGAAAGGCATGGAGAACGGAGAAGTAACTGTCGGTGGTGAGCGCCGAAGAAAGCAAAATTGGCTGTGTCGTCGTGGTCGCAGTCGCGTGTGTCCGCGAGTGCGAGTTGCGAAGCGACTCGGGACTTAGCCGAAGAGTTCGCCGAGGCCTTCGCCGTCTGCCTCGTCGTCCTCGTCGTCGTCCTCGTCCGTCGTGTCCGGAACGTCGCTGGTCTCTTCCTCGTCGCCACCGTCGTCAGCAGCCTCGTCAGCTGCGGCAGCGCCGCCTGCGGCGGCTCCGGCGGCTGGGACGGCTGCGGCCTCGGAGACGGCCTCGTCGATGTCGACGTCCTCGAGTGCGGCGACGAGCGCCTTGACACGGGACTCCTCGACGTCGACGCCAGCGGCGTCGAGCACGTCGGTGAGGTTGTCTTCGTTGATCTCTTCGTCCGATTCGTTCAGGATGAGTGCAGCGTAAACGTATTCCATTGTTGTATCCTCCAGTAGTGTTAGTTAGCCGAACATTGCGCCGAGTCCTTCTGCGCCGTCACCGTCGTCTTCGTCATCGTCGTCGGTGTCGTCGTCAGCGTCGGACTCTGTGTCCTGGTCGGCTTCCGATTCGTCTTCGCCCTCGTCGGCGGCCGCCTCAGCAGCGGGCGCCTCGACACCCTGCAGTTCCTCGGGCAGGGCTTCCTCGTCGTCGATCTGAGCCGCGAGCGCACGCAGCTGTGCGTCGGCCTTGGAGACGAGGTCGGGCATGAGTTCTTCGTCCTCGATGGCGGCCTGCAGGCCGAGGCTCTTGGCCTCGCCCGTGGCCTTGGCGATGAGCGTCGGTGCCGTCGTCGCGGTCGGGAACGGTGCGTTGAGCGAGAGGTTCCGAGCGCGAGCGGCGGCCGTCTGCACGTCGCTCTCGTAGGCCTCGATGTCGATATCGAGGTCCTCTGGGTCGAAGAGCACACCCTCGGCGACGACTGCGCGAAGGTCGAGCCCGACTTCCTTGGGCTCGATGCCGAGTTCGTTGAGCACGTTCGCCAGGTCCGCAGAGACTTCTTCGCCGGCCGAAAGGACCGTCGAGTCCTCCATAACCTGGATCGAACCGTCCTCGATGCGTGCGTTCGCGCCGATACTCTGGAGTTCGCCGACGAACGGCCCTGGATCGACACCAGTGTCACCCTCGGGGATGACGATGTCGTTCGGGGCGACCTCGCCCTCGTTGATCGGGGCGGGCGTCTTCGAGGCCTCGAGCTCCTTGTAGAGTGCGAACGGGTTGTCGTTCGTGCCGATCAGGCCGACCTGGCCTTCGATCTCTTCGACGAGATCGTCGAGGCCAGCGGACTCGAGCGCACGAACCTGCAGTGTGTTGCGGCTGACACGCAGTTCGGCGGTGCCGTGCAGGTCACGCCGCATGTCCTGCAGCTGCTTCGAGGGAATGCCGGCGATGCCGACGATGCCGACGCTCTCGTAGCTCTCGATGAGTGCTTTGAGCTCGTCGACTTCCTCTTGCTTCCACTGTGGAAGGTTCTCGGTCTTGCGGTCTGCCTGTGCGCTCATCTTAGGCCACCTCCACGGATGGGCCCATCGTCGTCTTTACGAAGACGGCGTCGATGTTCTGGGGGCCCTTCTCGAGGTCAGCGTGCAGGCGTCGCAGGATGACGTCGATGTTGTCGGCGACATCTTCGGCGTCCATCTCTTCGGAGCCGACGAGCGTGTGGAACGTTCGTCGGTCGCCGGAGCGAAGCTGCACGGTATTCTTGAGTCTGTTGACGGTCTCGACGACGTCGTCGTCGGGCGCGAGCGGGTCCGGCATTTTCCCGCGGGGACCGAGAATGGTACCCAGGTGCCGGGCGATATCTTGCATCATCGCCTCTTCGGCGATGAAGAAGTCCGTCTCGTCCGCCATATCTTTGGCGTCGTCATCGTCCAGATCTGCGACATCGTCAACCGAAAGGACCTCATCCGCTGCCTCTTCGGCGCGGACTCCAGTCTCTCCTTCGGCAATGACGACGATGCGCGTCTCCTGTCCGGTGCCGGACGGGAGGACGACGGACTCGTCAACACGATTCGACGGTTCGTTCAGGTCAAGGTCGCGCAAGTTAATCGCAAGGTCGACCGTCTCGGTGAAGTTCCGATCGGGTGCGTCCTCGAGTGCGCGAGCCACTGCGGTTTCGATATCCGAATCTGCCATCGTTCACCTCCGTAGTACGCAGGAGTGCTCCTACGGGTCAGTGAAACAGGCTACGCCTGTCTCTGTTAAGAGAAGTGCCATGCCGAACTTAAACCCGTCGAACTACCTGCAGGAGCGTCTCGAAGCGCGATGACGGGTGACACAGTCACACGATCACACGGCCACACCGTTACACGGCCACGCGGATGCACAGTCTTCCGTTCGAATTCCGTGACTAATCAGAAACACTATGTGTCCATCCTCGCGTCTATTGCGCTATGCGGCCAGCAGAATTATATACTGGAAACGGCGCCACCGGGTACGAGGTACTCGAGAGCCTCGCCGCGAGCGGGGCGCTCGAAGCCTACCACGCACTCGAACCGCTCGGACGCGTCGGCGTGCAGTTCGGGGTGACGTTACTGCTCGGCCTCGTCGTCCTTGGGTTGCTTCAGGGTCACGGCTCACGCACGGTGACGACCGCACGGCGGAGCCCGATCATTTCGATCTGTATCGGGTTCCCGGGGCTCTTGATCGTCAGCGGGTTGACGAGCACGGGCTACGTGCTGATCGGACGCGGCGTCGGGACGTTCTTCGGTCTGCCGCTCGTTATGATCGGCACAACGGTTCTCTTCCCACTCGTCGCGCTCGGATTCGTCGCCGTCGGACGCGCGCTCGCAGCACGACTCGGTCGTGACGGGCTCGGCTCTGGAATCCTGGCAGGCAGCCTTCTCTGTGGCCTCGTGGGGGTTTCGCTCCCACTCACCGTACTGGTCGTCTCACTGGCTGCGTCGCTCGGGATTGGCGCGTTCGTCCGCGTGCTGTTGCACGCTGGCTCCACGACAGCGCCGGACGAGCGCACGGTTCCGCCTGCGAACAAGATTTGAGAGGTGTACTGGTTTCTCTCGTCTCTCCTGCCAGGATCACATACACCACACGCGCACACTTCACATTTCACACCCCATACCCCACACCCCAGTTCGGCGAAAGCTGTTTTTACCCACTCGTTGAGGTGCCCATATCGTGGCTCGCTCTGCCAGTTCCCTCTCGCCAGTCCACTGGCTAGCTATCGCCCTCGCAGCCGTCAGCGCGCTCGTCCACCTCATCCTTGGCGTTTCGTTTCTCCCACACTGGATGGGCGTCGCGTTCCTCGCCGCGACCGCCGGTTTTCTCCTCGGTATCGCGCTCGTCATCCGGAACTATCGGCGACGACTCGTCTACCTCCTGGGAATTCCGTTCACCGCCGGACAGATCGTCCTCTGGTACATCGTCAACGAACCCACTGCACTCGCCGATCTCTCAGCAGCCGAAACCGTCGACAAAATCGCACAGACCCTGTTGATCGCACTCCTTCTCATCCTCCTCGCTCGCCGTGACTGACGATCATCGCCCGGAGTACTCGAGTCCACTCCGCCCATACACCCAGTGGGGTCGCGCGACGCTCGGACTTGGCGCACTGAGCAGCCTGCTCGTCATCGCGTTCGTGCCACTGTGGTCGGGATTTGTTCCGGTTGCGTTTCTCGCGGGGGCGTTCCTCGTCTTCTCGCTCACATCCACAATAATCTATTATGTCGTTGACCGGCACGCTGCGGTGACAGCGCCGCCGTTTACATCCGCGACGTGGGTGACCGTGGCACGCGGTGCAGCAGTCGCCGGACTCGGTGGATTCGCGGGACTCGCAGCCGCGGCTACGGGCGGATTCGAGTTTCCCGCCTCGGCGACAGTCACCGGTGCCGACGCCAGCGCCAGCCTCAGGTGGGCACCGGCGGTTCTATTCGCCGTCGCAGCCCTCCTCGACGCCGTCGACGGCTGGCTCGCCAGACGGACTGACAGCGTCACCGACCTCGGCGCACGCCTCGATCTCGAGATGGACGGCCTCGTCGTCCTCGTCGGCACAACCGTCGGTGTGCTCACCGGGGTGCTCCCGCTTGTCTTTCTCGCGGTCGCGGTCGCGCGGTACGTCTTCGTCGCCAGCCTCTGGTGGCGCGACCGTCGCGGACTCCCTACCGCCGAGTTGTCGCCGAGTCTCCGTCGGCGCGTACTGGGAGCGCTCGCGATGGTTGCGATTTTCGTCGCACTCGTACCGCTCGTCGACCCCGCGCTCTCTCGTCCGTTCGCGCTCCTCGTCGCGGTGCCGTTTCTCGCGAATTTCGCCCGTGACTGGCTCGTCGCCTCCGGTCGTCTCGAGTCAACGTAGTAGGTCCGTACTCGAGTACAGACACACCATTTCCATCTCTATCTCTATTTTTATCCCCATCTCCGCCCCATCCCCACGTCACTGACGTGCGACCTGACCCATGGTAGGCACCTCCTTCCGTACAAACTCCCAAGTGGGGTCCCGTAGAACCCCCGTACAGTGTGACCGCCCGCACCCTCTCGTTCACCGGCCCGCGGACCGTGGAGGTTTGCTCTCGGCCGATCCCAGACCCCGGTCCGACAGACGTACGCGTTCGAACGCGTGTCTCGGCCGTCAGCGCCGGCACCGAAGGCCTGATCTACCGCGGCGAGGCACCCGCCGACCTCCCCGCCGATAGCGAACTCGATGCACTCGAGGGCGACCTCTCTTTCCCGCTCACCTACGGCTACGCGGCGGTCGGTGAGGTGGACGCGGTCGGGAGCGAGGTTGACGACGACTGGCTCGGGCGGGCGGTCTTCGCGTACAACGCCCACGAGAGCCACTTTCTCGCGACGCCGGACGACCTGCTCCCGGTTCCGGAGGAGGTTACCCCGCGCGAGGCTGCCCTCTTCGCTAATCTCGAGACGGCCGTCACCTTCCTGCTCGACGGCGAGCCGTTGGTCGGCGAGCACGTTGCCGTCTTTGGGCAGGGTGTCGTCGGGCTGTTGACGACGGCGTTGCTCGCCCGGACACCGATCGAGACGCTGGTGACGTTCGATCCCGACGGTGACCGCCGTCAGCACGCCGACGCCTTCGGTGCGGATCACACGTTCGATCCGACGGCATGTGCGGTCGAGGAGGCGTTCGCGGACGCCGCTACCGTTGCCGGCACCGGGGATGAATCCCCGCGTGCGGACCTCTCCTACGAACTCTCCGGGAACCCCAACGCGCTCGACGACGCGCTCGCCGTAACGGGGTTCGACGGCCGCCTTCTCGTCGGTTCCTGGTACGGGGACAAACCGGCCACGGCGAATCTCGGCGGTCGATTTCACCGCGACCGGATCGACATCCGAAGCACCCAGGTGAGCACCATCGACCCTCGCCTCTCCGGGCGCTGGTCGCGCGAGCGCCGTCACGAACTCACCTGGTCCTGGCTCCGCCGACTCGACCTCGAGCGGCTGTTTACGCACGAGTTCCCACTCGAGGACGCGGGCACAGCCTACGAGTTACTCGAGGAGCGTGCCGACGGTGTTGTGCAGGTGTTGTTTACCTACGAGTAGCCCGACTCCTACGACCACCTCTACACCTACTCCAGCCCGACTCACACTACCCCTGCCACCATCCCGTTTCTCCAGTTCCACTGCTCACTGCTCCTACTGCGTCCAGTCGCGTGCAACTCGGGCGAGGAAATTTATCACCGTTCGTGATAGGCTCTCGCATGTACGCCGTCTCGGTCTCCCGGTCGGTGATCGCCCAGCACGCTCTGACGGTGCCGGACCCCGGTCCGGAGGGCGAACTGCACTCTCACAACTTCACCATCGAGGCAACGCTTCGGGGTTCCGAACTCGACGCACACGAGTACCTCGTCGACATCGACGACCTCGTCGCCGCGATGGACCGCACCGCTGCGTTCTACAGCGACCGGGTACTCAACGATCTCCCCGCGTTCGAGGGCGCAAACCCAAGCGTCGAACGATTCGCCCGTGTCTTCGGTGACCGACTACTCGAGTCCCTCTCGCTTCCGGACCCAGTTACCGAACTCAGAGTCGAGATTCAGGAAGATGACGTGGCACGTGTTGCACACGAGCGGACGCTCTGACCGATGAACATTGGCCTCGTCGTTCCCGGCGACCTCGACCAGTGTTCTGGCGGCTACCGGTACGATCGCAAACTCGTCTCCTCTCTCGAGTCCCGTGGCGACGACGTCACTGTCTGCTCGCTCTCCGATGGGGAGCCAACTCTGAATCAGCCATTCGACGTGCTCTTGCAGGACGAACTCTGCTCTCCGACGCTCGTCGATCGCAACGCCGCACTCGAGAAACCCGGGGCGATCGTCGCGCTGGTGCACCTTCTCAAACACCCTGCCTTCAGGAGTTCCGCCGACCAGAAGCACGAGCGCAACCACGAGCGCAAACGCGATCACGACCACGAGCGCAAACGCGACCGACGCTATCTCGAGTCGGTCGACGCAGCGGTCTGCACCAGCGAGTTCACGCGCGAGCAGGTGTCTACTATCGTCACCACCGACCTCCCGACGCACGTCGCGCCGCCGGCCGGCCGGCAACCGACACCGCCACCGTCACCCGACGATGTCGTCCAGCGAGCCAGAACGGGATCGCTTCGACTCGTCTTCGTCGGGAACGTCATTCCGCGCAAGAACGTCGAGACACTTCTCGACGCCCTCTCGCACATCGACCGCACAGTCGACTGGACGCTGACTATTGTCGGCGACGATGCGGCCAAACCCGACTACACCCGTCAAATCCGTGACCAACGAACCACAACAGGGCTCGCCGACCGCGTCTCGTTCTCCGGCCCTGTCACGGACGACGTACTCGAGTCCATCCTCGCGTGCTCGCACGTGCTCGTGGTTCCATCCCGCTACGAGAGCTTCGGGATGGTGTATCTGGAAGCGATGGAGGCTGGTGTCGTCCCGATCGCGAGCAGTGTTGGGGGTGCGAGCGAGTTCGTCAGTGATGGCACCAACGGGTTCGTCGTCGATCCGGAGGACACCGAGCGGATCGCAACCATCGTCTCTGACCTCGCACACGACCGCGAGCGGCTGGCATCGCTCGCGACGGCTGCGCTCCGGACAGCCGACGCGCATCCATCGTGGGAGACAACGTTCGAGAAACTGCGAGCGTTTCTCCTCGAGATTTCGGACCCGGACGGCGACGAGTCGTCCCCATCTGCGGGTGGTGAGCAGCCGTGACCGGTCCGTCTATGCAAGCCTATCTGGAAGCAAAGCGAACTGTCGACGACCGTGCACTGAATCGGCGCGTGCTCGACCAGTTCGTGGCCGCGCTCACAGCCCGCAACGGCCCGGTCAGCGTCGTCGAACTCGGTGCCGGCGTTGGGACGATGCTCGTCAGACTCGCGACGTGGGGTTGTCTTCCCGAACGCGTCAGCTATCGGCTCGTCGACCGCGACGCGGAGAGCATTACTCGCGCACGCGACCTCGTTCCCGACGAACTCGAGAACGCGGGGTACACTGTCCGCTGGCGTGACGATCGGGCCGCCGAGTCCGCTACGCTCGTGGCAACGCGTGACTCAACTGGTGAATTCACTGGGGGCAATTGTCGTGAGCGAGACGAGACGCCGGGGCCACTCGAGTACACCGACGCCGTTCCGGCTACTGCGACCACTAGCGCCACTGCCAGCGCCAGCGCCACCACCACCCCCACCACTCTCACCATCACCTTCACCACCGCCGACGCGTTCGAAATCGAGGCACAGGCCGACGCCGTCATCGCAGCTGCCTTTCTGGATCTCATCGACGTGCCGGCTGCACTCGAGTCCATCGAGACGCTACTCGAACCGGGCGGAGTGCTCTACGCGCCGATTACTTTCGATGGCGGGACTGGCTTCGTCCCAACAGATCCGCTCGACCGCGACATAGAGCGCTGCTATCACCACCACATGGACGAGATTCGGGACGGCGGCAGCAGCCGCGCGGGTCGCGAACTACTGACGACACTGCGCCGCCGGGACTGGGAGACGCTCGCTACCGGTGGGTCAAACTGGGTCGTCCGCCCAGCATGTGGCGATCACAGTGGGGCCGACGAGGCCGGCAGCCCCGGAAGCCCCGGAAGCCACACTACCCACTACCCAGCATCCGAACAACTCGTCCTCGAACACATTCTGCACACGATCGACGACGCCCTCACGGCTGTCCCCGCTGTGATGACACCGTTTTCGACCGCCGAACAGGAACAGTGGCACGATCAACGACGAACGGCACTCGAGTCCGGGATGTTTGGATTCGTCGCGCACAATCTGGACGTGCTCGCTCGTTGTGGGCCGACGGTGAGTGGCCAGTCGTAACGAGTTGAGCGCTACAACCGCTGGCGGCGCTCGGTGGGGGTGAAAGTGTGACGGATCGGATGGTCCGACAGAACTGGTGGACCGTTCGTGACGGTCAGTTGGTCGTACGTCGGCGCGTGCGGCTGCGGTTGCGGTTGTGGTCGTGGTTGCGATTGCAAATGCAGTCGCAGAAAACGCCGATAAACGTAGTGAAGTCGAGTCGACGAGTACGCTTCCGCTTCCGCTTACGCTTACGCGAGTACGTCGTCGTACTCGCCGTCGTCGACCTTCGCCTTGAACTCGCGGGCATCGTCACCTTCGATGGTAACGCCCATCGAGGCGCAGGTGCCGACGACTTCCTTCGCGGCGTTCTTCGTATCGTAGGCGAGCAGGTCAGGGTGTTTCTGCTCTGCAATGGTCTTGACCTGTTCGACCGAGAGGTCAGCGACGAAGTCCTCCTGGGGCTCGCCGCTGCCGGTCTCGAAGCCAGCCTCGTCCTTGACGAGTGCCGCCGTCGGTGGGACACCGACGTCGATCTCGAACGAGCCGTCGTCGTCGTAGTCGACGGTGACGGGCACTTCCGTGCCGTCGAAGGCTTCCGTCTGATCGTTGATCTGCTGTACGACCGCCTGCACGTCGACGGGGGTCGGTCCGAGCTCGGGACCGAGCGGTGGGCCAGGGTTGGCCTGGCCACCCGGAACGAGCACTTCGATGGTTCCAGCCATACCCGTCACAACCCGTGCGCGAGTTTTAAGGGTTGCTTTTTCGCGTAGTGGCGTCTGTGACGCACTGACGTACTGTGGCGGGCGGGGTCAGCTGTCGTCGCCGTGCTACCGTGCTCGAGCAGCCACTACTCGACGCTCTCCGCACGCCACTCCGCGAAGGACTCGAGTACGTCGGCTTCGTCGAACCGTTCGATACAGGGGACATCGTAGGGGTGTTCCCGCTTGACGCAGTCGACGAGGTCGTCGTAGGCGTCGTCGGTCGTCTTCGCGAGCAGGACGGCCTCATCATCGTGGTGAATCTCGCCGTCCCAGCGGTACGTCGAGGTGGTCGAGAGCCGGTTGACGCAGGCGGCGAGTCGCTTGTCGACGAGGGTTTCGGCGAGCGAGTCGGCTGCGTCTGGTGGGGCGGTGATGTAGACGGTTGGCATTGGTGTCGGATGATAACCGACGGAGCAGCAAAGAGCGTACGGGATACGGGGGACAGGATACGGGATACGGGGTACCAGATCCAGGATACGAGTTACG
This sequence comes from Natrialba magadii ATCC 43099, assembly GCF_000025625.1. Classification (NCBI taxonomy): domain Archaea; kingdom Methanobacteriati; phylum Methanobacteriota; class Halobacteria; order Halobacteriales; family Natrialbaceae; genus Natrialba; species Natrialba magadii. The sequence continues at coordinate 3,647,386 of NC_013922.1, read as the reverse complement.
GGGCGAAGGAAACGGGGAACGAGGCACGGAGTACGAGATGCGGAGCTGTAGGCCAGTCAGACCGAATAAAAACGCGCGTCGTGCTGGCGTTAGTCGTCCATCGCAACCGGGTTGAAGTTTCCGTTGATGTCCCACTCGTGGAGGCAGTGTGGGCTACCGACCTGTTTTGTGCCATCTGTGCGTGCAATCTGCCAGGCTTCGAGGTCGTCGTCCCAGTGCTCAGCACGCCCGCACGATTCGCATACTCGCGCGGTTGGTTTTCGCAACTGTGCGCTCATTGCTCACTGGTGAGAACTGGACGCATATAACAGTACTCGTGTCCGGCAAGCTCTGCCACTGACATTCGTCCGATAGTGACTGATTAATTCGTGCAAGTTTCATTTTTCGTGACGGTAGGGAGGACTATCGCTGCGGTCTGGGTGATGAATCTGTAGCGACGAGTGCTCAGTGTGAACAACTGTAGTCGTTCACCCGAGCGTTCGGTCTTCGGTCTTGAATATTCAGTCTTGAAGACAGCAGCGAGAGGAGCGCGAGAATCGCAATCGCGTGAGAACAGTGCGTGAAGAGCGCGGGAACGGCACGAAAGCAGCGACGAAAACGTGTGACAGCGTCAGTCGCCGGTTCAGACGGATTATTCTAGCGTGTTACCGCTGATCGCCGTCCCCGTCGGAGCGATCACCGTCGGAGCGATCACCGGTACCGAACGACAACGGACCGTCTCAGTAGACGGCGTCGATGATTTCCTCGCGGAGATCCTCGAACTGTTCCAGATACTCCCGTCGTTCTGCGCGAAGCTCCGCGACGGCTTCGTCGTAGTCCTCGACGTGGTCCGGAACGTAATACTCCTCGATGTCGAGTTCAGGGATCGACTCGGGAATCGTCAGTCCGGTCTGGTCGTCGTCGGTCCACTCGATCGTCCCACGAGCGGCTTCGGTGAGGATCGTCACGGACTCCGTCACACCGATATCCTTCGATTTTTCGCCGAGATAGCCGGTGTTGATGACGTAACAGTCGACGTCGAGTGCACCCATCAGGTCGTAGAAGATGTTGCCTTCCTCGCCCTCGGAGCCGACGATGAACGGGTTCGTCCCGACGACGCGGATCGACTCGCCAGCGCGCGAGGGATCGCCCGCGCTGGTCTCGATCGATTCGCCGAGCATAAACGCGGCGGCAGCTTGCTCGTCGCGAAGCTTTGCAACCGGCGGCATCAGCGGGTTGCGCGTGATGAAGAATACCTGGTCGATCTCGTTCAGGTCGATCTCGTCGTCGGCGCTCTCGAGTTCGTCCCGGCGGATGATCGCGCGCGAGTTGGCGGTGTAGCGGTCGGAGTCGAAGTCGACGGTGCCGTCCTCGGCGACGTCGACGTTTTCGAGGATGGCCGTCTCATCGGTTGCGGCGTGGTAGAGGCCGGGCTGTTCTTCCTCGTCGAGACCGATGGTCTTGATGTACAGCCCCTTCCCCTCGCTGCCGGCGACGGAGCCGTCCGGCAGGAGCGCACAGACGTCGTCCTGGCGCATCGAGGCGTCTTCGGGCTCCTCAAGCCAGCAGCCGTGGGAGGTCAGCGTGGACTTGCCAGTCGCGGAGAGGCCCATGAACACCTGGCCGACGGTGTTCAGGTCGCCGTCCTCGTCTTCGACGCGGACGCGCTTGCTGCCCGCGTGGAGGCCGAGACCGCCCTGTTGCTTGGTGCGGAACATGAACAGCCGGAGGAACGACTTCTTGGCCTCGCCGGTGTAGTCGCTGCCGAGGGCGGCGGTGAAGCCCTCCTCAGGCAGGATGCGAATCGCCGTCTCGTCGTAGTCGGGAAGCTGAACCGTGTAGAGGTCCGGCTCGCGACCGTCGGACGGCTCGAACAGGTTCGCCCAGGCGAGTGCGATGCGGGCGTGTTCGACGGGGACGAACAGCCGGCAGCAGAACGTCGCTTCCGGATGACGGCCCATCAGCCGGTCGACACAGAGCAGTTCGCGCTCGCCCGCGAGGTCGATTGCCTCGTCGACGAGCGCGTGGTCGTCTGCGTCGAACTCGTCATCGATGTTGTTCTTCGTCCGGTCCGAACTCCGCGAGCGGTACTCGCTAACGTAGGAGGGAGATCCGAACTCAGTCGTGGTCTCCTCGTGGGCCGCGAGTTCGCGAAGTTCCTCGAGTGAGGGGTTGTGCCGAACGTTCGACGCTGTCACTGGGTCGGGAAGCTGTCGGACCAGCGGACGGGGCTCCGTCCCGGTTTCGGACATATACATAACCCACCATCATCCTGATGTATAAACCTGGAGGATTTTGCTCTGTGTGTGTCATGACATCCCCAACCCGAACCTCATGTTTGGCAGTTCATACGTCTCTACTCCCAATTCGTAACGATATCTTTCTCCGTCACGAATATATCTGAAATCACATATGTCGTGATGGGTACTCACATCAGAAATAATTCTAACTCGAAGGGCAACACTCGCCGTTGTTCGTACTCGTGTCATGTGTCGAATAAGCACACATAAGCACCAGCACCACGTCGGAAATATCGATGGTCTCGCTGGATCGTATCCTCGTTCACCCGATCAAATCTCTCGACGCGACGGCGGTACAGACGGCGGCGATCGAACGGAACGGTGGTCTCTCCTGGGATCGTCGGTACGCGATCGTCGAAGGAACGGCTGCGTCGTCGAGTGATGGGGCCGACGGGGCTGACACAGCCAGTACGAACGCCACAGGTCGGCCACACGGGACGCCAGAAACAGTCGGCAGCTACGTCAACGGCAAACGAGAACCCGCGATTTACCAGTTACGCGCAACCTACGATCTCGAACGCGAAACCGTGACGCTCAGCGATACCGGCTCAGCCCAGCACAACGGGTCTGGCTCACTCCAATCCGACCAGTCTGAAACCGACTCGACCACCGACGGTCAGACCTTCCACCTCGAACTCGACCGCGAGCACCTCTCTGAGTGGCTCTCCGAGTACTTCGGCTACCCCGTCGAACTCGTGCGCAACGACGCTGGCGGCTTCCCGGACGACACCGACGCCTCCGGGCCGACCGTCATCTCACAGGCGACACTCGAGTCCGTCGCCGACTGGTACCCCGAGATCGACGCGGTCGAGATGTGTCGGCGGCTTCGTCCGAATCTCGTGCTCAGCGATGCGCCCGCGTTCTGGGAGGACCGTCTCTACGAGCGGCCGGGCCACGCCGTCGCGTTCGACATCGGCACAATAGCGCTGTCGGGGATCAATCCGTGTCAGCGCTGTGTCGTGCCGACGCGCGATCCGGACACTGGTGAGGAGACCGACGGCTTTCAAGAGACGTTCGTCGAGCAACGTGAACGGACGCTTCCGGAGTGGGCCAGTGAGGCATGGTTCGACCACTACTTCCGCCTGATGGTGAATACGAAGGTCCCCAAGTCGTCGTGGGGCGAGACGCTCGAGGCGGGAGCGGCAGTTTCGGTCGGCGAGGCGTACGAACTCGCACAGTAGGCAGGGAGATCACCGGCACATCGGCACATTGGTGCATCGGCACACCGGTACAGCGGCACACCGGCACACCGTCACACCGGCACACCGTCACACCGGTACACCGACACAGCGGCACACCGGCACACCGTCACACCGACACAGCGGCACATTGGTGCATCGGCACACCGGTACACCGACACAGCGGCACATTGGTGCATCGGCACACCGGTACACCGTCACAGCGGCACATTGGTGCATCGGCACACCGGTACACCGTCACAGCGGCACACCGGCACAGCAGCACAGCCTCCACCCCGGTAATTTTCACATCTGGTACTCACGGGCGAAGTACCAAGGGGTGGCTCTCGGTTCTCCTCGGCATGGCATACGGTCTCGATATTGGGGCGAATGCGATTCGGCTCGCGAGCGACCGCTCGGGGGAGGTCGCGCTTCGTTCGACACCGACGCGGGTTGTCTCGGTGTCGACAGCAGGGGAGACGGAGACAGACACTGAGAACGAAGCGAGTGCAACGAACGATGCACTCGAGGACGCGATCACTGCGGCCGACACCGATGCGGTCGCGCTCGTCGAGACTGACGATGAGATGCTGCTCGTCGGTCCAGAAGCGACGACCATCGCAGCGGAGGTCGGTGACGACGTGACTGTCTCCGAACACGAGACGCCGTTTCAGCAGGGCGTCTTCGACGCCGCAGAATACGACGAGGCAGTGTTTTCGGCGCTCGTCGACCTCGTCCTCCCTGACGACGTTTCGCCGACGGCGCTCTCCTACACGACGCCTGGGACGGTGGTCGACGCCGACGCGCCGACTGGCGCACATCGCGAGACGGTTGCCTCGGTGCTCGACGAGTTGACGGCTGCCGGAAAAACCGACGATGGCGACTCGCAATCCCCAACACCAGTCAGCCAGGGCTTCGCCGTCATTTACGATCAGTTCGCCGGCGACAACTACACCGGCGTCGGAATCTGCCTCGGCGCACAGACCACGAGCGTTGCGCTCGCCTACTACGGCGTCCCGGTTCTTGCGTTTTCCATCACCCGCGGCACCGACTGGATCGTCGCCCAGGCGGCCGGCGAGACCGGCCACGAGCACACACAGGTCCGAAACGTTCTCGCAGACTTCGAACTCGACCCCGATGCCGCAACGGGACCGATCGAACGCGCCCTCGCTGCAGCGTACGACGACCTCGTCGCCGAACTGGCCGACGCCCTCGGCGACCAGGCCGCGGCCGCCGACCTCCAGCGCGGCGTCGCCGTCCCGATCGCCGTCGCTGGTTCGGGCGCAGTCGAGGGACTCGAGTACCTCCTTGGCGGCCGATTCGATTCGGCGGGACTCCCCATCTCGATTCGGGGTGTTCGACTCGCAGCGGATCCGGAAGCGAGCGCCGCGAGAGGCGCGCTCGCTGCTTCCGAAGACGATGTCGATGCTTACGACGAGATCGTCTGGGGAACCACTGTGTCAGGCACGGGCAGCGAAGACGTGGACACGCTTTCGTTCGACGGCGACCTCGACGGTGGTTCGGCGACGGCATCGAAGCCAGCGACCGGCGACGCCAGCAGTCCGAGTGGCAACGATGGCGGTGACAGTGCCGCAGCCATCGCCGCCGACCTCGACGCACAGATACAGCCAACCACGGACGACCGTGCGAACGACGCCATCGACCACCTGTTCGACCGCCTCGCCAACCGCGACGAGGAAATTCAGGCGCTCGCCGACGACCTCGACGCACTCGAGTCCGCCCTCGACACGGTCCGCGAGGAGACCGCTCGGACGGACGACCTCGCGAGCGTAGCACAGGAACTCGAGCAGGCCGAAGCCAGGCTTGCCGACCTTTCGGAGACGGTTTCGGCCCGCGCGGACGCGATGACCACTGTTGCGGAGACCGACGCACGAGTCGACGAACTCGAACCCCAACTCGAGACGCAAGCCACTCGACTCGACGGACTTGCAGGCCGACTCGAGGAACACTCGACACACACGACCGCCCGATTCGACGAGGTCGACGACGAGATGTCGGAGCTCGGGACGACGCTCGAGGACCTCGCATCCGACCTCGACGAGACGGTGGCCGAACTCGAGACCGACCGGGAAACACTTGCGGATCTCGAGGACACCGTCGCCGACCTGGCAGACGAGTCCGCGACGACGGCCGAAGTGGACGCACTCGAGTCCCGCGTCGATGCCGTCGACGAGACGATCGACGACGAACTCGAGTCGGTCAGCGAGCGCGTCGGATCTGCCGAGTCAGCCGTCGCGGACGTGGAAGCTGATCTCGATGCACACGCTGCGGAGATCGCCGAGACAGTCAACTCGATCGAGGATGCACTCGAGTCGACCGAGGAGGCACTCGCGTCACGACTCGACGAAACGGAGGCAGCCGTGTCGACGCAGGCCGAGGACGTCGATGCACTCGAGAGCCGGCTCGATGAAACGGAGTCGAACCTCGGCTCGCGGATTGAGTCGGCGGAATCGGAGTTCGAAACGCAGCTCCAGTCAACGGAAGCGGAGCTCGAAACGCAGATCGGCTCTGTAGAGTCTGATCTCGAAACACAACTCGAGGAGGCAGAAACGGGACTGGAAGAACAGCTCGCTGAAACAGAAACGTCGCTCGAGGAGCAACTCGACGAAACCGAGGCGACACTCGAGAACGAGAGTGACGACCTGCGTGCCAGCATCGACGCGCTCGACGACCAGATCGGTGACGCTGGCGACCGACTGGATGCCGTCGCTGCCGACGTTACCGCCGTCGAGAGCCACACTGCGGATGTCGAGGAAACTGCTGAGACGACGAGTGCTGACGTAGACGAACTCGAGGACACGCTCACAAGCGTCGAATCCGATGTCACTGCAGTCGACGACACCACGGCCGAACTCGAGACGCGCCTCACTGCACAGGAGTCGACGATCGACGAGCAGACGGCGACCGTCGACGAGCAGGCGGCAACCATCGACGAGCAGGCAGCGACGATCAACGAACAGGCAGCAGAAATCGAGGCGCTCGCCGACGACACAGCGAGCGTCTCGGACGAGGTAGACAGGCTCGACACCGAACTCGAGTCCCTCTCCGATGCCCTCGAAGATGTGCCGGACTCCGAAGACGTGCCGGACGACGAAACTGTCTCGTCGCTGGCTGCGGAGGTCGACTCGCTTTCGGAGCGGATCGACAACCTCGCGGAGTCCGAGGCAGTTGCGAACCTTGACCAGCGCCTCGACGAACTCGACGAGCGCGTGACTTCCGTTGCGTCTGAGCAGACTGTACTCGAGCCCGACCACGAACAGCTGGCGGAGCGGGTTGCGGAACTCGAGGGCGAGCAGGGTGGGAGTGGGGTGACCCAGGAAGAACTGGAGCCGCTGGTGACGGCGGACGAGTTGGAGTCGCTGCGGTCGGAACTGCAGCGTGAGGTAGACGAGGTTGCCGACGTAACTGAAGAGCTGAAAACAGCTGACGAAACGACTGAGACTGGCGGGCAAGATGAAGAAACGGGCCGCTCGTCGGCCACTCTTCTTGGTCCGTTGCTCGCCGGCGGTGGCGGTGCCGGCATCGTCGCGGGTGCGACCGTCGCCCTCTCAGTTGCCGGCGCAGGAACGATCGGCGCGGTGATCGCGGTACTCGGCCTCGTGCTGGTTGGCGCGGCGGTGGCGCTCACCCGCTAACACACAGACGGATCAACGCAACAGCGCAACAACGCCGCTCAACGCCGCTCAACTCCGCTGCTCTGACGCATCCTTCAGCACGGCGTCGTCCGCGACGTTCGGCGCGCCGACGACGAGCACGCGACTCTCCTCGACCGCCTCGATCTGTCGCCAGGATTCCGGTGGTACGACCATACACTCGTGTCTCGTGAGCGTGACGACGTCGCGTTCGTCGTCGCGCTCGACGGTCACGTCGACGGTGCCCTCGAGAACGAGGTAGAACTCCTCCTGTTGGTCCTGGCGGTGGTACGTGTTCTCCTCGCCGCGCTCGTAGTGCCAGACGCTCGGACGCAACTGTTCGGACTCGAGTGCGGGTCCGATCGGGAGCAGTGTCGGCGCGATGCTTTCGATCTCTCGCGGCTCGATCGAGTCGAGGTCGGCCAGCGAGTACAGCGACATGCGAGGGTGTCCAACGATTGCGCGCAAAAAGCTGTGGCCGGCGATGCCATTGGCTGTCCCTCGTATCGGTTTTGATCGCTGGGTATCGATGTCGGCTACCGAAGGCTGTCCACTGGCGGCCGTGACAGCAATCGCTTCCCGTCCGCATACAATCCGACGAGTACCGCCGCCACGCGGGATCAGTCGGTCACTAAGTCGACGTTTCGCATCTCGTCCCCGCACTGCCGGCAGGTACTCACAAGCGCGTCGTCGACCGCCTCGTGACGACGACACTGGACGCACACGTACTCGAGTGGTTCGGCGAGTTCCATGGCTGGCCTACGAATCGGTGTGTGTATGTGTGTTACCTCTTGCCACGATATGGTGATGGCGATCACGCTCCGTCTTCGTCGGTAACCCAGAGGATGGTTGCGAGGAGCGTTGCACCGAACACGGCGGCGGTGAGCAGCCAGAACGCGGGACGGAAGCCGACGGTTTCGGACATCGCGCCGATGATCGCGGGTGCGATTGCCCCCGCACCCATCAGGAGCGTTCGAACGACGCCGAGCCCGCCGGCGGCCAGGTCGTTGGGGATCGCGGACATGAGGTATGCGCCCCTGACGGGACGGAAGCCGTGGGAGCCGATGCCGGCCGCGATGAGGGCGATGCCGAGCACGACCGGGCCAGCGACATCGGTCAGCGCGACGAACGCACCGAGCGAGAGGGCTGCGAGGCCGAGCGTCGCGGTGATGATGGGGAGTCGACCGACCCGGTCGCTCAGGTCGCCGGTGACCAGTTGAACCAGACTCGCGAGGAAGAGTCCGCTGTAGAGCACGCTGGCGGTCGCCGCCGTGAGCCCAGCCTCGTCGGTGAGGTACAGCGGCGCGAACGCGACGAGTCCGTTGTAGGTGAACGCGAACAGGACAGTCAGAAGCGCGAACGCCGAAAATCGCCAGTCACGAAAGAGTGCGGCGTACCGGCGGAGTTCGTTTACTTCGACGCCGCTAGTTCCGTCGCCCTCCGTCTCGGTTGGGACTCGTTGTGGCACGCGAACCCAGAACAGGACAGCGAGTGCGAGGCCGACGACACCGGCGGCGAGGAAGATCACGCGCCAGCTCGCACCGAGTGCGAACGGGATTCCCGCCGCGAGCACGACGGCCCAGGGGGCGACGACGCCGCCGAAGGTCCCGAAGGTGTCGAGAATACCGAGTGCCCGCCCTGTTCGTGCAGGATAGGCGTGAGCAAGCAGCCGGACTGCGACGGTCTTGTGCGCGCCGGTCCCCGCGCCCATGACGAGCATGGCAACCACGAGTATCGCAAAGGGCGAGTCGACGACGAGTGCGAACGCGGCGACGGCGGCGATGGTGACGCCCGCTATGATAACGGTGACCGAGCCGAGGCGGTCGGCGAGCATGCCGGAGGGGAACTGCATCGCGGCGTAGACGAGCATGAAGCCGGTGAACGCAGCGCCGAGGGCGGCGTTCGAGACCGCGTAGGTTTCCTGAAACGAGCCAAAGAGAGGTGGAAAGACATAGCGAAGGAACTTCGCCAGAAACCAGATCCCGGCGGTCACCAGAAGCACGTCGAAGTGTGCGAACTGCTGGACCCGCTTCGTGACCGACATACAGTGTGTACTCGCTGTAGGTTCGGCTGGTGACGAGAATGCACCGGTCGCGGCAGCGAGCGGGACCGAGTTTGAGAAATCCGTATAAGGGACTAGTATTCTTGCGACCAGTTTGGTGCCCTAGCAGGCAGGTTTTATATGAAAGTTCATTATATTTGGTGACACACATGGCAGTGACCACGGCCGATTGGACCGATCCCATTGCGTGTCCGTTCTGCGGCGACGAACTCGCCTCTCCTGGCGCTGGGTTCGTCGACCACATCCACGAGAGCGCGACCTGCGAAGCGGAGTTCGAGTTCTGGCGCGAGAATATCAGCGACGACGTGGCAGGTGAGTGGGCAGGCTAAGTCAGTTTGTGCCGACTCCTCTACTTTTAGTCGAAATCCGGCAGATCCTCCGGCGGTTCGTACTCCGCTTCCCAGTCGATGTACTCCTCTTTTAGAATGACCGAGACGACCTGGCCAAACTCCGTCAGTTCGGCGTTGATCGCCGAGACCGTCCCCCACGTGTCGAGTTCGGGGTGGTACTCGCGCTCCTGCCAGTCCTCCGAGATTCCGGGTGCGTGATACCCAACGCGGTCTGCGAAGTCGTCCCAGAAGAAGTCAAAGTCAGCGAAGAGATCGAGGTCGCGAGCGATACTGAACTCACGCTCGTCGAGATCAGTGTCGGCCCGCCACTCGTCGAAGGCTTCCTCCCACGCGCCGGTTTCGAGGAACTCCTGTAGCTCTTCCCGGCGATAGTCGATCTCTTCTGTGCCACTCGCGCTGATCGTTGCATCCTCGTACTCGTTCGGATCGACGAAGTCGAGTGTCGGCGGTGCTGGCGTGTCGACCTCGAGTGTCATGGGAGATGCTCGGGCCGCTGGCAGGTAAATACCATCGGTCGTCCTGCGTACTGTTCGGTGACGACGTACACGGTGGCTGTTCGATGTGTTGCAGTAGGGTTCCGGCGCATCGCAGTGGGATTGTCGATCGGCACAGCGTCGTTCCGACTCAGCGCAGTCGTACCCGTACAGTTATTCCGGCCGACACGGACACACGAATATGGGCAGCGACGACGGGGGACGGGATTACAGCCTCACCGAGATCTTCGCGATCAAGTTCGTGCTGGCCGACATCATCATCATCGCCGCACTGCTGTTCGCCGGGCCGCTGTACGCGCTCGCCATCACGGCACTGCTCGTGCTTAGCGTGGTGCTCGTCTGGTACCTCATGGAGCGCTCCAAAGAAAAAGAGCGCAAACGCGAGCAGGAGGCCGCCGAACGCGATACAGCAACAGCGACTGCAGCAGACGAGGCCGAAACAGATCCGGTGACGACACTCCAGCAACGCTACGCCGCCGGCGACCTCACTGAGGCAGAGTTCGAACGTCAACTCGACCAGCTGATCGACGCCAACGAACGCGCCGAAAAGTCGGACGTCGAAACCTCCGAACTCTCGCTCGAGCGCTCGTAGCCGGCCTGTGTCAGGTGGTCACCCGCGCCTTGCGGCCACGATACGACTCACCGATCCAAACACTGAACCACGCTTCGCCCCTCTTTCCGGTCAATGACTGACTACGAGGCCGCGATTCTCGACGTCGACGGCACGATCGTCCGCGGTGGGGCCCTCATCCCCGGTGCAGACCAGGGCATTCACGCCCTCGAGCGCGCCGGCTGTGATCGACTGCTCGTCTCGAACAACCCCACGACCGGCACCGACCACTACGGCGACCGCCTCGAACCGCACGGCATCGACGTCGATCCGACCAACATTCTCACGTCCGCAACCCTCTCTGCCTCCTACCTCGCCGACACCCATCCCGACGAGGTGGTGTACCTCGTTGGCTCGGATGCACTCGAGTCCATCCTCACAGCGGCGGGGGTGACCGTAACGACGGACCCCGACGACGCCGAGGTCGTCCTCGGTTCGTTCGACACGTCGTTCTCCTTCGGAACGCTGTGGGAATCGCTGCGGGCACTCGAGAACGGGACGCCGTTCTACGGCACCGACCCCGATGTAACGATTCCCGTCGACGGCGGTTCGATGCCCGGTTCGGGCTCGATTCTGGCCGCGATGGAGGCCGTCGCGGGCCGTGAACCCGATGCGATTCTCGGCAAGCCCTCCGCGATCGCTGCGGAGACTGCACTCGAGCGACTCGAGAGCGATCCCAGGCGAACGCTCGTCGTCGGCGATCGGCTCGATACGGACATCGCGCTCGGGAATCGGGCTGGCATGACGACCGCCGCAGTGCTGACGGGGATTACGGACCGGTCCGATGTCGAGAACGCGACGGGTGACCTCGCGCCAGACCACGTACTCGAGTCGCTCGGAGATGTTGAGTCGTTGCTCTGAGTTCGCTATTGTGAGGTTGCTGTTCTGAGACTGCTGGTGTCGCTGCGTGGCGAGAACTGGGCGAAACGAGACGGAGCGAGACGGGACGAGACAGGACGAGACGGGACGAGACAGGACGAGACAGGACGAGACAGGACGAGACAGGACGAGACGGGACGAGACGGGACGAGACGGGACGAGACAGGTCAGAGGATGACTGGCAAACAGTCTGGATGACCAACTGTCTCACACCTGGGAAAGAGTTTTACAACCAACTGGTCAGTCACGTGGTATGGACTCGGAGACGGAACAGAACGGGTGGCCAGATACGTTCGTCACACCGCCACCACTCGAGCGCGGCGATCGGATCGCAGTTATGGCACCGGCGTCGAATCGGCGCACCGACTTCGGTGAGGTCTACGACCTTGGACTCGAGCGCCTGCGTGAGGTGTTCGACCTCGAACCAGTCGAGTATCCGACGGCGACGCGCGACGCCGAGTATCTACTCGAGAACCCCGAAGAGCGGGCTCGGGACGTGATGGACGCGTTCGAAGATCCGGATATTGCGGGGATTATCACGGTCATCGGCGGCAACGATCAGATCCGGGTGCTGAAACACCTCGATCCGGACGTCCTCCGGGAGAACCCGACCCGGTTCTACGGCTACAGCGACAACACGAATCTCGCACTCTACCTGTGGAACCTCGGCATCGCCTCCTACTACGGCCCGTGTGTGATGACCGAACTCGCGATGGACGGGCACCTGTTCGAGCACACGATCGAGTACACCGACCGAGCGTTCTTTGCGGACTCACTTGGAGAGCTGCGTCCTGCCGCGGAATTCACGGACGAAACCGGGGATTGGGCGACGCCGGAGCAACTCGAGGAGCCCCGCGGAACCGAACCGAACCCCGGCTGGCAGTGGGCCGGCGGCGACGACCCCGTTTCGGGACGCCTCTGGGGTGGCTGTCTCGAAATCCTCGACCAGCAGTTCATCGTCGACCAGTACCTCCCGGACGAGGCCGCCCTCGATGGCACCGTGCTCGTACTCGAGACGTCCGAGGAACTGCCGGACGCCGACTGGGTTGCGGGTGTCCTTCGGGCGCTCGGTGAGCGCGGGGTACTCGAGCGCTTCGCCGGCGCGCTCGTCGGGCGGCCGCCAGCACGGACGCATCTCGAGGATCGGCCGGCCGACGAACGCGAGGCCTATCGCAGCCAACAGCGACAGGTGATCGAGGACGTGTTCGCGCGGTACAACCCGGATGCACCGGTCGTTACCAACGTCGACTTTGGCCATACGTGGCCGACGACACCGATTCCAATCGGTGGCTGGGTCGAGATCGATCCGCAGGAAGAGACGATTCGGTTCGAGTAGGAAGTAGCGTCTCGTCTCAGTCGCGTTCGCCGTCGAGTGCCTTTTTCCGGAGTCGGTCACCCTCGTCGGTGCTGACGGTGAGTTCGGGAACGCTCGTCGGGTCGTTGTTCTCGTCGATTGCGACGTAGACGAAGTAGGATTCGGTCGTCTTCTCGCGTTCGCGCGTTCGGAGGTCCTCGCGCTCGGTGACGAGTCGAACGCGGACGCTGGATTCGCCAGCATCGTAGACGTAGGCCGTGATGTAAGCCGTATCGCCGACAGAGATCGGGCGTTCGAAGTTCATCTGGTTGACGCGGGCCGTGACGCAGGTCTCCCCAGAAAAGCGCATCGCCGACATCGCGCCGACCTCGTCCATCCATTTCATGACGTTACCACCGTGGGCGGACTCGAGCATGTTGGCGTGGTTCGGCTGGACCATCTCTCGGTTCTCGATAAGGGTTTCCATAAGGTCGGTCATTGCCCGTTCTTTCCGTACGAGAGCAATCAGTCTTGCCGTCATCGGTGCCTGTGTGTGGTGCTTTCAGTCACGTTGGTATCTGCCACACTGTTCCTGTATGGTCGATGCTGTTGACGGTCACTCGCTGTGACTCGCTACCACCGCGCAGTTCGATACTGGTAAAAGTCGCGGCCGAGTTACACCCGGTAATGAGTGATGCAGGCGACGCCGACGTGCCGGAGCCCCCCGATCCCGTCACGGAGACGGCTGCAGACCCGGATCCTGACGGGGATGCAGACGGCTCTGTTCACGTTCTCGGGACGGCTCACGTCTCCCAGGCGAGCGTCGACGACGTCCACGAAACCGTCGATCGGGAAGAGCCCGACGTGGTTGCCGTCGAACTCGACGAAGGCCGATACCGCCAGATGCAGGGCGGAACGCCCGACGACATCGAAGCGAAGGACCTTCTCTCCGGTAACACCGTCTTTCAGTTTCTCGCCTACTGGATGCTCTCGTACGTCCAGTCGCGACTCGGCGACCAGTTCGATATCGAACCCGGTGCCGACATGCGCGCCGCGATCGAGGCCGCCGAACGAAACGACAGCGGCGTCTCGCTGGTCGACCGCGACATTCAGATAACGATTCAGCGCTTCTGGAGTCGCCTCTCGTTTTCGGAAAAGCTCAAGATGGTCGGCGGGCTTGCCCTCGGAATCACCGACCCCCGAACGATCGGCCTCACCTTCGGTGCCGTCGCCGGTCTCTTGCTTGGGTTCGTCTTTGCTGCATTTCTTGCCCCCTTCCTCGGGTTCGGTGACCTCTTCTTGCTCGGCGTCAGCCAGACCGCGACGCTCCAATACGTCGGCGCTGTCGGACTCGGAGCCGCCGCCGGCGCGTTCATCGGACTGCTGTTCATTCCATCCATTCAGGCCGCAGACCGCTACGGTGGCGACCTGCTAAACGGCTTTTCGGCTAGCGTCCTCGTCGGAATCGGCGTCGGGATCGTCGGCGCACTCGCACTCGTCGCGACCGAGACGTTCGTCGGACCCGCCTCTGCAGCGACGTTCGAAAACGCCGGCGTCTACTCGATTCGCGGCGGCGTTGGCATGCTGGCTGGACTTGGTGTCGGCGTCGCCATCGGTGCACTCCTCGGACTCATTCTCGACTCACTGGGCGGTGACGTCGAGGACATCGACGAGGTGGATATCGAGGAGATGACCGACGGCGACGTCGTCGCCGCGATGATGGAGGAATTCCGCCGTTTCAGCCCGCGCGGTGCAAACGCGCTGATCGACGAACGCGACGCCTATATCGCCCACAACCTCCACGAACTCCGCTCACACGGCTACGATGTCGTGGCCGTCGTCGGTGCCGGCCACAAAGCCGGCATCGAACGGTATCTCGAGAACCCCTCGGAGCTTCCTCAGATGGAGTCGCTGACGGGAACCGCCTCGAGCCGTCGCTTCTCGCCACTGAAGGTGTTCGGCTACCTGATCATGCTCGGCTTCTTCGGTTTCTTCTTCCTGCTGATCATGGCTGGCGTCCAGAACACCTTCCTGCTTCAGCTGTTCGCCGCCTGGTTCCTCTTTAACGGCATCTTCGCGTTTACGCTGGCGCGACTCGCCGGCGCACGCTGGACCAGCGCCGGCGTCGGCGGCGCGGTCGCCTGGCTGACGAGCATCAACCCGCTGCTCGCACCCGGCTGGTTCGCCGGCTACGTCGAACTCAGACACCGCCCGGTCAACGTCCGCGACATCCAGACGTTGAACGAAATCGCCGGCGACACCGAGCGCCCGATCAGCGACGCACTCGAGGACATGTTCAATGTGCCGCTGTTCCGACTCATCATGATCGTCGCGCTGACGAACATCGGGAGCCTGATCGCGACTGTGTTGTTCCCACTGATCGTCTTGCCGTGGCTTGCAGGCCCCGAGTTCGGTGGCGTCGACGCGTTGATGGGTGAGCTGTTCCAGGGTGCCGAAAACAGTCTCGAGCTGATCCTGGAGGCCCTCTCGTGAGCGTCCGAACCCACCATCCCGAACCTTCCCTGTCCTTTAGCGACAAGGAGCTGTTCGACCTCGCGATTGCCTGGGTGACGCTGAGCGTCGCCTTCGCACTGTTATTCGCGCCGATTCACCGGTTCGATCTCTCGGTCGGCTACTTCGCGCTGATGGTCGGGCTGTGTTTCGTCACCGTCGGCGTTGCCTTCCTGTTGCACGAACTGGCGCACAAGGTGGTCGCGATCGAGTACGGCCAGCTCGCAGAGTTCCGCGCGGATTACCAGATGCTCTTCCTGGCGATTATGAGCGCCCTGATCGGCTTTATTTTCGCCGCGCCGGGAGCGGTCTACCACCGCGGTCGCATCACCGACCGGGAGAACGCGATGATCGCGCTGGCTGGACCGATCACCAATCACCTGCTCGCGCTCATGTTCCTCCCGCTGATGCTCTTTCCCGGGATTCTCGGCGTAATCGGCCAGATGGGCGTCTGGATCAACCTCTTCCTGGCCGCGTTCAACATGATCCCGTTCGGACCGCTCGACGGCAAGTCGGTCTACGACTGGCACAAGGGGGTCTTCGCGCTCGTCTTCGTGCCGAGCGTCCTGCTTGCGGGCTATGTCGTGTTGTTCGTCGGGCTGTTCTGATCGCCCATCGGCGACCAACGTCGATTCGCGCCGTCGCTCTCGACGGACCGGTGACCTTTTGCTCACCCCGCGCGGTCGTTCCCACATGACAGCGCCTGCGGACGACGGGAACAGTGACGATTCGGACCAACTCACCTACGCCGACACCGGTGTCGACATCGAGGCCAGCGAGGACGCAACCGCCGCGCTCCTCGAGGCCTTCGGCAGCGACCTCACGACCGAGTACGCCGGCCTCCTCGACATCGGCGACCGCTACCTCGCGCTCGCCACCGACGGCGTCGGCACGAAACTCCTCGTCGCTGAAGCCGTCGACGACGCCTCCTCGATCGGTATCGACTGCATCGCGATGAACGTCAACGACCTCGTCGCCGCCGGCGTCACCCCCGTCGGCTTTGTTGACTACCTCGCGATCGACGACCCCGACGAAACGCTCACTAACGAAATCGGCGAGGGACTTGCCGTCGGCCTCGAACAGGCCGACCTCACCATGCTCGGCGGCGAAACCGCCGTCATGCCCGACGTCGTCGAGGGCTTCGACCTCGCGGGGACCTGCGTCGGTCTGGCCGACAAGGACGACGTCTTCGACGGCGACGCACAGGTCGGGGACATGCTCGTCGGCTTCGCCTCCAACGGCATCCACTCCAACGGGCTCACGCTCGCTCGCGAAGCCGTCACCCGAAACCACGACTACGACGATCCATTCCCACACGACACCGACCGAACCATCGGCGAGGAACTCCTGCGCCCGACCCGCATCTACACTGACCTACTCGAGTCCATGCACGAGCACAGCGTCCACGCCGCGGCCCACGTGACCGGCGGGGGCTGGACGAATCTCCTGCGGATGGGTGACCGGAAGTACGTGGTCGACGACCCGCTCCCGGCACAGCCGATTTTCGAGTTCGTACAGGCGGAGGGCAACGTGACTGACGAGGAGATGCACCGGACGTTCAACATGGGAACCGGGTTCGTCGTCGCGCTCCCCGAGGAGCGAGCCGAGGCACTCGTCGCGGAGACGGACGGCCAACTCATCGGCCGCGTCGAAGCGGGCGAGTCGGTCGAGGTTCGCGGCTTGTCGCTGTCCTGACGCTGTTCGGCTTCTTGTTCGCGGTTTTATCGATCTGCTTCACGCTCTTCGTTCATCTCTGACTGCTCCGCCTTCCCCGTCGCCGCCCGAAGCGTCTCGTACTCCTCGTTGCTGTACGCGATGAATCGAACGTCGCTGAGTGTTTCTGGTTCGTACGTCCCCAACTCCGCGCCGATAATCGACGCTCCTGTTTCCAGTTCGAACCCTGCGACACCGCAACCGAGGGCCGGCAAGACGAGCGACTCACACTCGAGTTCGTCCGCGCACTCGAGTGTGTTCCGTGTCGCGTCGCGGATGCTCTCTTCGGTGGCCTCGCCGTCTCCGTAGTGGGGCATCGCGGCGGCGTGGATGACGTACTCGGCGTCTAAGTCGTAGGCATCCGTGACTGCCACCTCGCCGAGGTCGATGGGTCCCTTCTCCACCGCCTCGTCGTTGAGTTCGTCACCGGCGCGTCGGCGGAGTGCGCCGGCGACGCCGGACCCCATCTCGAGGCTGGTGCCGGCGGCGTTGACGAGTACGTCTGCGGACTGTGCGGCGATGTCACCCTGGATGACGTCGAACTCCATGTGACATCGTTCGCCGGCCGGCCGTTTGATACTACCTCTGCCAGTGCATCCCTGGCAGTGCGTTACTCTGTCTCGCCGCGTTCAGGCTCGAATGACTATTCAACCCGCCAAGGTTTAGGCTGACCAAAACCTTTTTAGAATTAGGCTCACCTAACTTCTCGTGATGGACGTGCCCGCCCGTAACGTGGATACCGATGCCGACGCGGAACCCGAGCAGCCAACTGCAATCGTCTCCTGTCACGAAACGCGCCCCGGAAAGATCGTGTTCACCGAACGAGACAACACTGATGGCTGGATCGCGACCGATCTGACCGTCGATCTCGACCCCTAATTCAAGTTTCATCTCGAGTTCGGTGCCCGATTCTGCTGATGTGAGTTTCCACTGGGTGTCGGTCTCGATTTCAGCATTTTAGCAGTGACGTCTCTTGACCCAGTGGCTTCTGGTTCGAGTGCTACTCGAGTGCAGTGACGGCATCGAGCGTTACCGATGCACCGCCGAGAAGTTCACAGACGCCGACGGTCGTCTGCGCTGGATCGCTCTCCTGGAAGTGTTGCTCGTAGACCGCGTTGATCTCGTCGTACGCAGCCATGTCGGTAAGTAAATCGTGAGTTGCAGGACGGCATCGAGTTCTCTCCCGTGAGCGGCGAGTTGTGATTCGAGGTTGGC
This sequence comes from Natrialba magadii ATCC 43099, assembly GCF_000025625.1. Lineage (NCBI taxonomy): Archaea > Methanobacteriati > Methanobacteriota > Halobacteria > Halobacteriales > Natrialbaceae > Natrialba > Natrialba magadii. The sequence continues at coordinate 3,629,148 of NC_013922.1, read as the reverse complement.
GAGACACAGCACGACACGCTGTGGGCCGGTCGTATGTGGCGTGAAAAATGATGTGTTCGCTACCGCAAAAACAAGTCCGCCTTCGTCGACGCGGTCGCCTGCTTACTTCGTCGCCTCTTCGAGCACCAGCGTGTCGTCTTCGAGGTAGTGCTCGAAGTGGTGGGCGTCATCCTCCAGCGTGACGAGAATCTCGCGGAGGATTTCGACGGTCGCGTAGTCGCCGAGGTTCTCGGCGAGTTCGATGCTGTCGCGCATCGACTCGATGATGTCACCGTACATCTCGAGGTCGTTCTGGAACATCGTTCGGACGTCGTAGACGTCCTCACCCTCGAACTCGACAGTCGCGCGTCGCTCCTGGTTCGTTGGCCCGGAGACGGGAACGCCACCGAGCGCCTGAGCGCGCTCAGCGATGACGTCGGCACCTTCCTCGACGTGCTCGTAGGCCTCTTCCAAGAACTCGTGCAGCGGGAGGAATTCGGCACCCTCGACGACCCAGTGGTGCTTTTTGAGCTGGTGATACAGTACGTACGAGTTCGCGAGTTCGGTGTTCAGTGCGTCGACGATCTGTTCGGCCTTCTCCTGCTCGAGACGGAGTTCGTTCTCCTCGACGGTGTCTGCCGACTGACGGACGGTCTTCTGGGTACTCATCTCGTCTGATGCTACACCGGCATCCTCCTTAAAGGTTTCCCCAAGGCAAAACAATTCTTTGTATATTGGGAAAGATAGTTTGATCTCAGAGCTTAATATTTCCTTTGCCTGCCAGGGCCCCTATCCGACCCGAGGGTGAACCCGCACTGTTTTTTCGAGACTGAGTAAAGATTTTCAGTGTGGCCTTCCAAGGCATTCCTATGGCAACGAGAGCTGCACACCGACGGGAGCGAATCTACGTCGACGGCGAGTGGCTCGAGACCGACGACGCCCTGTCTGTCTCGGACCTCGCCGACGGCGGGACCTTCGCCCAGGTCGTCGCCGCCGGTCCAGCGGAGGTACGGACTGCACTCGAGTCGGCCCACGAAATCAAGCCGGAACTGCGTCAGACGTCGGTCGTCGAGCGTGCCGAGTGGTGTGAACAGATTGCGGTCGGGCTTCGCGAACGCGAGGAAGAACTCACCGAAGTGATCGTCCGCGAAGCGGGCAAGCCGATTTCTTCGGCGCGCGGTGAGGTCGAGCAGGCAGCAAAGCGATTCGACCGCGCGGCCGAGGAGGCACGAAATATCGTCAGCAAGGGCGAGTTCCGCGAGGGCTCGACTGCGAGCCACGAGGGCTGGCAGGCAATCGTCAAGCACGAGCCAATCGGCGCAGTGCTGTGTGTCACGCCGTACAACTACCCACTCGCGACGACGGCGCTGCAGGTAGCTCCTGCGCTTGCCGCCGGGAACAGCGTCCTGCTCAAGCCGGCAAGCAAGACGCCGATTTCGGCCGCGATCCTCGCCGACGTCATCAGTGAGGTCGACGGTATTCCGGACGGTGCGTTCCACTTCCTCCCGGGTAACGTCAGCGAGATTGGTGATCTGCTGTCCGGTGACGATCGGATCAACGCCATCGCGATGACTGGTTCCTCGGGGGCTGGCAAGCATATCGCCCGCGAAAGTGGTATGGCCAATCTCCACATGGAACTGGGCGGCAACGCGCCCGCAATCGTCTTCGACGACGCGGACCTCGACGATGTCGCAGGCAACTGCGTCAAAGGCTCGCTGAAGTACGCCGGCCAGCGCTGCTCCGCCGTCTCGCGCGTACTCGCACACGAATCAGTCCACGACGACCTGGTCGAACGGATCGACCGGACGATGGATTCCTGGGCCGCGGGCGACCTCTTCGACGAGGACACTGCCTTCGGCCCGCTCATCAGTGAGTCCCAGGCCGAGTGGGTCCAGGAACTCGTCGACGACGCCGTCGAGACGGGCGCTGATCTCGTCCGCGGCGGAGCACGCCGTGCCCCCGAGGGCGTGCCGGACGAACTCGCCGACCAGTTCTTCGAACCGACGTTGCTGGCGAACGTTCCCCACGATGCCCGTATCGTCGACGAAGAACAATTTGGCCCCGTCGCCGCCGTCACGACCTTCGCGGACGAAGACGAGGCTGTCGACCTCGCTAACGGTTCCGACCTGGCGCTCGACGCCGCCGTCTTCACCGCTGACTACGACCGCGCGATGCGCCTCGCCGACCTCGTCGACGCAGGTGCGGTTCGCATCAATGGCGCGCCATCCCACGGCCTCGGTGACATTCCCTTCGGCGGTAACAAGAACTCGGGTACCGGTCGCGAAGGGCTCGACGCCTCGATTCACGAGATGCTGCGCACAAAGAGTATTATCCTCTAATCGCGCAGTCTGTGCCGTCCGCGCCTGTTCGCGCCCGTCCGCGCCGTCTTCGCTGTCCGCGTCGCTGCCGCCGGTCTCTCTCGTCTCCCCCCACACGCTCACTGTTTTCGGCCACACCGTTCTCGTCACTTCTGTTCCGAGCACGCGAATCGTTCGCGGTACTCGAGTACTGGTCAACGTCGTAGCAATACCTGTTCTATAGTAACAACTGCAACTAGTTACACACTGATCGCACAACAGTCGTGCGATCAGGTGTGCAGTGACTTGCAGTGGCTACTATAGTCCCAGTCCCGGCCTGGGGCCACCTACCCCGATCCCGGTACAAACCGACTCAGGGCCCGCCGTTCCAGCACGAGAAGCACGACGCCGCCGACGGCCGTCACGTACACGCCGCTCCCCATAATGAGCGACCCACTCACGCCGTAGCCGGTCCACCAACTGAACCACAGCGGGAGCGCAACCATTGCACCCCCGACACCCGCACGGAACGGGCCGGTACTGATCCAGGGGTACTCGAGTACCGTCCCGGCGAACGTGACGAGGACGAGCGGGACGACAAGAAAGCCGTACGTCTCGAGGCCGGAGCCCATTCCCGAGATGTAGGTCAGCAGTTGTGCCTCAGCGTGCGGGTTGACTCTGATCCACGGGAGGGTGGCACCCAGCAAAGCAGTTGCGAGTGCGGCCCGGATACCAAGACGCTTCGAATGGTCCATGTCTGAATCACTCAACTTCGTTGTATTCCGTTTCACCGAGACGGATGCGGAAATGAACGAAGAAACGACTATGAGGGCGAGATGTCCTCTGTCATGACGACCGTCTTCCTGTCACCGGCAACAGCAATCACTCGGATGGTCGTCTCGTCTCCCTCGTCGTAGGTCAGCGTTACACGGTCACCGACCTCATCGAGTCTCTTGGACTGGTTCAGATCATCCTCGACCTCGACATACTCAGCGGTTCCACTCGAGGTGAAGAACACCTCGGCCATCTGTTCCCCGTGGTCAACGTCGATCGAGACACCGGCCTGCACTTCCTGCTCGACCGACTGCCCAAGCGAGGGCAACTGGACCTCGTCCGTTGGAACGGTCCCCTCCCCCACCGCAGTCGACTCCGTCGTTTCGACCGTGAAGTCCTCGAGCCCGCCACCCGAGCGCTCGAGTTCCTCGCGGAGCGAATCGGGATCGTCACCGTCGGCAGTAACCCCGACGAACGTGACAGTCGAGGTCTCACTGTCGAGTGTCGCACCGTGACCGACTGCCGCCAGTTCGCCGGTAGCCGCGTCGGCTCCCGTCACCCGCCCGACTGCGATGGTGGTGGACTCGAGTTCCCCCGCCAGCGTCGCGGTTGTCTCGTCCGTCTCGACCAGCAGTTCCGTCTCCTCGCGGCCGGCCTCGAGGAGTGTCTCGACGCCGAGTCCGTCGGGATCACTGGCGAGGAGCCACTCTTCGGAGACAGCGAGAGTTCCATTCTCGTGTTCGAAGAGATTGAACTCGCCGACGGTCTCCGTCGGCTCCGCATCGGCAGCGTCCGGCTCGAAGGAACCGCCGAACGCGACGTTCGCTGCGTTGCTGCTGCTGCCGAACGAGAGGCTGGCATCGATCGCCGTTGCATCGCCAAACTGGTCGATATTGCCGATATCGAGGTCGGCTAACTCGAGTTGCGTCGACTCGCGCAAGTCGTCACTGAGTTCGGACTCGTGGTCTCGGATTGCAGTAAGATCGGCGTAGTGGATGGTCACGTCTTTGTCCGCGTCGACTGCGGCCGGAAGCCACTGGAACTGTGTGCGCAGATCGGTAGCTGCCGAGACGCTACTGGTCGAGTCGTCGGTGCCGTTCGTGGTGTCGTCCGACTCCGTTTCGGAGTCGGCTGGCTCTTCTGAATCGGGATCGGACTCTGAATCCGAATCGTCGAGACAGCCGGCACCGATGGCGAGGGCGCTGATCGTACCGGTCGTCGCGAGCAACCGGCGTCGCGGGAACGAAGTACGCATGTTCCCACAGGTTACAATCACAGCATAATATACTATCCGATTGACAATCGGTGGTCGGATTGAACCCGGCAGGGACCGGAACGCCGATAGGGCACGTCGAACTGAGTACGCACATGCGGACTGCTCCCTCTGTTCTCGTTGCTGGCGAAACGCTCGTCGACTTTCTGCCGGCAGAGAGCGGCCCGCTCGACGATGTCGATCGGTTCGATCGGCGGCCCGGCGGCGCACCCGCGAACGTCGCCGTCGGCCTCGCACACCTCGACTCCCCGCCGCTGTTCTGGACCCGCGTCGGCGACGATCCGTTCGGTCGCTTTCTCGCTGCGACACTCGCCGACCACGGTCTGCCCGAGCGCTACTTCGAGTTCGATCCAGCCGCGAAGACGAGCCTCGCGTTCGTCACCCACGACGACACCGGCGACCGCGAATTCACCTTCTACCGCGATGGGACCGCAGACACCCGCCTCGAACCCGGGCGGATCGACGACGAGACGCTCGCGGCACTCGAGTGGGTTCACGTCGGCGGCGTCACCCTGGCGACCGAACCCGCTAGGACGGCGACGCTTGACCTGGTCAACCGGGCCGCCGACGCCGGCTGTACCGTGTCGTTCGATCCGAACGCGCGGCTGGAACTTTGGGAGTCGCCAGAAACGTTCAGGCGGGTTTGTCGGGAGGCGCTCGCGGCGACTGACGTGTGCAAGGCGACGGCGGGGGAACTCGAGTTGCTCGGCTTCGAGGGGGAGACGCCGGCGGCGCTCGGCGAAGACGTACTCGCGCAGGCTGCGGGTCCGCAGACGGTGTTCGTCACGCGTGGGAGTGAGGGTGCCGTCGCGGTTGTAAGCAGCGGAGAGGGCACAGATGGTGTGGAGAGCGAGGAGTTGCCGTGGGTGGAGACCGACCCAGAGCAGGAGTCCGGTTCAGGGCCGCTCGTGGTCGAGAACGCTGGAAGAGAGGTCGAGACGGTGGACACGACTGGAGCGGGTGATGCGTTCGTGGCAGGCATGATTTCGGCGCTGCGCGATGGCGTTTCGATCGCTGCGGCGCTCGAGTTCGCGTGTGCTGTCGCTGCGATAACGACGACCGAGCGCGGTGCGATGACGGCGATGCCGGATCACGAGACGGTTGTGCAGTTCCGTGCGGAGCGTTCGAACCGCGACTAGCGCTGAGACAGGCCGCTCGCGCCGTGCGAACCCAGGCAAACCACCTATTTGCGGTGCTGTTGTACCGGAGGTATGGCAACCGACTTTGGGGACGCGGTCTCATTTGGGAAAACTGTCGTCGCAGGGATTCAGGAGAAGAACGTGCCGTTTATGGCCGCGGGAATTGCCTACCAGGCGTTTATCTCGTTACTTCCGCTACTCGTGCTCATTTTCTTCGTCGTTACAATTCTGGGCGATGAACAGTTCGCGAGTCAGGTTGCGACGTCGACGGGAGAGTTCCTACCTGAAAGCGGACAGATGATGGTCGAGGATGCGATCGCAGAATCGCCCGCCACTGCGGGATCGACACTCATTGGCGTCGTCGTTCTCGTCTGGGGTGCGCTCAAAATCTTCCGGGGACTCGACACCGCGTTCTCCGAAATCTACGAGGCGGGCGGGACGGGCTCGTTCGTCCAGCAACTGCGTGATGCCGGTCTCGTTCTCGGTGCGATCGGTGGTGCGTTGATTGCAGCCAGTGCGGCAAGTCTACTGCTTGCGTTCTTCCCGGATATTCCGTTCCTCGGACTGGTGAGTCCGCTGATTCTCGTCGTTATCCTGTCGATTGCGTTCTTGCCGATGTTCTACTACTTTCCCGATGTCGATGTTACCGCCCGCGAGGTGCTGCCGGGCGTCGTCGTCGCTGCGATCGGCTGGACTGTCCTCCAGTCGCTCTTTCATGTCTACGTCTCCTTCGCCGGCGACTCCGAGGCGGCAGGTCCCGTCGGAGCCGTCCTGTTGCTCCTGACGTGGCTCTACTTCGGCGGCCTCATCCTGCTCGTCGGTGCGGTGATCAACGCAGTCGGAACGGGTCGACTCGAGCCCACTGACGAAGAGTCGCTCTCACAGACGTCGATCGCCGCCACGGATCGCGAGGCGTTCGTCGACGACACCCAGCGCGAACGGGAGCGGCTCCGAAATCGCATCGAGCGCCTCGAGCGCGAGCGCGCACAGCTTCGAAACGATCTCGCGGCACAGCGATCCCGGCGGTACCGGCTGGAAGACCGGGTCAGCCACCTGGAATCACTCACCAGAGACCTCGAGACGGAGAACTCGGAACTGCAGCGCGAACTCGAGTCGGTCGACGAACCGCCGTGGAAACAACGTCTCGAGACTGTGCTCTCGAACGTCGATTCGATCCGAATCGGTGTCGTCGAACGGCGGAGCGACTGAGTCGGTCAGGTTCCGCCCGTTCTGCAGTAGCCGTCCAAATCGGGAGAGCTTAGTACGTTCCTTCACCACGCCTATCACACCGTGTCTCACCCAGTCCGGGCCGCCAGACGCCATCTCCGCGAGGAGCACGCCGATACAATCGCGGCTATCGACGACTGCGCAACGCGCGTCACGCGCGACTGGGACACCGCCCGAACGACGAGCCCCGATACCCTCGTCGACTCCCTCCGGAGCGAACTCGAGTCGGCCGGCGTACTCGAGACCCTTCCGACGGTCCTCGCGTCAGCGGTAGATGCGACGGGATACGAGCTCCAGGCACAGCCTGTGGCTGCGCCGCCCTACGTGGTCCTGACGAGTTGCGGGCCGATTCTTCGGGCGACGATTGCACCGGGGCGGCTCGTAATCCGATTCGACGTGTTCGAGGTGGTCCGAACCGACGATCCGAACCAGCAGCCGGAATACCACCGGCTCGACGGCGTTCGAATGCAGATCGGACTCGAGAACTGACGTCGCTTGCTCGTCCTCGCAGCGCATGCCCACACCTGGACGACTGTAGGACGTCAACACTGGGCAATGTTTTTGCAAACTCCCGGAAATCGCTTCAATGAGCGATGCATCAACGCGCACAGTCTTTCACAGCACAGGCACGCACCGAATTCGACTTCGATCCAGCCGTCGAGGAGTTCCCCGAAGGGACGAAAACAGCAACCGACGCCGCCGAGGCCGTCGGCTGCGACGTAGCACAGATCGCCAGTTCGCTCGTTTTCGACGTCGACGGCTCGCTTGTCGTCTCCGTCACCAGTGGCGCAAACCGCGTCAGCGAGGCCGCGCTCGCCGAGGCGTTCGACGCGGCCGCTGACGACGTCTCCATGGCCGACGCCGACCGCATCCGCGAGGAACTCGGCTGGTCCATCGGTGGCGTCCCGCCGTTCTGCCACGACCGGTCTGTTCCCGTCGTGATCGACGAGACGCTACTCGAGTACGAGACGGTCTGGGCGGCGGCGGGGACGCCGGAAGCGGTGTTTCCGATCGATCCGGATCGGTTACGGCGGTATGCGGACGCCTCGCCGTTGTCTGTGGCGACCTAGGACTTCCACGCCGCGTTTAACAAAACCAGTGGGTTAATTACTAATCAGTGGTATTGGGTGAGTAGACACTAACAATGGCGACTGATCCACGTGATACGACACGCCGCTCGTTGCTCGCAACCACTGGTTCGCTCGGTGTGCTCGGCCTCGCCGGGTGCCTGAGCGACGATGAAGAGGACGACGGTGGAAACGGAGACGACGACCACGACCACAACGGTGATGACGACCACGATCACGACGATGATGATCATGACCACGATCACGACGATGATGACCATGATCATGACCATGACCACATGGACATCGAGACGTTCGAGGTCATCGACCGCGATACTGACGACGTTGCCGTGTACGTCCACGGCGACCACTGGCACGGTGACCCGCTGCTCGTGCCCGACGACGACAACCTCTCGGTCGAAGCACACGTCGAAGACGACCACGGTGACGAAATCGCCCTCGGTGACGACGAGGAGTACACGCTCAACGCGCGCCTGGCAGACGGCGCACAGGAGATCGTCGACCTCGAGTCACACGGCGACCACCTCCACATCACCGGCGAGGAAACGGGGATCACCGATATCGTCTTCCAGATCTGGCACGGCGATCACGCTGACTGGGAGTCGCCTGCGCTTGAGGTCGAGGTTGTCGACGATATAGACGACCACGATCACGACGATGATGATCATGCCCATGATCACGACGATGATGACCATGATCATGACCACGACCACGACGACGACGGCCACGACCACGACGGCCACGACCACGACGACGATCACGAACACTGAATCGGTTCGTTGACCTGCGCTCCCGATGGCCGCCGAGACGGCCGCGAATGCAGCAAAACTATAGTAACAACTGCAACTATTCACACACTGATCGCCGAGCAGGCTGGCGATCAGGTGTGTATTGACTTGCAGTGGCTACTATAACTGCTGACGGCCGCTGAAGTCATCGCCCGAAACCCGCTGCGCTTCTGTTTTGCTCCACCAGCCTGCACCGACGGTGTCTCTCCCGCACCGTCGTTACTAACCACCCCCGATCAGATGCCGGCGTGTTATTAAAATAACGAGGTCCCATAACAATCCTTTTATTCGACCGACCGTACTCATAGCTATGAAGCTGTCACGTCGTTCGGTGCTCACGGCCGGGGCGGGGGCCGCCGCTCTCGCCGCTGGGGCCGGCTGTCTGAGCGAACCAGATGGTGGCTCAGAGTCCGAAGGCGGCTACGCCGCGTTCTTCGCGCTCTGGGACTGGGCACAGCATATCAGCGGGGACGCACTCGAGATCGAGAATCCAATCCAGACCGGCGAGATGGGCCACGGCTGGGAACCACCTGCGGATCTCCGTCGCGACATCGTCAGTTCGAACGTCTTCATCTATCTCGACACCGCCGAGTTCTCGTGGGCGCAAAACGTCGCTGCGGATATCGAAGCCGATGGCAGCGACGTGAGGCTGATCGATGCAATGGAGGGACTCGAGTCCAGTCTCATTCCGGCCCGAAGCGAGGACGGTGATCGGGAGCCCGACACCGACGCCGAGTACGATCCGAGCGATGTCACGGTCGCGGAGTTCGACGTCTACAACCGGCGAACGGACGCCGAGGTCGCCTACTGGCACGGAGACCATTGGCACGGAAACCTTCCCGAAGTCCCGGTCGACGACTACGCCACAGTCGACGGTGTCTTCACGGACGACGAAGATCGTGTCCTCCCGCTCGGCGAGGACGAACCGTTCCGGATCGACGCTCGAGTGACTGAGGGCGCGGCGGACGACGTCGTCGAGATCGAGTCACAGGGCGATCATATTGTCTTCCACGGCCTCGAGACCGGCCGTACGCGCGTCGTCTTCGAACTCGTCGCAGACGGTGAGGTGATCTGGGATACGAGCGCGGACAACATGACCGCCGACGTCGTCGACGAGCCGTCGGTCGAGGACGACTCCGTGCCGGAGTTCTATGACCCGCACGTCTGGACTGATCCGGTGATCGCCCAGCAGATGGTCGAGACGATCGCGGACGGCCTCGCGGAGATAGATCCGGACAACGCATCGTTGTACGAGGAGAACGCGGCAGACTACATCGACCGTCTCGATGCAGTTGACGAGCAGTTCGAGACCCTCTCAGACGAGGCGACGAAAGAGATCGCCGTCCTCGCCGGCCACGACTCGTTCCAGTACCTCGAAACGCGATACGGCTTCGAGATCCACACGCCGACGACGATCTCGCCCGACGCAGAGGTTACGACCGGTGATCTGGCGGATACGATCGACCTGATCGACGAACGGGGTATCGAGACGATCCTCTACGATCCGTTCGACGCCACCAACGGTGACGTGCCTCGGGAGGTCGATCACCTCCTCGAGAACAGCCAGGCGACCGAGGCCGAGGCGATCAGCCCTGCTGAGGGGACGACCGACGAGTGGAACGAGCAGGACTGGGGCTGGATCGAACAGATGGAGGAACTGAACCTGCCCGCGCTTCGGAAGGCACTCGAGGCGGAGTGATCGCAGTGGCCACGAATCAATCCCTCCCGGCTGTCGCTCTGTCCGCACTCAGCCAATCAGAACTGCATACTTGCACCCGGAGCCGCAATCGCGAACTGGAAGAACTAAACGCACGGACCGCCCAACAGGAAGTGAGACTACAGTGAGTTCGGTCGTCGACTGCCAGGACGTATCGTTTTCCTATGGCGAACAGCCCGCCGTCTCGGACGTGAGTCTGACCGTCGATCAGGGGGACTTTCTCGGACTTATCGGCCCGAACGGGTCGGGGAAGACCACACTCCTTCATCTCATGCTCGGCCTGCTCTCCCCGGATGAGGGCTCGGTCGAACTGTTCGGCCAGCCTGTCGACGACTTCGACCAGGGCAACCGCATCGGCTACGTCTCCCAGCAGGCGACCAGCCGCGGCGGCACGATGCCCGTCACCGTCCGCGAGTGCGTCCGTATGGGCCGATTCGCCCACGCCGGCCACTCCCGCCTCTCCGCCGACGACGAGGCCATCGCCGAAGAGGCACTCGAGACGGTCGGCATCACGGACCTCGCAGAACAGCGGGTCAACGAACTCTCCGGCGGCCAGCGCCAGCGGGCCTACATTGCACGCGCGCTCGCCTCGGAGGCGGACCTGCTCGCGCTCGACGAACCGACCGTCGGCGTCGACGCCGAATCTCGGGACGCGTTCTACCAGCTACTCGAGTCGCTGAACGACGACGGCATCGCGATCATCTTGATCGAGCACGATATCGGTGTCGTCACGGACCGCGCGGATCGTATCGCCTGTATCAATACAGAGCTGTATCATCACGGCGACACGGAGTCGTTCGTCGAGAGCGATGCGCTGAGTGAAGCCTACGGCGCGACGGGAACTGTCGTGCACCACCACCACTGATGACCGGGACAGAGTCGCCGTCTAAGTCGGATATGGAGTCGGGTACGGATTCGGAGTCGAAGACGAACACGAATCCGGCTGCTGACACACCGTCGCCAGCACACGCGACGCCACGCGAGGAGGAGAGCCGACGAGGCCATACGCCACGCTCTCTCCGTCGGCGCGCCGAACTCACCGGTATCGCGCTCGTCGGCGCAGTTGCTGCGCTCCTGATCGGGTTTCTGCTCATCGATTGGCTCCGCCACTATCCGCTCGCGGGTCTGCATCCGTCACTCGAGTCGGCGTACACGGTAACGGGAATCGGCCCAGCCGCGGAGTTGCTCTTCGAGCAGGTGCTGATCGCCGGTATGTGGCTGGACTACGTGATCGGGTCGAACCTCTTCCAGCATGCGTTCGTCTGGCGACAGATTGCGACGGGAATCCTGGTCGGCATCGTCGCGCCGCTGGTCGGTACGTATCTCGTCCACCGGCAGATGGCACTCATCGGCGAGACGCTCGCTCACACCGCGTTCGCCGGCATTGCAGTTGGCATCCTGTTCTCGGGACTGACTGGCTGGGACGGATCACTGCTGCTCATCGCACTTGTCGTGAGCGTGCTCGGCGCACTCGGCGTCCAGTGGCTCACGGAGCATACGAGCACGTACGGTGACGTTCCGATTGCGATCATGCTCACGGGGAGCTTCGCAGTCGGGACGTTACTGATTAGCTGGGGTCGTGGCTTCGTCGCTATCGCCGTCGAAATTGAGAATTTCCTCTTTGGAAGCCTCGGTGTCGTCACCGCTGGAGGCGCTCGGCTGATGGCTGTGCTCACCGTGGCCGTCGTCGCCGTCGTCGCAGTCACGTACAAACAGCTGCTGTTCATCACGTTCGACGAACAGGCGGCTCGCGTCGCCCAGCTCGACGTGACGCGGTACAACACTCTGCTCGTCGTGATGACCGCCGTGGTCGTCGTCGGCGCGATGCAGGTCCTCGGCGTAATTCTCGTCGCCGGGATGCTCGTCATCCCCGTCGCCGCAGCCTCGCAGGTTGCACAGAGCTTCCGTGAGACGCTGTACCTCTCGATCCTGTTCGGCGAACTCTCGATCGTGGCTGGCTTCGCCTTCGCGTTTAGCCAGGGCCTCCCGGCCGGTGGCTCCATCATCGTCGCCGCTATCGGGATCTACCTGCTCGCGATCGTCGTCTCAGACCGGTCGACGGCTGCAATTTCGATGCACTGACGCGAGCGCCCACTCTGTTGTTCCCCCACTTTCATCTCTTATCTAACCCTTCTCCCACCCCGCGGGAAGCCGGGTGCAGTTTTACCTCCCTTGCCGTCGACACTTCGACCGATGGGACGGTTATCCGAGCTGTTCGCCCCCGAGACTGTCGGCGTGATCGGTGCGACCGAACGCGAGGGCGCGGTCGGCCGCGCGATCCTCGAGAACCTCCACCAGGAGTTCGTCGGCGAGGTCGTTCCGATCAACCCGAGCCACGAGACTGTGCTCGGCCTCGAGGCGTATCCAGACGTCGCCAGCGCACCGCCACTCGATCTGGCCGTCGTCGTCGTGCCGCCGCCGGCCGTACTCGAGACGATCCGCGAGATCGGCGAGGTGGGTACACAACACGTGGTCGTCATCACGGCCGGGTTCGCCGAGAGCGGCGGCGAGGGGGCACGACGAGAAGCAGAGTTGCGCGAGATTGCAGCGGAGTACGACCTCAACGTCGTCGGCCCGAACAGCCTGGGCGTCATGTCGACACCGGTGAGCATGAACGCGACGTTCGGCCCGGAGAGCGCCCGTGACGGGTCGATCTCCTTCATGAGTCAGTCGGGGGCGTTCATCACAGCGGTCCTCGACTGGGCGAACGAGCAGGGGATCGGCTTCCAGGACGTGGTCTCGCTCGGCAACAAGACGATCCTGGACGAGACGGACTTCGTCCGCGAGTGGGGAGAGGATCCGGAAACCGACGTGATCATCGGCTATCTCGAGGATATCGACGCCGGCGACGAGTTCATCCGGACGGCCCGGGAGGTCACCGAGGAGACGCCAATCGTGCTCGTCAAGTCGGGCCGGACCGACGCCGGCGCGCAGGCTGCCTCATCACACACTGGCGCAATCGCGGGCAGCGAGCGCGCCTACGAGGCCGGGCTGGAGCAGGCTGGTGTCATCCGTGCGAGTTCCGTCCAGGAACTGTTCGACGCCGCGCGAGCGCTGTCCGGGCTGCCCGCGCCAGAGTCGGACGGCGTCGCCGTCGTAACGAACGCGGGCGGTCCGGGCGTACTCACGACCGACGCGGTCGGTGACTCGACGCTGGGAATGGCTGATTTCACCGACGAGACAATCGACAAACTGCAGGAGGCGATGCCCGACGAGGCAAACGTCTACAATCCGATCGACGCCATCGGCGACGCAGACATCGACCGCTTCGGCCGGGCACTCGAGATCGCCCTCGCTGATCCAAACGTCGGATCGGCGGTCGTCGTCAGTGCGCCGACGGCGGTGATCAAGTACGACAAACTCGCGGAGGTCGTCATCGAAAAGCGCCAGGACTTCGAAAAACCGATCGTCACCAGTCTGATGGGTGGCGACCGGGCCAGAGCGGCCGAAACGGTGCTCCGCGAGTTCGGCATTCCGAACTACTTCGATCCAGCGCGTGCTGTCAGCGGACTCAACGCGCTCGCGCGCTATCGAGACGTTGGCCAGCGGACGAGTGACGAGCCCGCAGCGTTCGACGTCGACCGCGAGCGGGCACGCGAGATTCTCGAACGAGTCGAGCGCCGGGACGACAACCGACTCGGGATCGAGTCGATGGCGTTGCTCGACGCCTACGGCATCCCGACGCCGCCGGGCGAAATCGTCGACGACCCGGCTCGTGCTCGCGAGGTTGCCGAAGCGATCGAGGGCGACGTTGTGATGAAGATCGTGAGCCCGGATATCACTCACAAGTCGGATATCGGCGGTGTGAAAATCGGCGTGAGCGACGACGAGGTGTACGACGCCTACGAGGACGTGGTCGCCCGGGCGCGCAACTACCAGCCCGACGCGACCATCCTCGGCGTGCAGGTACAGGCGATGCTCGATCTGGAGGGGACGACCGAGACCATCGTCGGGGTGAACCGCGATCCGCAGTTCGGCCCGCTCTTGCTGTTCGGGCTCGGCGGCATCTTCGTCGAGATTCTGGAGGATACGTCGGTTCGTGTCGCACCGATCGGCGAGAACGCGGCCCGCGAAATGGTCGACGAAATTCGGGCTGCGCCGTTGTTGCGCGGCGCACGCGGGCGGGAGCCAGCCGATGTGGACGCGATCGTCGAGACGATCCAGCGACTCTCGCAACTGGTCACCGACTTCCCGGCGATTCTGGAACTCGACGTGAACCCGCTCGTTGCGGGACCTGAAGGGGTACAGGCGATCGATCTGCGACTGACCGTCGATACGGAGGAACTGTCATGACCGATACTGATACTGATACCGACACCAACACCGACGCTGCAACCAACACCAACACCGACGCTGCAACCAACACCGACACCGACACCGATCCCGTCACTGACACTGACACTACCGACCACAGCAACACCACCGAGACCGCCAACACGACCACTGAAACCAGGTCGACGAGCGGTCCCACACCCGAAACGGATGCCGACACGCTGCTCGTCGCCTCACTCGAGGAGAGCACCGGCAAAACCGCGATCACCATGGCACTCGCCCGCCTCGCACAGAGCCGCGGCGAGCAGGTCGGCTACATGAAACCCAAGGGGACGCGTCTGCAGAGCAACGTCGGCAAAACGCTCGACGAGGATCCCATGCTCGCCCGCGAACTCCTCGACCTCGACGCGGAAATGCACGACCTAGAACCCGTCGTCTACTCACCGACGTTCATCGAACAGGCCATCCGCAGCCGCGAGGACGCCGGCGAACTCCAGAATCGGATCGTCGAGGCCTACGAGGGCCTCGCCGCCGATTGCGACCGGATGTTCGTCGAAGGTGGCGGTCGCTACGACGTGGGCGGCATTGTCGACCTTACCGACCCAGACATCGCCGCGCTGCTCGACGCCAGCGTTCTGCTGGTCGCCCCCTACGAAACCCCCGGTGACATCGACGACGTGCTGGCCGCTGCCGACGCCTTCGGCGACCGACTCGTCGGCGTCGTCTTCAACAACGTCACCGATGCAGCCTACGACCAACTCGAGACGGATGTCGTGCCGTTCCTCGAAACCAGTGGCGTGACTGTCTTCGGCATTGTTCCGAGCGAGCGGTCGCTCTCAGGCGTCACTGTCGAAACGCTCGCGGACGAACTCGGCGGCACACTGCTCGTCGAGGACGGCGCTGACGCCTACGTCGAGCGCTTCGCCGTCGGCGCGATGGGTGCCGACAGCGCGCTGCGCTACTTCCGCCGGACGAAGGACGCAGCCGTCATCACCGGCGGCGACCGGGCGGAGATTCAGACGGCAGCACTCGAGGCCCCCGGCGTTCGCTGTCTCATCCTGACCGGCGGCCACCGTCCGTCCGGTGCGGTCATCGGGCAGGCGGCCGAGAAGGGACTCCCGATTATTTCGATCCAGACGGATACGCTCACCACGGTCGAACGCGCCGAAGACATCGTCCGCAGCGGTCGGACTCGAGACGCGGCTACCGTCGACCAGATGAAGACGCTGCTCTCCGACCACGCGGCGCTCGATGATCTCTACGAGTCGATGTCGACCTGATCTGGAGCCGCCCGAAACGAAAATGTCGGTGCGTAGTCGGGCAGCCTACCCACCGAACACTGCCGGTTTGTCAGAGGCACCCCGGCACACGAGTATTCAAAGTCGACTCCTATACACTCATTCGTCGATGTACTGCTCACCCTCTGTCACACACACATATATCTGTCGCTCATTCATAAGTGGTCGGCGTCAGAACACTGCCTTCATCCCTCCCGTCCCAGCAAACACCACCATTATCTCCGTGTCGAACACACCTGTCGATTATGGTGAGTGACCACGGGCTGTTCGCCGTCGTTCGTCGTCGCGAACCCCTGCTCCGGCGGCTCTCGTCGGCCCCTGCTCGCCCGTCCGAACTCGCGAGCGAACTCGAGGTGTCCCGGTCGACGGTCGATAGGGGACTCTCGGAGCTGCAGGATGCCGCGTTGGTCGACCAGACGACCAGCGACGGGTGCTGTCAGTACCAGTTGACTGTCGCTGGCGACCTCGCGCTCGGATCGTTCACCCGACTGTCTGCCCGTTTCGATCAGGTAACGCGGACGAGCGAGTTACTCGCGTCGCTCCCGCCAACCGAAGATCTAAGCTGGCGCGTCGTCGATGGCGCGACGCCAATCACGACCTCGACCGAGCCAGCACAGCTCGTTGACTGGCTTCCTGATGAGGTGGTACTCGAGTTGTTTGAGTCCGGGTCCGAGTCTGAGTCCGGGTCCGAGTCTGAGTCTGGATCTGGGTCTGGGTCTGGGTCTGGGTCTGGGTCTGGGTCTGGGTCTGGGTCTGGGTCTGGGTCTGGGTCTGGGTCTGGGTCTGAGTCTGGGTCCAAGTCCGAGTCCGAGTCTGAGTCTGAGTCTGAGTCTGAGTCAAAGAGCCAGGTCACGGGCGAAACTGGGACAGGGAAGGGACCAGGGACGATGCCAAGCCAGGCGGGAGAGACAGTGGACGTACTCGAGCGTACACTCGAGGCGCTGTTACAAACGGGCACGAGCCACCAGGTGGTGGCACCGGGACCGACGCACTGTCTGGCGAGTGCCTACTGCACTGCGGTTGGTGATGCCCAATCGATCGAGGTGACTGCGCCCGCGTCGGCGATCCAGACGTTGCTCTGTACGTTCCGGGAGGGGACCGCGAGTGCGCTTTCGACTGGCCGCCTCGTCTTGCGTGAAGCGCCACAGACGCCGTCGTATGGCCTCATTCTGGTCGATTCTGATACCGAGGCCAATACTGATGTCGATACTGAGAGTGACAGTAGCTGTGGTCGTGGCAGTGGCTGCGATACTGACAGTAGTAGTGGTCCTGGCAGTGGCTGTGATAGTGGCAGTAGTAGTGGCCGTAAGAATGACACTGATGGTGACAGAACACCAACAGCTACTGACTCAAAATCCATACCAACGCCGTTGACGATCGTCCTCATCTGTGATGCAGACGCCGAACCTCGTGGATTGCTCGTCAACGAGGATCCCGTCGCGTGTGAGTGGGCACGCGACCAGATCGCCGCGCTCGCCGACACGGCAGAGCCACTCTCGATGGTACCAGAGTGAACATCGCCACTGGCACAATCCCAGTGCTGGCCCGAAGTTTCTCGTCTCTCACTCTCTTCCAGCGATCCCCACACGGCAGTGCCGTGGATATAGCATACCGAGTGAGTGGTTCTATAGCTCGATATGAACGATCTCGTATCTAGTCGCTACAGCCAACTGTCGCGTCTGACCAACAATTAAGAGCACGCCGCGCATGTGCCCAGACATGGACGGCAACAACACTCACCAGGAGATCACCTCTCTCGTCGGACGCGAGGTCTACTCGAACAGCGGCGTCTTCGTCGGCGAAGTCGAGGACCTGCAACTGAACGTCGACGGCCAGACCGTCACCGGACTCGCACTCGGCAACCTGAACACTGAACTGTTCGCCGAGGAGTCCGCGACCGGGCAGGGCGTCATCGTACCCTACCGCTGGGTGCGTGCGGTCGGTGACGTCATCCTGATCAACGATGTCGTCGAGCGCGTCCGCGACCCCGACGAAGAAGAAACCGAACTGGTCGCCTGAACGCTAACTCCCGTTCGCCCCTTCGGTACCGTCGACGCCCATCGCATCGAACAGCGTTCGCTTGACCGCTTCCTCGGTCAGATCAAGCAGCGTATCCCGCGTATCCTCGGAGATTTCGATCCCAGTGAAGATCCCCAGCGGAATCTCTGCGCTGGCCTGTGTCGAGTGGCCCGCAGTCTCACCCATCTCGCCGTAGGCGTCGTCTAACACCTTGCCGATGTTGATGCGAATGTCCTTCGAGCGGCCCGCGAGGAAGATGGTTTCGTCCGCGATGCCGAAGACGGCCGTCGTCGTGACGCCTTCGAGATTCAGGAGATGACTCGCCGCCTGCGTGAGTGCCTCGCGGTCGCGGACGAGCCCTGCGTTCGAGACGAGGTGACTCCCCTGCACGTCGCGGTTAGCAATCGCCTCCGCGAGCACGTCGAGCGTTTCGGGCGACATCGACGGCGACTCGACCTGTTCTAGGGTGTCGTGGTTCGCAAACGGATAGAGATACGCTGCGGCCGTCAGATCGGCGGGGGTAGTGTCGCGTTTGAAATCCAGCGTCTCCGCGCGGATGCCGTAGAGCAAGGCGGTGGCAACCTCCTCGGAAACGTTCATATCGAACTCCTGGATGTACTTCGTCATAATCGTCGACGTCGAGGACATATTCGGGCGAATGTCGACGAACTCGGGTTCGAACTCCTGGTCTGCCTCACGGTGGTCGATCACCGCATCAACGGAGAGATCGAGTTCGGCTGACGTCTCACGATCGACCAGCGCGACACTGTCGTAGACCGACCGATCCTCGATTTCGTCCCACTGCACGAGGTCGATGCCGAGCAGATTGACGAACGCCCGATTCTCCTGATGGCCCACGTCGCCCAGATAGATGATATCCGACTCGACGCCGAGATGATCTGCAATCGCCTGCAACGCCGCCGCGCTCGCAATCGAGTCCGGATCCGGGCTGTCCTGCGTGATGATCGCCAGCCGCGTTCCCGTCTCCTCGACCAACTGGGCGAGTTTGCCAGCGTTGTACTCGAGTTCACCGGACTCGAGTGCGCGGAGTGCGGATTCGGCGATGACGGAGGAGGGGTTGATGACGATGTCTGCGCCGAGGGTAGAGAGTTCGTCGCCGGAGACGGGGTCGCTTGCTCGGGCGACGACGAACTGGTTGTCGTTGTCGGCGCGGATGTGTTCGACGGCTTGCTTGTTCGATTCGACGTCGGAGGCGAGGATGAGGACGACGTCGCGGTCGTCGACGAGGTCGGCGACCTCGGGTTCGCTGATGTCGGCTGTGCGGGCGTCTAGGTCCTGATCGCGGAGCGATTCGACGCGATTTTCGTCGCGGTCGACGATCAGTACGTCCTTCCCCTGTTCGACGAGTTCTTCCGCGACGGCGTAGCCGACGCTCCCACAACCCAAGATAGCGTAGTCAGAGATCGACGAAATCGTAACCCCCGTGCTCATGTGAACGTGTGGTCGGACCGACCGCACTTAACCTTCCCGAAGATTGTGACGTCGTGATAGTGTGTATATCCATCTCGATGGATCGACCGTGATCGAGCGTGGCGCTCTCTGTCACAACGCAACTCAAGGGAAACGTATTTTACCAGTCGACAAAAAGTCGAAGGTGAAGGGCCGGTAGCTCAGTCCGGCAGAGCGTCTGACTCTTAATCAGACGGTCGCGTGTTCAAATCGCGCCCGGCCCGCTTTCTGCGAGGAACAATTCGTGACGAGCAGAGCGGCGACCGCGATTTGAAGGAGACCAGAAAGGCACAGCGAAGCGAGCATTTCTGGGTGTCGTTCAGAATCGCGCCCGGCCCGCGTTCTCGCCATAGTCACTGTTTGAATTGCCAGATCCGAGCCAATACGAGAGTGCTCACGAGGCAGTGCCGACTTACCGGTCGTCCCGAACACCCGCAGGGAAGTCGTTGGCCGGCAACTGGACGCCACCGGAATCGCCCGTGATTCGAAGCGAATACGCGTCCGACGCCGGATTTGCGTAACAGTTTTCGACAGTAACGTCGCTCGCACCGTTAAGAACGATCGGCGTATCCGTCGTTTCGAACTCGCTGTCGGCGAGCCGATAGTCGGAGCCACGAAGTTCGATCCCGCGACGGCGGGTCGTGCCGTGCTGTTCGACATCGAGGCCGGTAAACTCACAGGAGTGCCGTTCACAGAAGATTGCGTGCCGCAGCGTCGTGCCAGGTGCATCACCCGTCACCCGAAGGCCGGAGACGTCGACCGCACCGCCGTCGCTGCCGAGGAGTCGCAAAGCATTTGCACTCCCGTCGATATCGACGGTGACGTCGTCGATAATCGCCGGCCCCGTTTCGGGGTCGAGTCGGATACCGTTGTTTGGCTGCGCGCCGATACTGATCTCGGTGTTCGAGATGGTCGTCTCGTCGACGGGATTCATCACCCTGATCGCATCGCCGTTCGGTTCGGGAATGTCGATCTCGACGCCCTCGATGTGGAACTCCTCGCCGCGGTCGATTCGAATTGCGTGCTGGCCCGCCGAGTCGTGCGGGTCGTCGTTGACGGTGATCGTCGCGTTTCTGATTGCACCGGTGGTCCCGCTGAGACGGATGGATGCGGTCCCGCTGTTCTGGTAGTGGCCGCCATCAACGCCGATTCGACCGGTCTCGTTCGAGGCGTACAGGCCGTTGTCCGGGAACCCACCCAGAATACAGTTCTCGAAGACGAGCGTGCCACGGTGGTGCTGATTGATCCCGAATCCGGTGGCGCCACGCCACATGTTGCCCGCGTTCGGCGTCTCATCAACGTGGACGGCACCGTCTGGTGCGTGGAAACAGTAGACGAGCCCCTCACCCTCCGGATCGGTGATGTTGAACAGCCCTGGCCCCCAGGTGCCGCTATCGTGGACTCCGTGTACCGTCACGTGGCGGACAAGGAGCCCATCCTCGACTTCGGCGTTGATGACCCTGATTCCCGTTTCCGACGCGGTCTGATCGATATCGAAGCCCTCGAATCGAAGGTTGCGACCAGGTCTGTCGCTCGTCCCGAGACGGAACAGACGATACTGCGGGCCCTCGAACTCGTGAAAGTTTGCCGGGACGAGCGTCGCACCGTCTCCCACAAACCCGACGTTCTCGAACCGGGTGAACCGGAGTTGTTCGTCCATGTAGTACCGTCCCTCTGGGAACTCGATGAGCGTGTTATCGTCAACGTGGTCCCGGAGAACGGGAGTGATCGATTCGCTACCAGTCGGGTCCGCGCCAGCGTCGACGATATCGACGACAGTGTCGTACTGTGCTGCGAGGTCACCGTCTTGTGCCGCCCCGGCCTCACTGAGTGAGAGCACTCCGCCGATCCCGGCCATCCCTGCGACCGTTCCAGTGAGATACTGTCGACGACTCCACTTCCGTTCGTGCGTATCCTTCGACGTCACGTTCTCCGTACGGTCAGCCCGGGGATTTACGTATAGGTGGCGTAAGCCCTCCACCCAACCGATCGTCATACTGGAACACTCCTCGCGAGTCGATCACACTAACGCCTGCGTGCGGTTCCCGCCGACCGCTGCCACACGCTTGCGATAGATAGAACGGCCCGAGTTCTTTCAAGCTGTACAGCACACAACCGTTGTCTGCTCGAAACAGTCCTGTTTCGCCTTCTGGCACCGTTTTCAACGTCAATTCCGAACCAACTGGCTGTAACTCACGTTTATATACCAGACGAAGTGACGGTCACTACTGTCGCTGCTAATCTCTTTGGAAATGCGGTTAATGCCGTCCCCGTTTAACGATTGAATCGAATCCATGACATCGATCGCAGACATCGAATTCTCGGCCGAGGGTACCGGACTGGGCGAACTCTTCGAGGCCGTCCCCACACTCACGTGCGAGATGGAGTGTGTTATCGCCTCGAACGGGCACAGCCTCTGGCTGTCGGGACCGTCACAAGAGATGATCGACGACGCGCTCGCAACCTCGTCGGCGGTCGATGCGTACTCGCTGATCGACAGCGATGACGGCCGCTGGTTGTACGACATCGAGTTCGACCCGGAGACGGTCGACGTCTTCGAAACCGTCATCGACGAGGGCGGAACCGTACTCAGCGCCTCCGCCTCGAACGGAACCTGGCTCCTGAGCGTTCGCGTCCTCGAGCGCGATCACGTCAGCTCGCTGTACGACCGACTCGTCGACAACGACGTCTCACCGACGATCGTTCGCCTCTACGATCTCGAGTCGGAGAGCCACTCTCAGTGTGGCCTGACGAGCCGACAGTACGAGACGCTGGTCGCCGCAATCGATCACGGCTACTTCGAGATTCCGCGCGAGGTCTCGATGCAAGAACTGTCCGAGGAACTCGACATCTCTCACCAGGCACTGTCCGAACGCCTCCGACGCGCCTATCGCGCGCTGGTCACCTCCGAACTCAACGTCGCCGAAGACGAAGTCGCGACGGCACCGATGCCGTCGGACTAACGCCCAGCCACATTCAACAGCACTCGTGACAACGGCCGGTACTCGAGTCCCTCACCAGTAGTCTGGGATTGGTAGCGCGCCAGCACGCCAGCGCGACAGCGGGTCGACGCGTCAACGCGCCATCGATTTTCGCGGAACAGCACCATTAAGAGTCAGGTCTCTGTCTCTCCACTATGGAGATCGACAGCGACGACGGCGTTCTGCGACTCACGTTCGACCGCCCAGGTGTGCTCAACGCGATCACCCGCGAGACCGCGTCGACGCTTGCGGACACGATCACTGACGCCACTCCCGAGGAGTATCACGCGATCGTCATCACTGGCGAGGGCGACGCGTTCAGTGCCGGCGGCGACATTGAAGCGATGGCCGCCGAACCCGACCCGCCACGACAAGCCTACGAGGAAGTCACCGAGACGTTCGGCCGTGTCGTCGAGGCGATGCTCGAGTGTCCCGTGCCAATCGTAGCAAAGGTGAACGGCGACGCAGTGGGTGCGGGCCTTGCAATCGTCGCGCTCTCGGACATTGCCTATGCGGCCGAGGATGCGACCTTCTCCTGTGCGTTCGTTCGCGTTGGCCTCATTCCAGACACCGGCGGGACGTTCATGCTTCCGCGGTTGATCGGCCTTCGTGCTGCGAAGAAACTCGCGTTCACCGGTGAATTCTTCGACGCAGAGCGTGCGGCGGATCTCGATCTGATCAACGAGTCGATGCCGGCCGACGAACTCGACGAACGGGTGACGGAGACGGTCGAGCGACTCGGCCGTCGGCCAACGGACGTGATCGGCATGATGAAGCAGGCGATGCACGAGAATATGGGTCGACAGTGGGACGAGGCGCTGGATTACGAAAATCTGCTGCAGGTCCACGCTCGCGCCACTGAGTCCCACGAGGAGGGTGTTGCTGCGTTCCTTGAAGGACGAGAGCCTGCATTCAACGAGTAGCCACGTCCGGTTGGGGTCGTGCACGCGACCTCTCGTTTTGTATCGAGGTGTTGTCCAGCGGTACGATATTTTGATGAGCGCGGTACTCGAGAGGAGCAAGGATGATGACAGAAGTAGTGGCGGTGAGGGCGGCCGAGACACGCGTTGGTGGCAAACTCGCAAGCCAGCGCAAGCACCACCATCTTGGTCGTGTTTGACATACTCGTTGGTGCAATGTCTCCACAATTTACAGACGACGACGTCGGAAAGACGGTTGTGAACGCGGCGGGTGACGAGGTCGGTATCGTCGCCGACGTCGAACACGGGACGGCACACGTCGAACCGGATCCGGGTATCGCGGACACAATTAAGGCGAAACTCGGCTGGGGCGGGACCGACGATGCGTATCCGTTGCAGGAGACGGCAGTTGCGGAGATGACTGACGACGCGATTCATCTCCAGAGTGATTTGTCGGGGACTGGTCCAGGGACCAGTACTGGTGCCGGTGCCGGTGCTGGTGCTGGTGCTGGTGCTGGTGCTGGTGCTGGTGCTGGAACCAGTACGGGACGAGAGACAGAGTCGGGCGGAATGACGGACACAGATACCGGTCGAGGCGACCGGACTGACGATAGCGGGTTGATGGACGACGACCGAGACGACGACAGCCTCATCGGCGATGATGACCACGACGATGACAGCCTCATCGGTGACGACGACCACGACGATGACAGCCTCATCGGTGACGACGACCACGACGATGACGGACTGATCGGAGACGATGACCGGGATGACGACAGTCTCATCGGTGACGATGACGACGGCATTATGGACGACGATAGCCGTCGCGGAGACGACAGCGGCATCATGGACGATGACCGTGATGATGACAGCCTCATCGGAGACGACGACCGAGACGATGATAGTATGCTCGGCGACGACCATGGCGACGACGGTCTGATGGACGATGACCGTGGCGACGATGGCCTCATGGACGATGACGACCGCCGCGGCCGATCGGACGACGACGGCATCATCGATGACGACGACGATGACCTGATTGGTGACGACGACAGCGACCTCATGGACGACGATACCGACGACGAGGGGCTGTTAGATGACGACGACGATGACGACATCGTCGGCGACGACACCCGGTAGGTCACTCGACTCTATTTCCGTTCTTCCCGTCTCAGAGCCACCAGAATAGTGCTAAAGTGCTAGAACAGTGCTACTCTACTGCGGCTCGCCGTGTGAAACACCTTCCCGCTCGTCGGCACGTCGCCTGCGCAGCGCCGCTCGCGCGTTCGATGCCTCGTACCCGAAGAACACTCCCTCAGCGTAGTGTTCTGCCACCTCGAGCGCGTGAATCAAATTATCGATCTCGATATCGATCGCGTACAGCTCGATGCTGAAGGGCGTCTCGAGTGCACTCTGGAATCCCTTCGCGATCGTCTCGAGCCAGTAGGTCGTCTCGTAGGCCATATCGTACAGCGGGATGACGAACTCGTCGACGTGTTCCTCGAGTGCGTCGAGATCCAGCCCGGCACGTTCGTAGAGGTGGCCGGGGTATGGGTCCGGGTAGAGCGTCAGGTAGACGCGGCCGGGGATTCGCTCGGCGGCTTCGGCGACGAAGTCCGTGATCACGTCGGCGCGCCAGGCCTGACGGTCGTCGAACTCGCTGGCCTCGAAGGCCTGTTCGCAGACGCCACAGCGACAGTATCCTTCGCGAGGGAAGCCGACGTCGTCGAGTCGAACGTCCTCGTTAGCCGCGACGCAGTCGTCGATAATCTCGAGGAGGCCCTCGCGGTAGTCCTGTCGAGACGGGCAGATGTAGGCCCAGTCGAAGTATTTTCGATCACGGGTTGCGGGACGACCCATATCGTCGACGGGGATGAGCGACGGGTCTGCATCTGCGGCCGCGTTGTCGCCGAAGCAGGAGACCATGTTCACCCCGTCCTCGATCGGGTCGGCAGACCGGCCGGTCACGTCCTTGACTTCGTAGAATCCGCGGTCGAACTCCGGCCACCGGACTTCTTCAGCGTTGCGAGTGACGACGCCGTACATACTGCAGCGTACGACGCCGTGCCTGTAAGCCGTTCGGATCGAGGACTGAGGATCGGGGATCGAGGATCAGGGATCGTTGACCGGCCGGACCGGAACAGAGCGGACCGGAACGGACCGGAACGAATCAGGGAAGGGATCCGATCCGCAGTCGTGTCGACGCTCGAACGGTTGTGTACTATTGGTGAGACTATGCGTGACGTCGCGTCGATTACTCGACGGGGTCGTACTCGATCTCGTCGTCGATGTCGCTGCCGCTCGTGCTGAGAAGTTTCCAGAGGACGGCGATGACGACCAGGGCGAGTACGACTTTAATCGTGCGTGACATATACACCATAACAATCGATCGGCTCGTACTTAGCTATTCTGGACGGTTCTCTCCTCGTGAAAATATAGCACACCTATCGTATTCGGCCCCTCTTTTGCACAGCGAGAATCGGCGGCAACGTGACAGAGTGGACTCCACCTTCACGTCGCCGATCACCGCCTTGCTGCCCCACCACCTCTCGCTGGTGGCACTCAGTTCGTATCGATCAGTTCTGCAATACCCTCGCGCGTGATCGTTTCGCAGTACGAACAGCGGACGGCGTCATCGAGTACCTCGAACCGAGAGGTGACCGGCTCGCCGTCGGTCGTGATGCAGTCTGCGTTCGGACAGGAGAGGACACCCTCAACGACGGCGGGACGCTCGACGCGGTGTTTCTCTACGACATCGTAGTCGCGGACGATGTTGATCGAGGCATCGGGTGCGATCAGCGAGAGTACGTCGACCTCGTCCTGGCTCAGTTCGCGGCCCTCGACCTTGACAATGTCCTTGCGCGCGAGGCGGTCCGAGGGAACGTTCATTCCGACGGAGACCTCCTCGCCTTTACTGCCGTCGATGCCCAAAATTGCGAGCACGTTCAGCGCCTGGCCACCGCGGACGTGGTCGATGACGGTCCCGTCCTGGATCTTGCTGACGCGCAGTTCGTGGTCCGCGTTGCCGTCGTGATGATCGTGATCGTCACTCATCGGTCTCACCTCCTGACAGCAACAGATCAAGCAGCGCCATCCGCACCGGCACCCCGTTGTGTGCCTGCTCGAAGTACGCCGCGTGCTCCGTCTCGTCGATTTCCGGCGCAATCTCGTCGACCCGCGGCAGCGGGTGCATGATCGTCAGGTCGTCACTCGCGTCCTCGAGTGTCTCCAGATCGATCTGGTACTCGCCGGCGACCTTCTGATACTCGTTCTCGTCCGGGAACCGCTCGCGCTGAATCCGCGTGACGTAGAGCACGTCGAGCGAGGGAAGGACGGACTCGAGTGCCTCGTGTTCGCGGATCTGGGTGTCGTCTTGCTGGTGGAGGTCGTAGACGACTTCGCGAGGCAGTTGCAGGCTCTCGGGGCTGATGAAGTGCTGGTGTGTGTCGAAGTTGGTGAGCGCGTAGGACAGCGAGTGGACGGTGCGGCCGTACTTCAGATCGCCCATGATGCCGATGGTGAGGTCGTCCAGCCCTGCGTTTTCTCGAATCGTGTAGAGGTCGAGCATCGTCTGGGTTGGGTGGTGGCCCGCGCCGTCGCCGGCGTTCAGCAGTGGGACGTCGACGAACTCGCATGCCATCGCGGCGGCTCCCTGTTTGGGGTGACGAAGGACGAGGGAGTCGGCGTAGCCCTCGATGACGCGGACGGTGTCCGCGAGTGTCTCCCCCTTTTTGACACTCGAGGACTCGACCGAGCCCATGTCGACGACGGAGCCACCGAGGCGCTTCATCGCGGTTTCGAAGCTCATCTTCGTCCGTGTGCTTGGTTCGAAAAAGAGCAGGCCGAGCACGGCGTTCGCGTGGCGGTTGGCGACGGCATCCGGATCGTCGGCGATCTCGGCTGCCCGATCGAGGACAGTCTCGATGTCCGCCCGCGAGAGTTGTTTGCTCGTGATGAGGTGATCGTGGCGCATTCGTTCGTGTTGGCTCTTGCATTCCTCTTGAATCCCACCATTCCGCGTCGCCGTCTCGATTCACCACCTGGCGTGACAGTACTACAAAGGCAAAGAATTATGCACGAACTACAGAAAGACACGATATCCGTATGGTAGAACGGCTGGAGACCGGGATCGACGTGCTGGATCGAAAACTCGACGGTGGGCTCCCGCCGGGCTGTCTCGTCGCGTACACTGCAGCCCCCGCCAGTCAATCGGAACTCCTGTTGTACGAGCTGACCGCGGCACGTGGCACGCTGTATCTCTCGACCGAACGGTCGACCGATGCTGTCCGCCACGCCGTCGAGAACTCGCCGTCTGACGTCGGCAACCCGACAATTCGACACGTCGGCAGCGATGCCCCGATCACGGAAACACGGAAACTCATCAACGCCCTTCCCGATGGTGCGAACCTGATCATCGACACCATGGACGTTCTCGAGCACACCGACCGCGAGGAGTTTATCTCGTTCCTCAACGACCTCAAGACTCAGATGCTCGAGAAAAACGGTATCGCCGTCCTCCACTGCCTGAAAGGCGACGAACCGACGAACCGGTCTCGAACCTTCCATGCAGCGGACGCGGTTTTCGATCTCCAGACCGCAATCTCCGGTGCCGAACTCGAGAACCACCTCACCGTTCCCAAGTTCCGCGGCGGCAGCCAGCCGACCGAGGCGATCAAACTCGAGTTGACTGAAGAGGTGGCGATCGATACGAGTCGAGATATCGCCTGAGTTCGCCGTTCCCGCGCCCCATTTTTAGTTCCTGTTTCTGGTCTTGGTCCTGATATCGGTCTCAGCTCCCGCGATTTCAGCTCCAAGTGACACTGTTTGCGCGCTACACAGACCCGACGTTCGGCTCAGCGGAACCACCACAGTCGAGACTGATACTGTCTGAAACCGCAAGAACTGAAACCGCTGGTCGCAGGGTTACTCTTCTGCGCCTTCGAGTTCGTCGACGATCTCGTCGGCGTCGACATCGGCGTCCTCGAGTGCTTCCTCGATGTCGCCACCGCCCATGCCGCCCATACCACCCATCATGCCGGGCATGCCCATGCCACCCATGCCGTCGATGACTTCCTGGACGATGACGCGGTCGACACCGATCTGGTCGATGATGTCCTGACCGATCTGCTGCTTGCCCATCATCCACTGCTGGTTCATGGTCATCTGTGGCGTGGCCTCGAGGTAGAGCGTCTCCTTCTCGACGACCTCAGTCTCGAACTCAGGCTCTGCGTCTTCGTCCTCATCTGCGTCCTCGTCAGGCTCGACTGGGACTTCCTCCTCGACGTCGTCAGTCTCGATCCAGAGTTCTGGCTCGAGGCCGAGGTACATCTCGAAGAGGCCGGCAGCCTGCTGTTCGCGGTCGTCGACGACGTCGAGAACCTCGAACTCGTACTCGACATCCTCGCCGGCCAGCGGGTGGTTGAAGTCCACACGCGCGCGGCCGCCGATGATCGTGCTGATGTAGCCCTGCTGGCCGTCGACCTGCACGTTCGCACCGGGGTAGCGGTCGTCCTCGTCGATCTTCTCGGCGCTGACCGTCTGGACGTTGTCGGGGTCGTACTCCCCGAAGGCATCCTCGGCGTCGATCGTTACGCTGCCGGTGTCGCCCGTTTCGGAGCCGACGATGGCTTCCTCGACACCCTCGAAGATGTGGCTCTCGCCGAGGACGATCGTGCGTGGTTTGAACTCCTGGTTCTGGTCTGCGACACCCTCCTCTTCGGCGACCTCTGGGTCGGTCGTGTCGACCAGCTGGTCACCGTCGGCGGTGTATGCAGTGTACTCGAGTTCGACGAAGTCGCCGTCCTGAAGCCCCTCGGCTTCGGTTGCGTCTTCGTCGGCTTCCGCTTCGACGTCATCGGCCTGCTCATCGAGCTCGGCCTCCTGTTCCTCGGTCATACGTTGTACGTCCCGCCGTCGACATTTAAGTACGACGCTTTGGCCCGAGAACGCGTCCACGCGGCGACTGGTAGCTGTGGCTACCGACGAGAACGACCGATACTTACGGCCGCTACCCGTTCGAACGGCCATGTACGAGGTCGAAGTGAAGGTGCCCGCGGAACTCGACCGTGTTCGGTTGCTACTCGAGGACGGAACCGATGCTGAGGACGACGACGGAATCGGAGACGAAGACGACAGCACAGCACTCGATGCGACACCGGCGGGAACGGTTATCCAGACCGACACGTACTACGATGCTCCACACCGGACGTTCGCCGAGACGGACGAAGCGCTCCGGATTCGGCGGGAACGTCGTTCAGATTCGGATCAAAACAGAGCCGACGGACACGACGGCGACACACGCGTCACCTACAAGGGACCGCTCGTCGACGACGAGTCGAAGACCCGCGAAGAGGCAGAAACTGCCATCGGTGACGGTGAAACGTTCGATACGATTCTGTCGAACCTCGGCTTCGAGCCAGCCGCGACGGTTCGCAAGGAACGCGAGCGCTACACGGTCGAACTCGCCGAGACGGACGCCACAGAGTCAGCCTCCACTCTCTCGACAGACTTCACAATTACTCTCGACACCGTCGACGACGTCGGCGAGTACGTCGAGGTCGAAACCGAGGTCGAGAGCGAGACCGAACTCGAGTCCGCCCGCGCCGGCGCGTACACTGTACTCGAATCCCTCGGCCTCGACCCTGACGATCAGCTCCGGACCTCGTATCTCGGGCTCTTGCTTGACGCCTAACGCCCGATTGCCCGCCGAACGCAGTCGATCGGTGGATAACTGCCAGGTATTTTCCGCCGTTGATCTGTTTCCGCAAGTTATAGAACCACGCTCCGTTTAGAGCCGGCAATGAGCGAGCGGAACATTCGGGTCGAGCCAATCGACCGACAGGCAGTCGAAGATCAGGAGGTCGAAATCGTCGAGCGAAAGGGGATCGGACATCCGGACTCGATCTGTGACGGCGTCGCAGAGAGCGTTGCCGGCGCACTCGCACGCGAGTATCTGGACCGTGTCGGCGAAGTGCTGCACTTCAACACAGACGAGACGCAGCTCGTCGCCGGCGAAGCCGCCCCCGCCTTCGGCGGCGGCGAGGTCGTCGACCCCATCTATCTGCTGATCGTCGGTCGTGCGACCAAACACTACGAGGGTCAGACCATCCCGACCGAAACGATCGCACTGCGCGCAGCGCGCGAGTACCTCGAGGAGACCATCCCGCAACTCGAGTACGGCGAGGATATCGTCGTCGACGTGAAGCTCGGTGAGGGGAGTGGTGACCTGCAGGACGTCTTCGGGGAGGACGAAGTGAGCGTCCCAATGGCCAACGACACGAGCTTCGGCGTTGGTCACGCACCACTGACGGAGACGGAGCAGATCGTCTCCGAGGCCGAGGCGCGCCTGAACGGTGAGTTCGCAGACGAGAACCCATACGTCGGCCCAGACGTGAAGATTATGGGCAAGCGCGAGGGCGACACGATCGATGTTACCGTCGCGGCGGCGATGATCGACGAGCACATCGCGGACCTCGATGCGTACGCAGACGCCGTCGAATCGGTTCGCGAGTTCGTTTCCGAAGTCGCGGCCGAGCACACTGACCGGGAGGTCAACGTCCACGTCAACACGGCCGACGACTACGAGGAGGGCTCGATCTATCTCACCGTCACCGGCACCTCGGCAGAGCAGGGCGACGACGGCTCCGTCGGCCGCGGCAACCGCGCGAACGGACTCATTACGCCGAATCGCTCCATGTCGATGGAGGCGACGAGTGGCAAGAACCCGGTCAACCACATTGGCAAGATCTACAACCTGCTTTCGACGCAGATCGCCGAGGAAGTCGTCGCCGAAGTCGACGGCATCCGCGACATGCGTGTGCGCCTACTCTCCCAGATCGGCCGTCCGATCGACGAGCCACACGTCGCCGACATCCACGTCGTCACGGCTGACGACGTCGAACTCGCAGACGTTCAGGACGAGATCGAAGCGATCGTCGACGACGAACTCGCGAACGTCACAGACATTACGCGAAAGGTTATCGACGGCGAACTGACGACGTTCTAACTCGGCGCTCGATTCGATTCGCTTTCGGTTGCGTTTCGCAGTTTCTCTCCTTCTGCTCAGCAGTTAGCGGCGGTAGAAAGCCGACTCACTGTCGAGGTGAGTGCGCCGACCCGGTCACCGATCGTCGCTCGTAACCCCCTTATGGCGCGCCTTCATAGCGCTGTCCATGCACCTGCCGGGAGCCGATACCGTCCTCATCCGCCACGGGGACGTCAACACCAAGAGTAACACAGTCAAGCGGTACATGGAGGACTGTCTCGCGGAGAATCTTACTGCCCTCCTCGCGGACCGCTCGATCCCCGGCGAGGTCGAACGTCGGTGGAACCGACCCCTGATTCACACCGACGAAGAACACGTCGAGGCCGCCACGGCGACCGCTGCGGACGCCTTCGGCGTCGTCTCCGCAAGCGCCGTCCGAACCGTCGACACCGCGAAGGGAGAAATCTGCGCCGCGCTCACCGAGGCCGCCGAGGCGTGCTACGACGGCGGCAGCTTTGCGGTCGACGCCCGCCGCGCCGACAAGACCCTCCCCTACACGAGCGAGGACCTCGCCCGGGAGGGCGGCACCGCCATCTGGGACGCCGTCGAAGACGAGTTCGAGCCCGAAGTCGACCTCGACGACCCGGACCTCACCTTCGGCGTCGAGGTTCGGGAAGACTTCGCGTTCATCTACCTCGAGAAAGTGCCGGGACCGGGCGGACTTCCACTCGGTGCCCAGGAGCCGGTCATCGCGCTGATCAGCGGCGGGATCGATTCCCCCGTCGCAGCCTACGAAATGATGCGACGCGGCAGCCCAATCGTGCCGGTGTACGTCGATCTCGGTGCCTACGGCGGCATCGACCACGAGGTCCGCGCGATGGAAACCGTCCGAACGCTCTCGCGCTACGCACCCAACTTCGACATGCAGGTCTACACAGTTCCCGGCGGTGAGACCGTCGACCTGCTCGTCGAGACGATGGAACAGGGCCGGATGCTCTCGCTACGCCGTTTCTTCTACCGCACGGCGGAACACCTCGCAAGCCGCGTCGACGCCCACGGCATCGTCACTGGCGAAGCGGTCGGACAGAAATCGAGCCAGACACTCCAGAACCTCGGCGTCACCAGCCGCGTGACCCGACTGCCGATCCACCGCCCGCTGCTCACCTGGGACAAAGCCGACATCGTCGCCAAAGCCCGCGAGATCGACACGTTCACCCAGTCGACGATCAACGCCGGCTGTAACCGCGTCGCCCCCGACCGCGCCGAAACCAACGCCCGACTCGAGCCGCTACTCGAGTACGAACCGGACGACTTGTTCGAGCGAGCGGAAGAAGCGGCGCGACAGTCTGAACTCGTCGAGCCCTGAGTCGAAAACGGGTTACTTCGGCGACAAAGGCGTTCTGAAGCCACAATCCGGGAAATCGTATTAGAGAGCAAACAGTCTGACACGCTCAGCGGAAGTGCTGGTGAGAGTGGTTACCAGTAGAGCCGTCGGTCCACTTGCTGTCTGCCACGAGTCGCGTATTCGATACAGAGCGCGAATTGAACGGTGGGCGGGGAGTCGTTCCAGCGTGGGCGTGGGATCACTGCAGGTTCGACGAAAACAGTCGAAGAACGATGAGACTCCAGAGAACGAGTCCAACCCCGTAAAAAAAGAGTCGTACCTGGAACGGAGCGTCAGGGGAAACTCCCGACCAGATTCCCGTATCATCGACCGGCGTTCCTACCTCGCCATACTCACCGTATCCAGACTGACCCGAAGTGACCTGTCCAGCAGTCCCGCCACCGACCGCTATACAGATGATACCAAGGCCAGCCAGTCCGACGATGAGGAGTCCCGAACGAGTGAGACCATACACGAGCGCGACGGTTAGCACACCCAACACGCACGTATCCATCACCAGCGGTTTTACCAACCGTCTCAAATTCATAGATATCGGTGCTGCAAATATGCCGTTGGAGCATGAAATTTTTGATTGTATGACAGATCGTAGGTCTACAGGTCACTCGAGTTCGGCTCCAACAGCCTCCTCGATCGACGTGAAGCCGTCGCGTTCGAGGAGTCGCACGAGTCCGCGGTTGATCCGCTTCGCGGTCGAGGGACCCTGGTAGACGAAGCCGGTGTAGAGTTGGACGAGCGATGCGCCGGCTCGAATCTTGCGGTAGGCGCTCGCGGCGGAGTCGACGCCGCCGACGCCGATGATCGGGAGGTCGCCGTCGGTGTGGTCGGCAATCGTCCGGATGACTGCGGTCGAGCGCCCCTCTACGGGTTTGCCGCTGAGGCCGCCCCACTCCTCGCGTTTTGCGGAGGCGAGTCCCTCGCGCGCAGTCGACGTATTTGTGGCGACGATTCCGTCGACGTCGAACTCCTGAACGATGTCGACGAGGTCGAGGATCGACTCCTCGGGTTCGTCGGGGCCAATTTTGACGAGGATTGGGACGTCCAAATCGTTCTCCGCGTCGATCGTCTCGAAAATCTCCCGGAGGTGCTCGGGCGAGGCCTCGTCGAACTCGTCGGGCGTGTTCGGACAGGAGACGTTGACGACGACGTAGTCGGCAAACGGCGAGAGGCGGTCGAAGACGCGCCGGTAGTCCTCGATGGCCTCGCGCTCGGTCGAGGAGTTCATCTTGCCGATGTTCACGCCGAGGGGGAAGCCCGGCGTGCCGTCTTCCTCGAGTCGGGCCTTGACTGCCTCCATTCCCTGCCCGTTGAATCCCATACGGTTGACCATCGCCTCGTCCTCGCGCAGGCGGAATAGCCGCGGCCGGTCGTTGCCGTCCTGCGAGTAGGGGGTGACGGTACCAATCTCGACGAAACCGAAGCCGAGCGCCTCCAGTGCGTGCGTTACTTCGGCGTTCTTATCGAAGCCGGCGGCGATGCCGACGGGGTTCGGAAATGTGGTGTCGAACAGGTCGACTTCGAGTGCGGGATGGTCGTACTGGTACGCAGTCGATAGCGCCGCCCGCGTCGGTCGCGTCGACTGTGCGGCCCGCAGCGTTCGCTTCCCGAGGTCGTGGGCCGTCTCGGCCGGCAGTTTGAACGCGAGGGGGCGAACTCGCGAGTACAGCGTCATTGCCAGTACTGCGAACGGACGATACGTAAACGTCCCGGAGCGTTGCTACAGCAACTCGAGTACGTCGGCGACGTTTCCTGCGATTCGAACGTTGTTCAACGCGTCGCGTGCCGTCCCGGTGTCGACCGCCTCGGGCGAGTGCGCGGCACACATGTTGAATTTCTCGTGGAGTGCTGTGGTCGACAGCGGTTCCTCGTGGGTCCCCGGTGGCCGCTCCTGTCGTCTCTCGTACGTCTCTCCTGACCGCGTTCGAACCGTGACGTGTGCCTCGTTCGAGTCGTACGGCAGATCCGAATCGACAGTCAGTGACACCCGCTTTCGGACCTGCTGAACTGCTGGCTGGGCGATGGTCTTCGCCTCGAACGCCGCAAGGCCGACGCTCCGGCGGACCAACGCACTGGCGAGCAGGTACGGCATCGAGAACTTCGCCTCGAGTCCGGTCTGTGGATCGTCGTGGTGCAGCGCGTCCGCTGCTCCCTGCGAGGCAGTAACGTCGACCGCATCGATGGCTTCGGGCTGTAGCTGCTGCTCACGTGCGAGTTCACTTGCCGCGTAAATCGCAGCGTGGGTGTAGTAACAGCAGGGATACTTCTTCACGTCGATACCATCCGTCAGGAGAGCCCACCGTTCGCCGAGTTCGGGGAAGCGGTCGAAATCGGGGTCGTCGTCGCCGCGATAGAGGTCGGCAAATCCGCGGTTGCCGCCGATGGCGGTCGGATCCGCCGTCGCGCCCTCGGCTGCGAGTAGCGCCGCGGTTAGGCCAGAGCGAGCCGCCTGTCCGGCGTGAATCGGTTTGGTCGTCGAGCCGAAGTTCCGCTTGAGCCCGGCGGGCATCGAGGCGGCGACCGAAAGCGCGTGGGTCGTTTCCGCAGCAGTGAGGTCGAGTAGCGAGGCGACTGCCGCGGCGGCACCGAAGACGCCGATAGTCGACGTGGCGTGCCAGCCGCCCTCGTAGTGGCCGGGGCTGATCGGCCGCGAGACGTAGCACTGGGCCTCGAAGCCGGCGGCGTACGCTGTGAGCACGTCGCGGCCACTTGCCCCCTCGCGCTCGCCGACGGCGAGCAGCGGCGCGACCATGGGGACGCTCGGGTGACCGTCCATCGCGGCCAGCGCGACGTCGTCGAAGTCGAGTGCGTGGCCGGCCGTCGCGTTGACGAAGACAGCGTCCGTGAGGCCGAGTGTTTCCTCACGTCCAATGACCGTCGCATTCCCCGACGAGTCGCCCACAGCGGCGAGCGCTGCGGTCGCGGCCTCGGTGTCCGCTCCCGCGAGCGTCACGCCAACGGTGTCGAGGATCGCTCGCTCGGCCAGCCGAAGGGCCTCGTCTGGGACGTCCGCAGCCGAGAGTTCGGCGACGAACGTGCCGAGCTCGGCGGCTGCCGTGGCTCGTTCGTTCTCGTTGTCGTTCGCGTGCTCGTGGTTGCGCTCGGCCATCGATCAGATCACCTCCGCTGTCCGAAGTGCTTCGATCTCGTCGGCATCGTAGCCGAGTGCAGACAGAACGTCCGCCGTGTGCTCACCGAGGTCGGGCATCGGCTCGCGGGCGAACTCGAGTGCCCCGAACTCGATTGGGGTATCGACGTACTTGACGGGCCCCTCCTCGGTTTCGAGTTCCTTCACGAGGTCGAGATGCTCGGTCTGGGGGTGCGAGAGAACGTCGTCGAGTTCGTTGACGTCACCCCAGGGGATGCCCGCGTCCGCGAGGCGTTCGGCCCAGTAGTCTCGCGGCTGCTCGGCGATGAGCGACTCGACTGTGGGTTCGAGTACGTCGCGGTGCTCGACGCGCTGCTCGTTCGTTGCGAAGCGCTCGTCTGCGAGCAGGCCGGGGGACTCGAGTACGTCTTCGCAGAGTGTTTCCCAGTGGGCCTCGCTGAGAATCGCGAAGTTGACGTACTGGCCGTCGGCCGTCTCGTGGGGACCGTAGGGTGTCAGCAGGTGGTGGCGCATCCCGATCCGCTCGGGCAGTTCGTCGTTGTGCCAGTACTTGTGCGGAAAGTAGCCCAGCCAGGAGAGCATGCCGCCGAACATGGTGACGTCGATCTCTTGCCCCTCGCCGGTTCGCTCGCGGTGGAAGAGCGCGAGCAGGGTCGAGATGGTGCCGTAGGTCGCCGCGTTGATGTCGCAGACGCTCAGGGGTATCTTGGCCGGCGCGTCCGGCGAGCCGTTCATCTGGATCAGCCCGGTTTCGCCCTGCATGACCATGTCGTAGGCCTTGCGGTCGCTGTAGGGGCCGTCTCGCCCGTAGCCCGAGACGTTGAGATAGATGACCTCCTCGTTGGTCTCACAGACGTCCTCGTAGCCGACGCTAAGGCGTTCGACGACGCCAGGTGAGTAGTTCTGGACGACGACATCTGCCTCTTCGACCAGTTCGTGAAAGAGGTCGGTCCCTCGCTCGGCCTTCAGGTTCAACTCGATGCTCAGCTTGTTGCGGTCGACCCAGGCGTGGGCCGAGGAATCGCCGTAGACCACCGAGTCCCAGTGGCGGTTGACGTCGCCGAGTCCGGGGCGCTCGACCTTGATGACTTCCGCGCCGAAGTCGCCGAGCAGTCGTGTACACAGCGGTGCGCTGATGCCGCTTTCGAGGCTGACGACCGTGATATCGTCGAGTGCCTGCATCTTAGCAGTCCTCCGGCTGGGTGCCAATTCCCTCTGGCCACCCCGGCGGCTCCGCGGCCGATGGCTCGGCGTGCGAGCGCTTCAACACCATCGGCGTCCGCTCGAGTGAGAGCACGAGGTCGCCGTGCTGGTTGTACGCCCGAAGTTCCGTCTCGACGATGCCGACGTGGTCGCGGGACTCGAGTTCCCGTTTGCTCACAACCTCGCTCTCGGCGAAGACGGTGTCGCCGTGGAAGACGGGGTTGTGGTGACGAATGTTATCGTAGCCGAGGTTCGCGGTGGCGTTGACGGAGACGTCGATGACGCTCATGCCGACCGCCAGTGCGATGACGAACGTGCCGTCGACGAGGCGTTCGCCGAACTCGGTTTCGGCGGCGTAGGCCTCGTTGAAGTGCATCGGGTTGAGGTTCATCGTTACGTTGGTCAGCCAGACGTTGTCCGTCTCGGTGACGGTGCGTCCGAAGGGGTGTTTGTAGACATCCCCTACGTCGAAATCCTCGTAGTAGCGCCCGTGCCAGCCGGAGATGAGCTGTTTGTCGGTCGATTCGTTCTGATTGGGGTTGGAGTCGGAGTCGGAGTCGGTCTCGGTGTCGTCTGTCATTTGTGTGGTGTGGGTGGTGGGTGTGGGGGGTGTTTGTGGGTGGTGTGGGATCCGGTGGCGGGAGGTGTTTGTGGGTGGTGTGGGATCCGGTGGTGGGTGGTGGGTTGTGGGTGGTGGGTCGTGCTCGTTCTCCGATGGGAATCTGTGTCAGTATAGTGTCATTACAGGATCAGTATCAGCGTCAGTACGAACGCGGCAGCCCCAGCACTTTCTCACCCAGATAGTTCAGCGCAAGTTGCTGGGTGATCGGCACCAGCCGCGTCAGTCTGGCCTCCCGGAAGTACCGCTCGACGTCGTACTCCGTCGCGATGCCGAACCCACCGTGGGTCTGGACCGCCGCGTCGGCCGCCTGGTACGCCGCGTCGGCCGCAAGGAACTTCGCCGCGTTCGCGTACGCTCCCAGGTCGACGTTCTCGTCTGAGGCCGCCCGATCCGCGGCATTGTACGTCAACTGCTTCGCTGCCTGCAGCCGCGCGTAGGCCTCTGCAAGCGGGTGCTGGATCGCCTGATTCGAGCCGATCGGGTTGCCGAACACCTCGCGGTCGGTCGCGTACTGGACCGCGCGCTCGAGTGCCAGCCGTCCTAACCCGAGACACTCGGCGGCGATCACGAGTCGCTCCTCGTTGAGCCCGTCTAGCACCTGGTAGAAGCCCTCGCCCTCGACGCCAATAAGGTTCTCCGCGGGCACGCGTAAGTCGTCGAACCAGAGTTCGTAGGAGTGGACGAAGTCGCTCGCCGATTTCGGAATCGACTCGATATCCAGGGCGTCCTGATCGTAGGCATCCTCGAGATCCACCAGGAACATCGAGATACCCTGGGTTCGTTTCTCGACGTTCTCGAGTGGCGTGGTGCGTGCGACGAGCACGAGATAATCCGAGACATCGACCCGAGAGGTCCAGATTTTCTGGCCGTTGATGACGTATTCGTCGCCGTCCTGACTCGCCTCAGCGCGCGTCTCGATCGCCGTCGAGTTCGAGCCGGCGTTCGGTTCTGTTAGTCCGAAGGCCTGAATCGAGGCCTCGCCGTCGGCGACTCGCGGGAGCAGGTTCGATTTCAGGTCCTCGCCGCCGTACTCCACGATCGGCACGGAGTTGTAGACGCCGCCGTGGACCGCTTGAGCCGCGCTGAAGCCGCCGCCGTTCGCGGCGATTTCCTCCATCATCACGACCGTCTCCTGGGTTCCCATGCCAGCGCCGCCATACGCTTCAGGAACGAGAATCCCCATCCAGCCGTGCTCGACGAGTTCGTCGACGAACTTGTGGGGATACTCGCCCGTCTCAGCGCGCGTGCGCCAGTATTCGTGGTCGAAGTCAGCGCAGATATCGCCGATGCTCGAGCGGACGAGTTGTTGGCTTTCGGTAAGCTGTACTGCGTCACGCAGAAGTGTAGCCATTGAATGAACCGTTTCCGCTTCACGTTAAAAGTGTTATGTCATACCACACCAGTGGGTGCAGCAGTGTGTTCTGTGTCCTCCCTTCCCTTCCACACCCTCTCTTCCACACCCTCCCTTCCACACCCTCTCTTCCAAACACCTCCCATCTCAATCCAGACTGATTGGTCACATGGCACATGACGTGATACTCTTCTGAACTATTGTCGTGGGAAATCCACTCGAAACAGCGCGCCAACCGGCAGATAACGAAATCGTTTTCCTATGGCTACCGCTTGACTCGACTACCAACAAGAGCCATGAGTATCCAACGACGGTCACAAGGAGGGTTGCGCCGTGGCGGCTGAACGAGTGCTCATACCGCTGTCTGACACGGTCACCGTCCGACAGACGGTTGGGTACGCCGTCCAATCGTGTCCCGGCGAGGCAGAGACACTCGAGTTCCACCTCGTCGTCGCACTGCCCCACGATATGGAGATGCCGGAGGGGCAGTCGTTGACGGAGGAGGCCGAGAAACTGCTCTCGAAGGCCGAGAGCTGGGTCCGAGAGGACGCGAGCGCGGATTCGACGAGCACGACGATCGACATCGAAACGGCCGTGCTCGGCGAGGACGAGTATCTGTTCGGGCCGCGTGACTACGCACGGACGTTCGATTCGTACGCCGCGGCGAACGACATCGATCGTCTGGTGCTCGACCCGGAGTACCAGCCGGGGACGACGGCACAGATGCTCCAGCCACTCGAGCGGGAACTCGAGAGCGTCGGGTTGGCGTACAACGAAGCACCGGTCGAACGACCCGCACGCCACGAGCGACTGGTCGGTGACGGGGCCGAGCGGTTTGACAAGATGTTCGCGATGTTCTGGATCTCCTATGGGTTCTATCTCGTCCTCGGGGATCCAACGTACTGGTTCGATCTCGTCACCGGTGCGGCAGTCGCCGGAATCGTCGCCGTCTCGCTTGCACACGTGACGTTCGCGTTCCCGCTTGACCGGATCGGGTCGCCGGTCCGGACGCTGCGGTTTGCAGCCTACGTGCCGTATCTTCTCTTCGAGATCGTGAAGGCGAATCTCGCGATTTCGCTCGTCATCTTGCGGCCCTCGATGCCGATCGAGCCGACGATGACCCGGGTCAACGCGCGGGTTCGGAGCGGACTCCCGCTGCTCGCGCTTGCGAACAGCATCACGCTGACGCCGGGAACGCTTACGGTTCGAGCGGACGACCAGCGCCTGATTATTCACACGCTGATCCCGACGGCTCGGGAGGATCTCTTCGAGGGGTCACTGGAGCGTGCCGTTCGCTTCGTCTTCCACGGACGGCGGGGCGCTCGTATTCCGACGCCGGAAGAGCGCGGCGATACGGAAATTATCGGAGGTGACGAACTGTGACTGCAGACTTGCTCAACGATATCTTCCTCGTCACGGCGGCGCTGTTCGTCGTCCTGGCGATCATGATGTTCTACCGCGCCGTTGCCGGCCCAACGACCCAGGACCGACTGCTGGCGGTGAACGTGCTCGGGACGAACACGGTCGTTATTCTGGCCTTGCTTGCAGCGGGGCTCGGAGAGCCGTGGTTCCTCGACATCGCCCTGATCTACGCGCTGCTTAACTTCCTGATGGCGATCGCCATCTCGAAGTTCACCGTCGAGCGAGGTGGTGTGCTGTGATCGAACAGGTTCGATTCTGGGCCATCATCGTCCTGCTCGCGTTCGGACTGTTCTTCACGTTCGTCTCTGCAGTAGGCGTGATTCGTCTGCCAGACATCTACTCGCGAGCCCACACCGCGTCCCAGACGGACACGCTCGGCGCGGGACTCGCGCTTGCGGCCGTCGCGCTCGCACTCGGCTGGGACAGCATGGCGATCTACGCCGTGCTGTTGCTGTTCTTCGTGTTCATCACGAACCCGACGGCCGCACACGCGATCGCACGCTCTGCGGCCGAGTCCGGGATCGTCCCGTTGACTGAGGAGACAGAGGTCGACGTCGAACCGGATCCATCGACCCCAGACGAGGGTGAGTCACAATGATCGGAACCGCTGTCGCCTACACGCTTGCACTCTTCATCGTGCTGGCAGCCGTCGCTACGGCACTGTTCAGAGACGTCCTCTCCGCAATCGTCGTCTTCGGTGCCTACAGCCTCGGGATGGCAATTCTCTACACGTTCTTGCTCGCACCTGACGTCGCCATGACGGAGGCCGCAATCGGTGCCGGCGTGACGACGATCCTCTTGCTGTTAACCATCGCGCGCACGACGCGGCCCTCGACGGATCGGCTCTTCGAGCGGGTCAACGTCCCGGCGGTCATCGTCGTCGGTGCGTTCGTCCTGATGCTCGGGACCCTCTTGCCCGACATGTATGCCGTCGGCACGGAGTCCGCACCAGTCTGGGGCGAACAGGGCGTTCTCACGGAGACGCCGTCGCTCTACTACATCGAGAACACGTTCGGTGACACTGAGGCACAGAACGCCGTCTCCGCAGTGCTCGCCTCCTACCGTGGGTTCGACACCTTCGGTGAGGCTGTCGTCGTCTTCGCTGCCGCAATCGCCGTGTTGCTCGTGCTGAAACGGGAGGTGTTCACCTAATGTCGCAGCCAGATTCGAACACGAATACAGATACCTACTCGGAGAGTCAGGTCATTCTGACCTCCGTTCGAATTATTGCACCGTTTACGCTCACCTACGGGATGTTCCTGAGTCTCCACGGGGCTGACACCCCCGGTGGCAGTTTCCAGGGCGGCGCCATCATCGGCGTCACCGTCCTGATGCTCGCCTTCGCGTTCGGGATCGACCCGACCCGAAAGTGGGTCAAAAACTCCTTCGTTGCCGGCCTCATCACCGGCGGTGTCACCATCTTCATCGCAACCGGGCTGTTCACCATGGCTCTCGGCGGCAACTTCCTCGAGTACGATGCGATCGCCGACACCTTCGGGATCGCACACTACTGGGGCATGGAGGCCATCGAGGTCGGTGGTGTTGCACTGATCGTTGCCGGCGCAGTGATCACGCTGTTCTTCGCGACAGCGGCGGGGTTTACGCCCGAGCGTCACAGCAACGAGACCGACTCGTCTCACACGGGTCCGGAGGTGGGACGCGATGATTGAACTGCTCGCCTCGCGCTACGCCTACGCCCTGATGTTCGTCCTGATGGGTGTCGGGATGTACATGATGATCGCCAACCAGAACCTCGTAAAGAAGCTGATCGGGGTCAACCTCTTCCAGACGGCGATCTTCCTGTTCTTCGTCGCGGTCGCCTACGTCGAGGGCGGCTCGGCACCGATCGTTCCGACTGAGGGCGACCCCGGCGCGATGGCCAGTCCGCTCCCGCACGTGATCGTGCTGACTGCAATTGTCGTCGGCATTGCACTCACGGCGGTCGGGCTTGCATTGATCGTCCGGATCCACTCGGAGTACGGAACGCTCCGTGAGGATACCCTCCGGGAGGTGCGTGCCGATGAGTAACGTCGATCTCATCTTGCCGCTGCTGGTCGCGGTGCCGATTCTCATGGCCACCGTTCCGATCGCGCTCGGCCTGCGCTTCGATCGGACCGGCTGGGGTGTTACCACCCTCACGACGACCGGACTACTCGCTGCGACAGCGTACCTCGCGAGTGCGGTCTACAGCGAGGGGATGGTCACCCACGAACTCGGCGGCTGGCCACGTGAGTTTGGGATTCAACTCGTCGCAGACGAGTTCTCCACGCTGATCGCGCTGCTGGTAATTGCCACCGCAACGGCCGTCCTTGCGTACATGCGCGTCGGTGGACCGCGCGGGAACACGTTCTATGCAGGCTACCTGCTGCTGACGGGTGGCCTGCTCGGACTCTCGCTGACCGGCGACGTGTTCAACATGTTCGTCTTCCTCGAGATCGTCGGGCTCGCAACCTACGCCCTGATCGCGAGCGGAGACGGTCCCGAGTCGGCAGTTTCGGCGTTGAAGTACCTGATCCTCGGCACTGTCGGTGCGTCGCTGTACCTGATCGGTGTCGGCTTCATCTTCATGGCAACCGGGACGCTAAACATGCAGGTGCTCTCGGAGATTATGCCCGAGGTGCTCGCGCAGGGCGGGCAGAACCTCGTCCTGATGCAGGCTGCGTTCGCGTTCATCTTCGTCGGCTTCGCGCTGAAGGTCGCCCAGTGGCCGCTGCACACCTGGCAACCGGACGCCTACCAGCACGCGCCTGACGGTGTGACGCCAGTCATCGCGGCGCTGGTCTCGACGGCGTACGCGTACGCGCTCGGACGGCTGATGTACACCGTCTTCGGGCCGGAGTTCCTCACGTCGACGCCGTACCTGACGGAAATCGTCGTCACGGTCGGCTGTCTGAGTGTGCTCGCAGGTAGCACGCTCGCTGTCATTCAGACCGACGTCAAGCGGATGTTCGCCTACTCCTCGGTCGCGCAGTTCGGTCTCGTCGTGGCGGCGTTCGGTCTCGTCACGGAGACGGCCCTGATCGGGGGGATCATCCACCTGCTCGGTCACGCAGTGATAAAGGCCGGACTGTTCGCCGCTGCCGGCGTGATCGCGGTCAGCTACGGTGCGCGAACCGTCGACGAGTACGCCGGTCTTGCGGATAACCGACCGTTCGTCGCCGGCGGGACGGCGCTCTTGCTGATCGCGTTGATCGGCATCCCGCCCTCGGCCGGCTTCATCGGCAAGTGGTACATCGCCGTCGGCTCGGTGCAGGCCGAGATGTGGCCCGTCGCGGCCGTCATCCTGCTCAGCACCATGCTGACGCTCGCCTACTCGGCCCGCCTGCTGGAGAAGATGTACTTCACGCCGGCGACGCCGGTCGAATCACCGCATCCGTCGGGTCCGGTTGCGACTGACGGTGGTCACGAGGGTGGAGACGGTGACGACGCGCACGGGAGCGAACACGGTGACGAGTCTGCTGGCAACGTTGGTGCCAGTGCGTTCACTGACGCTGGCCGCATCGGCCGCG
This sequence comes from Natrialba magadii ATCC 43099, assembly GCF_000025625.1. Taxonomy (NCBI): domain Archaea; kingdom Methanobacteriati; phylum Methanobacteriota; class Halobacteria; order Halobacteriales; family Natrialbaceae; genus Natrialba; species Natrialba magadii. The sequence goes on along the minus strand of NC_013922.1, from coordinate 3,585,307 downwards.
GCAACCCCGACGCCGTCTCGTTCGGCATGCTCGCGCTCGTTATCGTCGCCGCCATCGTCGCGGTCCTGCTCGGATTCGCGGGTGGTGAACTCTACGACCTTCTCGATCCGTTCGCGACGGAGGTGTTCAACGAATGACTGAAGAATCCATCTTACCGCTCGCTGCCGTCCTCGTTTCGGCGGTCGCGATGGTACTGATCATCGCGTCGTATCGCTATCCGAACGTCCGCGAGGGCTGGTCCGTCCTCGCCGCGCTGGCGAAGTTCGGGATCATCCTCAGTATGCTCCCGGACGTGCTGGACGGCACGACCTACTACTGGAGCCTGCAGGAATCGCTCGGTATCGAATTCCTCGCCGGCATCGACTTCGTTCTGCGCGCCGACCCGCTCGGGATGTTGTTCGCACTGCTCGCGAGTTTCCTCTGGATCTTCACGTCGTTCTACGCCGCGGGCTACATGCGCGGGCTGGACGAACACGCCCAGACCCGGTTCTTCGCCTCGTTCGCGGCCAGCCTCTCGGCCGCGCTCGGTATCGCGTTCGCCGGCAACCTGGTGACGATCTTCATCTTCTACGAGCTGCTGTCGCTCGTCACCTACCCGCTGGTCGCACACAACGAAGACGACGAGGCCCGGATCGCCGGTCGCAAGTACCTCACCTACACGTTCTTTGGCGGCGGGGTGTTCCTGCTCGCCGGGACGGTCCTCACCTACTGGCTCACCAGTATGACCGCCGACGGCGCGACGACCGCGTTCGAATCCGGCGGCATCGACGCACTTGCAGAGGCCGCACAGGCTGAACCCGTCTTCGCACAGGCCGCGTTCTTCCTGCTGATCGCCGGCTTCGGTGTCAAGGCCGCCGTCATGCCGCTTCACTCGTGGCTTGCCGACGCGATGGTCGCACCGACGCCCGTCTCCGGGCTGCTCCACGCCGTGGCGGTCGTCAAGTCCGGTGCGTTCGGGGTGGCGCGAGTCATCCTCGAGGTCTTCGGACCCGGGCTGATTCACGACCTACCGCTCAACGTCCCGGGTATCGGTGAGGTCGGGCTGAACGTGCCGGTGGCGATTCTGGCCGCCTTTACGTTGACCGCAGCCAGTATCATCGCGCTACGCAAGGACCACCTCAAACGCCGGCTCGCGTTCTCGACAACGGCGCAGCTATCCTACATCGTGCTCGGACTCTCGATGCTCCATCCGTTCGCGATCCTCGGGGCGCTGTTCCACATCCCCGCCCACGCGTTCGGGAAGCTCACCCTGTTCTTCTGTGCAGGGGCAGTCCACGTCGAGACCCACACCGACTACGTCAGCGAGATGGCCGGGATCGGAAAACGGATGCCGCTGACCATGTCCGCCTTCGCTATCGGCGCGGCGGGCATGGCCGGCATGCCGCTCATCGCCGGCTTCGTCAGCAAGTTCTACATGCTGATCGGCTCCGCCGACGTCGGCGGCGGCTACTGGCTCTTCGCCAGCGCGCTGATCCTCTCAGGCATCCTCAACATCGCCTACCTCTGGCCCGTCGTCTACACCGCGTTCTTCGAGAGCGAAGACCGCCACGACGCCAAGCCGCTCCTCGAGTTCCCGCCAGGCGGGAAGCGCGAGTCCTACTTCGGTGAGGAGGTGGCCACGGACGGTGGGAACCCGGTTGACGAAGACGAGGGCGCAGCTGGTGACGATGAGACCGACGACAAACCCCCAAGCGGCCAGCCACGCCCCGCCGACGACGACGCTGGCGAAACGGAGGCCGCTGGCGCTGGGACACCACTCGAGTCGGAGCCAGATGCGGACGAGGCTGACGACGACTACGAGTACGCCGTCGACAAATACCCAAGCGACGCCGATGTCCCAGGTAACCGTGGTGCACACGCAGATCACGCCGAAGGCCACCACGACCACGGCGATCACCACGACCACCACGGCGGTGCGCCGCCAGGTGGCTGGACACGGCACTCGCCGTTCTCCGAGAGCACGTGGCTCATGCTCATGCCGATCACGGTCATCGCTGTCGGTGCCGTCACGCTCGGCGTGATCCCCGACTACGCGGTCTTCCTCGACCTCGTGATCTACATCGTCGAGGGCGTCTTCGGCATGGAGTGGTCCGAACTGAGTGCACTCTCCCACGAGGAGATTCTGGCGGAGGTGCTAGCCTAATATGATCGACGCAACCTACGACATCCTGGCCTACGCGTATCCACCGCTGATCGTCTTCGCAGCCGCGCTGCTCGTGCTCGTTCTGCCGCGACTCCTCGGCTTCGCGGTCGGCACACTGAGCCTCGCTTCGGTCGTCGCAATTTCGCTGCTCGCACCCGAAGGTGCCCACCTCACCCGCACCTTCCTCGGGTTCCAGGACATCCACCCGTTCCTCATCGACGACTTCACCCGGATGATGGGGATCGCGCTTGGCTTCCTCGGCACTTTCGCCGTCATCTACGCGTACTCGAGTGAGGCCTCGCGCAAACTGGCAGCCATCGCGCTGGCGTACGTCGCGAGCGCGCTCGGTGCGGCCTTTGCGGGCGACTGGCTCGTGCTGGTGTTCATGTGGGAGATCATGGCGCTGACGAGCACGCTGCTGGTCTGGCAGTACGGTGGCGACGCGGTCCGTGCGGGCTACCGCTACGCGCTGGCCCACGGTATCGGTGGGAGCCTGGTGCTGTTCGCGGTGATCGCACAGTACGCCGCCGTCGGCTCGTTCGCTATGGTCACAGAAGCGGGAGAGACGGTCGGCTTCGCTGACGGCATTCCGCTCTTGCTCGCGGTGCTCGGCATCGGTGTGAACGTTGCCTTCGTCGGCTTCCACACCTGGCTACCGGACACCTACCCGCGCCCGCACTTCGCCGCGTCGGTGTTCCTTGCGGCCTTCACGACGAAGACGAGCGCCTACGTGCTCTACCGCGCGATTCCGGAGGGGAACCTCCTGCTCGCGTACATGGGAGGGGCGATGGCCGTCTACGGCGTCGTCTTCGCGCTGCTTCAGCACGACATGCGCGCGCTGCTGTCCTACCACATCCAGGCACAGCTTGGCTACATGGTCGCGGGTATCGGAATCGGCTCCGCGATCGGGATCGCCGGCGCGATGGGGCACCTGTTCAACAACGTGCTCTACAAGAGCCTGCTGTTCATGGCCGTCGGGGTCGTCATCTACCGAACCGGTGAGAACGACCTCTACAAGCTCGGTGGCCTCTGGCGTGAGATGCCGCTGACCGCAATCGCGTTCGCCATCGGTGCGCTCTCGATTACCGCTGTGCCCGGCTTCAGCGGCTTCATCAGCAAGGGGATGGTGCTCGACGCGGCCGATCCAGCCTACTACGGCGGCAGCGAGTACCAGGCGCTGTACTGGCTGCTGTTCATCGGTGCGATCGGCACGTTCCTCTCGTTCATCAAGCTCGGCTACTACGTCTTCTTGCACGGCCCATCCGACTACACAGTCAAGGACTCGAGGACGGGCCAGACGGTCGCGATGTTCTCCGTCGGTGGTGCCTGTGTCCTGCTCGGACTGCCGGCGATCGGCTGGCCGGTCTTTGCCGACCTGTTGCCGCTGGTCGACGGGATCAGTATTCCAGACATGGCCATCAACGAACTCGAGCCCTACAGTGACACTCACCTTCAGGACGCTCTCATCCTGATCGTCATCTCCGTTATCGGCTTCAAACTCATCCGCAAGCCGCTCTCGAAGATGGACTACTCCGACCCGTCGTTGGTCGTGAACCCGACCGGCTACTACCTTGGCCGGGGCACGATGCTCGCGATTACCGACCTCTACGCTGCCGTCGACAACGCCGTCGTCAGCGGCGTCAAGCGCTGCTACTGGGCCGGCAACAACCCAGTGCTTGCCGTCGACGAAACCGCTCGCCGGCTCCCGATGGTCGACGTACCGGAACGCCAGCACGCTGATGGTGGCCGCCCATCGACGATCCACCTCCGTGCTGGAATCGGGACGACGGTCCTACTGTTGACGATCATTCTCACGGTAATTATCTGGCTGCTGGTGTAGACGCCCCCCTCTGTACGGTTCTCTATCGAATTTCTGTCACTCGAAGTTCTCGAACGACCACGTCTCGCGACGCGTCTCCTAATCCTAAAACAGATCTCGGTGCACCGTCCGCCGTCGGCCGCGTCTACTAGTCTTGCTACTGGGGCTACTACTGCTTCCTATTCGGAGTCCGTCTGCCCACTGGATCGCGTGCTGTGAGAGAGTATGTTGATCTCGAGTAACTCGTCGACCGGAACCGCGATCGAGCGCTCTCCGTTCGGCGTCCGTAGCGTCGGTCGCGACCGTGTCGCTTCGCATCGCACGCGTTGACGGCTGGTGCCGGTCTCGTCACCGTCACCACCTGTTTCAGCGCGAACGCCGCTGGGTGTCAGGTACTCGCCGCCGACCTCGAGTCCCGCGTCCTCACAGAGGCGCTTCAGCACCGAGCGCGCCCCTTCGGTCGTAATCGCCGGCGGCGAAATCGCGTGCTCGCGGGCGAGTTCGGTCGCCGTCGCCTCGTCGAACAGCGCCTCGATCTCCGCGTCGTCGTATCCCCGATCCGCGAGCGCCTCGCGAACGCGGCGGGCGATCGACGGCGCGTGTCGCGTCGGAAACAGCGGCCAGTCGTTCGACGGCGGATCGAGCACCACGCGGTACCGCCGCAGCGGCGTTCTCGCCGGCGCGAGCAGCGACACGTCCTCTAAGCGCTGAGATTTGCCGAGCACCCGAATCGTGCCCGTATAGAAGTCCACGTCGTCCCAGGTCGCCCCCGAGCGTCTGTCGTCCTCCGGCACTCGGAACAGCTCCGCACCGCGGACACTCGAGTGCGCGAGCAGCGCGACCATGGCGTACTCGCGAAGGCGGCTTCGCCGTTCGGTTGGTGTCGCATCGGCTGCTGAGAGAGCGCGTTCGCGGGCATAGGTCTCGAGGCGGCGGCGTTGTTCGAGGTTCCAGGCGGTGGTGTCCGTGTCGGTGTCGCCGTCTTGGTTTTTGTCCGTGCCGGCACTCGCGTTCGGCAATGCTGATTCCGCGGGATCGGTTGCGGCGGGGTTCGTCTCGAGGATGCCGCCGCGGACACACCACGAGAGGAAGGCCCGGACGACGGCGTAGTAGGTGTGGGCGCTCGAGGCGGTGTAGGCCCCGCGCTCGGTTTGCTCGCGGAGGTCGGCGGCGTACGCTCGCGCGTGGGTGGACTCGAGTGCGAACAGCGAGGTGATCCCGAACTCGCGGTCGAGCCAGTCGGCGAAGCGGTGGAGGATGGATTCGGCGTTGGCAGCGTATGCGCCCGCGCCGGGGCCGTCGGGGTCGCCGACGGCCTTGCGTTGGAGGTAGGTATCGATGGCGTCGGTGATGGTGACGTCTGTTCTGGTGTTGGCGTCGGAATCAGTCACGCCGTCCTCACCTCACGTTCGAAGCGACGAGAACGGCAGCCCAGACCACGGCCGGAACCGTCGCAGTCTCTCATCTGTTCGTCTCCTACTGTGTGGGCGCAACAAATCTGTGTTTCGGTGAGCACACCGCGGAAGAAACACGGCGCTGCGTGGCGGGGCTACTCGAGATACCCCAGATCTGCAAGCCGCTGCTCGACGGCATCGTCGTCGGTCGCGACAGTATCTCCCTTGTCTCGGCGGGCATAGTCTGTCGTTCCACTCGAGTCGAGACACGGGAGCACTTCACCGTCCATGCGCTCGTCGGTGGGTACGCCGAGGCTCGCCAGTACGGTCGGTGCGACGTCGAATAAGTGTGCGTCGCTGACGCCGGCCGTGTGGTCGACGCCTGCGCCCGCGACAGCGACGGTGCCCTCGAGTTTGTGGTTCCAGGGCTCGCTCGGTGGGCCGAACTGCTCGTCTCGCAGCGTTGCAGAGATGAAGTGTTCGAAATCGGCTGGGACCGTCACGATATCGACCGCGCGCTCGCTCTCGGGGCCGTGGAAGTACTCCTCGCGCGGCCGGACTGCCTCGAAGACGGGGTCGCCGTCGGGCGTTCGCGCGGAGCGCAGGGCGTCGATGACCTGCGTGCGGACCGTTTCGTACTCCGCCTCCGGAACGACACCATTCGGTTCGCGACCCTCGACGTTGAGCCGGACGCCGAGTTCGATGCGCGAGCGGACGTACGCTCGCGAGGTCGGGAAATCGACCTGCGTTGCGCCCGCGCTGACGAGCGCCGTGGGTGCGTGGGCAGCCGCGAAGTCGGCGAGTCCGAGGCGCTCCAGTACGGCTCCGATACGCTGGCTCGTGAGTCCGACGCCCGCGGCGGCGGCCATCGCGCGCTCGGAGAGGCCTTGCTCGCGCTGGGTCGTCTCCTCACCTTCTTTGAGTGAGTCGTCGCGGACCGTTGCCCAGGTCGGCATCCCCTCGCCGCCGTTCGTGGTTTCGACGTGGCCCTCGCGGCGGAGGAACTCGTTTACCCGGAACTCGTGGCCCTCGTAGGGACCCATGCCGTGGTCGCTCGCGACGATTACGGTGTCCGGATCGTGGGTTTCGAGAATGTCGGCGAGCTGGCGGTCGACTTCCCGATAGATCTCGCGGATCGCTGCGTCGTTTTCGGGCTTCTTGTGGAAGATCGAATCCGTCGCCTGGAACTCGAGGAAGCCGAATTCGGGATCGAACTGATCCGCGAGGTACTGGAAGGCCTCGCCGCGCATGCGGACGCAGTCGGCGTACGCACCGCCCAGATCGGCGGCGTCCTCGTCGGGATAGACGCGGTACTCGCCGATCGATTCGCGGACGTCCTCGAGTAGCCCCTCGGGATGACAGGCCGGATTCTCCGGTGCGGTGTAGCCGGGGATCACCGCGCCGTCGAACTCGCGGGGCGGGTGGGTGACCGGGACGTTGACGACGACGCTCGTCATGCCGTGTTCAGAGAGGAGTTCCCACAGGGCGGGCTCGCGTACGTCACTGGCGTTGACGACGTCCCAGTTGTAGCCATCGAAGGAGAGAAAGCCGAAGACGCCGTGCTTGCCGGGGTTCTTCCCGGTGTAGAGTGAGGGCCAGGCGCTGGCGGTCCACGGCGGGATCTGGGACTCGAGCGGGCCGTTCGCGCCGTCCTCGTAGATCGATTCGAGCGTCGGGAGATCGCCGGCCTCGAACAGGGGTTCGAGGACGCGGTCACAGGCCGCGTCGATCCCGACGAGCAGGGTCTGCAGCGACGAATCGTCGTTCATCGAGGGAGGATCCACGGGCTCGACCTTTCGTTATGCGCGCAGTTACCCGGATTTGGCGGCTGGACCACCATCGATCGAATCAGCGTTGTTCACGAGTACACAACAGTCAGTCAGTGCAAAACGGTGGGTAACTGGGACCTACCGCAGTTTGCTGCGGGTTCGCTGTGTCACTTCACCGAATCGTACAACGACGCCACCGTCTTCATCCCCCACGAGCCGTACTCCAGGCTGTAGTACGTCTCGAGTTCCGGGTTGAACTTCGCCTTGTAGCGATTGATCCGGCGGGTATCCGCACCCACGAGATCGTACGTCTCGAGGCCGCGTTCCATCCCGTCTTCCATAATCGCCCAGTCCAGCAGATCGTTCGTCGGCACGTCCACGTCTACGTCCGCATCCGTCCGGACACCGCCCATCCACCGACCCGTTCTGTCGCCGTACTCGAGTGCCAGAATCCCGCCGACGAACTCCCCGTCGACGCGCAGGGTGTAGGGTCGAACGGCACCGGACGCCGTTTGGTCGGCCAGGTCCTGGACGAACTCGAGTGGGACGCCGAAGCTGATGTCCTGTGATTCGTAGCGGTGTTTCACTTGCTCGTAGATGAGGGTTATTTCCTCGGAGTCCCCGACGGTGACCTCGTACTCGTCTTCGTCGGTATTCGTGATATTGCTCCGTGCGTCGCTGCTGAAGGACATAAGGAGATCATCGCGCTCGCGTGTGAGGTCGACCGCGTAGGTGTACTCCGGCGTCGCGTCGAACTCGTTCCACTTGAACGGCCGCGCGTCCTCGACACCCGTACTGGTTCGAATGTGTGCGTATCGCGGCGACAGTTCGGACTGGATCCACTCGAGACAGCCGTCCATGAAGCGCTGGCGACGGCGCTCACGTTTTCGCTGTTTGAGCTTCCCCATGTTCAGAAACGCCGGGCCGAGGTAGGGGACGCGGATGTGTGGCGGCGGCGAGAAGACGGTCGTCACGAACTGCTTTTTGAGTTCGAACACCGGGAAGAGCCCGACTGGCTCCTGTCCTTTGAAGCCGATCAGCGGGTGCAGCGTCGACCCGGAGTGTTCGGCCTGTACTTCGAGCGCCTCGAGTTCGTGACACAGCGTTCCCTGCGGGGAGCGCTGGACGTAGTCGTTCCAGCGTTCGCGGTCGTCGTCCGTGGCGACGCGAACGTCGATGCTCATCGCCCACCTCCGATTGGTCTGGGGGCGAGACGACACGGTCTGGGGGCGAACGAGCCATCACCGCGTTTCGTCTCTGCGTCTGTCTCTGGAGTCACACTCCAATCCATATCGTAGGGTCCGCCCGCTGTGCACTTTGTAAGCGACCCGCTTCCGTACTCGAGTACCTCGCCTCACTGCGATCCGATTTCACCGAGGTGGGCCAGCGTCGTGGCTTCGCTGTGGATCGTCGGCAATTGCCGAGAACCGCACGACGGCCGCCGGTACCGCGACGGCTACCGAATCCGAACAGTCGGTTACGCGACTAGTAACAATGTCCGAACCAGTCGAGTGGTGGATAGCTAACGCATACATGAAAGAGATTCTGGACACGCAGCCGTTCGCGACCGTCGGGCGGGGAACGAGAGCAGTGGCTCGGCTCCCGACTGATCTGGTCGGTATCGCTGGCGTTGCCGTCGTTTCGGTACTCCTCCTGTTGATCGTCGACGTGTCGTCACCCGTCCTCCGCGCCGCCGTCGGTTTGCCGCTGTTGTTCGTCGCACCTGGCTACGCTCTCGTCTCCGTGCTGTTCCCACGGGAGAGCCCGCCCTCGAGAACGACCGCAACGCCGCTGTTCGGACAGACACTCACCGTGAGTAGTGTCGAACGCGCCGCGCTCGCGTTCGGTTTGAGCGTCGCTCTCCTCCCGCTGTTCGGGATCGGCATCGCACTCACTCCCTACTCGTTCTCTTCGGCGGCCGTCGTCGGCCTCATCTGCGCTTTCGTGCTCGTCTGTGCCTTCCTCGCTGGTCTTCGACGCGTTCGTGTTCCCGAAGAGAACCGCTATGAGTTCAGTTTCAGACGTGCGTACGACACCATTCACGCGGCACTGTTCGGCACCGGCTCGACAGTTCACACCGCGATCAACCTCCTGCTCGTCGCGAGCATGCTCATCGCCCTCTCGAGCGTTGGCTACGCGCTCGTCTCGCCGCAAGACGGCGAACAGTACACCGACCTCCAGCTGCTCACTGAGGATGACGACGGCGAACTGGTCGCTGCCGATTACGAGACGACGACCGCTCCGAACGAGTCCGTCTCGCTGACGATCGGCCTCGAGAATCAGGAACAATCCGAGCAGGACTACACCGCCGTCGTGCAGGAGCAGTGGATCGGCGACGGCGAAGTCTTAGATCGGATCGAACACGACCGACTCGAGTACACGCTCGCGGACGGCGAGTCGACCCACGATGGGGTGTCGATGACGCCGGAGGCAGAGAGTGGGACGGTTCGAATGGCGGTGTTGCTGTACGATGAGCCGGTGCCGGAGACGCCGACGATCGAGAACGCGGATCGGGCGACGTATCTGTGGGTGACTGTCGGCGATGGTGGCGGTGAGATAGCTGGTGGTGCAGACGCAGACGACGCAGATGCGGACGATGACGATGATGACTCAGCGGAGGAGGCTGATGAGGACGATGACGATGATGAAGATGAGGACGAAGACGACGACGAGGATGAGGACGACGATGAAGATGAGGACGAAGACGACGACGATGACGATGACTAACCACCCCAGCTAACGCTCTTTCTCTCCTCACTCTCTCCTCACTCTCTCCTCACTCGAGATCCTATCCGTTTCGAACCGAATCGGAGAGTGCTCGCACGCGGTCGTACTCGGGCCAGGTTTCGAATGCAGTCATGCTATTAGTGGTCTTGGAGTGGCTGTTCTCGCCGGGGTGAGAATCGGAGCGTCAGGACGGTACTCAAACGACTCGTCTCTGGTGGTGCCTGAGATGTGGTTGATGAAACAGGGGTGAGACAACCTGCTGACCAGCGAGTACTCTCACTCGCGGCTCAGCGGGACGACGTCGAACGCGATCGCGGCGAGCACGACGCCGAACAGGCCGATCCCGACACCGAGTGCACCGCTCGCCGTCGAGTCGGCAGTGACGAGTCCACGAGTGCCGACACCGATGAAGAGTAACGAGAACCCGAGGAGAGCCACGGTTCCGATCGTGTCGTACAGCGCATCTCTGGTTCCCTCCCTGACTTCGGTTGCGGTATCGTGCTGGGGATCGGCGGCCGAGTCGCTAGTCGGGTTCCCCCCGTCGGTCAGCAGTCGTGCGTTCGCCGTCGATGATTCGGACGAATCGAGCGGATCAGACGAGCCGGACGAATCGAACGGGTCAGACGAACTGGTCAAATCAACCGAGTCGGGAGAGCTGCTGGAGACCATTACCGTTGCCAGTTCGTATCGCTCCGTCTTAAAATCTGGTCGTCTCTTCGCGATGCTCGACTGTGTTCCGACGTCCAACTCCGACTCGTGGTACTGACAGACTTACCGGTCGCAATCGGTGAATAACAAGGATAGCTACGGGATAACGTCGCGCCAGCCCCGAATGTCTCCTCAGTCAGCCGTCACCGAAGAACCGTTCCGAAAGCTCGCCCTCGCAGTTGGCTTCCTCGCAGTCGCTGTTAGCGCGTTTCTCGCCCACGGTGCGCCCGCCACCGGGTACGAGCTCTCGATATACACGATGACCCCTGGTCGTGTCTGGGCCGGACTCCTCGTCGCCATGGCAATCGCCCTCGCCATCGCGTTTATCCCACCGTCGTGGGTCGGTGGTGGAAAGAGGACAGGAACGGGTTCAGCTAGTCAGACCGACGCGCGGCTGTTCACCAGCCGACCGCTCGCGCTCGTCCTCGGCGGCCTCACGATGGTCGTCTTCGCTGCCCTGCCGCTGATTCGCGGCTACCGATTCTTCGGGAACCACGACGCACTCACCCACCTCGGCTGGGCGCGGGCCCTGGCTGAGGGAACGATCGTTCCGTTCGATCTGTACTACCCCGGCATCCACACCATGACCGCGATGCTCAACGCCGCGGTCGGCATCCCACTCGAGCAGTCGCTGTTGTTGGCCATCCTCGCGACGATGATCGTCTTCTGGGTTTTCATCCCGCTTTGCGTCGGGGTGATCGTCTCGGATCGCCGTGCGGTCGTGATCGCCGCGTTCTCGTCGTTCCTCCTCCTGCCGATCACGACGATTTCGATGTACATGACGGCACACGCGATGTCCCAGGCCGTGCTGTTCTCGGCACTGTTGTTCTTCCTCTTCGCGAAATACCTCCGTGCCGATCGTTCACTCGCGACGGTCTCCGCCGTCGGTGGCGCCTTCGCGCTCGTGTCCGTCGCGACGGTCGTCTACCATCCACAGCTGATCGCACACCTGATCGTCGTCTTCCTCGGCATCTCGCTGGTACAGTTCCTCGCGCGCCGGATCGCCTCGCAGGGGCGAATCGCGAGCCAGACGCCGATGTACGGCCAGGCGTTGTTCCTGGTCGTGCTCTTTCTTGGCTGGACCTCGAATCACGGCTTCTTCAGCGGGATGATCGATTACTTCCTGAGCGCTGCCATTGATTTCGTCTTCGGTGACGGTGGCGGAGCCGGTGATACAGTCGCGATGCAGGGAGCCTCGCTCGGCGCGCTCGGGAGCGGCCTCGGCGAGATTTTCCTTAAACTGTTCACCGTCCACCTCCTCTTTACGCTGCTCGCCGCGGGGCTCATCCTGGCCGCTCTCGGCGCGCGCAATTCCGAGTGGCTCGCCCGCGTTCGACCGGAGACGCTGTACTTCGCCGTCGCACTCGTCGGACTGGGGCCGCTGTTCGGTATCTACTTCCTCGCACCGGGCTCGACGATGTACTTCCGTGTCTTCGGGCTGATGATGGTCTTCGTGACGCTGCTCGGTGCGCTCGCAATCTACGGACTATCCGGCTCCAGCCGTCTCTCTGGTGGTTGGCGTGAGTCACGATTCGTCCCCGCTGGTCAGCCACTGCTCGCCGTCGGCTTCGCGCTCCTCCTGTTGCTGTCGCTCGTGGCGGTCTTCCCCTCGCCGTACACCTACAACCCGTCACCCCACGTCAGCGACCAACAGATGAGCGGCTACGAGACCGCTTTCGACATGCAAGACGACGAGGTCGAGATCGTCGGCCTGCGAAACGGACCGAACCGGTTCGATGACGCGATTCACGGCAACGAAGAACGAATGCGGCTCCACTTCGACGTCCCCGAGTCGGCGTTTGGTTCCGGGCTCGTCGACGAGTACGACGACGACCGCTATCTCGTGGTGAGTCAGTACGACTACGACCGCGAGGTGTACGCCTACGGCGAACTTCGCCACAGTGACGGCGACTTCAACGCGCTCGAGAACGAACCCGGTGTGAACCGAATTCACACGAACGGCGAGTTCGACCGGTACTACATCGATGCCAGCATGGGTGACGCCTGATTCCGGTGGCCATCGTTCACCTCTTCGTTGACACTGGCTGAGGGTGTGACTGCTGGTCGTCTTCTCCCTCTACTGATTCTCGATTTCATTGTCCTCGCCCCCGTTTTCGTGCACTCTCCCCTATTGCCAGCTCCGGAGAACTGGCCGATCCGTTCGATCCACAGATTCCGAACGCAACGATCGGATTACGCGCCTGTTCGTTCGCTCTTGTTCCCGTCCGTGGCTTCTTTCCCTCCGCTTCTCGTCGGTGATCGCTCGCGGCGTCCGTAATCGCTCGCGGTCCCCTCAGCGCAGCGCTCGCGCGCAGTTGGTCACCACTCACAGCTCGTGGGGCCGCGTGACGATTACCCGCCCATACCCCCGCACAACCACCAGCTACCATCGTTTCACCACGTCGAAGGGAGCCGTTGCCGACGTGTGATCAGCCCCAGTAGCAGACGCCATCGGCCGAGTCTCCACGCCAAACCGGTAACAGATCTATAACAATAGCACTCTGTGTTCGTCTTTCGAAGGAGAATGACAGTCAAAACGGCAGTAGTCGGTGCCGGCACAGTCTCGGAGGTTCATCTCTCGGGAATCGACAAGAACCCGCGGACGGAACTCGTCGGCATCTGCGACCTCGACATCGACCGGGCGCGCGAGGCGGCCTCCCGGTACGATATCACGGCCTACGGCGATATCGACGACCTCCTCGAACAGGAGTCACTCGACTGGCTCCACATCTGTACGTCAGTCCAGAGCCATCTCCCGCTGGCCAAGCGCGCGATCGACGCCGGCGTCCCGTTGCTGATCGAGAAGCCGGTCACCGAAACCGTCGCGGAACTCGAGGAGCTCGAAGCCTACGCGGACGAGCACGACGTCCCGGTCTCCCCGGTCCACCAGCACAACTTCGATCCGGTGATGCGCACCGCTCGCCGAATGATCCACTCCGGCGAACTCGGCGAGATTCGTGGCGTCGACCTGATCTACACAGGTCTCTCGACTCCAGACGAGGCGAACCGTGGCACCTGGGTCTTCGACCTCCCCGGCGGCGAGTTCGAGGAGGGACTCCCCCACCCGATCTACTCCGCGCTCAGAGTCGGCGGCTTCCCCGAAAGCGAGGAGTCCATCTCGAGTATCACTCGGCTCGTCGGCGACTACGACGACGAGTTCGCCTACGACTCCGCCCAGTTGCAGTACGTTACCGAAGACGACGTGCTCTGCAGCCTGAAGATGCTCTCGAGTTCGAAGCCACGCCACGAAATCTACGTCCACGGCACCGAGAAGTCGATCCAACTCGATATGGTCCTCCAGACGATCCAGACTGTCGACGAGGAGTATCACCTTTCCTCACTCAAGAAGGGCAAGCAGGCGATCTCCCGCTCGGCTGGCTACCTCTCCGGGCTGCTCTCGAACGCCAAACTCGTCGCTGACGGCCAACTCAACGACGACTGGGAGACGGCAATCAAGATGAACGCCCACTACGCGCAGTTCGACCGAACCGCTCGCGCCATCGAGGCCGACGCCGAGATGCCGGTCTCACTCGAGTCCTCGAAGTGGACGATCCGACTGATCGAGGCGCTCCGGGACTCGAGTACCACCACTGTCGACGCACCGGCGACAATCTAAGACGGCGCAGTTTGGTTCGTTCTGAATGAAACAACAGATTATTCGCGGCTTCAGGGCGACGCTCGTCGCCGAAATCGTCCGGACGATTGCGAAGGGCGTGCTCATGGTGTCGCTCGCGAGCCTGTTTCTGACACCCGACGAGTACGGCCTGCTCTTTCTGGCTATTTCGGTCTTCAGCGCCTCGCTGCTGTTCAGTCGCCTCGGCATCCCTCGGTCGACGGCGCGCTATCTCGCGGAGTTTCGGGAGACGGATCCCGGGCAAGTTCCCTACATCATCCGAGATTCGCTCACATTCCTGACTGCGGTGATGTTGACCGTCTCGATCCTGATCGCGGTGTTCCATCAGCAACTGGCGACACTGTTCGGCGAGAGCGACCTGGCACCGCTGCTGGCGCTCGGGGTCGTCTACATCAGTTGCTGGACGATCAACTCCTACGTCCACACGATCTTTCAGGGATTCAACCGCATCCCCTGGAGTGCGCGCGTAACGATTCTCACGAACGTCACGACCCTGGTTGCGGTCCTCGTGTTCCTCGTCGCCGGCTTCGGCGTCATCGGCGCGCTCACCGGCTACGTCCTCGGCTACGTGCTCGGTGCCGTCTACGGCCTCTATTTGCTGTCTCAGTTGCTCGGCGAATTCGACGCCGCCGACGAACGCGAGCCCGGCCTGCGACGACGGTTACTCGAGTACAGCCTGCCACTGACCGTTTCGGACGGTGCGAACGTGGTCTACAAGCAGGTGGATACGCTGCTCATCGGTTTCTTCCTCACGCCGGCAGCGGTCGGCTACTACGTGCTCGCGAAGCAGATTTCGGACTTCGTCATCGCGCCGGCGAGCTCGCTCGGGTTCACCGTCTCGCCCTCCTACGGCGAGTACAAGGCTAACGGGGAACTCGAGAAGGCAGCTGACATCTACGAGACGACGTTCAAGCACAGCGTACTGTTCTACATCCCTGCTGCGGCGGGGCTGATCGTCGTCGCCGAGCCGCTGGTGCAGTACGTCTTCGGGCCGGAGTACCTGGAGGCCGTACTTGTTATCCAGATCTTCGCGTTCTTCATCGTCTTCCAGGCGATCGACAAGATCACGAACGATGCGCTCGACTATCTCGGCCGTGCGAAACACCGTGCGATCTCGAAGGGTGTGACCGGTGGGTTCAACTTCGGGCTGAACCTGCTGTTGATCCCGACCATCGGCATCGCCGGCGCGGCGATTTCGACGGTCGTCAGCTACGGGATCATGATCGCGGTGAACATCTACCTCATTCGATCCGAACTCCCGGTATCGCTGCCGTACCTCGGAAAGTCCGTGGTCGCGGTTTCAGGAATTGCACTCTGCATGGCCGCCGTCGTCGTGGTGGCGCTGCCATTGGTCTCGAATCTGGTGTCGCTGCTCGCGCTCGTCGCGGTTGGCGTCCTCGTCTGGGCGACAATTTCGGTGACGAGTGGGATGCTCGACGTGCAGAACGTGCTCTCGTAAGTCACCGCAGTTCGTTCTTTCCCTCATCCTCGTCCTTATCCTCATCCTCATCCTCATCCTCGTCTTTCTCGTCCGTGCCCTTTCCCTCGTTTTCATCCTCGACCTTCCCCTCGTTCTCATCCTCGACCTTCCCCTCGTTCTCGCGATTCTCCCGTCCCCGTTCAGTGCTTCCGTCCAGTTTGCCGCGATGAGACGGGACAGCGGTGTGTCGCCGCGGATCAGCCGGGCACCGCACCACGTGAGCCAAACGGGCTGGCTCCATCTCGCTGACCGCCGAGTGCGCGTGGGGGTACTCGAGTGTCGTTCACCCAGCCACGAGCCGAACTCGTCTAGAAGTAGTTTCCGCTGGAAATCAGCGTGCATAACGTGGCGAGTGACAGATCTATTCAGAACCTATACTATCTCGATTCCGTGAATGCGTTCGATTTCGAAGGAGAAGGGCGGACTGAGAACCGATCCCCTGATGGCCGGGTAGACTGCAACTGAATGTCTATATGTTTTCTATAAAAACTAGTGAATAGACACTCATAGGATTCTATATATTATATCACGAGAAATTGACTGTATTGTCTGTCTAAATTAGGATAAACGGAAAGTTTATGATCCTGACTTCAAAATCCCTGACTGTATGGCACGCGATACGGTATTGGAAGGCGACGGATCTAGCGATCAAAAACCAGCAGACGGCGTTTCAGCCGGTAATGACAGCCTACTTGGTCGGCGAAGCTACATCGGCCTCGTCGGCTCGGCGGCAGCAGCTGTCGCGATGTCCGGGGTCGGTGCGGCCTCCGAGGATTACGACGTGATCGAAGTTGGCGCAGGCCAGACCGAGACGGTCCATCTGAGCGACGGCGAGACCTTCTCGAACGTCCTGATCGACATCACGGCATCGAACGCGAAGTTCCACATTCGTGCGCTCGCGGACAACTGGGAGATTCGCAACGTCGGTTTCCGCGGCAACTGGGATAGCACGGACAAGGAAGACGCGATTATCTGCCAGGTGAACAGCCCGAACGCGAGTGGACTGATCGAGAACGTCTACTTCATGGGTAGCGAGAACGACAACACCTATCCCGGGATCACCGGCATCAACGTGGCCAACGGCCACGCCGGCGATCTCGAAATTCGGAACGTCAACATTCAGAACTGCCCGGACAACTCGATCTACGCCAGCAACCCTGGTGACTCCTCGCGACACCCAAGCGGTGCAGGCGGTGGCGGCCCGGTCGTGATCAAAGATTCCTACGCGCGAAACTCCCGTGCGGCCGGCTTCCGCGTGGGTACCGACGGATCGATCGTCGAGAACTGCGTCGTGGTCGACTGTGACAAGGGCTTCTGGGGTTACTACGAGCACACGGCAGTCAAAGACTGCGATATCTCCGGCTCGGCACACGCAGACGTCCGATGCGGTGCACCGGACTGGGTGAAGGGCCAGAACGCCGAAGTGACGGTTACAAACACCCGCTACGGAACTGACGACAATCGCGGCGCTGCGATTCACGGTTCGTCATCCGGAACACCACAGCGGACTGAACCGAGCGAGGTTGAGGGCGTTCCGCTGAGCGCAGAAGAGGCCGCATCCGGCTCGTCAGGGTCAGGACGGCCAGGTGATGGCAGCGACGAGGACGACGCGGACGACGAGGACGACGCGGAAAATGAGGAACCGGCTGACGGTCACCTCCTCTCGTTCGTCACCGAACCCGACGCACGATACGCTGGCTACGAGTTCACCGCCGACGGACCGGTTGGGTTCGCAGAAGCTCCCGACCCAACGCCGTCTGGCGGACGCATCGAAGGTGGGACGTACACCTCCGAGGACTTCGTCGAAGAGACCGACGACGGCTGGCACGCCGGCGGTGTGACCGGCGGCGGTCACGGTGACGCGTTCCGGGTCGATGGAACCATTACGTCGATCGAGATCGGCCAGCCCGACGTGATGTGGGTCGAACTCGACGGCGAGCGTCTCGATCCGGACGAAATCATCGAACAGACCGGCGGCGAGCCGGACGATGACGATACGGACGAGGGTGACGACAGTGACGAGTCTGACGAACCAGACGAGCCATCGGACGACCGCACAAACGTCATCGTCATCGACGCCTGTGGCACCAGCGGCGAGACCACGTTCTCGTTCGACGTTACTGGCGACGTCCGGCACACGCCGTACCTGGGCTCCCAGAACGGTTCGATCTCAGGTTCGACCGTCTCCGGAACGATCGCCAACGCCTGTGACGCCTACGAGTTCAGCGGCGACATCGAGAACTTCCGGCTCGCAGGCAACGCGAACGTCTCCGTCGAGTACGACGCGCTGTAGCGATACCGCCGTCGAACTGGGCAATCGGTCACAGTCATCCCGACTGCAGCTGTCGGGACCGACCTACCCACCGTTGGGGACGTGACCACGTCGATGCACGTTACTTGACCGACTCCTTCTCTTTGTAGTACTGATACGCGTTCCGCAGGTCGCGAACGAACGGCCGCGGATCGTCCAGGCTCGCGTAATCGAACCGCGTCTCACGGCCGATCGACGACAGAATCTCCGAGAGCGACCCCGTGAACGAGGGCTTCTCCGCCAGCTCCACGTCGTCGAACAGAATCGAGTACAGATAGAGCAGTTCCCCGCGAAGCAGGTGGCCGGCGATGTCCGCCTGGTAACTGTGCTCGATCGCCTCGCGTTCCCCGTTCGCGAGCTGCCAGTAGTAGTACGGGAAGTCCGCGCCTGCCTGCACCGAAAACGGCAACGAGGACCAGAACCGCGGATTGATCTCCATCAGCTTGAACTCGCCGTCCTCGTCGCGCAGGAACTCGACCATCGCCAGTCCGTGCCAGTCGAGGTGTCCGAGTAGGTCTCGGCCGGCCTCCTCGAGTGCCGGGATGCGAACGGACTCCCGGTAGGAACTCGCGCCGCCGGCGTAGCTGTAGCCGCGAATCTGGCGGTGCTGGAACGTAGCGACCGGTTCGCCGTGGTCGTAGAGCGCGAAGAAGCCGTACTCGTCGGTGACTGGGACGTACTCCTGGAGCAGCGGCTGGTGGCCCATCTCCCGCGTGAGCGCGTCGATATCCGGTTCCGCACCGGGGCGGAGATACTCCGTCTTCGGCGGATCGACGTACTGCCCAAGGTCGTAGTCGTCGATGTATTCGTCGGCGAGCACCGCATATCGAGCCTTGACGATCCACTCCTGACTCCACGGTCGGTCGGCGTCCGAACCGAAATCAGGGTCGGACTCGAGTACCCCTGTCTCTGGAACACCTACGCCGGCCTCCTCGGCGGCGTCGAAGAGACGGATGCGGTCCTGCGCGCTGGCGAGGGTGTCCATGTTGGGCCAGGGAGTGGCGACGTGGTCGGCGAACTCGGCTCTGTACTTCGCGAGGACGTAGACGTCGACATCCCGAACGGGGATTATCGTCTGGACGTCGGAACGAGTTGCGACGGCGAGCAGCGCGTCCTTGTATGCGACCAGATCCTCGTGGGGGTCAGGAACGGGAACGGCCTCGTCGCAGTACTTCGAGCGCAGCGCCGGCGCGGTTTCGTCCTCTGCAACGACGATGGTCCGGATACCGCGCCGGCCGAGGGTTCGAAGGCAGGCGACGCTGCTCGGGGCGGTGATCGCCGGAACGACGACGGAGTGGGTCCACGGCTCATCGCTCATCCTGGTCACCTGCTCGGTGTAGTCGGTCTCGGTCTCGGTCTCGTCCTCGGCCTCGGCTTCGACCTCGCCACCCTCGCGCCACACCAATTGCAGTCCATCGTCGGCTGCTGGTACTCGAGTTCCATCGCGTGAGCAAGGTGTTTTGTCGGTGTCTATCTCTGCGTCGGTGTCTGTGTGTTTGCGTCTGCGGGTGCGTTCGCGTGTGAGGGCGTGTTTTCTTGCCGGGATGAGTGTGAGCGAGAGTATAAGTGTCGCCGTGAGTGGTTGTGTGACTGTCGTTGTGTCCGTCGATACCGGTGAGCGCCTGCACCGCCACGGAGAGATCGATCACCGCTGAAAGCGTCCGCTGTCCCGCGCCGAAGAGAGCCATGCGTCAGACCACAGAATCCCGAACGTTAGTTAAGAGCAGTGTACGCCAGCGAACGCCAAGGTGATGCGGTGTCAGCGACATCGAGACGTTCTCAGTTCGCCGATCCACGACTGAACACACTCGGTGCGCAATGAGCGTGATGTCACGTCTGATCGGGATGTGACTGGTTACCGATGACGCGTAGGTGGTTCTTACCGCTCACGTCACCGGCACACGACTACTCTGTGGTCGTTCTCACAGCGCCAAACTGGACATCCGCCAGACATATACGAGAGACACGTGACAACGCAGCTATGGTCTCCCTGCTATCTCCACCTGCGACTGTCGCCGAGCAACGCCGAAGCGGTCGCCTGCTGATCGGATCTGGGATCGCACTCGCGCTCGCGTTCACCGGATACAACGTCTACAGCGGCGACCCCTGGACGCTACTTGCTGGTGTGTACGTCGTGACGGGAGTGATGATCGGATACGGATTGCTGACGATCGAGGAGGCTGGATACAGCTCCGATGCCGACATCGAGCGAAAACAGCGCCGATACTACCGGGCGGGCTACTACGCCTTCATCAGTATGCTACTCGTGGCCGCAATCGACGGCCTGTTCGCAGTCCTCGCTGCGACTGATCCCTGGGCGTACCTCTGGGTCGGATTACTCGTGTATTTTGGTTCCCTCGTAATCGTTGGTCGTAGCCAGAAGTCGGAGTCGCCAGCACCGCAGGAAGGACAGGACGGACAGGGCGGATAGGACGGATAGGACGGATAGAACGGAATCCAGTAACAGCAGTACCACCCACCACTTCGCTACGCCCACTTACTTCAGCGAGCCAGCGACCCGCTCGTATGCCGACTTCGCGAGCGTCATCTCGAGTCCGGCCGACTCCACGGTGTAGTAGGGTCGAAGCTCGCCGTTGAACTTCCCCTTGTACTCACAGAGGCGCTCCGTATTCGCGCCGACCAGATCGTAGCCCGTGATGGACTCGAGTGCCGGCTCCGTGACGATATCCTCCAGGATCACCCGGTGGAGGCAGTTGTTGACGCTCACGTGGTCGTAAGAGGCGGTGACGCCGCCCTGCCAGTAGTACGCCAGATCGTTCGAGAACAGCGTGATGATACCGCTCTTGTACTCGCCGTCGGGCGTTCGCGCCACGTACACCCGCCAGCGGTCGTCGTCCAGACTCGAGAGGAGGTCCCGCAGGAACGGGCGAGACATCGGCGCGGTGTCGTCGTACTCCTCGTACTGCGTGACCACGTCGTCGTAGACCCGCAGCGCGGCGTCGATCCCTTCGGTCTCGATCGAGAGGTCGAGGTCGTCGTACCGGCGCATCTCGTTTCGCAGGCTCTTGCTGAAGCCCGCCATCGCGTCCTCGACGTCCGCGCAGTTCTCGAGATCGACCACGTAGGTGAACGACGGCTCGGCCGCGAGGTCGTTCCAGACGTAGGGTCGCGGATCGGTGTACTCGAGTGGGCAGGTCATTCGAAACAGCGTCGAGCGTCGGTCGGTCTCGAGGTCCTCGAGGACGCCCTCGGCGAGGGCGGCGTTGATGCGCTCCCACTTGCGTTGCTTGGGGCTGTTGGGGTTGATGATCGGGCCGAGTCGCGGGACGCCGAGTCCCGGCGGCGGCGAGAAGATCGTTCGTCCGACCGGCTTGTCATCGACGAAGACGGGGAGCAGGCCGACGACCTGCTGGCCTTTGAACGCGCCGTACAGCCGCAACTCGCTGTCTGCGTGGGCGTCGAGGACGGCGAGCGCGTCGGGGTCGTGAAAGACGTCGAAGCCGCGGGCGGGGAGGGCGTCGTCCCACGCCGCGAGGTCGAGTCGTTCGATGTCCATGTAGGTCAGCGTGTGATGACTGACGGTTTTGTTACAACGTCGTTACCCTGGCGTAGCGGGTCCGATCCTGACTGGTTGGGCGATGGACTAGCGACTCGAACTCGAGTGGTGCTGTGCCCCGGCCATCGAAGCCAGGATTCGTGCCCAATCCGAACCAGCCTGCGACATGGAGAACGAGTCGCGGACCTCGGTCGCCGCGCTCGCGTGCGAACGGCGCAGTTCGTCCTTCTCCAGGAGGCGTTCCATCGCCGCGGCGATCGTCTCTGGCTGGCGATCCGGGACGATGATCCCGTTCTCGCCGTCCGTGACGGCGTCCGGAATCGAGCCGACGCGAGGCACGATCGGTGCAAGTCCGGTCGCCATCGCCTCGAGCAAGACGAGCGGGAGCGCGTCGCGCTCGGAGGTGAGCACGAACGCCTGCGAGCGGCGGTAGTAGTCGATCGGGTCGTCGACCCAGCCCGCGAGTTCGATCGTGTCCTCGAGTCCGCGCGCCCGGATGTGTGCTGCGACCTCGTCGTGGAGTGCACCGTCGCCGACCATGACCGCGGTGTTGTTATCGTGCCCGCGGGACTCGAGTGCGTTCATCGCCGCGACGAATTGGTGGGGATCCTTTTCGGGGCCGAAGCGGCCGACCCAGACGAAGTCGTAGTCGGTGGAGTTGTCGTTGGGGTCAGAGCCAGAATCGTTCTCCACAGTATCGGCCGCTTCAGGCCTGTAAGTCTCGACGTCGATCGGATTCGTCAGCCGAACGATTCGCTCGGCGGGGACGCCACAGCGCTCGAGTCGGGCCGCGTGGTCTGTGCCAGGAACTGACACGATATCAAAGCGTCTGAACAGCCAGCGGACGAGCAGGCCGTACCGCTGGGTCGCGTGATGGTCGAGATCGATACCGATGATGCCGAGGTGGGCCGGCAGTCCAAAGATGGCCTTCAGCCCGAGTGCGTAGCAGCCGTAGGGGAATAGCGAGATGGAGGCAACCGCGTCGTACTCGTTCCGGCGGGCTTCGAGAAGCGCGACGGCAAAGAGCAAGACGACGCGCAGGAGCCGCGGCCCGACCTGGGGAACGGTGACGTTTCGGGCCGTGTCGACGCCCTCGACGGGTGCGAGCGAGACGAGCGTCGTCTCCCCGGCGACGTCCGCGAGTGGGCCGTAGTGGCGCTCGTTTTTGTGCGCGAGACCGGTGATGACGAGCACCCGCTGGGATTCGGCGACGCTGTGGACCTGGTTCGCGTCCGCCGCTGGACGTTCGTCTCCGTCTGCTGGTGGTTCTGCTCCCGTCGTTGCCTCTGTTCGGACACCATCGGCATCGGCATCGGCATCGGCATCGGCGACGTCGTCACCGTCCCGCGTTCGAAGACTCATGACTGGGAGTCGGTCTCATCGTCACAGTCGCTCGGAGTGTCGTTCGGTGGTCGCCCGCCGTCGGTCGTCGGCTGCGCCAGCGCCTGGGCCTCCGCCTCCGTCTCGGTCGTACTCGAGTCCATCGAGTTCACGACCGTACTTGTCCGCACGTCGGTGTCCGAATTCGATACCGCCAGCAGGAACTCCGACATCGCGTAGGACATCCAGCCCTGACACCAGCGCATTAGTGTCACGCGCTTCGTGTGATGGCGGTACTTCCGGTAGTAGTACCGTCCTTCCTCACCCTCGACCTGCAGGTTCGCGAGCACCCAGCGCAGGATTCGCTCCGCCAACTCGAGTTCACCTTCCTTCGTGAACACGAGAATCCCCTGCGTGCTCGCGTGAATATCGCGCGGGTAGGCGTGCTCCTCGTCGAAGTTCGGCGCGCCGTCGAGGTCGAACAGGTCCTCGCGGTAGAACTCGAGTGCGGTGTCGAGCGTGTCGGCGTAGCGGTCGCTCCCGAGTACGTCGCGGTAGTGCTGGAAGGCTTCGATGACGAAGCCGTTGTGATGGCTGTCCATCGAGAGGTGGGAGGCAGAGGCGGGGAGGCGGTAGGGCCAGCCGCCGATGTCGGTCTGGGCCGTGGCGATATGGTCGAGAATCTTCGTCGCGCGCTCGCGGTACTCCTCGTCGCCGAAGTAGTCGTAGAGGTCGACGAGCATGTGGGCCCCGATGGCGGCCGCGTTGACGGTGTAGGAGTCATCGGGGTGGTTCATGTGGTAGTCCACCTTTGCGCCGGTCTCGACCTCCCGGTAGTTCAGGTCCTCGACGAGGAAATCGGCAGCTGTACGGGCGAGTTCGGCGTACTCCTCGGCGTCGTCGTCGGTACGGGCGGCCTGGAGGAACGCTCGCACAGCGTAGGCAGTCGAGACGATGTCAGGATCGCTGGGCACGCCCTTGGTGTGGAGGTGCTGGATCGGGTGGCGGTGACCGCCGCAGAAACCGCTGTAGTCCGTGATCCGTTCGTCGACGAGCCAATCGACGAGCCGGTCGGCCTCGCCTTCAGGGTCGAACGGCAGGTCCGCCACGCCGCGGTCTGCGATGTCCTGGGCGGCCAACTGCTGGTAGTTCCGGTTGGCCATCGCGAACAGCGCCGCGCCCTTGTAGTTGCGCTTGCACTCGACGCGGAACAGCGGCCGCACGTCGACGGGCGTGCGTTTGACCGTCTCTTGGACGACGAGATTCAACACGCGATTCTCGACGGGGAGCGCCTGGAGGAGCTGACTGCTCAACCCGTCGCCGTAGTCCGGACCGATATAATCGTGTCGGCGCGCGTACGCGAGCGTCGCATCCAGTACGGGTTCGTACTGCTCGACGGTCTCCGTAGCCGTCACACCCATCTCGACTCGCCCGCCGGTCTCGGTCACGCCGCCAGTGTCGGGAAATCCTTGCGACTGCATCTACTCGAGGCACCCCATTGCGTCCCATTATTATACGCTCGCTACCCGTTGTGATGGCACTACAGCAAGCGGTTAGTCCGAACCAGTCGCACACGATGATGCTCGTCCGAACTGGTATGAGGGTGATAACAAACCTCGCTGGCGGAGCACCGACGCTCGGGAGACATCGCTTTCATGAAATTCCTGTTCTTCACGAACACGCCGGCACACGTCCATCTGTACAAACACGTCGTTCGCGACCTCGAGGACCGGGGCCACGACGTTCGGATCCTCGCTCGCGAGTACACCTGCACCGTCGAGCTACTCGAGTGGCACGACCTGCCCTACGACGTCTACGGTGCCTGCGGGACCACGAAGGGGTCACTCGTGAGCCGTCTGCCGGCCCACTACGTGCGGGCGATTCGGCTGGCACGACGGTTCGATCCTGATCTGATCTTCGGGATGGGTGGGTATGCGGCCCACACGGGTGCCATCCTGCGAACTCCGACGGTGTTGCTGATCGATTCTGAGCCGGCGGCGTTCGATCACGCGATTTCGACGCCGTTCGCCCGCACCGTTCTAACACCGAACACCTTCCGCAAGGATCTGGGCGAGCACCACTACGTTTTTGACGGGCTCAAGGAGTGTGCGTACCTCCATCCGGACGTGTACGAGCCGAATCCCGACGTTCGGGATGCACTCGATCTCGGGGCGGACGAGCCGTTTGCTATTCTTCGGCTCAACGCCTTCGGCTCCCAGCACGACGTCGGCAAGCAGGGAATTACGGGAACCGAGCGCCGGCGAATCATCGAGCAGTTGGCCGAGGAGGTGACCGTGCTCGTCTCGGACGAAGGTGACACCGCCAACCTCGAGGGACTGCCCGCCCGCTCGTTCGAGCTGCACCCGGCACTGCTTCACGACGCGCTTTCGGCGGCCGACCTGCTCGTCGCAGACACCCAGACGATGGTCACCGAGGCTGCGCTGCTCGGGACGCCCGCGATTCGCTCGAACTCCTTCGTCGGCGAAGACGACATGGGGAACTTCGTCGAACTCGAAAAGCGCGGGCTCATCCGAAACGTCGCATCGCCGGACGCGATCTGCGACGAGATCGAGACGCTGTTCAGTGGCGGCGCGACCGGCGATGTCGCGGATGGAGCCGACACGGCTGTCGACGACCTCTACCAACGCCGCCGCGACGAGTTCCTCGCCGACACGGTTTCTCTCTCAGATCTCCTCGTCGACGTGGCACTCGTCGACGGCTTCGTCGACGAACTCGAGTCGGTCCGGCAGCTCGGCCAACACGCTCGTCCGGAGCGATCGGAGTCGATGGGTGTGGGAAGCGACTGATCACAATCACAGTTCATCGGTGGGTAGCTGCGTCTTCTCAGATAAAGGATAAGATCCCTAGAACGGGTATATGGGGATTCCTGAGACGGCTGAATCTAGAATTTGCAAAGACTGCTGTTGAATTGGGTGAAGCAGGAGTATATGACGAACTTGCAGACGAGAATTATGGGTGTGCAGATTGTACTGCTGTTGGACCTCTCATAGGTACGATGGTTGACGACGTCGCCGCTGGCGTAATCTGTGCTACTGCAGGCTTTGCTTTATGGTGGGGAGCAATCGTCTGTACTGCCTTTGTAGGAGAAATATTTGAGTATGTAGATTCATTTGGAAATCTCGCAGAATGGATAATACACGAAGTCTGTGGTACAGATATGAGTGTTTGTTACTATTCAACCAGACATATAATTTAACGTCTCTTACTTTGGAAAATCACACGCGTTTTGAGAATTGTGTGATGAAAACGTTTAAATTTCCTACTAATTTCTCTATACTACAGTGTCTAATAAGAAGAAAGTCCTCTTTCTACTGATTCTTGTCACCAACATAGCGATTGTTGTCGGTACAATTACACTCAACTGGAACCCAGCAACTATCGCGATTCTTTTCGCAATAGAAACTTTCCTCGGAATCAGTCGAATTACAGTTGAAAGGCTATTCACTGCTAGGCCACCGGACAACACTATTAATCCCCCAACAGGTCTGTATGATTTTACTTTATGGTATGAGGGTTTACTAGATAAGCGAGGGTATTTTCAAATACACCCCAAGATACCAAACATATATCCCAAAAACATCCCCTATGTTCTAAGATTTTGGATTGCGTTTGTTGTAATTGGCGGAGCAGCCATACCAGTACTCTTCGGAGCCATTACAGGCCGTGTTGATAGTTCCTTTATACTGTTAATTCCTATTTTTATACTCAAGCATATATCGATCATTGCTATCTGGGAGGCTACCGGGATTTACAAACAGGCATCGGTAGTGACGGTTCGTCGACGCGAAATCATCTATTCAGGACTCGTCGGCTGCATTGCTATAGTATTCATCATTCCACAATCACCAGACACTGTCGCCGCTGCATTAATATTAGCCTTAGTCCCGAAGATCTTGTTTGATTTCCGGGAGGCTGGAATCGGACCGTGGCCGCTTACCTTTGACCCAACTAGCAATAATACGACAGAACACATACCCATGCCAGCTAATAAGCCGAACTACACTTTTGATACAGACAACAGAGCACTATGGAGTTGGGCTAGCCTTTATGTTAGTATATTATATATGCTCCAGATTGGTTCTTTTGTTTTCATGTGGTCTGTGTTAGCCATCATTCTCCTAACATCCTCTACTAGGATTCTCCATTCAAATAGCATACTCATTCTATTTCTTGCATCCTATCTTATTATACTACTTCTTAGTAATTATATTATATGGCTAGGAAATTCGAACATGGAATACCGAGTGTATGATGATATACTTATTGGGTATGACAACTACCTGAAGGAACCACAGTGGGTAATACACTCGGAAGAAATTACTACTATAGCGAAAGATAGTGGATTTATTGTCAAAATTCTCCCCTTTCTCAAGCCATCTGTTATAATTAGCCAATCCTCCAACGAAAATATTCGCATAAGATTCCTAAAGAATCCGGAAGAGTTTGTTGACACTCTAAATAAGATTGAACGGACTCATACTGAGAAGTTCCAGAAAATCAAATGATTGAGTTGTCTAAACTACTTATTGAAATTCACACCAATAAAATAATACTATCGGCGACACCAAAACGGCGATCAACAGTCGAAAACACGAGCTGACGCGAGCGATCAACCGCTTCGGTGCCGGCGGGACCAAGTCAGTGACAATCCCGGCGGCCGGCCTCGAACACCTAGAGATCGACCCCGCCAACGTGAGCGAGGAGCTCGAGTTCGATCTGTGGGTGTGTGTCGATCCCGACGTAGACGCGCCGTTGATCGAAGTGACGCCACACGTCTACAAAGAGAAACAGACGACCGTCGATTCGTTCATGGGTGAGTCCGAATGAGCAACGCACACGTCGGACCGATCGTCTTTGCCGACGCGACCGCTCGGGCACAGCTCGAGAACCACGGCGAGGTCGTCACCTTCCGCGCGTCCGAGCGCACGACCGGCGACACCTGGTGGCGAACATCTCGGACGGGGCCGAAAGAGGGTGATTGCCGGGTCGAGCATATCGACGCCGTCGATCCAACAGACACGGGGGCACTCGAGTCCTATCGAAAACTCTCTGGCTTCGCGAGCGTCGACGATTGGCAGGCTGCAATTCGAGAATTGAATGGTGAGATGGACACCGCCCACCTCTACCGGGTTGTCACGGACAGTACAAATGGAAGCGACTGAGCAACCGGAAACGGACAGTCAGCAACAGACGTCCGAAAATGAGTTCTGGCCCAGAAGCCACCGTCCTGGTAAAATCGAGTTTGTAGTCCCTACTCGCGATAGCGTACCGCGAGCAGGCCGATGAGCGCTGCGATCGCCACGAGCGAACCGAGACCACCGAAGCCGGGCATCGCCGACAGTCCTGATTCAGGCTCCGGTTGGGCCTGTGCAACCGTCAGCCCCTCGAGTGACTCGACCGACGCCGCGTACTCGTGGGACGATCCCGAGGAGCCCTGATACTCCGTCGTCGACTCGTTCCACGCCGACTCGTTCATTTCCTGCTCGTAGAGGGAGACGTCTTCTGGCGCAATACCGTGCTCCTCGAGTGCTGTCTCGTCCACGGTGAACGTCACCGTCGCCGAGACGTTCTCGAGTGCGGGTTCGCCGGCAACGGCCAGCGAACCGAGTCCGGGGACGTCGTCCGGAGTGTCTGGCAGGTCGTCGGGATGGTTGTTTTCGAACGTGACGGCCGTGTCGTCATCGAGGCCGCTCACGTACACGTCGTCGAATCGGACCTCGTCACCGGAGCCTGCCGTCGGTTGCAGGTGTATCTGGTCGTCGGGGTTTGCGTTTTCGATGGCGGCTGCAACACCTGCATCGGCGTCGCCGCCGTCTGGACCGCTCCCACTACCGAGAAGCTCGTACGAAACTGACGGGCCATCACACGTTCCGGTACGGATCGTTACCGGCTCGTCGAGCGATGGAATATCTGTTCGGTCCGGGTTGTCCGCATCGCCGGAGAGGATCTCCCAGTCGTCGATTTCGCCGTCGTCGTGGTAGTCGGGATCGTAGAGGTCGTCGTTGTCGTAGTGCTCTGCATCCTCGTTGAACATCGGATGGATCGTCGCCGCGAACGCGTCGTTGAGCCCGCCGTTGATCGCACCGCCGTCGGTGCGCTCCTCGGCCCAGATCCACGATGCGCCGAGCCAGCCGTCGCCGCTGTACCACTCAGCCATGTTTGTCTCGCCCGTGTAGTTGTCGTTCTGGACGACCCACTCGGACTCCGCCGGGAGACCGACGATGTCGAACGTCGCCACGCCGCCAGAGGAGTTCCCATCGACTCGGTCGTGAACCGTCACGAGACTCACCCCATCGGTTCCTTCGTGGAGGAACAGGATGCTCGTGTCGTCCTCCTGCAGGTGCTCAGTGCCGTAGGAGCTATACATCCGGTCGACTCCCTCTGGGTGCGTCTCGTGGTTACGGTAGTCGTAGAAGGACTCGACCGTGCCGCCACTCGAGAGCGGCTCGATCTGCTGGCAGAAGCCGTCCTGTTCGATGACGTAGCTGTCAGCTGGCGGCGCGTTTGTCGCCGAGGCGTTCGGTGACGGCGTCGACGCCGAGTCACCGACCTGTGCGACGCCGCCGAAACTACTCAGGACGAGCAAGGCGACGACCGCGAGGACTGCTGCTGGACGACTGCTCATAACTGCGACTCACCTCCGCTGGTGCTCGCCGAGCGAAGCTGTGGCGTGGCTTCCTCGCGCCGGTCACCACGGTCACGACGCGACTGCTCCTGGTCGGGCTGGGTCGGTATCGACACCGGATCCGCCTCCGAGTCGGTTCCGATCGAGACGGGGTGCTGATCCACCGTCTCGGCGTCAATTGTTTCATATAACTCGCCTGGTGAGCCGACCCACGCACCTAACTCGAGTGCCCGCTCGACGAGCCACTGGTAGAGCGCGCGGTGGCCGGGGAACTCCCGCTCGTTAAAGTAGCGCGGGTGCCAGAGAACGGTCATCACGGCGTCGTTCCGGGCGGCGTCGACCAGCAACCGCTCGCAGGTTCGGCGCGCGGCGTCCGGGTTGGTCGCGGGATCCGGCAGCGCCTGGTCCATGATCGTCAGCGGGAAGACGACGAACTCGTCACCGAACGGGCGGATCGGGTGGTAGCCGTCGTGGAACCCACAGTCGGTCGTCGAACCGAGACTGGTGTCGTAGCTGAGCCCGATTTCGCGGTAGTGTTCCCACGTCTCGGGCACCGAGAGGCGAAGATGGTGTTGACGGCCGCCGGATAGCTGCTCGCCGAGGACGTTCTCGAGTGCGACCTTTTCGGTTCGCAGTCGGTCGCGGTCGTGCTGGGTGTGGTACGAACCGTGGAGGCCGACCTCCCAGCCGCCTGTCGACAGGTCGCGGATGGTAGCGGCGATGTCGTCGCTGTCGATTTCGTACCGACCAAGATGCTGTACCCAGTTCGCCGGCGAGAGCCATTCACGCGGCGGTCGATCCCTGAAAAGGTGCTGTTCGTTCAGGAAGTAGAACGCCGATCGGACGCCGAGGTCGTCCTCGAGTTCCATGATCTCGGCGAACTGCCAGTAGGGGTTCGACCGGTCGAGCGCCGTCCGGAGGTGATAGCCTGGGCGCTCCTGTGTCGCGTAGTACAGCGACCGAAAGCCCTTGTACGGACGGTCGACGTCGTGAGTCAGACAGAGGGCGAATTCGGCATCGTCAGGGAGGGCTGTGATTCGCGCCGGTTGGGCGCTGGTGTGATCGGCGTTCATGCGTTCACCTGCCGGAGGGGGCGGCGTTCGTGAGTGGTGTCGATTCTCGGCGTCGCAACTGTGACTGACCCCGTTGCGAGTCCTGACTCGTCACGCCCGCGTCGATCTAGTTGGGCTGTGGTTCTACCGCCGATCTCGACCGTAATATCCCGGTTACAGGGGATACTGCGCCGATTCGACGGACCACGGCCATGGGTGCGGTCACGGTCACGCTCGTACTCACTCGAGAATCTATGACACCTCGTCGTCTCGCTCATTATAGCTACACACTCACTGGAACCGATACGATAGTAAATGACAACATTATCGTACGATGAACTGTGTGATTGTCCCGAACAATCGGTACGGGACTCATACCGGTGCCAGCGCTGACCCCAGTGTCGCGCTACCGGCCACTCGAGAGGACCCGAAGACAGCCCCGGAGGAACTCACGGAGGACTGGCGCGCCGTCGTAGAGCCAGAGGAGGGCTGCAAACGCTGCAATGGAGAGCTGAAACCACATATACGCCGAGAGATCGCCAGCGAGCAACTCCTGCTGGTAGTGCCCGAAGAGACGGGTAAACTCGCCGAAAAAGTCGGTGTGTTCGCCGATCGACTCGACTGGATGGACGGGCCAGAGCACGATATCGTACCGGAGTTCGCCGCCGCGAACGTAGGTGTCGAGGATGTCACTCGGTAGGTGCAGCAGGTAGCCGAGGCCGAAGGCGAGCCCTGCGCGTGGACGGCCGACTGAGCGAGCGAGTACGCCGACGACGATTGCAAGAGGCACTGCGAAGAAGACCGAGTGTCCGAGTGCGTATCCCGACTCGAAGACGTCGAACTGCCAGGCCAGCGGTTTGTCGATGAGATCCGGCAGTACGGACGCGAAGACGACGGCAAAGGCCTCGAGCCCGTTTGGTGCGTCGCGGTAGACGAGGTGGCTAAACAGCGAGTAGACGACGTAGCCGACGATTGCGTGTTCCCATGGCCACATTGGTGTAGGCCAGCCACGTCGGCTGATTAGTTATGCAGGAGATAACCTGCCGCGGCGGCGGTCCAGTATCACGATTACCGAATCGGTTTGGTCGGCCGGACACCTCACCCTGTGACCTCAACGAATACGGTCGTTGGGCCGAAATGGACGAGCGAGCATGCCACGCGAGTTCACCGTTTCAGTTACGGACGGCTCATCGTCAGTCGCTGAACTGGAGTCCAATACCAAATCGGAGTCCAGTGCCCAACCGGAATCCGTCGCCGCCGTCCACCACGAAGCGCCCTCCGACGACTGGCTCGTCTTCTGTCACGGGCTCCGAAGTGACAAATCAGGCAGCTACAAACGGCGCTGCCAGCGGGCCGTCGACGAGGGATACAACGCCGTCCGGTTCGACTGTCGCGGCTGTGGTGCGTCCGACCGTGACTTCGTTGATCACTCACTCAGTACGCGCCTCGCCGATCTGCAGGCAGTGCTCGACAGCGTCCTCCAGGACGACCACAGCAACTGCAGCTCACTCACTCTCTTCGGCTCCAGCTTCGGCGGCGCCGTCGCGCTCCACACCGCCGCCACCGACGACCGCATCGACGCTGTCGCAACCCGCGCGCCCGTCACCGATATCTCGGCCTTCGACCGCTACCGAACGCAGGTCGAACGCGAGGGGGTACTCGAGTTCGACACCGGTGAGCGACTCGACGAGCGATTCTTCGACGACCTGGATTGCTATCGCTATCCGTTCGCGGACGTGGCAGCGACGCTCGACGTACCGGTCGCCATCTTTCACGGCGCGGCCGACGATTCGGTGCCCGTTTCGGACAGCCTCGACGCGGCGGGGGTACTCGAGACGGACGTGTTCGTGCAGGTGTTCGAGGGAGAGGGACACATTTTCTCGCGCGAGGCGGAAGCGCGGTTGCGTAGGCTGTTGTTCGCGTGGCTGGCTGAGACGGAGTTATAGCACGAGTGCGACCGTCGGGCGTCTATTCGGCTCTCGAGCAGTGATTGGCCACGCTGACACCGGATTGTGGGGGTCTTTTCTCGGTCAGAAAAACCGGACCGTTTTTCATAGCGATGCCGAAACGAACAGCTACCAGTGAGTGAGGATAGCGATCCCAATACCGATCTCTCGACCGTTCTCTCCGTGCTCGACGACGAGTACGCGCGAGAGATCCTCACGCACACGAGCGTCGAACCCATGTCTGCTAGTACACTGAGTGACCGGTGTGACGCGTCCCTGCCGACGATCTACCGTCGCCTCGATCGGCTCGAGGAGTGCCGACTCGTCACTGAAGAGACCGAACTCGCCCCGGACGGCAACCACTATAGCATCTACAGCGCGAATCTCGATCGACTAGAGCTCTCACTCGAGGACGGCTCGTTCGATCTGCAGGTGAACTACCACGAAGAGGACGTCGCCGACAAGTTCACCCGAATGTGGGAGGGGATGCGATGAGTGCCCAGCCTGTTCGCCTCGACGAGGCCACGATGTTCGAACTCCTCACAGTTGTGAGTCTCTTCCTCGTCGCGCTGTTCGGGACGGTAATCGCCTATCAGGCCTACCGTGGCTATCGCCGAAACGATGCGCGCTCGATGCTGTATCTCGCGGTTGGGCTGCTCTTGCTGACGCTGTGCCCGTTCGTGCTCAACGTCGTGCTCAATACGCTGGCGGCGACGGATCGGATCGTGACGGTGTTCGCCGAGAATCTGAGTCGACTGCTCGGACTGGTCGCGATTATGTATTCGCTGTACGGACAGCACTGAGGACGACTGGAGATGGGGTCGACTGGTACGGCTGAGGATGGGTTCAGCTGGTGTGGCTGAGGATGGGTTCAGCTGGTGTGGCTGAGGACGGGTCGGTTGATATGATCGGAGACTGGTTCGGCTGATGTGGCTGAGTGCAGGTTCAGTTGATGCGACCGAGGCAGGTTCCGCTGAGACGACCTGGAACACGTGGCGGATTCCCTTCTCGACTGACAGTGATCGTCCACTTCGACGGGACAGTCTGCTGTCGCAACTGCTCGTGTTCGTTCGGACTGTTCAGCAAAACGGACCGCAACTGTAGGGCCGAAGCGCTCGCCACGAAAGCGAGAGTGAGAGTGGAGTGGGGTTGACAGCGCGGGCACAGGCGCTGTCAGGGGAGAGGGCGGGTCGAACGGGTGACGAGTGCGGGTCGGGAGCCGCCCTCGCAGTGGGGGTGGGACCCGTTCGAGTGGGTGATCGGATGGGGGACCAACGCGGGGTGGATGTTGGACCTGTCTCGTCCCCCAATTTCACCGTTGCACTGGATGGTATTAGTGATGTCAGCGCGTTTTCTGGGTCGGAAAATCCACGTCGATAGCGAACCGGCCGTGCGCTTGGACCGCTTCTCTCGCTCGCTAGTCGTCACTCGGTGCTGCACCAGGGCGGTAACCCCGACTGATCGCCTTCCAGTGACCGGTCGAGAACCGGTAGTAGTTGATCACCGCGGGAGCGGCCGTCTCGGCGATGAACGAGAGATACAGGCCCACCAGTCCGAGTGGCGCGATATCGACGCCGGGAATCGTTACCCCCAGAACGGGGACCGGACCGATCGCAGGGATCGTCAGCCCGGCTGCACCGAGATAGGCGAGTGGAATCGCGAGTCCGAACATCCCGACGAGCTGGCTATAGAACGGCCACTTGGTGTCTCCACTGGCCTTGAGCGCACCTTCAGCACCCGTCGAGACGCCTTTCAGGATGATTGCGAGA
The DNA here is from genome assembly GCF_000025625.1 of Natrialba magadii ATCC 43099. NCBI lineage: Archaea > Methanobacteriati > Methanobacteriota > Halobacteria > Halobacteriales > Natrialbaceae > Natrialba > Natrialba magadii. The sequence continues at coordinate 3,551,072 of NC_013922.1, read as the reverse complement.
CACGCTGCGTAGATGAGCGAGACGGCGGCCGGAATCGAGAGTTCGGCTGGATCGTCGGTGAACAGGAGCACGATCGGCTCCGCGAAGACGAAGACGATTACGGCCGAGACGACGTAGACCGCTACGGCGTAGCGGATAATTTCCCGACCGTAGCGCTCTGCACGCCACTCGTGGCCGACGCCGAGTTCCTGCCCGACGAGACTCGAGGCAGCCAGGCCGAAGCCCCAGCCGGGCGTGTTCATCAGTCCCCAGATGCGCCGGGCGATGACGTAGGCGGCGACGATCTGTGGGCCGAACAGCGCGACGATGGCGAGCATCGGGAACTCGGCGACAGTCCAGACGGACTTGCTGCCGAGGACCGGGAGTCCGATTTTCGTCAGGTTCCGAACCGTCTCGCCGTGGACGTAGCTCCCGAAGGGATCGACGCTAACGGGGAACGTCCCGACGCCGGGGAGCCAGCCCGCGACGAGTCCGACCGCGAACGTCGCGGAGACGACCACGTTCGCAAGTACCGTACCGAGCGCTGCGCCCTCGACGCCCAGCCCGAACCCGAAGATAAGCACCGCGTTGAGCGCGATGTTGGCGACGGCACCGCCCGCACGGACGATCATCGGCGTCCAGGCGTCGTCCATGCCGACGAACGTCCGGCTACCGATGAGATTGAGTCCGGCGAACGGAACCCCGAGACCGACGATTTGCAGGTACTCCGCACCGAGCGCGATGGTCTCTGAATCGTTCCCAATGAGCGAAATGAGTTCGGTCGGATACGTCCAGAACAGCGCTGTCACCGGCAGCGTGAGGATGAGTACGAGGAGGGTACTCGAGCGCACCGCCTGCCCGAGCGAGTCGAACGAGTTCGCGCCGAAGCGCTGGGAGACGAGTGCAATGGTACCGCCGGCGACCCCACCGCCGAGGGCGAACGCGAGCCCCCAGAACGGCGAGGCGAAGCCGACGCCGGCGATAGCCGTCGATCCGACCGCCACGCCAACCATCGCGACGTCGACCGCGTTCTTCGACATTCGCGCGACACCAGTGACGACACGGGGCCACGCAAGGTCTGACGTTCGCTGCGCTCGCTCGGGGTCTATCAACCCGAGACGGGCAAGCGCGAGTCCGATCCAGTAGATACACAGCCGGATCGGATTGAACGATCGACGACTCACAAGAACCGTGTCGGCTTAATCGAGTCCCACAAAAGTGTCTTGCAGACGCGGCAGACACGTCCGATTTCGACTCGCTACCCTGTCTCACACGTCGAGATTGGTGTCACTCTGCTCGCTGTGACGTGTTGGTGTGTAGCCATGCACCCGTGTCGGCGTGTCGGCGTGTCGGTGTGTTGGTGTGTTGGTGTGTTGGTGTGTCGGCTACTCGACGACCAACACCGGAATAGACGCCTCCTCGGAAACTTGCTTGGAAACACTCTTTCGGAGATACCGGTCGAGTCCACTCGTTCGACCGACGACGATCAGGTCGACGTCGTGGGCGTCAGCGTAGTCGAGGATCGCCTGATGTCGGAGGCCGTGTTGCACACACGTTTCGACGGCAGAAACACCGGCGACAGCCGCGCGATCGGCGACGTATTCGACGGCCGATTCGCCGATCGGCTCGAGATCTTCGAAATCAACCCCCGGTGCAATTTCGGCCGAGTTGATGACGTAGAGTGCGTGCAGCGTCGCGTCGTGGGCGTCTGCGAGCCCAATCGCTTCTTCGATCGCTCGCTCCGTATTCGGACGGCCGTCGGTCGGGACCAGAATCGTGTCGTACATAGCGTGAACGGGTGTCTGTGTCGTGTTCGTACTCCGCTGTCAAAACGTCTCGTCTCTCCGGTCCCTACTCCGTCGTCTCGAGTGTGCTCGCGGATCGATCGAACGGTGACTCGAGTTCCTCTGGCCCGTCGTGCTCCGATCGAACGGCGGCGATGCACGCATCGACCGTCGGATTCGATAGTTCGACAGCACCAGCACCTGGGACGACCGGTCCGCCGCCAGTGAAGCACTCGAGTCCGGTGAGAATCGGACCGTGAGTGAAGTCGCCGAACTCGTCGGTGGCGGAGACCTCACGCTCGTCATCGACACCACCGACGGGTTCGGAGATGGTCCCGATTTGGCCGTCCTCGTCCCACCAGAACAGTGAGAGGATCACGTCGGATAGGTTGCCGGTTACGCGGACGGTGTCACAGTGGCTAAACTCGGCGACGATCGGTCCGTCCGCGAACTCGACCTGTGTGGGGTGGTGGTCTCCGTCGGTCGCCGTGGAGTCGGTACCGACGGCTCCCTCGTGCTCGTCCATGTTCTGGCCTTGTTCGAGGTGATGTATCAATCATTTTCTGACGCTGGATGACTCTCACGGGCACCGACGCGATGCCGTTGGCGACTGTTCGCTTGCGCGTTCGAAAGTGGGGGTTCTTCATGCATTCGGACAGACAGTACTCGAGTTCTGGTTCTCGTCCCAAACAGTTTTGACAAAATAGTCAGAATCAGAAGATGAATGTATAACTTATGATAGCTATGTGTCTGGTAGTGTGATAGAGATATGAAAGTCGAATATATCTGGTGTAAGCAGACTATCTACCGCGATCATGGATATAGACCAGTTTACCAGCTATTGAACAGCCATACTCCTTTTAGCCGCTGCTAGACTCTCTAAGCGACACTATACTGGTTACGACTTCCTGGCCGAATTTTATTCATCATGTTATTTTTCTTATGTCTACATCTTCTTAGCAGGTAGAATGAATATCTAATTGGCCCCACTCGATACGAACATACCCTTCGACAGACGCCGAAGCGTTTACAATCGTATGATTGTAACCACAGGTGAAACGAGTCGGGTTTCAGGCACTGTACTCGAGCCCACGCCGCCGGACGCGTTCGACAGCGTTGAACGCTACGTGAACAGCAGGTTGACTTCGATAGTGTTCGCGGCCGAGAGCAGTTGGTTGTGGAGGTCGTCGATATCCCACTCGCTCTCGAGTCGGTGCGTTGGTCCCGAAATCGAGACGGCACCGTAGACCGTGTCGTCGTTGTCCAGAATGGGCGCGCCGACGGCGCTGAGTCCCGGGAGGTACTCTCCGTGATTATATGCGAGGCCCTCCTCGCGGACCGTCTCGAGTTCGGCCGTGAGCTCGTCCCAGGTGGTGATCGTCTCGTCCGAAAAGGCGGGGAGGCCCCAGGTGTCGACGATGTCTGCAACGCGCTCCTCGTCGAAGTGAGCGAGCATGGCCTTGCCGCCGGCAGAGCAGTGGAGGTAGGTATGCGTGCCGACAGTGATATCCGAGGGGACCGAGCGGTCGCCGTCGCAGGTACGGAGGACGGTACCGAGGCCGTTCTGTACTGTTGAACAGAGGACCCGCTCGCCGGTCTGCTCAGCGAGATCCGCAATCGGCGTCTTGGACGCCTCGTACAGCGGTTCGGCGTGTTTAACGTGCTCGCCAAACGAAAGAAATCGGAGACTCAGTCGGTACTCGTCGCCTTCCTGGACGACGTACCCCTTCGACCGGAGCGTCGTCAGGTGCGCGTGGACCGTGCTCTTCGCGAGTCCAGTTCGCTCCGTGACCTCGGTTACGCCAGCGCCGTCGGCCTGCCAGAGGGCCTCGAGAACATCCAGGGTCTTCACGACTGCGTCGATCCGATCCACCGAATTCCTGCCTTGTGTTCCCATACGACACAATTCCTGTGGGCTGACAAAGGTGTTCCGCTGCGCCGAACAGTATGGTGCACGGTAACATTTATATGTCAATTGCTGTGATATGAGATATGGATTTCAGCGAGCCGTCAGAGGCGGTGCAGATTACGAAGGCACTCGAGGACTTCATCGAGCAGGAGGTCGCTCCACTCGAGCAGGAGTACGAGCAGTTTCTGGGTCAGGACTACGAGAAGCACATCGTCGACGAGAATCACCGACAGGTACCGGCGTATCGCGAGGTCGTCGAGACGATCCGCAAGAAATCAGTCGAAGCGGGTTTCTACGGGATGACGATGCCCGAGGAGGTCGGCGGTGGCGACGTCGATATCCTCACTCGTGCAATCGTCGGCGAACACATGGCGAACCGGCCGCCGGGCTTTCACAGCGCAATCTTCGGCGGTGCCGGCGGGCCAACGCCGATTCTCCTCGCGTGCGACGAGGAGCAGCGCGAGCGGTACCTGCAGCCGCTGATGGATGGCGAGATTACGACCTGTTTCGCGCTGACGGAGCCGGGCCACGGTAGTGACGCCCATCATATGGACACCGTCGCGGAGAAGAGCGAGTCACATAGCGACTCGGAGCGGAGCGGCACCGCTGCGGAGAACGATGGTGACGAGTGGGTCATCAACGGCCAGAAGGTGTACATCACGAACGGGCCCTACGCTGACTTCGCGATGGTTTTCGCGCGGACGAGCGGTGAGGACGGCGATCTGCACGGCATCACCTGCTTCCTCGTCGAGGCCGACAATCCGGGCTTCGAGGTCGGAACGATTCACCGATCGATGGGGATGACGCCCGGCCAACACGCCGAACTCCACTTCGACGATTGCCGCGTCGGCGAGGACCAGATCCTCGGCGAGGTCGACCAGGGATTCACGGCAGCGATGAGCTGGATCGGCGGCGGCCGGATCAACATCGCCGCGAACTCGGTCGGGACAGCCCAGTACCTGCTCGACATGTCCGTGGAGTACGCCCGCGACCGCGAAACGTTCGACAAGCCAATCGGCCATCGGCAGGGCGTCTCCTTCCAGCTTGCCGACCTCGCGACGGACATCGAGCAGACCCGTCAGCTCTACCGCTACGCCGCCTGGAAGATGGACAACGGCGATCGCGCCCGCAAGGAAGAGTCCATGGCGAAACTCCGCGGCGCAGAACTCGCGAACAAGGCGGCGGACATCGCCATGCAGGTCCACGGCGGCGCGGGATACATGAAAGAACTCCCGATCGAACGCAACTACCGCTCTGCGCGTGTCTTCCGCATCTTCGAAGGGACGGACGAAATTCAGAAGCGGACGATCGCACGCGAACTGATTTAACCGAACTCGCTCCTGTGGTCCGTTCGCCCGTTTCGCTGTTGCTGCCTGCTTTCCTCTCGGAGCGCACTTTTCGCGCTGGTACTCGAGTCCCCTTCTCGCTGAAGCCATCCCTCCAGGCTCCTCGCACCGGGTGGAGCGGGGCGATACCTACTTGGGGCATGGTGTGGTTACCCACACCATGTCGATCGGACGATTCCGGGACGTCCCATCGGAGATGGATGGGGTCGAACGCGAGATTGCGGCTGCACAGTATCCAGAGGGTGGACTGGTCTTCGGGCTCGCGAGCGGCGTCGTGGCCGGAATGTTGACGAGTGCGCTGTTGCTCGTCATCCTGCCGTTCGTTGGCGCACTCGCCGGCTTCGCCGTCGGACGGCAGTATCGCTCCTACCGACTTCGCCAGCGACAGGGGACTCGAGAGTCAGGCGAATGAGCAACTCGAGTTCGAGTGCGGACGGATCGGAGACGTTGTCCTCGAACGTTGGTTTACTCGGTGTGCTCGCGCTCCTGGTTGGGAACGCGATCGCGGTGCCGATCTTCGTGTTGCCCGGCCCGCTTGCCGGCGACGCCGGTCCGGCGATCGTGGTGGCGGCGCTACTGGCGGCGATTCCGGCAGCGTTCGTCGTGTTGTACAACGCACTGCTTGGTTCGGCGATGCCCGTCGCGGGTGGCCTCTACGTCTACATCTCGCGGCTCGTCGCGCCGTTCTGGGGGTTTCTCGTCCCAGTTACGATTCCGCTGGTCGCCTGGGCCTCGCTGCTCATCACGGCGACCGGCTTCGCCGAGTACACGCAGATTTTCTTCGACGTTTCGCCACTCGCGCTCATCTACGGCCTGCTCGCGTTCACGCTGTTCATCAACGTCGTCGGCCTCCGACTCGTCGCACAGGTGCAACTCGTCTTCTTCGTCGGCCTGCTGCTCGCGTTGCTCACGTTCATCGTCCCCGGCGCGACCGCAGTTGATACCGCGAACTACGCTCCGTTCTTCCCGGACTACGGTGCGTTTGCGCTCGCCGTCGTCGCGCTCTTTTACCCCTTCCTCGGCTTCGGCCTCCTGATCGAACTCGGCGAGGAGATCGACGACCCGAAACGGACGATTCCGCTCGTGCTCGGGCTCGGTATCGGTATCGTCGCGGTCGTCTACGTCGCGCTTATCGCCGTCCTCGTTGGCGTCGTTCCCTACACGCAACTCGGCGGGGAGGCGGACCTCGCGCTAGTGGTGTCGGTCTACCTGCCCTGGTGGGGCGAGTACGTCATCGCCGCGGGTGCGATCTTCGCCGTCGTCACGACAGTCAACACGACACTACTCGTTTTCTCGCGGACGCTCATGCGAGCTAGCCGGGACGGTATCCTCCCCGAATCGTTCTCCCGCATTCATCCCCGATTCGACACGCCGCACGTCTCGGTTCTCGCCCTCGGCCTGCCGCCGTTCTTGCTCGTTCCTATCGCGGGCGAAATTGTTGGTCTCTCGACGTTTATCGGTCTGGCGAGTCTCACCGCGTACTTCTTCTGTGCCGTTGGACTCTGGAATCTGCCCCGAGAGTTTCCCGAGCACTACGCGAATGCGCCGTTCCGGCTTCGGCGTTCGCGCGGCCTGCTGCTCGCTGTCGTCGGCGGCGCGATCACGACTGCCAGCTTCTGGGTGATCACGTTGCTTCAGCAACCGATTGTCGGTCTCGTCCTACTCGGCTGGTTCGTGCTCGCGTACGGCTACTATCAGTATCGGCTCCGAAAGCGTGATCCCAGCCAAGTCTATCTGACGATGACCTCGCTCGACGCCCACGAGCGTGTTGATCGCGTCGATCACGAGGACACCTCCGCAGCAGGTCCCCTCGGTGCTGATAGCGAGGGTACTCGAGACGATGCTCACGGCGCTCACGGCGCTCACGGCGCTCACGGCGCTCACGATTCTCGCGATTCTCGCGATTCTCACGACTCCCGTGACTCGGTCGAACCGGGTTCGGAAGACTAAGCTGCAACTCTCCTGCGGAACAACCATCGAATCGCGAACGTCAGACGAACAGTTATCTTCCGGGAGTACGTCATAATCTCACATGCCGATCGACTACAGTAATCGCGAGAAGTCCTACGAACTGTACCGGAAGGGAAAGCGTGAGGGAACCTGGGATCCGGACGACTACGACCTGACGCAGGACCGCGAAGATTGGGAGCAGTTCTCGGAGGCCGAACAACACCGCTTTCTCGCGACGTGTTCTGGCTTCTACGACGGCGAAGAAGACGTGACGCGGACGCTCGCGCCGTACATGATGGCACTCGACGCGCTCCCGAACGACGAGCTCCCCTTCGACACCGTTCAGGAGGAAATGTACCTCGCCCAGCAGGTCTACGAGGAGGCCAAGCACACTGACCTCTTCAGTCGGTACTTCGAGGAAGTCTTCGGCACACAGAACACCGCGCCCTACCGCGAGGGCGGCTATCAGGAACAGGGGTACAGTACGGACGACCTCTACGACACCGCAGACGACCTCCTCGCGGCGGTCAACAGCGGAGACCGGACCGAGCTCGTCTACAGCCTCGGTGAAGCCTACCTCAACTACATGGGCATCGTCGAGGCGCAACTCGCCCGCGGGGGCTACCTCAGTTTCGACCAGATGATCGAACTGAAGGCAACTCAGATGGGCAGAGACTCCGTACTCGAGTCGTTCCAGCAGGCCATCGGCAAGGTGCGACAGGACGAAACTCGTCACATCGAGAACGGCCGCTGGGTGATGAAACAGCTCGCGATTGCCGAACCCGATATCGTCGCCGATGTCTACGAGCCGCGAATGGAAGAGTACGTCGAGAATCGGTTGTTGAGCGACCCACTCTACGACGACCAGCCGTTCGAGGGCTACGATCCGGATCGGATCGGCCACCAGCTTGTCCAGTATCTCCAGGATACGATCGATTACATCGGTGCCGAGCGCTTCGACCAGTACGGTGATGTTCGGGCAGCACTCGAGGCGGAAACTGCGGCCGACTGACGAGGGCCACTGTCGTCGTTTCGACGCCAGTTTTGGTGAAAAGGTGCTACTGCTGCTATTGCTGCCGGTGCTGCTGCCGATGCTGCTACCGCTCCCACAATCACCGGTCGTTCGACCGCGACAGATCCGCCGTCGCAGTCCCGGTCAGAAGTGTCTTCCCTCCCGGCGTCGCGGCTTCGAGCGTCACGTCGACAGTTTCGCCCTGCGACACCGACTCGACTTCACCCGTCGCAACGATGGTCTCGCCGGGGAAGACACGCGACTGAAACCGCACGCCGAACGACGAAATCGTCTCGCGGCCGAACCAGTCCGTCACGACGCGGGAGGCGACGCCAGCCGTAAACATTCCCTGGCCGAAGACGCTCTCGTTGCCCGCCGCCGTCGCGTAGGGCTCGTCGTAGTGAATCGGATTGAAATCCCCACTCGCACCGGCGTACTTGACGAAGTCGCGCCGCTCGAGGTCGGGGGCGACGACGGTCGGGCCGGCTTGGCCGGACTCGAGTACGGCCGTAGATTGCGGACGGTCGACGGGATGTGGCTCAGGTTCGGACTCGTGAGTGGTCGCTGCGTCACCAGCGGATGTCTCCTCGCCGCCACCATCGTCGACCGCACCCTCTGTTTCGATCGCCGTCGCCCGGTCGGTGAGCACGAGCTCGCCCGACTGGTCACGGTAGGCCGTCTCGAGTACAGCGAAGGTCATCGTACCGGCGCGGCCGCCGTCGCGCTGGTAGACCTCGGCGAGCGTCGTCTCGCCGGTCAGTACGTCGCCGACGAGCAGCGGCCGTTCGTACTCGTAGGCCTGTTCGCCGTGGAGGACGTACTCCGGTCGAAAGCCGAGGTCGAAGCCGTAGTGACCCTCCTCGCGTTCGTCCATCTCGGCGTCAGCGCCGACCTGATAGCGCGGAAATCGTTTGACACGTGGGAACGTCAGTGGTGCCGGAATTGCGTCGAACCCGCGCTCTCGTGCGACGGTTTCGTCTCTGAACACCGAGTTCGTGTCCGTGATCGCCCGAGCGAACTCGTCGACTTTCCCCGCCTCGATCCGGAAGCTTTCGACAGTCTGCTTCGACTCGCCGACCATGGACTCGAGTTTGGCCAGCGGCTTAGTCGGCATTCGACGCACCTCGGTCGCGACGGATCGTTGCGGAGCGTGTAGCCATTGTCGTGAGATTCGAACAACGACCCCATAAGCGTACGCCCACCGGCGGATCTGCGCCGCGACCAAAAACGTTAACAGAACACACAGTGGTGTCGGTAGCATGTCACAGGGACCAGTTGCAGTGATCGGCGGCGGGATCATGGGGGCGGGAATCGCGCAGGTGCTCGCGCGGGCTGGCTACGAGGTTCGCGTTCGCGAACTATCGGACGAGTTGGTAGACGAAGCACGGGATCGGCTCATCGCTGGAAACTACGGCCTCGACGACGCTGTCGAGGGCGGCTACCTCGACGAGGACGAGAAAGCGGACATCCTCGATCGGATCTCGTTCACGACGGACATGGAAGAGGCGGCCGCAGGCACGGAATTCGTCATCGAAGCCGTTACCGAAGACCTCGCGATCAAGGGACAGGTGTTCCGCGAACTCGATTCGGTGACCGACGACCAGCCGCTGTACTCGAACACGAGCGGCTTCTCGGTCACCGCAATTGCGAACGCCGTCTCGGATCCCTCGCGGGTCGCCGTCACGCACTTCTTCAATCCGGTTCCGATCATGTCGATGGTCGAAATCGTCGAGGCACCGGAAACCGATCAGGCGGTCGTCGACCGCGCCGAGGACCTCGTCGACGAGCTCGGAAAGACGCGAATTACGATCGACGACGACCCGGGCTCCTACGGCTTCGTCGCCAACCGCTGTCACGCGGCGATGCGCGAGGAGGCACAGAAAATCGTCGACGAGGGAATCGCCACGGAAGCCCAGGTGGATACAGCACTCGAGAAGGGCTACAATCTGCCGGCTGGGCCGTTCGCGTTGCGAGGGATCGGCGAGGAGTGGGAGTGAGCGCGTACGAATGCCGGAGTAGTTGGCCGTTCGGAACGTCTATAGTACTCGCTGAAATACTGTGACGCACACACATGCACGAGGCAGTTATCGTCGACGCAGTGCGAACGCCGTTCGCCAAGCGCGACGGCTCCTTCCGTGACACCCACCCGCAGGATCTCGCAGCGAAACCACTCGAGGCACTCGAGGAGCGAAACAAGTTCGACCCCGAGGTCGTCGAGGACGTAATCTACGGCTGCGTCACCCCGATCGGCGAGCAGGGCGCGAACATCGGTCGTCTCGCGCCGATGGTCGCCGGCTGGGGCGACGGCGTCCCCGGCGTCCAGCTAAACCGAATGTGCGGCTCGGGCCAGCAGGCCGTCAACTTCGCCGCGGCGAACGTCATGGCCGGCCAGCACGACGTGCTGGTCGCCGGCGGCGTCGAGCACATGACCCGCGAGCCGATGGGCTCTGACGGCGACGGCGTCACTGACACCTACTTCGAGTACTTCGACGAGGTCACTCACCAGGGCGAGGGCGCAGAGCGTATTGCGGAGAACTACGGCTTCAGCCGCGAGGAACTCGACGAACTCGCCGTCGACTCCCAGCGTCGGTGGGGTGAGGCCTGGGATGCAGGTTACTACGACGACCAGGTCGTCCCCGTCGAAACTGCACTAGATGGCGAAGAGAGCGAGTCGGGAAGCGACTCGGGTAGTCGAACGGGGAGTGAACCGACCCGTGAGACGATCACCGTCGAGCAGGACGAACACCCGCGCCCAGAGACCGACCTCGAGACGCTCGCTGGCCTGCCGCTCGCGTTCCGCGAGGAAGGCAACGGCGTCCACCACCCAGGCAACTCCTCCGGCATCGTCGACGGCTCGTCGGCGATCCTCATCGCCAGCAGGGAAGCCGCCGAGGAGCACGGCTGGGAGCCGATGGCCCGCATCGTCCAGACCGAGGTCGTCGGCGTCGATCCGATCACGATGCTCACTGGGCCGATCCCCGCGACCGAAGGGGTACTCGAGAAGGCCGACATGGAACTCGAAGAGATCGACCTCTTCGAGGTGAACGAAGCCTTCGCCTCCGTGGTCGCGGCCTGGCTCGAGGAGACCGGCGTCTCCTGGGAACAGGTCAACGTCAATGGCGGGGCGATCGCGCACGGCCACCCGCTCGGTGGGACGGGCGCGATGTTACTGACGAAGTTGGCGCATGAACTCGAGCGGACCGGGAAGGACACTGCGCTGTCGACGATGTGTATCGGATTCGGACAGGGGGTGGCGACGATTATCGAGCGAGTCTGAGAAGCCGAAATCCGATTCTGACGCTTTCTCTCTCGCTCTTGCTCTCTCAGTCGTCCAGGTCGTCGATCCGCAGGTCCTCGTCGAACTGCAGTGTGTTCTCGATCTCGGTCTCGTCGACGTCTTCGAACGCCCAGCGGGCGATCGAGCGGCGGTGGACCTCGTCTGCGCCGTCGACGATACGGAACGCGCGGACGGCCTCGTAGAAGTGTGCGATCGGGAGGTCTTTCCCGATGCCGTTGCCCCCACAACACTGCAGTGCGAGGTCGATGGTGTCCTGCGTCACGTTCGCGGTGAACATCTTCGCCATCGCGACCTCGATGCGTGCGTCACTGCGGTCGAGTTCGCGCGCGGCGTGGCGGACCATCGTCCGGGCGGCGTGCAGTCGCGTTTCGGCGTCGGCGATTCGGTGGCGAAGCGCCTGTTTCTCTTCCAGGGTCGAACCGAACGCCTCGCGCTCTGCGAGGTAGGCCTTCGCGATGTCGAGCGAGCGCTCGGCCATCCCGGAGTAGCGCATACAGTGGGTGAGTCGACCGCCGCCGAGACGCATCTGGGCGATCCGGAAGCCAGCGTTCTCCTCGCCGATGGTGTTCTCGACGGGCACGCGAACGTTGTCGAACTTCATTTCGGCGTGGCCGCCGGTGCGTTCGGTGATGCCGTGGCCCCCGAGGTGGGGAACGTTCCGGACGACTTCGACGCCGTCGGCGTCCCGCGGAACGAGGATGATCGAGGTTCCCTCGTAGGGGTGGGCGTCCAGATCGGTCCGCGCCATCAGGAGGTAGAAGTCAGCGTCGAGCCCGTCCGAGGTCCACCACTTGTGAGCGTTGATGACCCACTCGTCGCCGTCCTTGACGGCGGTGCTCTGGAGCATCTTCGGATCGGATCCCCCGCCCTGTTTAGGCTCTGTCATCGCGAACGCGGAAGTCATCTCCCCCTGGACGAGCGGCCGGAGGTACTCCTCTTTTTGCTCCTCGGTACCGACCATCTCGAGGGTGTGCATGTTCCCCTCCTGTGGCGCGTTGGCGCGGATGGCGTGCGCACCGATGAGTGACCGGCCGACCTGCTCGAAGGAGGGCAGCATATCGCTGAAGTCCAGTCCCTGACCGCCGTACTCCTCGGGGACCTGCGGAGCGAAGAGGTCTCGCTCTTTTGCCTCCTCCCAGAGGTCCTCGATTTCGTGCATCGGAATCTGCTCGCCCGTCGCAAGCGCTTCCCGCTCGCGCGGGATGACGACCTCGTCCATGAAGGACTCTACACGGCCCGCAACTGCCTTCGCCGTCTCGGAATCGTGGTATTCCATACGGAGGTGTTCTCACACACCACTGTAAATGTACACCCCAATTCCAGACAGCATTGTAAACGCTCGTACTGTTGCACGCAGGTCGATGCAAGCCAGTGGCTGACGAAACGGTGCCTGGAGTGGATCAACCGACGTGGAGGCTCCGCCATCGTCCCGGCCCCTGCATCCCCCGAACCCCCGCCATCGTCCCGGCCCCTGCATTCCTGCCGAACGTGTCGACTCGGGATACGTTTTAATAGTGGTGTATGATATACAGGGCCATGGACCTGGACGACCTCAGTGCTGCGGCCAGAGAGGGTAATGCCGCTCGACTCCACGACGAGACGGCGCGCCACCACGGCGACGCAGTTGCGATTGAGTACCACGGAATAGCACACACACACGAGGAACTTCGCGCACAGAGCGCCCGGTTCGCCGGCGGCCTCGTCGACCTGGGGATTGAACCCGGCGACGCCATGCTGCTCTACTTGCCGAACTGCCCGGCCTACCTGATCGGCTCGCTCGGCGCGCTCAAAGCTGGCATCGCCGTCTCCCCAGTCAATCCGCAGTACCGCCGGCGCGAACTCGCCTACCAACTCGAGGACACCGACGCGACGGCGGTCCTGACCCACGCCGCGCTCCTCCCACATCTTCGGGAGGGACTCGAGGATGTCGAGACCGATCCGACCATCATCAGCGTTGCCAGCACCGACGACGATATCCACGCGTTCGAATCGGTTCGCGACGAGGAGACGTTCGTCGAGCGGGCGGACGACGACGTCGCGCTGTTGCCGTACACGTCGGGAACGACGGGGAAGCCAAAAGGTGTCGAGACAACCCACCGGAACTTTCGGGCGCAGATGTTCGCGACGCTTTCCCAGGAGAGCGTGCTCGAACCCGAGGAAACCCGCAGTCTCGTCTGGCTACCGCTGTATCACATCACCGGCTTTACGCACACCGCCTGGCAGCCGCTGATTCAGGGCGGGCGCATCTTCCTCCGGAGCGCCGCAAACTGGGACGGCGAGACGGCGATGGAACTGATCGAGGAGGAGGCGATCACCCACTTCGTCGGCGTCACCGCGATGTACGTCGACATCGTCAACAGCGACGAGTTCGGCGACTACGATCTGACCACACTCGAGATGGCCGGCGAGGGCGGCGCGAAGATGTCCGTCGCCGTCCAGAAGGAGTTCGAATCGGTCGCGGGCGTCGACATGCAGGAGGGCTACGGGCTCACTGAAACTCACGGTGCGACCCACACCCAGTCGAACTCGACGTTCGGCCTTCGCCACGGGACGATTGGTCAGCCGCTCCGGATGACTGACTGCAAAGTCGTCGACAGCAGCGGCGAGGAAGTCCCGCCGGGCGAGGAGGGCGAACTGTTCGTGCGCGGCCCACAGGTCATGAAGGGCTACCACAACCGTCCGGAGGCGACCGAGGCTGCCTTCACCGACGACGGCTACTTCCGGACCGGTGATATCGCCCGACGCGACGCAGAGAACTACTACGAGATCGTCGACCGGAAGAAACACGTCATCGTCACCGCGGGCTACAACGTCTATCCGAGCGAACTCGAGGAACTCCTCTCCGAACACGAGGCCGTGGCGGAGGGTGCCGTCGTCGGCATCCCGGACGAGCGCCGCAACGAGGTCCCGAAGGCGTTCGTCGTTCCGACACCCGACGTAGAATCTGGCGTCGACGTCACCGAGGAGGAAATCACGCAGTTCTTCCTCGACAACGTCGCGGCATACAAACACCCGCGCGAGGTCGAGTTTATCGACGAACTGCCGCGGACGACCTCGGGGAAGATTCAGAAGTACAAGCTAGAGGAGCGGTCTGAGGAGCCCGAGAAACTGGAATAGCGTCACTACTGTTTTCGTCCCCGTCCGTCCCATCAAGTAGGACACCTCTATTACTGACCCAGCGCAGCGGATCCATCCGCCGTCCGATAGTACCGCACGCCATCGCGCCAGTCGAACGCGACTTCGTCTCGCTCGGCGAGCGTTCCGAGCGCACCGAGTGTGTCGAGCAACTGCGCCGGATACTGCAGGTCGCCGTACAGGTGTTCCGTAATCTCGAGCGGCGTCGCCGGCCCGACGGCTGCGACAGCATCCTCTCTGGACTCGAGTAGCGAGTCGAGATCAGCCCGAGTGTCCGCGAGCGCTCCCGCGGTGTCGGTGAAGATCGGCCCGTGGCCCGGACAGACCCGTTCGAACGGGTGCGCAGACGTCACATCCTCGAGTCGCCCCAGTCCAGCATCGAACGCCTCGACTGCCTCGTACGCTCCGTCGTCGAGGCCAACGTGTAGCGCACCCGCCCGAAACGATTCGATGAGTGCGTCGCCGCTGAACAGCACCCGCTCGCCGCCAATGCTCGTTGCGAGACTCGCATGGTGTACCTGGTGACCCGGCGTGTGAATCGGCTCGAACTCGAGTCCCCCCACACAAAACGAGTCGCCGAACGAGAACCCGATCGCATCGTCGGGATCGAGCAGCCGTCGGTTCCGTTCGAGCGAGTGCCGCGCGCGCTCGACCTCACGCTCGAGTGCCGCATCCTCGTAGCCCGCGGAGCGTGTCGTCTCGCGAACGCGCGCTGCGAGGTCGTCCTCGTCGCGTCGGACCTGCTCGAGCGCGGGTTCGGGCGCGTAGACCGTCACACCAGCTGCGCGCAGCGCCGGTACCTGTCCGATGTGGTCGCTATGGGGGTGTGTGATAACGACTGCATCGATCGTTTCGAGGGCGACGCCGAGCCCGTTCAGTTGGGTTCGCATCGTCTCCGTTGCCTGCTCGCCGGGCGGTCCCGCATCGACGAGCACCCGTTCCCCTGTTGGCCCCTCGACGAGATATGCGGCGGCGTGGTTCGGCGGCCACTCGACGCTGAACTCGAGTCGCTCGACGCGCTCACCACGCTGGGATGGCGAGCGCTCGTCCGTCGTCTCCATCGTCGCAGACGACGGTGTCTCATTATTTAAATGTCGGTTTTACGGCGAGTGTGAACAGTCACTGCCAAAAATGGCAGAATGTTTACTAGAGTGTCGAAGCACCACGAACAGAGACTATCCGAGAGGATATGTGCCGGCCTCCGAAGAGAATCTCCTACGGGACGAGTCTGTACAAAGGTGATATCCTGCCATCCAGAAGGGAGTAACTCAGATAATTCACCGTGCGAGAGTGCTTTTGTCTCAGTAGCACGGTCTATCTCCTTAATTACTATCTCTACTTTTGTATACCTCGCCTTTTGAGGTATCATACACAGAGAGCGGTTTTTCCTTCGTTCCAACGTATAATCGGAGAAATTACAATGACTCCTCGGTAGTGACAGCTATGGGCGAAGCAGACGCCATCGATCGCGTGCAGGAGCCGTGTACGATCTCGTCGCTAACCGAAGAACTGCGCGATCTGGGCGTAGAGCCGGGACAGACCCTCCTCGTTCACTCCTCGCTCTCGTCACTGGGCTGGGTTGCAGGTGACGCCCAGGCCGTCGTCGAGGCGCTCCAGAACGCCGTAACTCCCGATGGAACGCTCGTGATGCCGACGCACACGTCACAGTATACTGACCCATCCGTCTGGTCGAATCCGCCCGTTCCGTCGGATTGGGTCGAGACGATCCGGACGGAGCGTCCCGCATTTCGGCCAGCCGCGACACCGACGCGAGGCATGGGCGCAATTCCGGAATGTTTCCGAACCTATCCTGGCGTCGTCCGGAGTTCACACCCCATCTACTCGTTCGCTGCGTGGGGCTCGGCAGCCGACGAGATCGTCGCCGACCACCCGTTCGACTACGGACTCGGCGAGGAGTCCCCGCTCGCGTCCGTCTACGAGCGAGACGGTGACGTACTCATGCTCGGCACGGACTACAGTACAAACACGTCGCTGCACCTGGCCGAGTACCGTGCTGACCTCGATCTTGGAACGTCGACGACAACCGTGCCGGTCCTCGAGGACGGTGAGCGAGTCCTTCGTGACACCGAGGAACTCGAAACGTCAACGGACGATTTCCCCGAGGTTGGAGCCGCGTTCGAAGCCCAGCACGACTATCGCGAGGGTGCCGTTGGCGCTGCGACGGCCACCCTACTCGAGCAGCCGGCGCTCGTCGACTTCGCGACGGAGTGGTTCGAAACGAATCGGTAGTGTGACTGCACGCTCACACTCGTCACTCACCGTACCCACGCCGATCACGAGTTTCTGTCGTGGATCGCGTCCAATTAGCGGACTTCTCACTATCCGAACTGTTTTCGTGTCAGAGTGAAACAGTATCATAATGGCGGAGACCGACACTGCCCCTACTGGCTGGCCATCCCCCGACTCGACGGATCTCCAGGTGATGCTCCTCGGGACGTACCATATGGACAATCCGAGGCTGGACGAACTAAATCTCGAAAGCGACGACGTACTCACCGCACAGAGACAGACCGAACTCGAGTCCTTCGCTACAGACCTCGCTCGCTGGAACGCCGACCGCATTGCCGTCGAACGGCCATATGACCGGTTCGAGGCGGTGAACAGCCTCTACGACGAGTACCGGTCCGGCGAGCGTCGATACGATACAGAAGAACGAATCGAGCCACCACACCCGTTTCGAGACGAGACCGACACCGAGTGTCGGAGTGAAGTCGTTCAGCTTGGCTTTCGAGTCGCGGACGAACTGGCGCACGAACAGGTGTCTCCAGTTGACTACCCGGTACGGCTTGGAAACGACTCGCTCGAATCGCTTCGCGACCAGGGGTTCGAACCGGACGAGAAGGAGAGTGCACTCGAGTCCGATCCAGAACAGCAGTTGGAAATGATGGCGACCCAGCTGCAATCATCGACGATTCCGGAGTTCCACCACTGGCTGAACCAAGAGGAGCAACTCGGCATAAACGACGAATCACTGTTCGATGCGTACCTTCGATGGGGAGAGAACGACAACTTCGGCGGCCCTCGAGTACTCTCAACCTGGTACGACCGCAACATCCGAATCGTGCACAACGTCTGGCGGGCGATTGAACCGGACGACGAACGGGTCCTCCTTCTCGTCGGCAACGGACACGTACCCGTGCTTCGGCATCTGTTTGCGACAGCGCCGCTGTTCTGTCCAGTGAGTCCACTGCCGTACTGCTAGGGTCTCCTCGCTACGTGCTTCGGTCCGTCTCGAGTGTCGGCGAGGTACTCGAGTACCCCGTACTGGAATCGATCGAGAGCAGGAGTCGAACCGTCAGTAGTACGCTAGCGGCGGTCACCTCGTTGCAGATGACGAGCTGCGGCCACGGGATGGGTCACCGGTGCGGATCTCGAAAGCGGCCATCGCGAGGATAGTGCCGCCGAGCGTGGCGAGTTTGACGAGGAACACAGTGGTGAAGACGTATCCCCAGAGGCGATTCTCCAGAGCCAGTACGCCGAGAGCCAGAGCGCTGCGAGTAGCGCGGCTAGCATAGTTGGAACGCGACGTAGGGTCAGATCGAGCCATCTCCTGTCTACGCTGAGTCCTACTCCTGGGTTCGGTCGGAGGCGGCTGATGTATCGAGCCGCCCCTCGACGAACGCAGCGAAATCCGCGGTGAACGCCTCGACCTCGTACCAGTCCGTGTACTCGTAATCCCGGGACGTATCGCTATCGCCGGTCGCCCCCTTCGCGATTCGTTTCATCACGAGCCGTTTGAGGAAGCCGTACTTTGAGTACCGAAGCGCGCCACCGAAGAGTCCGATTCGGTCCGGCTGCCAGTCGGTCTTCTCGAGGAACTCGTCGACGTACTCCGCTGCGTCCGCCCGTGCTGAGTCGTCGTCGACGGCTGAGGCAAGCGACAACTGGAAGAACGCGGTCGGTCGCGACGCCAGCGCCTCGCGTTCGGTCCGCACGAACTCACTCACAGTCGACTGGTGCGTTCCCATGTGGACCGATGCCCCGACGAGAACGGCGTCGAACGACTCGGGAGCATGATCTCCCAGCCCATCCGCAGCGTCGACCGTAGTCGCATCGTGACCGCGGTTGCGAAGCACGTCGGCGATTCGGTCGGCAACAGTGGCCGTCTGACCCTCTCCAGTGCCGTAGTAAATGAGGAGCGATAGCATGGGTGGTGATCGGTTCTCGTACGACGCCCACGCGGATAAAGGACTGACGTATCTGCCCTCCCTTGTTCAAGCGGACAACAGGGAGAGTCCCATCCAAAAATCGGCTGCTGAACGCTATCGAAATATCTCTGGCGAGTGTTACCGATTCTCTCGTTGCTCGACCTTGTTCAGATAGATAATATCCAATGTGCGAACAGATGAAACACTGGGGCTGTACCATCGATTTCCTATTGGTGGTAAGATTCTTTGTCTATGGCATCATAGTCATATCTATGTCAGCAGAAACGGACGGGCAGGGGAGGTTGTACATCCCCAAAGACGTACGAGAAAAATACGGGGAGAAGTACCACATCGTCACGTACGAGGACAGAATTGAACTCGTTCCGGTTGCAGACGACCCACTCGCTGCAGTCCGCGAAGCGGCAGGCGAGTTACGTGACGCATCCATCGACGATATTCGCGCGGACATCGAAGCAGAAGCGAAAGCTGAGGTCCGCGAGAAAGGGGACGATAGATGACGGTCTACGTCGAAACCGACTTTTTACTCGCGCTCGCCAAAGACTCAGACTGGTTGCAGCAATCAGCAGAAGAAGCACTCGACGAGTACGACGTAGAAACGTCGGCCTTCTCCTATCTCGAACTCCTTCTCGCCCGAGAACGGTACGAGTTTGATTACGTCCCACTCGTGGCAAATCTGCTCGAACTCGTCCCTGTCCGGAACGAGGAAGAACGACAGATCGTTCTGAAGGCCGTCAACTACTACGACGAGGGAATGACGGCGTTCGATGCGTTCCACGCCGCGACTGCAGAAACTCGGACGCTGGACGTACTCTCATCGGAGAAAGACTACGAAGACATCGAGGTGGAACGAGTCCCGCTAGAACCTACTGATGAATGACAATATCTCCATCACGTGCTACCGATTCTTACGCTGCTCTACTTTGTTCAGGTAGATGAAATCCATGGCACGAGTCACAGAAAATACCTGTCGTGGGTAATAGTGGGCAACACTTATTCAGCAGTCGATCCAAGACGGTAACATGACGAAAGTAGATGCTCAGGACCTCCGAACGAACGAGACCGATGACCGAGGTCGAATCTATCTCGGAACGGAATATGCGAACAAACGTGTGACTGTCGCCGTCGTCGAAGTAGAATCTGATCATCCTGACGAGGACGAACTGGCTGCCGCGTATCGCGAGGCTTCTGAGAGCGCGGAAGAGCTTGCAGAAGAGTGGGACGAAGCATCGGACGAGGCGTGGGACGGGCTGGATGAATGAGCGAGGATACGGAGGTTCGTCGCGGTGACGTCGTTATCGTTCGCCTTGATCCAGCAGAAGGGCACGAGATGAAAAAGACTCGTCCTGCAGTCGTCGTCCAGAACGACGTTGGGAACAAAAATGCCAGTACGACAATCGTTGCACCTGCGACGGGAACGTATCGAGGTTATCCGTTCGAGGTTCTTGTTGAGGCAGCGAAGTCGCCGTTTGAGAAAGATTCCTCGATCCGTCTCGACCAGGTGCGTGTCGTCTCCATCGAAAAGCGGATTCACTCAGTTCTTGGAAGCCTCGACACAGAAACGATGGAGGCGGTGGACGAGGCGTTGAAACTGAGTCTCGGACTAGACTGACGTATGCGTTGCGATCAGTATAGGTGAAACATGGAACAGCAGCGAGTGACAAAACATATACATTCAGCACACTAATATTGAGAGAATGACTACTAGACAACGTGACCTCATCGACCAAATCGGGCGGGTTCTCGTCGTAGCAGTACTCGTTTACGTAACCTCATTTGCTATCGCGTACCTTGTAGCGATGTTCCAGATGAGTATTCACCCACTGCTTCTGCTCTTTCTCAGTATTGCTATTGTTGCTGGAGGACTCGGGACATACTATTATCGACATTCAGAGAAATCTTTCTTATAGCAAACGTAGGAACAGATTCGTACTGTTCGCACGTGTAGTGACCGCTGGTTCTGGTGATCGGTCTTTTGCTTAATCCGTTCAATACGAACCAACTGAACAGCAACCGAAAGATTACGAAACCCTAATCAGTAGCGTAAACACGCTCAGAAACCCATTTAGTGCTTATCTAGTACTCCTTTGCTCAACTTTGTTCAACTCGATCAAGAGTCGGAAGATCGCTTTCACGAGGTTCGCATCCACGTCGAACTGCTCTGCGTTTCGACCCGCCCGGTCCATCACCTGCTCTTCTTGTTTCTCGTCGGTCGTCGGCAGATCCTTCTCGTCTTTGACCGCCGCGATTGTATCCGCGACGTAGGTGCGCTGGGCGATCAATTCGACAATCTCTCGATCAATCGTCTGAATTTCCTCACGGAGTTCTTCGAGATCCATCTCCTCCGGTGTTCGTTTCTCCGTCTCCGATCCGCCATCTGTGGCTGTGTTTCGAGTCATACTATCTCGTCTCTCAGTCAGTTGACTTCGTCGCTCCGCTTTCCCGCTCGCCAGTTCATATCTCTCCGCCCTCCCTGGACCTGTCCTGCACTCGTGTTCCATCCGTCCGCAACTGCAAAATCCGCGTCGTTCCGTCGCGATCATCCCACCGTTCGCGGACGGCTTCGAGTGACTCCTGTTCGCCAATCGCAACGTAACTCGGCCCCGTCCCCGACAGCGACACGCCCTTCACATCCGGGAGTGCCTCGACCATCGGTCCCGTCGGGAACTCGAGTACCCCGCAGAACGCAAACCCGTTGACGGTCATCGCCTCGCCATAGCGGCCGTCGAGTGCGAGTTCTTCGACCAGGCGTGCCATCGGCGCGACGCGCTTGCAGGCGTCGATGTCGGCGTCGGCGCTGAAGGCCTGTTCTGGCGGGGTGTAGACGAGTGCTTGCAGGTCGTCGTCGAACGCTTCGCGGGCGAGTAGTTCGTCGCCCGTGTTGTCAGTGATCGTCACGCCGCCGAGCATGCTGGCGCTGGCGTCGTCGAACGCGCCGGTGGCGGTGACACCGGCTTCGCGGGCGGCACGGACGCCGAGTCGGCAGGCGTCGATTCGGTCGACCGCATCGGCGACGCCGAGTGCGTCGAGGGTGGCGAGCACCGTCGCGTTGGCGGCCGCGCTCGAACTTTTGAGGCCGGCGGCCAGTGGAACCTCACTTTCGGTTCGGACGCGACCGCCGACAGTTTCCGGGTCGAGTCCGGCGTCGGCGGCAAACGCCGCAATTGTGAGTTCGACACAGCGTTCGATGAGGTCGGTGTCGGCGTCGGGGTGGCCTACGATGTGGCCATCGACGGTGTCGATTTCGTGTTCCGCGAGTTTCTCGTGTTGCTCGAGTTCGACTGTCGCAGTCGTCTCGAGATCGATCGCGAACGCCGAACCGGTTCCCGTTGCGAGCGCGTTGAGAACGGTTCCGGCAGCAGGTGCGACGGCGCGACCATCCATACGAACATACTCTCAGAGAATGTATTTACGGCTGGCGGTTCCGACAACTCTTCTCGTGTCACTGGAACGCTGTCCCATAGCCACACGAGTACGTCCAAGCGGGTCCGACCAGCGCCGGAACGGCTCGTGTACCACGGCTGCCCCTCGAATGGCGTGTCGATAGGAGGTGACCGGCGGTTGATATCAAGAGATGCGTGTATGTGAGATGTCACTACAGATCCTATATAAAATATACAATAAATTTTTATTTCGGCACCGCTCCCGCTCAAACGACATGCCAGAATAAACAGGTGAACGAGACGTTTGATAGATAATGCTATTCATATAACTGACTGCTAGCTACAGTTCACCACGTCTTCTCAGACCTGACATCCCGGGTAAGTGTATTCGAACATGGTAATTGAGAGTTCACCAAATCAGGTGGACCATCGCTTTGCTGGGACGGTCGGTCGTGAGTGGGTTCTGTCTCTTCTTGGGTGTGACTGTAGCCGATCATCGATAGTACCCGCTGGCTCACTGTTTGCAGCACAACAACGACCAGCGAGAACGCACTGCTTTTCCCACCTCCGACCGAACGGCTGACTAATGAGCGCGCGCAGTAACGTCGCCCCGAGTACGATCACCGTCGACCTCGTCGATGGTGGCATCGTCGTCCAGTACCTCGACGGCCGGGAGGTCTTCTACCATGGACCGCCAGAGCCCGTCGCGGAGTCGATCACAACGCCGCCGGGCAAGGACGTCCACGTGCTCGTCACTGATCCCGACGGCGTCGAGGGCGTCATGACCTACGTCAACGACCGGGACACACACGACGACATTCTCGAGGGAACTGGCGTCGGCCGTGTCATGCTCAGCGACGACGACGAGGAAGTGCTGTTCCCGGGCGTTACGGTCACGACCGAGGCCTACTCGATCCGGGTCGATGCGGACCTTTCGCTCGTCGACGGGCGAGTGTTCGTCTTCGCCGAGGACGAGATGAGCGAGCACGCCTACGAACTCGTCGCCGAGTCGGAAACGGACAGCTAAAATGCCACTCCAGAAACCCTGGCGCTCACTCGACCGCGACGCCGTCGCCAGCGCGCCGAATCGCCCCGGCGTCTACGAACTCGGCGACGCGTCAGGAACCGTGCTCTCAATCGATCACGGCGTCCTGCGCGACGAACTCAAGACTGTACTCGCCTACGGCGACGGTGAGCGCGTCCGCTGGACCGAAACGCACACCCTGGACCAGGCTGGGGAGCTTGCCGACGAGCATCGGGACCGACTCGAGTAGGTTGTCAGTTGCAGGTGTAGGTGTCCTTCTGGCCACCCGTTGTCCGCACTCCTCACTGGATGTAGGACGGCTCTTCTCCATCACATCGTTTTTCGTGCTCTGCGGCGTCTTCCTTCTCGTCGAAGAGCAGCCCGCAGGTCTCACACTCGAACCAGGTGGCGTCGTCCCGTTCGGTCTGGACCACCATATTGGAGTTCCAACAGCGACACCCAAATGCGTTTCTCCGGCATGCTTGGCTACGCGCCACTCTGTGCCGGGACACAGGTTCGATCCGTCTCAACTCGAGCCGACCGACCGCTTGCCCCTCTGCAATCTCACTCGAATCCCTCCACAGAAGTGGGCAATTCTCAAGACCTCCCAGCGAAAAGAACCGGGTATGAGTGGGTCGGATTCCGACGGCGTCACGCTGTCGGTACGAGCAGCCGAGAAGCGCGACGCTGGCCGCGGCGTCGCTCGCATTCCTGAAATGGCCCGGCGACAACTGGGCGTCCTGAGCGGCGACACGATCGTCATCGAGGGCGAGAACGGCAAGACGACCGTCGCGAAGATGTGGCCCGCCGACCCGTCGATTCCCGAGCGTGCGATCCAGATCGACGGCGACACCCGCGCCAACGCGGGCGTCCACGTCGGCGACACGGTCACCGTCCGCACGAAGGACACGTCCACCATCCGTGATGCCGAGCGCGTGACGCTGACCGCGCCACCGGGACTCACCACCAGCCAGCGCCAGGTCGCAGAGCACGAAGCTACCAAGACGTTGCGAAACCGACCGGTTCGTACCGGCGAACAGATCCGCGTCGAAGGCGTCGATCAGGAGCCGTTCACCGTCGTCGACACGACGCCGGACGGCGACGTTCGGATCACGGGCTCGACCACAGTCCGTATCGCGGGACAGTCTGGTGCTGCCAGCACGAGCCAGACCGGCACTTCGTCCGGGGGGAGTGCAACCGACACGGAATCGGCGGCCGACTCGAGTGGAACGCCACCAGCGGAGCTGGATGAAACCGTCGAGACCAGCGCCGACTCGAGTTCGCCCTCCGGCGTCACCTACGAGGACATCGGTGGCCTGGACGAGGAACTCGAGTTGGTCCGCGAGATGATCGAGTTGCCGCTTTCAGAGCCGGAGCTGTTCCAGCGTCTGGGTGTCGAGCCGCCTTCGGGCGTGCTCCTCTACGGCCCGCCTGGCACCGGGAAGACGCTGATCGCTCGCGCGGTTGCGAACGAGGTCGACGCCCATTTCGTGACGATTTCGGGGCCGGAGATCATGTCGAAGTACAAGGGGGAGTCCGAAGAGCAGCTTCGCCGGACCTTCGAGGAGGCAAGGGAGAACGCGCCGACGATCATCTTCTTCGACGAAATCGACTCCATCGCGGGAACGCGAGACGACGAGGGCGACGCCGAAAACCGGATCGTTGGCCAGTTGTTGACGCTGATGGACGGGCTCGATGCCCGAGGCGAGGTCATCGTCATCGGGGCGACGAACCGTGTCGACAGCATCGACCCGGCACTCCGGCGTGGCGGCCGATTCGACCGCGAAATTCAGATCGGGGTTCCCGACGAGACCGGCCGAAAGGAGATCCTCGAGGTCCACACCCGCGGAATGCCGCTCGCGGAGGACGTCAGCGTGGACGCGCTCGCGCGGCGAACGCACGGCTTCGTCGGGGCGGACCTCGACGCCGTCGCGAGCGAAGCTGCGATGGCCGCGATTCGCAACCGGCCGGCTGACGAAGACGAACTCGCGACGTGGAACCAGAATCCGACGGTGCAAAAGCGCCACTTCGACGAGGCGCTCGCATCGGTCGAGCCCTCTGCGATGCGCGAGTATGTCGCCGAGTCGCCCGATACGAACTTCGGTAACGTTGGTGGTCTCGAGACCGCAAAGCAGACGCTTCGGGAATCCGTCGAATGGCCGCTGACCTACGACAAACTCTTCGAGGAGACCAACACCGAGCCGCCCTCGGGTGTCCTGCTGCACGGTCCGCCCGGCACCGGAAAGACGCTGCTCGCCCGCGCACTGGCCGGCGAGACGGACGTTAATTTCGTCCGCGTCGACGGCCCCGAAATCATCGACCGCTACGTCGGCGAGAGCGAGAAAGCCATCCGCAAGGTGTTCGAGCGCGCCCGTCAGGCCGCGCCCTCGATCGTCTTCTTCGACGAAATCGACGCCATCACCGCCGCCCGCGGCGAGGGACACGAGGTGACCGAACGCGTTGTGAGCCAGTTGCTCACCGAACTCGACGGCATGCGCGAGAATCCGAACCTCGTCGTGCTCGCGGCGACCAACCGAAAGGATCAGATCGACCCCGCTCTGCTGCGGCCGGGCCGACTCGACACCCACGTCTACGTCGGCGAACCAGACCACGCGGCCCGCGAGAAGATTCTCGAGGTCCACAGCCGCGGCAAGCCGCTTGGCGACGACGTCGACCTCGCTGAACTCGCGGGTGAACTCGAAGGCTACACCGGCGCGGATCTGGAGGCACTCGTTCGAGACGCCTCGATGAAGGCGATTCGAGAAGTAGCAGACGAGTACAGCCCCGAGGAAGCGAACGAGCGGGCGGACCAGGTCGTCGTCGAGCGTCGGCATCTCGAGGCGGCCCGCGAGGACGTGGACGTCTAGTACTGCTGGCGAGTCGCCGTCCGACCACCACCGAGACGGAAATCGTGGTGATGGACGCCTGTTCGACACTTGGGGCCGCTATTCCTACGCTGGGACTGCTTCCGGATCCCGGTCCCAGTGGCGGTGCTGGGCAATCGCGTCGATGAATTTTTCGGCGAACTCGTCCAGATCGTCGTTCCGACAGGTAACGACGCCGGCGTCCGAGACGAGGTCGCCATCGTCGGCGATATCCGTATCCGGCAGGTCGACCGCCTCGAACAGCTCCGTTCCCTCGCCGACTGCGGCGATTGGCTTGTAGTGTTTGAACGCCTCGGCGACGAAGTGCTTCGGATCGCCCTGCTGGGTCATTGCGTCGACGCTCTCGCTGCCGCCGGGAACGAGGACCGCGTCGAACGAAACCGAGGCCGCCGCGACGTGGTGTTTGTCCGGTTCGACCGTCTCACCGTTAGCCCCCGATTTCTCGCCGAGGACCTTCGAGATGATCTTCACTCGAGCGCCCTCGTCCTCCAGTGCCGATCGAAGCTCCGAGACGTGTTCGTCGTCGAAGTCATCGTCGATTAGCATCGCGATTTTGCGGGTCTCGATCGTGTCTGGGGTCCGGTTTTCCATGCTGAGCGACGGATCCTCCCGGTCGTGGTCCGGCAGCTCGTCACCGGGCGATTCGGGTGGCTCGACGCCGATCCCTTCGGCGACCCGTTTCGCGAACCCGTGGTCGACGTTGTTGAACAGGTCGTAGACCATCCGCTCGCGAATCTCCATGCGATCGACCTTGCCGAGCTCGAAGTGGGCGGCGTCGACGATGTTCTGTTTTTCGGGCTCGGACATGCTGTTCCAGAACAGCCGCGCCTGCGTAAAGTGGTCCTCGAAGCTGTCGCTGCGATTGCGAATCTTCTTCCCGGAGATTTTCTCGGCGTAGTGTTCGTAGCCGCCTTCCTCCTCGGGAACCTCCTGTGGGTCGTCGTCGCCGATCGAGTTCGGCTTGTAGGAAGCCTTCCCCTCGTTGATCTCCTGGCGCATGAACCCGGCGCGCTGGTTGTTGTGCCGTTCGGCGACGGGCCGGTTGATCGGGATTTCGTCCCAGTTGGCGCTGCCGAAGCGGTTGAGCTGGGTGTCCTGGTAGGAGAACAGCCGGCCCTGCAAGAGCGGGTCGTTCGAGAAGTCGATGCCGGGGACGACGTTGCCGGGGTGGAACGCGACCTGCTCTACTTCGGCGAAGAAGTTGTCCGGCGTTTCGTTCAAGACCATCTTGCCGATCGGCCGTACTGGAACCTCGGTCTCGGGGACGATCTTCGTCGGATCGAGGACGTCGAAGTCGAACTCCTCGGCCTGTTCCTCGTCGAAGATCTGGATGCCGAGTTCCCATTCGGGATCGTACCCCTCCTCGATGACGTCGTAGAGCCCTTTTCGGTTGAAATCCGAGCTCTTCCCCCAGAGCTTCGTCGTCTCGTCCCAGACGAGCTGATGGGTGCCGAGTTCGGGCGTCCAGTGGAACTTGACGAACACCGACTCGCCATCGTCGTTGACCAGTCGGAAGGTGTGGACGCCGAAACCCTGCATCATCCGGTAGGCCCGTGGGAGGGCGCGACCTGAGAGCACCCACATGATCATGTGGCTGATTTCCGGCTTGAGGGAGGCGAAGTCCCAGAACGTGTCGTGGGCCGCAGAGGCCTGGGGCATCCCGTCGTCGGGTTCGGGTTTGATCGCGTGGACGAGGTCCGGGAACTCCATCGCGTCCTGGATGAAAAAGGGCGGCATGTTGTTCCCGACGAGGTCCCAGTTGCCCTCCTCCGTATAGAACTTCGTCGCGAAGCCACGGACGTCCCGGACGGTGTCCGAGGACCCACGTGAGCCGACGACGGTCGAAAACCGGGTGAAAACCGGTGTCTTCTGGTCAGAATCGGTCAGCACCTTCGCCTTCGTCACCTCCTCTATGTCGTCGTACTCGTCGCCCAAGTCCGGGTCCTCGTAGGGCTGAAAGTAGCCGTGCGCACCCGTCCCGCGGGCGTGGACCACGCGCTCCGGGATCGACTCGTGGTCGAACTGGGTCATCTTCTCCCGGAAGTGGAAGTCCTCCATGATCGTCGGCCCGCGCTCGCCGGCCTTCAGGGAGTTATCCGTGTCACTGATCTTGACACCGTGGTCGCTCGTCAACTCCTCTCCCTCGGGATTCTCACGAACCTCATCGAGCTGGTCGTGTTTGCTGGTCTCGTCAATCTCACCGTCGTGGCTGTCGCTGGTCCCAGGCGTACTCGAGTCGGAGCCGCCGTCGGCGACCGGGTCCTGGTCTCCGTCTGTTGGGTCTCCACGCTCGCCTGGCTGGTCGTGTTCGCGCTCGGTTCCACCGTCCGGCTGATCGTCGTGTGGTGTGTCGGGCATGTATTCTCGCTCTCGGTCTCGGAGCCCAGTCTCGCCTAATTCTACTCATCGGGCATCCGTCAGGCCGCCCGTCGGCCATCTTCTCAGCACCGCTCGCCCTCCACTCGAGTACTGGGGGAGTACGCTGGATCGCTGGTGCTCGCCGGCGGGGGCGCATCGCGACGGTATCGGATCGGTGTCGAACGGAACAGGCACACTGGGTCTCCCATGGCTGCGAAGCGATGCTGTGTCAGCCAGTCGCTCGCTTCCTGCCTACCGACCAGTACTAACAGAATAAAGCCGAGCCACTACGCTGCAAGCCGGCTTCAGTTTGGGGTTTGGCTCAGCTACTCGAGTGGGTCGGACTCGAGCACCACGGTTTCGCCGGCGGTCATCGAGTCGCCAGGGTCGACGGCGATGTCGTCGAGGCTAACGTCCGGTGGGAAGAGGACGTCGACGCGGCTGCCGAATGCGATGTGGCCGAGGCGGTCGCCGCGAGCGAGGGTGTCGCCGGGGTCGCGGTAGGGGTGGATGCGGCGGGCGAACGCGCCGGCGATGAAGGTGACAGTGGCGGGGCTGTCTGCCGGTAACGGCGTAGAATATGTATTATCGGTTTTGCCGGTCTCGAACTCGACGTGCACCCGTTCGTTCCGGTCTGATTCCTTGGAGAAAGCGGGACGGTTCGCGCCGTCGATGTGCTCGACGTCGGTGACGGTGCCGCTGAAGGGCGCACGGACGACGTGGACGTGCCAGACGTTCATGAAGATGCCGAGGCGAACGCGGTCGCCCTCCTCACGGAGTACCGAGACGGTGCCGTCTGCGGGCGCGACGACACCTGATGCCGGCGGCGTCCGCTCGGGATCACGAAAGAACGCGAGTGTCCCGAGGCCGAGTGCGAGCGCGACGACGCTCGCCGTCACGCTGAAGATGAACGCGAACGGTGCGGCGAGAAGGGGAACGAGCGCGTACTTCCACGCTCCCGGCGCGAAGTTCATACGACTTCTGAGACCTGCGAGTTGTATGGTCGTTACGATGCTCAGTTGCCGTGGGCCTCGATCGCCAGTCGAATCCGGTTTGCGAACACGTTCATCTCACCCGTCGCGTGCGTGCTCTTGCTGACGAACGCCGAGACGCCGGCCGACAGCGCTTCGTCGACCAGCGGCTCGAGTGGGTTCCCCGTAAACAGCACGAACGGCACCGACTCCTCCTCCAGAGAGGCTGCCAGGTCGATCCCCGTCTCGTCGGGCAGTTCGTAGCTCGAGACGATGCAGTCGAACGACTGTGCTTCGTCCGCGAGTGTCGCTCGCGTCGCCTCGCCGGTCGTCACGGCGTCGACGTCGAATCCGTGTGCAGATTCAAGCGCCGTGCTGACGTGTTCGGTGATGAACTCGCTGTCTTCGACGAGGAGAACGCTGTGAGATGGCATCCACTAGACCGGTGACACAGGTTCGTCTAATAATTCTTCTTGCAGATTCAATCGTTTGTGCCGACAGGTCTGTCGTTCAGTCCCAGAACGCCTGCGTCCGAGCGTACTCTCGCTCCTTCGAGAGAATGTCCCGGTAAAACTCGGTTTCGTCCTCTCGAAGCTTGTTGATGATCTGGGCGGCGTTGTGCGGGCCGACGCCACGGGCTGCCATCGCGATCACAGCCTGCTTGCCGTGGCTCTGGACGAGACTTGCGGCCCGAAACGCGCGTTCGGTCATCTGCTCCTGTTCGTCGTCCTTTTCGGCGGCACGGACCGCCTGGACGACCTCGTCGGCCCACGGGTTCAGCGAGGCGATGCGAGTCGAGCCACACTCGGGGCACTTCGGCTGCTCCTGGACGCGCTTTACTTTCGTCCGGGCCTTCCACTCCGTGCAGTGGGTACACAGCAGGATGACGCGGTCGTCCTGCAGGCGTTCCTTGACCGTCTCGATCACGCCCGCGTCGGCGTTCTCCGGCGCGAGCAGTTCCTTTCCGCCGCTGGAGCGACCGCCCTGTCCAACCGGTGTCCGTCCGCGGTGAGTAACGAGTTCGATCTCGCCCGACTGCAGCCCTTCTAACACTGCTGCCGCTCGCTCGACATCCAGATCCTCGTGGAACACCTCCCGAATCGCCTCCTCGTACATCGGGGTGTCCTCGAGTGCGGCGAGCAGTCGGTCGTTCGAAAGCCGGCCCGAACCCTGACCTTGCCAGCGCTTGAGCGCGCCGAACTTGGCCGAGACCTGCGCCAGGCGGAAGGCGAGCGCGTCGGAGTTCTTGAGGCCGAGTTCGATGATCGCCTGGACGTGGTCGGGATCCGTCTCTTCGATCACTTCGAGGACGTCGCTCGTCGCGACCGACGTGGGAACCTCGAGTTCGATCCGGTACGGGTCCGTCTCGAGGCCGACCGAGGAGCCGGCACGCTGGCCGAGCAGCGACGAGAGGAGGCGACCGAGCGTCTCGTTTGCCATGTGGCCGTAGCAGGCGTTGAGAACGATGGTTCTGCCCTGTCGTTCGAGGACGATTCGGTCTGCGGTGGGCATGGGCATCGGCGAGGTGTCCGCGGCGTCGGTGTCGGCGTCAGCATCGACCTGTCGTTCGAGTTGTGTGCAGGCCTCGGTCAGGGTGTACTCGTCGCCGGGGTAGCGGCCCGAGAGTTCGCGACCGACGGCGCGTGCGTCGGCACCCGCCTCGAGTTGTGGCTCGGCGACGGCGCGGATCTCGCCGACCTCCTGTGCGACCGCCGCGGGGACCGGAATCTCCTGGCCGATCCAGGAGGGGACTTCGCCGGCGGGGTCCTCGATTGGGCTGACCTTCACGCGGCTCTCGTCGTCGTCGATTTCGGCGATACGCCACATCTCGCCGCGCTGGATGAACACCTCGCCGGGCTGGGCGAAGTTGACGACGAATCGCTCGTCTAAGGTTCCAATCTGGGAACTCGAGGCGATGTCGTGGACCTCGTAGGTCTCCTCGTCGGGGATCATCGAGAGGTTGGCGTAGACGTACTGCCAGGTGCCGCCTGAGGTCTCGATGCGGTCTTCGCCCTCGTCGAACCAGACGATTCGATTGCGGTGGAGTTCGCCGAGAACTTCGCGGAACGTCTCCAGTTCGAGGTCACGGAACGGATACGCCCGGCTGATCGTCTCGTAGGCGTCCCGAACGTGCACTGAGCCGCGGCTGTGGACGAGTCCCGGAATCTGATTTGCGACCACGTCGAGGCTCCCCTCGTGGATTCGGGCCGGTTCGACCTCCCCGTCGCGAGCGCGGCGGGCGATCGACAGCGCCTCGAAAGTGTCGTCCGGTCGGGTCGTGACGATGGTCCCAATCGAGACCTCGTCCCGTCGGTGGCCCGCGCGGCCGATCCGCTGGAGCAGGCGAGCGACCTGCCGGGGGCTCTTGTACTGGATTACGTGATCGACCCGGCCGACGTCGATTCCGAGCTCCATCGAGGACGTACAGAGCAGGCCGTCGAGGTCGCCCGCCTTGAACCGATCCTCGACGTCGATTCGGGCTTCTTTTGAGAGCGAGCCGTGGTGGACGCCGATGGGGAGGTCGAGCTCGGTGAACCGCGATCCCAGTGCTTCTGCTGTCTGGCGCGTATTGACGAAGATGAGCGTGGATTCGTGTTCCTCGACGAGGTCCCGAATCAGTCGGACGTGGCTCGCCGTGTCGGCCTCGGTCATCAGTTGGCCGGCGAGTTGCTCGTCTTCTGGCCGGATCTCGGGCTGGCGAACGGTCACGTCAACGTTGCTCCCGACGTCGATTTCGCGGATTTCACAGCGCCGACCGCCGGTGAGGAACTGGCCGACCTCACTCGGATCGCCGACCGTCGCGGAGAGCCCGATCCGCTGGAAGCCACCGGACAGATCGCGGAGGCGCTCGAGCCCGATCGAAAGCTGCGCGCCGCGCTTTGAGGCCGCGAGTTCGTGCACCTCGTCGATGACGACATGTGAGAGGTCCGCGAGCGCGTCGCGGAGGCGGTCACCGGTGAGCATCGCCTGGACGGTTTCGGGCGTCGTAATGAGCACGTCAGGCGGGTCCTCGGCCTGCTTGCTGCGCTGGTAGTCCGTCGTGTCGCCGTGGCGAACGTCGACCTCGAGGTCGAGAAAGTCGCCCCACCACTCGAGTCGGTCGAGCATGTCGCGGTTGAGCGCCCGAAGTGGGGTGATGTAGAGCGCACCGAACCCTTCTGGGCGCTCGTCGACGAGGTCGTCGAAGACGGGGAGCATGGCGGTCTCGGTCTTGCCACTCCCGGTGGGGGCAATGACGAGCGTGTTCTCGCCGGCGGCGAGCGGCGGAATCGCAAGCCGTTGTGGTGCCGTTGGCGTCGAGAACCCGCGCTCGGAGAGCGCCCCGCGAACCATCGTACCGAGCTGGGAAAAGGCCGCGACGTCCCCCTCAGTCATGACTCGTTTCTATGAGCGAGCGAGGCATAAGAGCCACGTTCTGCGCTGCTCAGCACTGTACGAACAGCTCTCGGGACAGTCTTTGGTTCTGTCGTAGTCGGTGTTCGTGGTGGCCTTATCGTTGCGTCGCATCCCATCGCCGCATCTTACCGTCGCATCCCATCGCCGCATCTTACCGTCGCATCCCATCGCCGCATCTTACCGTCGCATCTTACCGCCGGCTCCTACCGTCGCACCTTACCGCACTCCCTCTCGCCTCACTACATCTCACCTTCTCTCACCCCACCCATCTGCCTTCCCCATCTCGCGCCCGATTCACAGCACCGAACATGTCCGCAGGTATGCAGGTCCTACCCGGGAGTAGGCGACCTATATCTACATCCTGTGTTCCAGAACCCCCGGCAATGACACCTCCAGATCGAAGACAGTCATCTCATCCAACTCGTTCGAGACGATCCCGCTTTGCATCCCTCCACTCGATCGCGTTCGTCGCCCTCGTGCTCCTCATCGGCGTCGTCGTCGCGCTGAGTGTCGGCGCAGTCGGCGGCGCGAGTGCGAGTGCGAGTGCAATTGCAAGTGCAAGTGCAAGTGAAGAGACAGGTCAGCCGGTACCAGCGGTACAAGAGAGCGAGAGCGACGACGAGACAGTGTACGTCTCCGAAGAAGCAGTCGTCGAACCGGTCCCCGAAGAGGGAGACCCGTACTTCGAAATGGAAGATCCGGACGGCGAGTGGATCAGCTACACCAATCCACGCGACGAGTATCGGATGCCCTACCTCGGTGATGCCTCCGGAAAAATGTGCGTCACGCTGTTGAACGAGGCTGGCCAGCCCGTCGAGGGAACCTCCGTTCCCGGCACGACCGTCACGGTGCCAACCGGCGAGTCGCTGTCCTGGCACGACGACGTCGATCCGTTCGTCGTCGAGTACCCGCTGTCCGAGCATTACAACCGACCGCTCGACGCCGACCAGTTCGGCACCAGCGCCGACCTTCCGCAGGGCGACGGCTACCTCGACTCTCACTGCATCGAGTGGCACGGTCTCCCCGAGGACGAGACCGTCGAGTACGGAGAAGCCCAAATCGAGGGCCCACACGCGGACCAGATCGACCTCGTCGGCTACATCGAGCAGCCACACGAATCCTGGGAGACTGATATCGACCCACTCGAGTCGGCCGTCTCCTACGAGGAGGCTGGCGGTGGTTGGACGTACCACCCTGACGGCTCACACGGACAGGTGGTCGTCGTCCTCCAACTTGACGGTGATGCCGACATTCCGGTCGATCAAGACGAAGAACTCGGTGACGAAGCCGTCGATACTGATGGTGAGAGAGACGAGAACCCGGACGATGGTGCCGACGACTCGACAAATGATGATTCCAGCGAGTCCAACGGAACTGACGACGGCGCAACCGATACCGTCCCCGGATTCGGCGTCCTGCCGGTGCTCGCTGCGCTCGGCGCGCTGTTGATTGCCGCCCTGCGGCGGCCCTGAGTGCGCAGATCGAGCCTGCACGCAGCAGCGCACTGTCTCGTGCCCACTGCCCGAACCAACGAACCTATGACGGTTGCCACGAGACTGCCGACAAATGACGACCGACGACACGGACGGCCCACAGGTTCCGATCGTCTGTAGCGCCTGTGAGACGACCTCGCGTGTGCCGCTCTCGAGTGTTGCAGACGCAGTCGAGCGCCACAACGACCAGCTTCACGACGGCGAGGACATCGCACAGGTTGATCCCGACATTGCCGATCAGATCGCTGATCTGGTTGCGACCGAACTTGGCCTTCTCGAGGACTCGTAGCGTCCTCGCACGGACGTTCTGTCTCCTCACCGCCGAACGAGTGCATCGTGTAGTCGACGAGCCAGTGCGGACAGCCGTGCTCGGAACCCCGACTCGCTGTCGGCGTCATCCGTTCGTGTCGTCGTCACGCGGCCCTCTTCGTCCGGCTGTTCGTCCACTTGTACGTCGGGTCGTTTCGAGTCCATAGCGCGTCTCGTATCCCTGCGGGGACGAGTCCGCGGCTTGAGATCGAAACCCATGCCGTCATTTCGGAGTGGAGCCTATTCGCCTCTGAGTAGGTCCCGACGATCGACTGGCGACTGGCGACTGGCGACTGGCGACTGGCTGTTAGCACGACCGTCGCGTGCTCGGTCCGGTTGTTACCGTCTCGTCGGTGCCAGCACGCTGATTTGAACGTCCCATGTCCCGAACGACGTACACGTGCCAGTGTGGTGCTCGCCTACAGTACAGACAGGACCTCCAGAAGGAATCGGGGACGGTCTCACGGAGTTGGAAGTGCACCGACTGCGGAACGCCGGTTCCGAGTACAATCGCTGAGCGAATCTCTCATCAGCATCCATCGTGATCGTATTCCTCCCTGGCGATTTTGTGGTCTCCGTTGTCTCTCTATCACTACCTTCTGTTTGTCCTTACGCACAGAGTATCCCCATACAGAACCAGTAAGACGGGAAAACATTCAATTAGCCGTGCCGATAATTCAGTGGGAAGATTTATGAGTAATTACCCTGCTTTCGAAGGGTATGGCACAGGATGATGCTGATGTGGTGCGAGACGAACACACCCCGCTCGGAGAGCCAGTACAGGGTAGCTACCCCGAAACGCCAGCGGCGACGACTGACCCATCGCCGGCGACCATCGTCGCAACTGGCGCGTCCGACGGCTCCAGTCGAACGCTGACGATCATCGGCCGCGGCGTTCCAACGAGTTTCGAGATTACGGTCGAAGGACGCATCGAGGGCTGCGACGCAACGGCGACGACCGACACGTCCGTGCTTTCCGGATCGACAGTTGAGGGTACCATCGAAGACGGCACCGTCGAGTTCGAGTTTACGGGTGACCTCACCGATGTCACCTTCGTCGACCGCGGTATCACCGGCCTTTCGCCGAGTGCCGCACCGCACGTTCACGTCGACTACAGTACCAGCTGAGCGAGCCGCGAGCGCACACGGTGTCAGCACCCTCCAGAAGCCGCCTCTGGCCACCTGTCACCGTTACACTCGTCCGATCAATTCTTTCTTGGCCCACGAACGAGTACTGCCGACTATGACTGCAGCCGGAAACGGAGACAGAGACGGAAAGGGAGATGGCGATAGCACTGGCAACGGAGATGGAAATCGCACCGAAACTAAACCGGCCGACGCAGCCAACGCTACCGACACCGCCGGAACCGCCGACA
This sequence comes from Natrialba magadii ATCC 43099, assembly GCF_000025625.1. Taxonomy (NCBI): domain Archaea; kingdom Methanobacteriati; phylum Methanobacteriota; class Halobacteria; order Halobacteriales; family Natrialbaceae; genus Natrialba; species Natrialba magadii. The sequence goes on along the minus strand of NC_013922.1, from coordinate 3,515,277 downwards.
CGTCCGGTACTGTCGACACTGACGACACTGACGACACCGCCGATACTACCGACGCAGACTGGATCGACCCAATCGATGAAACAGTACTCGAGTACATCGGTCGCGAAGAGTACTTCTCCCCCGATCAGATCGCTGGTGAAGACGTCTGTCGCGGTCCCCATGCGGCCTACCGCTGTCGCGAACTCACCAAGCGTGGGCTCCTGATGAAGCATATGCCTGGCGTCTACGATATCACAGATCTCGGCGAGCAGGTTCTCGCGGGCGAGGTCGAACTGGCTGAACTCGGTGATGATGGTACGGAGGGCGAGGCTGACGACGAGTCGGAGAGTGAGGATGGGTCGGAGACTAGCGGCGAGGAGTCTGCCGAGGGAGCCGTCAGTAAAGACGACGTCGAAGCCGGCGCTGCTGATGTTGTTGGTACTATCGACGCTGCCGATGCCACCGATAGAAACGCCGACTCTAATGCAGGCGAAGATACCGACAGCAGTGCCGATACCGATACTCGAGACAACTAACCTCGATCGGTTCTGCTACGTCGCTTCGCAGGTGTGCAGTTACGCACCCGGGTTACGCTCGCTTGTAGTTACGCACGCTCGTCCATCGCGGGCGCGTGCGTCTCGAGAAATGCAGTCAGTTCGTCACCACCCAGGAACCCATCCGCGCGGCTCGCGACCTGCTCTCCGTCGTGAAATACCACGAACTTCGGCACCGACCGAACGCCGAACCGCTCGATCAGTTCGGGATCGTCTCTTGGATTCATCATCCCGACGGAGACGCCCGTTGACCGTGCAACGTTGCCGAGCACCGACTCCATCGCCTGACACAGCGAGCACCCCTTCGTGTAGAACTCGACGAGGCACGTTCCGTGACTCGCGACGAAGGACTCGAGTGCGTCGCCGTCGTCGAGGTGGACCGGTATCGGTGTCGGCGTCGGTGTCGATGTCTGGTCGTCCATACTGGAGAGTGGGGCTGAAGTGCGAAACAACTGGCGGCTGTGGTGGTTGGAGTGGTTGGTGTGGTTGGAGTGGAGGGAGTAGGAGGAGTGGGAGAAGTGGGAGGGAGACTGTGAGGCATCAGTTGCGGGTCGGCGTCAAGTTGGTGTCCGATCGAACGCGGTGCACACGTGCACTCGAGCAGTGAGGAACTCGCATGGTGTCTGCATGAACGTATGCGAGGTGAACCCTCGACTCACACGTTCTTCCACTCGGCGTGCAATTGTTGCCAGTCCAGTATCGCTCTCTCTACTGATCAACAATCTATTTGGACAATCATACACTATCCGCTCGTTCTCAGTATATTCGCCCACAACAGTAGAGCTTTAGTAGTGGAAGTAGTTGTCTGAACCGAGTAGAAGATGACAGATGGGAACCTGACCTCAACGGAAGAATCGGTACTGGAGAAAATCGAGTCAGAGGACGTCGACTTCCTCCGACTGCAGTTTACGGACATCCTGGGAACGGTCAAGAACGTCTCCGTCCCGGCCCGTCAGGCCGAGAAGGCGTTCACAGAGGGTATTTACTTCGACGGCTCCTCGATCGAGGGCTTCGTCCGCATTCAGGAATCGGACATGCGTCTCAAGCCGGACCCGGAAACGTTCGCGATTCTCCCGTGGCGCAACGACGAGGATAGCGCAGCAGCCCGGATGATCTGTGACGTCTACGATACCTCGACGGGCGAACCGTTCGAGGGCGACCCACGCTACGTGCTGAAGAACGCACTCGAACGCGCCAAGGAGATGGGCTATACGGTCAACGCCGCGCCAGAACCGGAGTTCTTCCTCTTCGAGGAGGACGAGGAAGGTCGCGCGACGACGAAAACGAACGACGCCGGCGGCTACTTCGACCTCGCGCCGAAGGACCTCGCGAGCGACGTTCGCCGCGATATCATCTACGGCCTCGAGAGCATGGGCTTCGAAGTCGAAGCCAGCCACCACGAGGTTGCGGAGGGCCAGCACGAGATCAACTTCGAGTACGACGACGCGCTGACGACCGCGGACAACGTTGGAACGTTCCGGACGGTCGTCCGCGCAATCGCCGCCCAGCACGACTACCACGCGACGTTCATGCCAAAGCCGATTCCGAAGATCAACGGCTCGGGGATGCACACGCACCTCTCACTGTTCACCGAGGACGGTGAGAACGCGTTCCACGACAGCGACGACGAGTTCGACCTCTCAGACACTGCGCACTCGTTCCTCGCTGGTATCCTGGAGCACGCACCGGCAATCACCGCCGTCGCGAACCCGACTGTCAACAGCTACAAACGCCTCGTTCCGGGCTACGAAGCTCCTGTCTACGTCGCCTGGTCCGACCGCAACCGCTCGGCGCTGATCCGCAAGCCGGCTGCCCGCGTTCCGGCCGCCTCGCGCGTCGAACTGCGCTCGCCCGACCCATCGTGTAACCCGTACCTCGCCATCGCGGTTATGATCCACGCCGGACTGAACGGCATCGAGAACGATCTCGAGTGTCCCGACCCAGTGCGTGAGAACATCTACGAGTTCGACGAGCACAAGCGCGAAGAGTACGGCATCGACACGCTGCCGTCGAACCTCGGCGAAGCTGTCGACGCACTCGAAGAGGACGAGGCAATCTACAGCGCACTCGGCGAGCACGTCGGACCGAAGTTCGTCGAGGCAAAGCGCCAGGAGTTCGAGGAGTACCTGATCGACGTCTCCCAGTGGGAACTCGACCGCTACCTCGAGACGTTCTGAGCCGCTCCCAGTGGTCTGATCTCGGGGAGTCGTCTGCACCCTGTGGCGTTCAGCTCTGTGGCACTTGATTTACTTTTCCTTTCGACCCAGACCCGGGCTGCGACCGAGTCGAGACCGGAGACTGTTTTGGGCTCGTCCGCCCACTCGTCGGTGAGAGCAAACCCGTGACTGAACACGACCCCACTCCCCCGCAGCCACCAGCCGCACTCGACGATGAACTTGTCGAGGCACTCGAGTCCCACGACAGCGAGACGTTGCTGTCGGTCGCAGAGTATGCGCTGTCGTTTGCGGAGTGGAAAGAATCGGCAGCTGCTGATGCTTCGTCCTCGTCCTCGTCCACATCCACGTCCACGTCCACGTCTCAGCACCCGCCGTCGGAGCCGCCCTCGGAGTCGCCACCGTCCGTTCCGGAGCGTGCAGCCGTCTCCGTGGTCGAGATTGCGGGCGAGCGATACCGGTACTATCAGTGGCGCGAGGACGACGAAATCAAGTCAGAAACCGTCCGACTCGCAGACGAGTAGCCGGATGTGTGGTCGCGAATCGGGTATCAACTCTTACGGTTTCCTGTACGTCAGTTCCGCCGCAACCGCCGCATGGGTCGCGGTTGCAGCGGTGGACTCGCTGCACTCCCCCACCGAGACTCGTCTCACACGGTTCGACTCACCGCCGGGAAATCGGGACAGCAATCCGTCTCAGGCTTCGCCGTATACCGGCACCGCCGCCCCGCTCGTGGCTGCCGCCCCATCGCTGCAGAGAAACGCCATCATGGACGCGATTTCACCGGGTTCGACCCACGAGTCGTGATCCGCGTCGGCCATCATCTCTCGATTCATCGGCGTATCGATCACACTCGGGAGCACGCAGTTCGCCCGAACGGTGCCTCGATTCTCCGCCGCGAGCGTCTCGGTGAGCAGTTTGATCCCTGCTTTCGTGATCCGATAGGGGCCGTCGCCCTCGCCGCCCTCGAGTGCCGCGCGAGCGCTGACGCTGACGATCGATCCCTCGCTGTCTTGTAGGTGTGGGAGCGCATATTTCGACATGAGAAACGCCGATTTCAGGTTCACGTCGAGCAGTAGTTCGAACTCGTCGAGATCGGTGTCCTCGATGGGGTCGCCGCCGCGCCAGGTACCGGCGATGTTCAGCAGGTGATCGATTCGGCCGTGATCGTCGACGATCTGTGAGATCACGGCAGAGACATCCGCCTCGTCGGTCAGATTTGCCTCGTAGAACTCCAACTCCGACGTTTCTGCTGGCTCTTGCTCGAGCAGGCTGTCCTCCTCGTCGGGTGTGACGATATCGACTGCACAGACGGTCGCACCGTCTGCACGGAATCGTTCGACGACGGCGCTTCCGAGCGCCCCACTCGCGCCGGTGACGATTGCGACCCTATCCGTGAAGTCGACGTCGGCAGTATGCTGTGGCGACATGGAACAGACTCCAACGAGCGGCGGGATGAATCTAGGTGCCGCTTCTTGTCCCGACTGTCTCCCCCGATTCTTTTCTCGCCCTCCCTCGCTAGCGCTATCGCTACTTCGAACCAGAAGCCGGCGGCAACAACACGTGCTCGAACCAGAACTCCGAGACAGCTTTCGCGAGCGAGTAAAACGCCTCCGGTTCTGTGGGCTTGGTCAGATACGCGTTCGCGGCCAGTTCGTAGCTGCGCTGCACGTCCTCCTCGGTGTCTGAACTCGCCAGCACGATCACCGGCAGCCGAACGAGCGACGCATCCTCTCGGATCGTCTCGAGGAACGCGTACCCGTCGACGTTCGGCAAATCGAGGTCGAGCAATACGAGCGCGGGTAACTCGGCGCTCTCGTCGGCCTGTCGCTGGGAAAGTTCCTCGAGTGCAGTTTCACCGTCGGGGGTGACGGTAAACGTCACGTCGACGGGCAACTGCTCGAAGGCATCGCGGGTGAGGTCTCTATCGGTCGGGTCGTCTTCGACCAGCAGGACATCGAACGGTTCTGTTCGTCGACTACTCATCGAAGTCACTGTTGCTCTGGGGACTTGCTACTCGTCGACGACACATCGCTGGAAACACCTGCCGCAACGTTCTCAGCCGACTCGTTTAAACGTGGGTGCTAAACGCTTTGGATGGTCGCGTGTTTGTGATGGATTTCGGAGTCTCTCCCGGGTAAAGTACACACGTGTTTGACTCGTTCCAGCCCATCTACTGGCGGTGACGAGCACAGCACCCCACGCTACCGGACGTGACACTGAAGCCACTGGCCACCATCAACCGGATCGAATGCGACTGATCGCTCACCGCGGCTTCGCCGCGACGGCCCCCGAGAACACTATCGACGCCATCCAGTCCGCCGCCGAGTACGCCGACGCCGTCGAATTCGACGTCCGACGCTGTGGCTCGGGCGAACTCGTCGTCATCCACGACGAGACAATCGAGCGCGTCACCGGCGGCGACGTCACCGTCGCAGAGGCCTCCCTTTCGGACCTCAAAACCCACACCGTACTCGAGTCCGGCGAGCAAATTCCGACACTTGAGGAGATGCTCGAGGCCGTCCCGCCTGGCGTTGAAATCAACCTCGAAATGAAGGAACAGGGAATTGCGGCGGACGTGCTCGATGCGCTCGAGGGTGTCGAGAACCGCGTGGTGACGACCTCGTTTCTCGCGCCGGAGTTGCGGACGATCCGCGAGTTGGATTCGAGCCAGCCAACGGGATTGCTCGTCAGCCGGCGACTCGAGACGCCGGTGACGACGGCGGTCGAACTCGACTGTGACGTGATCGGGGCGAACTACTGGCGCTGTTTGACGACGCAGTTGGTGCCGCGAGCGAAGGCGGTGGATCTCGAGGTCCACGCGTGGTCGATCGAGCGGCGACTGACGGCGCTGGTGCTCGGCCTTCGCGGTGTCGATTGTATTTCGGCTGATCGGCCGGTTCGCGTCTAGCAGTCGTTGGGACTACGGTTTCTTTATTCAAAGTGAACCGTGAAGCCCGTGGCAAGTACAGTAACTGGACTTACCGATTGCCTCGGTCGGAGTCTATCTCCCTATTGTCACTATCCAGCGTGAAGTTCTTCAAGACGGGGTCGACATGATCGGGACCGAAAAACGACCGTAATGCCAATGTCGTCCCAAGGAACGACGCAAGGAGGAGGATTCCGAAGCCGATAACGAAGCTCACAGCCAGTTCGGAGACCATGCGCGTACTCCACCAACTGGTAGAATAAATAACAGACGGTGTTCAGTAAGTAGTGTTGTCAGCAATCGAGATTGGCTGGTGCGTTGATGGGGCCGAGGTCGCGAGAACCTTCGAAACCCCGTTACTCAGTTCAAGCCTCGTTAGTGTTTTTGTCGGAAATTGTCTCTGTGTGGGTATCAGTGTCGTGCGCCGGAAGTGCGAGGACGTCTTGATCTTCACTTTGGTCCGGTTCCTTATCATGCTCAGATTTCGTTTCGGCAGATTTACTCCCTCTCACAGATTCGGGTCCTCGCTCAGTGCTGTCCGGTTTCTGAGGTGGTTCGAACACGTACAGGAACTCACCAACGACGACATACACCTCACGGGTCGGGTCGTAGACGACTGTCGAGTCCGTATTGGAACCAACTTGAACGAGCTTTGCGAGTGAATCCACCGACGTTCGAGGACGGTCAAACGCCTCCTCGGGAGGAGAGAGCGTCGCGATGATCGCATCGAACTCGGCCCGGTCGTCACGATAGGCGAGCCAGGCGCGTTCGGTCGCGGATAGGCCGTACTCGTCTGGTCGGAAAACTACAAGCCCGCCGGTCCCGACAAGGCCACCGAGTAGCAACAGCGGCCCACCGATCGCTCGCGTCAGGACGGGAGTGGCGGACTCGGTCTCGTGTTCGGTAATCTGCTCACCAGACAGTTCGTCGTCATCGAGACTGTACGTGCCACCAGTAAGTTGAACTGGGATCTGATCCGTCGTCGTCACCGTTCGCTCTTCGCCGTCAAAGACGCCCTCGAGTGTGACTGTCGTTTCGACGGCGACGGACGATTCACCGGGATCATCCTCGAGGTCGCTCTCGATTTCACTGATTCGATCCTGAACTTCGGTCATGTTGATCTCGAAGGCAGTCGTCGTTTCTTCGCCGGGTTCGATGGCCTGTCCGGTGTCGCTCCCGAGCGACGACCTCGTCATCCAGTACGTCTCATCGCCGTCTACTGACCGTATCACGAGTTCGAGTTCGTGTGTCACCGTCGCGTTCCCCTCTTGGACGGAACCGTAACGGCTGTGGAATTCTCCTTCGACGGTCGGCGCGATCGTAGTATAATATAATGGCTCGTTCTCCAGCACGGTATCGGTTGGATACAGTGAGTTCGACTCGCTAACGACCGCCCGGTGTTCGATCTCCCCCGACGTGGTCAGGACTGTTTGCTCTTCTGTTGCTTCGCCAGGAGCAACGTACGCACCGTATCCGATCCAGAGACCTGCTGCTATTGCAAGAATGGACAGGACCAGCAATAGGCGGTGATATTTCATCACTGCACCACGAATTCGGAGGACATGTTCTCTCATAATGTGTTACCCTGTGTCAATAGAGCCGCCGGAGGAGTCGACGGCATAGTGAGCCGTTTGGAGAGGCTGACGATCGGTTCAACTGTGAGTAGGCGGGCGCGGTGCCGATCAGCGATCGAGTGAGGACGTACGTCATTCCCCCGAGAATGCCGACAATCGTTCCGCGTGCTATCCAGGGGTGAATCCCGTGTAGCGTCTCGATCACCGGTGCCGGGAGCACGTACAGGTACCGCTGTTCAACCACAAACATCTGGTAGTAGCCTGTTTCCTCCGGTGCCGTGAGTTCGACCGTGGTCTCGAATTCCTCGCGATAGCCCAACGACAACTCCGTGGTGTCGACTGCCATGTCGTCACCGTCGGTTTCGAGATAGGAGACGACGGGTACGGGGCCGGCGTTCGTCGTCTTGTACGTGGCCTCGGCCGTCGTGCCTGCTTCAATCACTCTTGGTTGTTCCGACGGTCGGTCGGAACTCACGACCTCGATAGAGTGGGCTCCAACCGGAACGGTCATGGCAGCCAGGGCCGCTGTCGCGACCAGTACCGCCAGTCCGACACAGACGTATCGAGGCTCAATCCCCCCTGAATTCGTCTCCTTGACGGTATCACTCGGCTGGGTTGGCGACCATCGTTCGCGGATCGTTTCAGCGAGGTACAGGGTGGTTGAGGCGATCAGAACGACGAATGCGAGACTACTCGCGCCGGAGAGCCACCGGATCCCCAACGTAACTGCGACCCAATTCTGGACTCGCTCGGCAGTGTGCTCGGCTTCGACGACCGCGGTGCCGAGGTTGGGGATCGTAACTACCTCGTCGTCGATCTGAACAGCCGTTGCAACGACTTGACTCTCTCGGACCGGCGGTTCACCCATCTCCTGGTCGGTTCTCGGATTTGCGTCGCCCTGAGTCACATAGCCGGTGTTGTCCGCGTCGACAACGCGGTGGACCGTTAGGTCGTCATCACCATGCGTCTCCGCCTCGAAGACGACGGCGTCACCGGGTTCAGGCTCACCAGCCAGCGCGGCTGGAATCGCCACGTACCCGTCCCCAGTGTCGATCGTCGGTTCCATACTACCACTCGTCACGTACCCGAGCAAGATTGGTTGTCCGAGGAGGTATCCAGCGGCGAGCGCCAGAAGGACGAGAACAACCGCGAGTTGTATCCCGCGGACAGCCAGCGTGCGCGCGGTGGTGACAAGTGGAGGTCGATCCATGGTTACTATGCACTCGCTACAATCGTAATGGGAACCTGATAGTCACCGTACCCGATGTCCGCAACGTCGACTTCGACCGTCACGTTGATTGAATCGCCAGGATCGAGCGGAACAGCGTCTCCCAGCGGCATCCACGGGTTGTTCTCGACGAGAAACGTTACCTCGAGATCGGGGCTGGGTTCATCAACCTCCACCGATAGGATTTCGATCGTCTTCACACCCTGGTTGATAAGCCCGAAGGTGTCGACGAACAGATACTCGCTGTTTACGTTGACACCCTCCCCTGCGATGTCTTGGGGAGTGTCGTCGAACGTCAACTCGAGGTGCCCGTCGACGAGGGTCGCAAACGGCGAGGTTGGCTCGAGTCCGAGGTAGGCGTCAGTGTCAACTGCGACATCAACCGTGACGGATCGGTCGGCGCTGGTGCGGCTGAACGCCGCCGAACCGAGAAGCGAGCTGGCAGCTAGCACACCACAACCGGCGAGGAACGTTCGTCGACTTGTACTCATGATGTATATTTTTGGTTGTGTCGTTCGTCTGGCCCGTTCTCTTCATATTCTCGATCTTACAAGGCTGAGCGTGAGAGTATCTGCCTCCCAGTACCATTGTCTGTTATAAAATTCTCGTGGCGAGTAATATGACGTGAGAACCACACTCAATTTGGATGAACATGACCCGTGGCTGATACTGCTGGATAGAAGTCAGTGAGAAGTCGGTCGCGAAGTCGCGACCGTCCCCGAAGGTAATGGCACAGAAGCGCGGCCGATCTTCGACTCGTTCTGTCCGGCAGTATGAACATCGACGGTAATCGTACTCAAAACGCTGACGCCGGTTCACAGTCATGGAGAACTCGGGGTGTATTTAGTAGTGGTGCCAGACATACACGATTTCGTGAACGTAACTCGTCGCGGTGCACTGGTGGTGATGGCTGGCTCCGGAGCCGTGCTCGTGACGGATACGCTCGGATTTTCACGGACGGAGTCTAACCGACTTACCGATGTCAGCGCCCTCGAGGACGAAGACGCCTTCCTTGCCCTCGAGAACGTCGGCGAACTCGGCGAGGCGGCGAACGACTGCGGTGTCGTCAACGAGTTTACCATCACGAACCAACTCGGCGAGGACGCGACAATAACGCTGTCGTCCGACGAGTTCGATTTCGAGCCACACACGTTCCCCCTCGATGAGACCGACTCAGAGACGGTGGTCGTCAGCGTCGACGAGGACGAGTCCGGCGAGATCGAAATCGAGGCCATCACCGATCCGGCGAGCATCGAGGCAACCGTCACGAGGGAAGCCGCGATCGAAGACTGGAGCGAGCCTTCCGGGACGGAACCTGACGAAGCGGACTACGACGACATCCTTGACGACGCAGAGGGCAACGGCACCGAGAGCGACCCGTACGTGATCACCGACGACCAGGAACTCCAGGCGATGGCCGGCGACCTCGACGCGCACTACGAACTCGGACGGAACATCGACGCCAGCGAGACCGATCAGTGGCACGGCGGCGACGGGTTCGATCCGATCGGCGACGAAGACCCCGACGAGTTCGAAGGCGTCCTTGACGGGAATGGATACGAGATCTGTGGACTCACCATCGATCGACCCGGAGAGGAGGGTGTCGGCCTGTTCAGCGTGAACTCTGGAACGATCACAGACCTCACTCTCACGCACTCGACGATCACAGGCGAGAACGTCGTTGGTGGCACCGCTGGAAACAACGCGGGAACGATCGAAGAGGTCGACATCGTCGATCCCGAGATTACTGGCGACGACGGCGTCGGAGGTGTAGTCGGCGTGAACGTCGGCTTTCCCGATCCCGGCGTCGGTGGCACTATCGAGATGGCGGCCGTACCCAATGGCACGGTCACCGGTGACGACGCCGTCGGTGGGGTGGTCGGACTTAATGACGGCGACGTAGCGACGTCGTTCGCCGGCTGTGCGGTCACCGGAGAGAACCTCGTCGGCGGGCTCGCAGGTGCGAACATCACGACCGAGGAGAACGGGGACGAGATTCCCGGAACGATCACGCAGTCGTACGCGGTCGGTGACGTGACCGGAGACGAAGAGAGCGCCGGCGGTCTCGTCGGGATCAACACCGGAACGATCACTGACACCTACGCTCGAGGCGACGTCGTCGCCGACGAGGAATCAGTTGGTGGCCTCGTCGGGACGAACGTCCTGGGCGAGGACGATCCGCTGATCTGCGCGATACCGATCCTGGGGCCGCTCATCTGTGGTCTCGTCGAGTTGCTGGTCGGTCTCGTCAGTCTATTGTTGTTCGGTCCCGCAGATCCCGACCGAGAGATCGTCGAGGACATCGAAGGCGAGATCTACACCTCGTATGCAGCGGTCGAAACCGCCGAAACTGGCGGTGATTTCCGCGGCGGATTCGCCGGTGTGAACGAAATTTCTGGCCTCCTGATCTCGGACTTACTCGGAACGATCGAGGGATCGTACTGGGACGAAGAACTCCTCGAGCCACCGGGCCCGGGGATCGGGGAAGGAGATGCGGGGGACGTCGATCTGACGGCACTCACGACAGACGATATGCAGGGTGCCGACGCCGAGACCGAAATGGACGCCCTCGACTTCGACGACGTCTGGCGGACGGTCGAAGATCCAGACGACTACCCCGAACTCCAGTGGCAAGACGTGTGATCGACTGTCCCTCTTCGAAGGTGGTACGAGCCCATCGCTTCGAACCGCGAACCTCACTCGTGTCTCCGAATACTACTGGGCGATGGCAGTGATCTCCCGTCCACGTCTCGACGCCACGTTCGGTGACGGCGTCCTCAAGTGCGATCGGCGTGTGAACTGTGGTGTCCGGCAATGTAACAACCATCTCCGTCGTCTGTCAGGAGTCGTTATCGTCGGCAAAATTCTGGAACCGGAGTTACAGCCGTAGGATGAAGGGGAGATTACGTGTTGTTGTTCTCCTCGTCACCTGCATCTTCTGAATCAGCGACGATCGTGACATCGCCGTCGATGTCGTCTGAGTTCTCTTCCTCGGAGTTTACACGGATACCAATACATTCGCTATCGCCAACGGGCAACGTAATCTCGTTATCGCTGCCGACGATCGAGTCGATCCCGTCATCACCCTGACTTCCGGATGCCTCATCGGTGTAGAAATCGATCGTTCCCTCGTCCCCTTCCTCTTCCACGAAATTATCCTCTTCTTCGACGTAGACATTGGCCTCGTCTTTCCCTTGATTCGTGATGGTGAACACGCAGTCGAACCAGGTAATCGAATTCGAGTTGACTCCACTGCCGGTATTGTCGTCTTCGTCGTCGATCTCGCCGATATCGATCTCGAGGTGGCCGTTATCGTCAATTTCAGCGAAGTTGTCACCGTGCTCCGAATCAGATGGTGCGAGACCGAGGTAAGCGTCTTCGTCCTCCTCGACCTCGACCGTCACGCTTCGCTGGGATTCCACCCTCGAGAACGCACCCGTGCCGATGAACGCGGTCGCCGCGAACGCCGACCCGCTGCCGAGCAGGAGCTTTCGTCGTTTCATGGGTCTCTCACCGATCGACTAGCGATCGTCGGTGGACTGTGCCTCGAGGGAGTCGAACGCATCACTGTCATTCCCAGCATTCGATCACAGGTGCAACAGCCGGGCAGTTAAGTACGAACTAGCAGAATCAGTGACACTCACCTCCTAAAGCCAGTCTCGAGCGGCGAAAGCACCGCCTATCGGAGACCGACCGTGGATTACCGTCTGCGGATCGACCCCCTCACAGGGCGAGACTAGCCACCCGTCGGGCGGCGTATACCAAAGGGCGAACGCACCGAGGGGATAGGTATGGCGCCCCAGATGGCGGCGATACTCGGGGTCGAACGGACAGTCACCGAAACGGTAATCGGACCCTGAATGTCATGCGTCGACGAACACTCCTGCTCGCCGTTGGCGGTGGCAGCGCCAGCGCCCTCATCGGTTCGGGCGCGTTCTCGAGCGTCCAGACACAACGGGGCGCAGAGCTCGTGATCGAGCGCGATCCGGATGCCTATCTGGGACTAGACGGTTGTCCCGGCTCCTCGAACGCGAGCTACACGCGTCTCGACGAGCGCGGACACCTCGAGATTGACCTTTCTCCGTCGAATTCGACTATCGGGTCAGGGAAAGCGGCGACCGGAACCGGTGTCAACTCCGACTCATTCACCTATTTTCACAACGTCTTTCAGGTTTGCAATCGGGGCAAAGAGCCGGTGAAGGTCTGGATCGAGGCGACAGCACGGAAGCCGGCAAGCCGACTCAAAGCCGACAAAGAGTTCAAAGAGTACGCGAGGGAAGACAGGGTAATCTTTTATCAAGGCGACAATCCCAGCAATCGTGTAGACAGCGAAAAGACCGCGCTCACTATGGATGTCGGGAAATGTGTGTGTATCGGCTTTCGAACGATGACGAAAGGTCTGGAGGCAGGCGACAGATTGCTGGCTGACGACAATGTCATCATTCGAACGAAATTAGACTGACTGCATACGTATTGGCTCGTTGCTTCGTTCTCTCCTGTACGGGGTTGTATGTTTCATCTTTAAAAACACTATATAGACAGATCTGGTCGATTCAATCCCAGGAACGATTCTGACCAACGAAACCGCGCTACAATGTGCTGTACGCGGTAGACCTGAGCACCGAGTTCAGGCCAGCCAATCCTCCGGCTTCGTGTCGTAATCCACGTCGTCGGCTGCAAGGTGTTCGACCGTGTCCCAGCGCACATCCTCGATCGTCACTTGCTCGCCGTCGTACCGGATGAGCTTGCCCTGCTCTTCGGCCTCGGGTTCGCGGTTCCGTCGCTTTGCGACCTCGATATCGTGCTCGTTGACCTCCTTGACGATCGTCAGCAGGTTCACCGGTCGCCCCCAGAGTTCGAAGATGCGCTTTAGCGTCTCCCTGGCCTTCCCAAGATCGAGCATCACGCCGTTGTACTGGTGGCCCAGCAGCAGTTCGTTCGCGTTGTTGTAGTTGCCGTCGTAGACCGCGATCGTCGGCTTGCCGAAGTTGGTGAACTGCAACAGGAGTTTCTTCTTCACGTCGTCTGCCTCGTCGCTCGCGACGTGGAACTGCCCCGTCGCCTTCGAGTGTTCGTACGTGAAGTAGTTGTTCTCCGTGATGAACTCCTGCGTGAGGAACTCGTCCAGGAACGTCACGTCGTTGTGGCTCTCTCGCACGTCGAAGAGGCGATCCCAGCCCGCCGTGTAGTTAACCTCGGCGAGCGCCTCTTCGACCGAGGAGTACCGGGCGTCGTCGAACAGGTACCGTCCGATGCGCTCGAGTTCGTTCTGGTTCACCCGACGCAGGAACCCGCGGTTCTGGCGCTTGACGAGCGAGTAGTGACGACGCGCGAGCCCCTCGTAGGTGAGTACCTTCCAGGGGTAGCGGTCGACATCGATCTCGCCCTCGCGGGCCAACTCGAGTGCTTCGTGGTCGAGCCAGTCGTCGGGCACGTCTGCCGTTGCGAGGTCGTCGATCGTCTCCGACGTGATCGAGTCGAGTTCGGTGGGCGGCTCGAGCTGGTCGCGTACGTCGTCGAAGTCGACCACGTCCGTCAGGTTGCGCCAGGAGATGCCCTCGACGCGGAGCAAGTGCTCTAGGACCTCCTGGCGGTTCGTCGTGTTCTCGACGTACTCCCATAGCTCCATGCCGAGGCTGTAGGGGTTGAGGCCGCCGGAGGCCAGCACCTTCGCCATGTGGTCGGCGTAGTTCATGAACTCGTCTGCGCCGGCGAAGCCCTCGTCGGTCATCATCGTCGACTCCCAGTAGGCCGCCCAGCCCTCGTTCATGACCTTGGTCATCTTCTGGGCGGCGAAGTAGTACGCCTCGGCGCGCATCATGTCGAGTACGTCGCGTTGCCACTCTTCCATCTCGACGGCGCGCTCGGCCTCGGGGTCGTACTGTTTGCCGTGCTCGCGGACGAACGCGAGGACGTCCTTCTGGGGCACCTCGGGGAACGTGACGCCGCCGTCCTCGCCTTCGAGGTGTTCGAGCCACTCCTCGTCGAACACCTCGCCTTTGATCTCGTCGGAGAGCTCGAGTTCGTCCAGTTTTTCGGCCAGATCCTCGTCGAGGTCGGCCGTCACCGCGGGGCCGTCGACATCGAGCCGTCGTTCGAACACCTGGTGCTGGTCGATGTTGTCCTCGAGACTGAGACAGTGGTCGATCCACTTCTCGACCTCGGCGCGGTCGATTTCGGGGTCGGACATGTACTCGTCGATCGCGCGGGCGTGTCGTTCGAGCATGGCCGCGGCGTTGACCTGCTCCTCGTCGGCCCGGCCGCTGGTGAAGAGGCCGAACCACTCGTTCTTCGCGAAGAAGTCCGAGTGGGCCTCGACGTGGGTGATGACGGCCTTCTGATCGGCGATCGTGTTCGACTCCTGGAGGAACGCGTGGGCCGGGTTGTCGTTGTTGACGATTTCGAAGGCCTTGCCGCCGCCGTACTGGCCCTGTTTTTGCTGCCGGTCGTACTGCATCCCCCACCGCCAGTGTGGGTACCGCGACTGGAACCCGCCGTAGGCGATGAGTTCGTTCATCTCGTCGTAGTCGATGATCCAGTAGTTGACCGGGTACGGCTCGAGCCCGAGCTTTATCGCCAGGTTGCGGGCCTCGGTGACCGGCTCCTCGAGTTCGGTCGCAATCGCCTGTTTGCGGAATCTGTCGGCGTTGGTGTTTCGTTTACTCATGGAAACCACCGGGTTTCGCGGGGTCGTTACTCATCTGACTCACTCTCCGTGCTGAGAATCTCGTAGATCGCGTCGGTCACGTCGTTGGCGTCGTTGACGTACGCGATCGCCACGTCGTCGGCGTCGGTGCCGAAGTGGCGCTCGAGTTCCTCGGCGTGGGTCGCGTTGATCGCGTTCCCGCTGGGCTGGGTTTCCACGTAGGCGTGGAGGTTCGCGGGGATCTGTTCCATCATCGGGATCACGCGCTCTTCGGTGTCGTTCGAGGAGTTCTCGGAGTCGCCCGCCGCGAAGACGTAGCGGTTCCAGTCGCTCCAGGGGTACTCCTCTAACAGCTCGGCGGCGAGGTCGTACGCACTCGAGATCTTCGTGCCGCCGCCGGAGCGGATGCCGAAGAAGTCGTCGCGCTCGACCTCCCAGGCCTCGGCGTCGTGGGCGATGTAGACGAACTCGGCGTTGTCGTACTTGCCCTGGAGATACCAGTCGAGCGGCGTGAAGGTGCGCTCGACGAGTTCGCGTTTCTTCTCGCGCATCGAGCCGGAAACGTCGCGGATGTTGACGACGACGACGTTCTTCTCTTTCTCCTCGATGATCTCGGGGTAGCGGTAGCGTTCGTCCTCGCGGCGGAAGGGGACGTGCTTGATCCCCTCGCGTCGGATCTGCTGCTGGACGCTCTCGCGTTCGACGTTTGCTTCGACTTCTGAGATCGAACTCCACGTGCCCCGTTCGGACTCGGGAATGTCGCTGTAGGCTTCTTCGACCCAGGCCATCGAGACCGGGATGTTCTCGTTGCGGGCCCACTCGAACACGTCCCGCGGGGTGATGCCCTCGACCTTGCAGAGTTCGCGGAGGAAGTCTTCGTCGAAGTCCATCGTGAGTTTGCGCTTGAGGCCCTCCTTGAACATCCGCTCGAAGTCGAGCGTGCTGTCCGGACCGGTTCGGGTGAGGTCGGTGAATGGACCCTCCTTCTCTTCGATGACGCGTTTCCCCTTCGGCTCGAGGTCGAGTCCGAGTTCCTCGTCGAGTTCTTCGGCGAACTCCTCGGGATCCATCTCGTAGTACTCGTGCTCGCTGCCCTCCTCGCCCGGCTCGCCGTCCTCGTCACCGTCGTCGCCCGGCTGAGGCTGTGGCTGGCCGACCGGCTGGCCGGGTTGCGGTGTGCCGTCTTCACCCTGGCCGACGCCGCCCTGGTCGCGCTGGTCGTACTCGAACTCGGGCAGCGAGACGATCTTGACCGGAATGTTGATCTGGTCGGGTCGGCCGCTCCCGAGTTCGCCGTACTGGATGAAGTCAGCCAGGTCTTCGCGGCGCTGTTCGCCAACCTCACGGAATCGGTCGAGGTCGTCTCTCAGTCCCATGCTTGCACCTCGGTTGTACTCTCGGGCTCAGTCGCGCCCTCAGCAATCAGTCCCATCTGTAGCTCACCTGTCCCATGACGTGTCTGCTGGTCAGTTCGGCCGACGCCTCGGAGTAATCGAACTCCGCCACCATCGTCTCGATCGTGTTCTCTTTGACGGACGCCGTCTCGGTCCCGCTCGGCGGATCGTCCCACTGACGTGGGTCGAAGTCCTCGAAGGTACGACTCACGTCGTCCCAGTCGTGGCTCTCCAGAACCGACTTGATCACGGGAATCGCTGCCAGGTCGACATCAGCCACCGAGAAGTCCTCGTCGCGGTGCTCCCAGGCGTGGCGATTCAGGGAAGTGATCACCTTCTCGCGGCGGAAGTTCCTGACGCTCTCCCGGGGGAGATTCCCCTGATACTCGTCCTCGGAGAACCGGCCGAGGTGCTCGATTTCGAACAGCTTCATCTTCAGCGGATCGGGCTCGACCCGTTCGCCACGGTCGTTGTACAGCGGTTCGTCGGTCTCCCAGGCGTAGACCTGTTCGACGTACTCGCCGACGGTCTCCTCGTCGACGCGTTTCTCGTGCATGATTGCCTCGATGACGTCCGACTCCTGGCGGTCGAAGATGTAGTTCTTGACCGGAACGACGCGGTTCTCGAACTCCGAGCGTTCGCCGGTCGAGAACACCGGTGCGTTCGCCATCCCCTCGGCCATCGCGTTCAGCACGTCGCGAGGCATGACGACGTCCTCGACGGAGAGGTCGCCGTGGTGGCGGTCTCGTTCGGTCTGGAGCAACTCGGCGAGCGTATCGCGGGTGTAGGTGACCGGGATGCCGTGGTCGCCGTCGTGGCCGTCGTCGTCGAAGTCGAACTCGTCCTTTTCGCGACGGGTGTCGCCCTCCTGCAGGTAGCCCTGATCGTAGATCAGCGCCTTGTCGACCAGGTCGAGCCCGTTTGGCAGGTCTTCCTCGTCGAGGCGGGTGACGACGGCGTACAGGGCCGCCGCTTCGATGGCGTGTGGGGCGAACTCGCGCGTTCGCGTCCGACCATCCTGGCCCTTGATCGTCGCCCGCACCGGCTCGCGGATCCGGTTCTCGAGTTCGTCGTAGCTGTCGGCCTCCCAGACCTCGGTCTCGTTGGTCAGTTCGCGGCGGATAAGTTCGGTTTCGAGGCTGAGGTTCGTCAGGTAGCCAAAGCGGTGCTTGTCGAGCCGGCGTTTGAGTGCCTTCAGCGGGTCCATACCGTTTCGGTCGGCGTGCTGGTTCAGCTGGGCCTCGAGGTCGGGATTCGAGATGATCAGCAACTGGGTGTCGACGTCCATCCCGATGCCCTTGTCCAGTTTGACAGACTGCTCGTCGGGCACGTTCAGCAGCTTCTGCAGCAGGTCGGCGTGCTGGGCGGCGTCCTCAACGATCGTGAGGACGCCGTTACCCTGCGACAGTACGCCGTCGTAGCTGAACGCCTGCGGGTTCTTGCGCCCGCGCGAGTCCAGTTCCTGGAGCATGCCGTGCATCCAGGAGCCGACGAGGCGTTCCTTGGGACGACCCTCGTCCTCCGAGTGCAGGACGCCGACGCCCTGGCCGATGTCGACGACGTAGTTCTTCACCCGCAAGTGCTCACTGTCCGCAATCGCCGAGAACAGGTCCTCGCTGCCCTCTCTGCGGTAACGCTCCTCCAGGAAGTCGTACGCCTCCCGGGAGAACGGATCGAGTTCGGTGTCGACCCGAACCGGAACGTGGTCCTCGAGTTGCTCGTTCAGATCGGCGAGCACCTGCGAGCGAACTTGCTCCGGAAAGACCGACAGCGGGTGGGACTGGACGGGGCTCTGGTACCAGTTCTGGTCGTCTCCAGCCGTCGGATCGACGCCGTAGCTCAGGCTGCGGTCGCTCGTCTCGGCGGTGGCGACGTTCCACTCGATGGTGTACCGGCGTCCCTCTGGTGTCTTCGAGTACTCCCGGAGGCCGTTGACGAGACAGCGCTTGAGTTCGGACTTGCCCGTCGCGGTCGGTCCCTCGAACCAGATGATCTTCTCGTCTTTCGCTCGACCCGCGGCGATCGAACGGAGGTCGTCGACGAACCGGTTGAGCACCTCGGTGTTGCCGAGAATCGCGTGCTCACCGTCGTTGTGTGGATCGTCGAAGAAACGGTAGCGTTCCTTCTCCTCGCCCTCCTCGACCACCGTGCGTGTCCCGGCCGCTTCGATCGCTTCGAGCAGGTACTTCGAGGCGTGGGATGCAATCGTCGGATTCTCGAAGATCCGGTCGACGTACGCCGCGAGCGCCATCGGCTTCTCGTAGGTCTCCTCGAGTTCCCGGTCGGCCTCGGAGACGTAGTCGTTCCCGGTCATATTAGTCTTCCATCTCTGCCTTGGCGACCTCGGCGCCGGCGAACTCGAGTACCTCCTTGGCACCGTCTTCGGAGTAGCCCTGTTCCATCAGCGCGTCGATCCAGGCGGAGCGTTCGTCGTCGTCGAACTCGTTGGCCGACACCAGCGCGGAGAAGTTGATGTTGTGTTTCTTGTCCTCCCAGAGCTTGCGCTCCAGTGCGCGGCGCAGGCGCTCGTTGTCCTGCGGGTTGAACGCCTCGCCTTCGCGCGCTCTGCGGCTGACCCAGTTCGAGACCTCCTGGCGGAAGTCCTCTTTGCGGTCTTCGGGAATGTCGAGTTTCTCCTCGACCGAGCGAAGGAAGGTCTCGTCGGGTTCTTGCTCGCGGCCGGTCAACTCGTCCTCGATGGTGTCGTCGTCGATGTAGGCCATCACGTGGTCCATGTACTTCTCGCCCTGGCGCTGGATCTCGTCCAGATCGTAGGCGAGCGCGTGGCGCACGTCCTCGATGGCGCGCTCTTTGTACTCTTCACGGACAACCTCGAGGTATCGGTAGTACTTCTCGAAGTTGTCTTCGGGGATGGAGCCGTGGTGCTCTAGGTTCTCCTCGAAGAAGTTGAACACCGTCAACGGCGACAGGAAGCCGCGCGAGCGGTGTTTGGAGTCCATGATCGCCTCCGCAATCTCGTCGCCGATGAACCGGGGTGAGACGCCGACCATGCCCTCGCCGATTTCGGCCTTCTGCTCGGCTTCGTCGCGGAGCTTTTTGATGTCGATATCGTCGCCCTCGTCGATTTCGCCGTTGTACGCTTTCGCCTTCGAGAGGAGGTCGACCGTCTCGCTGTCGGGTTCTTCGACCCGCGTGAGGACGCCGAAGAGGCCGGCCATCTCGAGCGTGTGGGGTTCGACGTTGATGTCCGGCACGTCGGCGTTGTTCAGCATCTTCTCGTAGATCATCGACTCGTCTTCGTAGGAGAGGACGTACGGGAAGTCGATCCGCTTCGTGCGGTCGTTGAACGCCTCCATCTTCTCGTCGCCCTTCTTGTCCTTGTACTCGGGCATGTTCGTCCGGCCGACGATCACCTGGTCGATGTCGATCCGCGGGTTGTTCTTCGGTTTGATCGTCTGCTCCTGGGTCGCGTGCAGGAAGTCGTAGAGGAATTCCCGCTGGAGCTTCAGGAGCTCTTCACCGCTGAAAATACCCCTGTTCGCGTTACAGAATGCACCCGAGTAATCGAACGCGCGCGGGTCGGACTCGCCGTAGATGGCGATCTTCGAGTAGTTGACGTCACCCGTTAGCTCGGTCTCGTCCTGGTTCTTCTTGTCCTTTGGTTCGAACGTCTCCAGGCCCTGGCGCTTGTTCTCGTCGGCGATGAAACGGATGATCTCGACGTGGTTCTCGAGTACCTGCTGGAGGTCGTCGTCGTAGTACGCCAGCAGCTTGTCCATGTAGAACTCGCTCTCGGGATCGAGCGACTGCTCGTTCTGGATCGTGTAGGGTGCGTCGAGGCGCTCGTTGATGTCGTCGATCACGCGTTGGCGCTGCTCACGTGGCAGGAGAACGAGCGGATCCTGATTCATCGGAGATCGAACGGTGTCGTCGGCCGGATCCTGGTCTTTGATAACGTCACAGAGGTTCGTCCAGCGGAAGGTGTACATCCGTCCCTCCTCGCGGAGCGTGTAGTCCTCGAAGTACTCCCGAACCTGCTTGTCGAAGTGGGACTTCCCCGACCCGACTGGGCCGAGCAGGAGTTTAATACGCCGCTCGGGACCGAGGCGGCGGGCACCCGATTTCACCTTGTTGACGAACTCGTGAATCGACTGGTGAATAACCTTCCCGTAGAAGGTATTCTCACCGTCGTTTAGCGGGTCCTCGCTCGCCAGCTGGTACTCGACGACACCCTCTGTCTCGTCGTAGGTGGTGCCGTAGTAGTCGAACATATCCGCAACGCGTTGGTGGGCGTTGCGGGTCACCTTGGGGTCTGCGTACACCTCTTCTAGGTACCAGTCGAAGGATTTGGTCTCCCGCAGGTCTGCGGGCATCGATTCCTTGTACTCCGCACTGAGTTCCTCGAGCGTCTCGATGTCACCAGTCATGTTATCTTGCCAGTTGTGGATCCCCGTCGATTGGGTCGCGTTCGTCGGTCGTCCGTATCGCGTCTCGATCCGTGATCACAAGCGCACGAGGCAACGGGTTGGCACGGGTCCAACAGTAGCGGCTCGTCGGCGGGTCGGCTGCCACTTACAGCCGGCCCGTCGGTGACTCTCGTGGATGCCCCCTGTTCCGAGACGGGGTCTCCCGGCGAGGGCGTGCTCGTCTGAGCAGTGGCGACGACGGTCAGTCGTGTCATGTGCGAACTTCCACCACGCACCTGTGTGCAACGACCGCGTCTGCGGTGTCACACGACGGCGTTCCACGATCGGGCGTGGGTAATCGGTCCGTCAGTCGGATACCGATAGTATTTAATGAGTGAGTAATCCAGGTACTTAACCTTGGCCCCAAAAGATATTTATTAGGATCAGACTACCGGCAAACAGTTCCTATACACGGTGCTGTCAACTGATACCACGACACCCATTTCGCGACTATCGATGTAAATTCTCGGCCTGCATTGCCGTGGTTTGCTCGCGCGCGCTCTCCTAGAGACGGTGATACGTTCATCACAATGTGTCTCTGGTTCTCTCGCACCGACTGCGAATGTTCGACATAGCTGCTGCGAATTCGACCACACCGTCTCCGAAGTTGGCCACACCGAGGCAGATCACGACGAACCTATAGGGACGCTTCACCAATTCGTAGCCATGACCGCACTCGAGTCCCTGCCGGATTCCTGGGACGTCTGGTCCGAAGGTGAGGACGGCCGACTCGTCCTCGCCTACCGACCAGACGTGTTCAACGGCGACGACTTTCCTGCCCCCTGTTTGCCGACGCTGTATCTCACGCACGGCAAGCGAACCCGTCGCCCAGGACAGAACCCGAGTGATACGACGGGCCAGACCGACTGGTACGTCACGTTCTATCTCGAACCCGAGGTGACACTCGAGGGCGGTACCAGTTTTCCGACCCGGAGCGAGGCACTCACAGCGACGGTCGACCTTGCCGAACAGTTCGACGCCGGTGAGGTCGACTATCGCGCGTGCTATCAGGTGCCGCGAGAGGACTACTTCGAGCGGTTAGACGAGCTTACGGGCCGTGGATCGACCGCACCACGTGATGCGTAACGAACGCCTCCCCAGTGACGTGAGGCTTAACCGCGAGTGGTGAATACTCCAGGGTATGACCACCGTCACGCTCATCGGCTCCCGCCTCGCCGATCCGGGAACCGAATTCGTCTACGAGGGCGAGGCCGACGGCTGCGCGGGCTGTCCCTACCGGAGCCAGTGTCTCAATCTCTCATCCGACACCAAGTACCGCGTCACCGCCGTCCGCGAAAACGCACAGACACTCGAGTGCGCCATGCACGACGGCGGCGTCCGCGCTGTCGAAGTCGAGCCTGCGTCCGTGCGCGCGAACATCCCGAGTAAGGGGTCGTTCGCCGGCAGCAAGGCGAGCCTTTCGGGGCCGTGTCCGTACGTCGAGTGTCCGAGCCACGAGTTCTGTGAGCCAGACGGTGTGGCGTTCGACGAGGAACACCGGATCAGCGAGATTCTCGGTGATCCGCCACACGAGGTCTGTCATCTCGACCGGTCGCTGCAGCTGGTCGAACTGGATCTGGACGGCTGATACGGCCTGTTGTGAGGGCCTGTTGGCAACCTTACTCTCGAGTCAACACGTCCTCGTCGAGCCAACTCCCCGCCCAGCACTCGATTTCGTCGAACACCGGCTCGAGTGACTCGCCCTTGTCGGTGAGGCTATAGTAGGTCGCGATCGGAGCGTCTTCTTCGATGCGGCGCTCGACGAACCCCATCTCGCCGAGGTCGTCCAGAACGCGCGAGAGTGTTCGCGCGTTCGCACCGGTCGAGCGCTTGAGTTCGTTGAAGCGCTGTTCGCCGGTCAGTAGTTCGTGGAGGACGGCCAGTCGCCACTGCGAGCCGATCTGTTCGAGCGACTGGATGACGGGGCACGCATTGGCGTCTGTGTCGCGGTTTTTCGTTTGCGGCGATGACATCGTTCACCCGTTCGTACACACTGGACCCCCATAGCAGTTCGGAACCGAACTAGCTGACATTGTGTTAGCTATCGACCACGCTCTCCGTCGAAGCCCCCCCACACGTCAGTGCACAACTGCTGTGCGGTCAGTGTGTGATCTGTTACAGTGGGGACGAGAGAAACTGCTCACCGAGAGTCTGCGTACCGACTGGCTCACGAAGCGACCCGCGCTTGCAAACGAATGACTGCGTCCCAGGAGTTGCGGCCCAGGAGCCCGGTTTCTGAACCAGGATTAGCCGACGTTCATCGCCCGCTTTAGGACGTGTTCTCCGTACATCTCCCGCAACTCCTCGCGTTGATCTGGACGATTCTCGTAGACATCCTGAAACAGGCTGATCGGTGTCTGTGCTGCCTGGTACGTTGCCTCGTCCCACATTCGCTCCTCGGAGATTGAAACCTCGACTCCATCGATGCTGAGTGTCGTCGACTGCTCCATCGCAATTGCGCCCTTGCCGGCTTCCGTGGCCTCTTCGAAGGTTTCCATCGAATCCACGATGTCGGTGAGACTCGGGACGTAGTCGGTCAGATTCAGAAGTTCTTCGTGGAGTTCGTCGTCGCATACCGCTTGCTCCTCAGAGCCAACTCGGAACCTGTAGCGATCAGTCTCGGTCTTCTCGAGTGCCAGTCGCTCGCCATCGTAGATGTGAACATCGTCTTCCATGTACAGTTCGACCGTATGGCCGTTCACGTCGAGTAGCCAGGACCCGGTTTTCGGTGGTAACGGAGCTGTATTCGCTTCAATCACCTGTTCGGGCGTCAACGCCCAGATGCCGAGCAGTCCTTTCGCCTGGTTGGTGGTCATGCGCTCGTGATAGCCGTCGATATCCCGGATATCATCGTAGGGTCCGTCGATCGCAATCAACCCGTTGGCACTTGCACTCCTGGAAGTGTTGTGCCGTAGCTCCGGCCACGCTGGTAACTCTCCCGTGGGCGTGATTGCTCGCATGTCCTTCGTGTAGTCGACTTCGCCGTCGACGAGGAGAGACAGACGCTCGAGATTGTTCGTTGGTTTCCCGATCTCGTCACGGAGGTCTGCAAGCGCCAGTTCTGCCTGTCCGCTTTCGACGATGACGGACATGGACAGTCGCCCTTCGTCTAAGCCGTACTCGGTTTCGATGATAGTGAGACACTCGTCGGCTTTTTTCCAGTCGTCGATGTCGCCGACTTCTGGGACGACGAAGCCGTCGATGTACTCGATGGCACCCCGCTCGGGATCGGCGATATACAGCATCTGTTGGAGACCCTGGTATCTGGTGTCGGGTCGGTCTCGGTGCCAGACGATCCGCGGGTGAATCTCGCCGGGGAACGATTCCCCGTGCTCCGCGACGATGTCGACGATATTCTCGATACCGTCGTCGCGCATCGAGGGGGCTGTCGCGTCCTCGTTGTCCGGAACCCACACATCTGGTGCGCGCATTCCGCGAAGCTGGACCGCACGCCGGAGCATCTTTGCGGAATCAGTCTCGCCCTCCACCGCCGCTGGGGAGGTAAAGAACGTTCGCACAAACGATCGATCCTGCTGTCCGTCAGACCGCATGGTGGTAGTCTGGATTGACATGGGAGAGTTGTGGTACTGATTTAGTCACTGGTGTCCGACGTGAGCGGCTCGGACTGCTCTTCGCTGAACCCCGCGGATTCCGTCATCCGCTCACGTGCATCTGGATCGAATTCGGACTCGATGTTCTGGTACCGCGGAACGAACGAAAGCTCGTGGTGGCTTTCGGTCTCGTGATCGAGGTACCGGCTTTCGAGGTCGAACTGTGCTGCTTCGGCGTTTTCGGCGATGTTCACCAGATCCTCATAGACGGCATGCGCCCCGGAGTGGAGCCCATAGAGGGTGATGAATATGTAGCGATAGCCGAGCGAGCCGAGCTCCGAAAACGTTAGTGGGTCGTCCTCTTCGCTCCACGCGAACGACGATGAATAGTTGAACGCGAGATCCAGGTCAGGATGTGTCTCGTGGATCGTTTCGGCATAGTTGATCGCATCCTCACGAGACGGGTCCGGCATCTCGGGCCAGACGAGGTCGACGCCGGCGTCGGCGTAGATCCGGCCTCGCTCGAGATGTTCCTCCCAGTCACCGTTGGCCGACCCGTACGCGTCGGTTCGAGCGATGATGACCGTGTCCTCACTCTGTTTCGCATCGACCGCGGCTTCGAATCGCGATCTGGCTTCCTCGCGGCCGACGATCTGCTTCCCAGCGATGTGACCGCAGCGCTTTGGGGAGGTCTGGTCTTCGATGTGGACGGCAGCAACGCCCGCTTTCTCGTATTCACGAACAGCACGGCGAACGTTGTGTATGCCACCGTAGCCGGTGTCACAGTCGGCGATTACGGGAAGGTTCGTTGCTTCGACCATTCGTTTGGCGTTTTCGACCATCTCCGTCATCGTGACCATCTCAAGGTCAGGGAAGCCGAACTGGCCGAGGACAGTCGAATAGCCGCTCATGTATGCAGCATCGATTCCTGCCATTTCGGCCAGGCGGGCATCGAGTGCGTGGTAGATGCCCGGCGCGAACGTGTACGATTGTGAATCGAGCAGGTCCCGGAACTGTCTTCCAGCTGGATTGTCAATACGTCGTGCATAAACGTCGTCGTCGAGTTCTGATGGGTGCATTGTCTGGTACTAGTCGCTTGTTTTTGATCGCCGGTTCTGTTCGAGTGGCCGCAGATCCGGAACGAGTGGGGCGTCACACTCGGCTTCTAACACGCTGGTCCGGGACCGCTTCGGCGAGATGCTCCCGGTGACTTGCGGCCCGGATGGTGCCGTGTCACTCATCGGGCTCACTGGAACGAGTGGTGCGCCCGCATCTTCGATACCATCGGTGCCACTGCACGTTGTGAGTGACCTGTCGGGGGGATCCGATTGAGAGCGGTGCAAACTATCGGTTTCTGTCGTCTCGGTGGTGCGAGTCATGTGTGTTCTGGAGGTGGTTTTCCCACAGCACGTCAGTATCTGCCCGATTCCTCATCATCAATCACTACATACACTGCATCGCCGATGTCAGTGATAAAACTAATCCTAGATTGTCCTAGTACAATTCTAGTTGCTTATTTTCCTATTCGGTATGTGAACGGAGCTGATAGACAACGCTGTGACCGAACGGACGGTATCGCTACTGTCGCGCCGATTACGCACGAATCACCCCTGCTACCCATGGTATGGCCGTCCAGTCGCCACTACATAGAATAATATTGTGTTTCGCACGCTGGTCCAGGCCGAGGAACACAGGGATGTTTATGTAACCCGCAAAACAGGCTGTGTGTAGTGACGAACGATACCACACGGCGAACTGTCCTTGCCGGGGTGCTCGCCGCCGGTGTCGGGGGACTGGCGCTGACCGATGCGCACGACCTGCTCGACCAGTTCGCCCCGCTGTCGGGCGACGCCTGGGACGCGGCCGACCGCACACTCCCAGGGACCGTCGAGAGTCCTCACGGCGAGGCCAGCATCCACTACGACGAGTTCGGCGTGCCGACGATCAGCGCCGACGACGAGGAAGCGGCCTACTTCGCCGTTGGCTACGCGCAGGCGTTCGACCGCCTCTTCCAGCTCGATCTTCAGCGACGAGTCATGCGCGGGCAGGTGTCCGAACTCGTCGGCGAAGCCATGCTCGAAGACGACGAGTTCCACGTCGCGATGGACTTCGCGGGCGCGGCCGAGGCCACCTGGGAACACGTCGCCGACACGCCCGCCGGCCCGCTGGTCCAGGCCTACACCGACGGCGTCAACGCAGTGATCGAAAACGAACAGTTGCCACTCGAGTTCGAACTGCTCGGAGCCGAGCCCGAGCCGTGGACGCCGGTGGATTCGATGCTGATGGAGAAGCAGATTTCGTGGGATCTGACGGGGAATTTCGGCGAACTACGTGAGGCGTTGATTGCGGAACGGCTCGGTGACGATGTCGTCGCGGAACTCTATCCGGATCGGCTGGATCACGACGTCCCTATTCTCCGAGAAGAGATCGACGCGGATCGACTGGACGAGAACGGCGAGGGAGACACTGGCGACAGCGAATCCGCTGGGAACAGTTCTGTGTCGACAGCGACTGCGCCGCGGTCTGATTCCGTCGGTTCTGCTAGCAACTCCTCACCCGAGGACAGCGAAACCGACACAACCACCACCGCCAGCATCGGTCCAGCACTAACCAGCTGGCTCTCAGGGTTCGAATCACCGCCCGGCGTCGGCTCAAACAGCTGGGTCGTCTCCGGCGACCACACCGAGAGCGGACTCCCAATCGTCGCCTACGACCCCCATCTCACCCTGATGACGCCGCCGCTGTGGTACGAACAGCACGTCGAGACACCCAATACATCGGTCCGTGGGGCAACCTTCCCCGGCGTCCCGTTCGTCATCACCGGCGCGAACGACAGCGGCACCTGGTCGTTCACCAACGTCGGTGCGGACGTCCTCGACTGCTACGAGTACGACATCGACGAGGACGGCGAGCGCTACCGCTACCAGGGCGAGTGGCGCGATTTTGACACCGAGGAACGCGAAATCGCCGTCGCAGGCGGCGAGAATCGAACGCTGACACTCCGGAAAACCGTCCACGGCCCCGTCCTCGAGCGCGAGGGCCAGACCGTCGGCGTCGCCTGGACCGGCCACACTGCCACGCGGACGACCGACGCAATCTACGAATTCGAGCGCAGTGACGGACTGGACGAGGTACTCGAGTCCACCCGGAAGTTCGACCTGCCCACACAGAATCTCGTCTACGCGGACGCGGACGGACGGACGATGTACTACGCGACTGGAAAACTCCCGATTCGGGAAATAGACGGCGAACCGGTATCCGGTAATCAGATCTTCGACGGCTCCGCGGGCGAGGGCGAGTGGGAGGGCTTTACGCCGTTCGGCGAATCCTCCTGGGACGGCTTCGTCCCCTTCGAGGAGAAGCCGCACGCGATCGATCCGGACGTGCTCGCGACGGCGAACCAGCGCGTGGCTGACGACCCCGAACACTACGTCGGCGTCGCCTACGCGGCACCTTACCGGGGCGAGCGGATTTACGACCGCCTCGACGAGCAACTCGAGCGCGGCGAGCCGACAGACCTCGACTTCCATCGCGAGTTGCAGAACGATACGTACGACGGGCGGGCAGCACAGCTCGTGCCGGACCTGCTCGACGCACTCGCAGAGAGCAACACGGACGAGTTCGGCGACGTTTTCGACACCCTCGAAGACTGGGACTACCGGATGGACCGCGACTCTCGCGGCGCGCTCGTGTTCGCCCGGTGGTTCGACCACTACCGCCACCGGCTTTTCGAGGACGGATTCGAGGATGCGGGGCTCGACGAGTCGTACTATCCGAACGACTGGATCATCGCGACGTTGCCTGAGGATAGCGAGGTCTTTGACGACCAGTCGAAGGCGGAAGCGATGCTCGGGGCACTCGAGAACGCCCGCTCGGAAATCGACGCCGAAGGCTGGGAAACCTACGGTGACTGGAACTCGACGCGGACGATCGAGCACCCATTTGCCGTCGAAGCGCCGTTTCTGGACTACGAGACGGCACCGACGGACGGCTCGCGGGCGACGGTCAAGAACTACCGCGTCGAGTCGGCAGTTGGCGCGAGCTGGCGAATGGTCGTCGAACCCGGTGGCGACGCGACGGCGGTCCTGCCCGGTGGGAACTCGGGTGACTACTTCTCGCCGCATTACGACGATCAGTTCGATCAGTGGCGAAACGGCGAGCAGAAGCCGATGGACCGCACGACTGGCGACGGTGAGCCGGATGTCTCGTTCGTCGCGGAGGGTGACCAATGACGTCACAACCTGATCGTGACGACAGCGGGAGAGAGGACGGGGACCTGAACCACAAATCGGAACCGGAGTCGGATCCGGAATCCGAACCCGACTCGAAATCGCAATCAGACCCCACACTGGAACGAAGAACGACCAGCACACTCGGCGGCGACGGCATCCCCGCCAGCGTGGAACAGGAACTCGAGTCCATTCGAACGACGCCGCGCCGTCGCGCCGTCGCGCTCGTCCTCGCCGGTGGACTCGGCGTCGTGTTCGCGTGGTTCCACTGGATCGGTCTCGTCCTCGGCGGTGCGCTCGTTGGACTCGTCTCGACGACCTTCTGGCGAGCGCTCGTCACCGCAGCTGGGTTCGGCCTCGTCGTTCTCGGTCTGTTCGTGATCAGCCTGGGCGGGGCGACAGCGCAGGTACTCGAGATGGCCCCGGTCGTCTACCTCATCGTGGGGGCGGCGATTGGGTTGCCAGTGTTCGGCTCGCTGGTACGCGGAATCGTGTAGCTGAGGCTGTCAGGGTTTGGTGCGGCCCAAGAAAGCGGGGATGACGGAAGAACGGCCGATCGACTGTGCTGTCGTGTCCGCGTTTGTGCCGCTAGTCGCGGTCGAACACGTTCTTGATGCGCGAGACGATACCACTGTCCTCGTCGGTGCGCTGGGTCTCTCGGTCAGTGTGTTCGTCCGTCATATGCACGTGACTGTATGCTCATTCGACACTAAAATCTGGTGGAGCCAGACAGACTCTCCGAAACCGGTAGTCGACGGACAGTACTGTTTTCACCCTTCTCGTCGAGGCACGCGTATGGAGTACACGACACTCGGCACCACTGGTATGGAAGTGAGTCGCCTCTGTCTCGGCTGCATGAGCTTCGGCTCCTCGGACTGGCGGGAGTGGGTACTCGAAGACGAGGAGAGCAAGGAAATCATCGAACGCGCAATCGACCTCGGGATCAACTTCTTTGATACCGCGAACATGTACTCGCGAGGGGAGTCCGAGCGCATCCTCGGCGATGCCCTTGCGGAGTTCGACTACCAGCAGGAGGCCGTCGTCGCGACCAAAGTCTACCATCCGATGCGCGACGACGACCCCAACTCGGGGGGACTCTCCCGAAAAACGATTGAGCAGGAACTCGCGGCCAGCCGCGAGCGCCTGGGCGTAGATACGATTGATCTCTACCAGATCCACCGCTGGGACGACGAGACGCCAATCGAGACGACCATGCGGGCACTCGACGACGCCGTCCGCCGGGGTCACGTGCGGTACGTGGGGGCTTCCTCGATGTGGGCTCACCAGTTCGCCGATGCGTTACACACGAGCGACCAACTGGCTCTCAATCAGTTCGTCACGATGCAGAACCACTACAACCTCGTCTACCGCGAGGAGGAACGCGAGATGCTGCCGCTCTGTGCGAAAGAAGATATCGGTGTCCTCCCCTGGTCTCCGCTCGCCCGAGGATATCTCACGCGCCCGCACGAGGACATCGACGCGACGACCCGCGGGGAAGCAGAGGAGCACATGTACAATCACCCCTACCGCGAGGGTGGCGGCAGAGAGATCAACGAACGTGTCGCCGAACTCGCGGCCGAGAAGGGTGTCACGATGGCTCAGATCTCCCTCGCCTGGCTCCTGCACAAAGACTGGGTCGACGCACCGATTATCGGGACGACGAGCGTCGAGCACCTGGAACAGGCCGTCGAGGCGCTCGACATCTCGCTGTCAGCGTCGGATATGGCGTACCTGGAAGAACCCTACGAACCGGTTTCGGTGTCGGGTCACACCTGATCTTCCGGAAAAGATAGCTACACACTAAAGCAGCGCTCAGGGAAGCTTTTCTGCCGCTTCGGTGAGGTCCGCCTCTGTCTCCCACCGGTGGAGTCGGCCCTCGGACTCGAGTAGCTCGAAGACGCCATCTTGCATCCAGCCGAAGGGATGGTCCTCCTCGGTGTCTGGGTACTCGCGTTTCAGGACGTAGCTCTTCTCGAAGAACTCGGTGGTGCCCGCGAGGAGGCCCTGTTCGACGAGGAAGTCACTTGGCTCCTTCTCGGCGATGCCGACGACGTGGGTGACGAGGTCCGCAATGAGACAAAACTTTTGGATGCCGTTTTCCCACTCGCCGCGGACGTCGACCATGCGGAAGGCGTAGGCGTCGGGGCGACGGTTGAGCCGGTCGACGACGAGGTTGAGCCGGCGGATCGGCTCGCGGTCGTAGCTCCCGAGGACGAAGTAGGAGCGTTCGTTCTCGTAGACTGGCGTGAGTTCGCTCAGTGAGTGGAGGATGGCCTCGTTGTCGGCGAGGGTGAGTTCTTCCTGCTCTAAGCGCTCGCGAGCGCTCGTCAGGACCGACTCGGGGACGGGTGGCTCGGTGTTGGTCATATCCAATGCGTATCGGCACGCCATTATAGTCGTTTCCGGGTCGTTTCCGATTCTTCCGATTCTTCCGATACTGGGTACAGGCCCTGAAACAGCGCATATTGGCAGAAAACCTATTTCCGATTCTTTTGCAGCGACTCTTCGAGAGTTGTTTACTCTACGGTAAGTCACTCCAGAGTAGTTCACTCCAGGGTAAACTACTTGGTGATACAGTCCGTAGGCCGCTGTATGAGTACCCGGCTTGGGACCACCGAGGGGTCGAACGCGCGCGAACTCCTCCACTTCGTCACCCAACAGACCCGGTTCGCACTGCTCACGAATATCGTTCAACACCCAGAACAACTGCCTTCGATGTACGAACTCGAGCAGTTGAACCCCAGCGTGAGCGACGCAACCGTCTACAAACACGTCCAGAAACTGATCGACGTCGGCGTCGTTCGCGAGGTCTCCCTCCCCGAAGACGAGCGCCAGCAGGGCTATCCCTGGAAATTCTACGCGCTCACCGACGACGGCCGGCAGTTCCTCGACGAACACAACGTCCTTGCCGCAGAGGAAACCCTCCAGCAACTGTACGAGACCATCTCCGACAAACCGGAGAAAATGATCCGCTACGAAAACGCACCGCGACCTGCACTCGAGTAGACGGTAGCCGGCCGGCTGCCCTGCCACAGCGACTAAGCGCCGAATCACCCACCCGTTCAAGTGCTCACGCTCACGCTCCCGCTCACGCTCCCGCCCTCGCTCGCGGGAGCGCAGCATCTCCGGTGCTCAGGAGAACCGCGACGCGACGTCTGCCTCGGTAATGATCCCAACCGTTTCTCCCGCTTCCGTGATCATCACGGCCTTGTAGTGCTCCAGCAGGTTGCTGATCTCGTCTAGGGTCGCGTCTTTCGACACCGTCGGGAAACTCTCGCTCATGTGGTCCGCGATCGGTTCGTCGCGGGCGGCGGAATCGAGGTGGACCAGATCGCTCTGACTGATCGAGCCAACCGGAATGCCGTCCTGAATCACGGCGAGTTGTGAGTAGGCCTCCTCTTCCATCTTTCGCGCCGCTTCCTTCACCGGATCGTCCGGCGTTACGTTCACCACGGCCTCGTTCATCAGATCCTCCGCGCGAACCACGTCGCTCTCGGCCTTCTCGAGTGCGTTGACGATTCGACGCAGCGTCGAGAGGCGCGGATCGACGTCGCCGCCCTCGATGCGGGCGATCAGCGGCTGGGAGACGTCTGCCGTCTCGGCGAGTTCGCTCTGAGTCAACCCGAGGTCGGTCCGTCGCTGGCGCAGGTCCGCAGGGGTTGGCAGCTCCATAGCAGCCAATAACCAGGGGTTATAGAAAGAGCTTTGGGTGGGAGTGAATCTTCGTGGTCGAGAAGTGGCGAGCGATACCTGCTGGCACCCGCTCTTTCGCACTACGATCTCGGGGATAAGACGACCGCTGTGGTCGCGGTCGTCCGTTACTCGTCCGCTGGCGTTTCCATAATCTCGACGACCGACAGCGGCACGTCACGCAGTGCGCCGCCGACTTCGCTCTTTGCAATGCGAGAGGCGTGTTCCTCGCTGTCGGCGTTGAACACTTCCATCTCGAGTCCCAGGCCGACGAGTGCAGTCTGGGCCGCGACGAACGCGGAGTCGAACGGCTCACCGCAGGCCGGACAGCCCGTCGCGCCGACTTCGACCTCGACGTAGTCCATATTCTCGCTGTTGAGTCGCTTTCCGGCTTCGCTTACTGCGACACCGATCGCGTCGTCTATCGAATCGACGTCACGAACGAGCCACGCTGCTTCCATCGCGACGAGATAGTTGCCCATATGTCGTGGTCGGTCCGGGGGGTTTCTTGTCTTGCGGTTCGTCCGCGCCGCCATCGCGGAAATATCGGTGCACCCCATCACGCACACTCGCATGCGACTGCTGAACATGGTATAGACTACAGAGTACAGACTACAGACGCGTCGACGAGCGCGCACGGGAACGAAATGAATTCTATAAGTTATGCGAATTCAGCGTATCGATTGCCACCCACTTAGTCAGATTTCGACTCGAGTACACCTTGAGTTTCCCCGAGCACAACCACCCTTGAATCGCATGACTGCGCCGACCTGATCCAACAGGCACAATCATTATGAATATTAGAAATAACGAACTTTTATATATAACCCTCGTCTGAGCCACGCCTGAACGCTGATGATCTCCCGCGTGTACCACGCAACGCTGTTCGCGCTGTATCAACTGTGCATCATGGTTGGCATCGTCGCCATGCCACTCGCCATCGCCGCCCGCCAGGCCGGGGTTACGCTCCCGGTCCACCGCCTCATCGACACCGTCGAGAACGCCTACGAGGGCGCACAGCACTGATCAGGCACTAACACGACGCTCGTTTTGCGGCTGCATTCAACGCCATCCTGAGCGGTGTCGCTGGTCTGGGCGCTGTCCGACGCGTTCTGTTGGGTCTCGCCGTTCGCACTCGACAGCGAACAGGGACAAACAGGGCGGCGGACAAACCGGAAACAAGGACGATGACCGCCGGTGTTTTATATCGTGCCGGTCGTAACGTTCGGTCAATGCGAGCACCACAGCATAATTCGGACTTCTCCCGGACGGTCAACCAGCTGGCCGACGACCCGAACCCATACGAGCCGGAAGTCGGCTCGATGCCCAAGAACGAGTTCTCGCGTGCAGACCTCGACAACGTGAACAAGACGGGGACGACGACGATCGGTATCACGACCGAGGACGGCGTCGTCATCGCGACGGACATGCGCGCCAGCCTCGGCGGGCGCTTCGTCTCGAACAAGAACGTCCAGAAGGTCGAACAGATCCACCCAACGGGCGCGCTGACGATGGTTGGCAGCGTCGGCGGTGCCCAGTCGTTCATCGGCAGCCTCCGCGCCGAGGTTAACCTCTACGAGGCCCGTCGCGGCGAGCCGATCAGCATGGACGCACTCGCGACCCTCGCCGGCAACTTCGCCCGCGGCGGCCCGTTCTTTGCGATCCACCCGATTCTGGGCGGCGTCGACGAGGAAGGGAGCCACGTCTACAGCATCGACCCAGCCGGCGGCGTCATGGAAGACGATTACACCGTCACCGGCTCCGGGATGCAACTCGCCTACGGTCTCCTCGAGCAGGAGTTCGAAGAGGACCTCTCGAACGACGAGGCGACGACGGTCGCTGCCCGCGCAATCAAGTCTGCTGCAGAGCGTGACACCGGCTCCGGTAACGGTGTCTTCCTCTGTGAAATCACCGACGAGGGCGTCGACATCCACGGCCACCACGACTTCGACGAAGTCGTCTAAGCCGTCTAAGCCGTCTGATCGTCTCTCCGCCTAATCGCTGGTCGACCCGCCTGCCCGTCGGGCGCTCGACTCAATTGGACGCAGCGCTTTTTGGGATACTAGCTGTGTAGCCCACAGTCTGCACTCCTCTTTCTCGCAGTCGGCTGTCCACAACCACAAGACGTGGCACAGGACGCAGCGTGCGGTCCGCAGCGCACAGCACGCAGCCCACAATATACAGCCCACACCGAGCGAAAACGGTCAACAGATCAAGACAGTATCAGCAGCAGCAACGACAGCAGCGACAGCGACAACAGTAGTACCGGCCGCTCAGAGATCCGCTTCCGCCTCAGCTTCAGCTTCGAGTTCACCCGTTTCGCTCGTACTCGAGTGCACACTGGCGACAGAGTCGACCGATTCCGCGTGGCCGCTCTCGCTCGAGCGGTAGATGGCGTCGATGACGCGCTGGACGACGAGCGCCTCACCGATTGTGTTCGTCGACGGTTCGGAGTCGGTTGCGACGGCGGTGAGGAAGCGTTCGTCCTGTTCTTTGTAGCCGGTTAGAGTCGAATCGCCGGTGAACTGGGTGTCGGTGTAGTGGTCGCCGCCGGCCGAACTGGCACCGAGGAGTTGCATGTTGGTGTCGCCGATGTCGAACTGGGCACCGGCTTCGGTGCCGCGGATGCGAAAGTCCATACTCTCCTCGCGGTTGGTCGCCCAGGCGGCTTCCAGCGAGATCGTCTGGCCGTCAGCACACCGGATGAAGGCACTGACGGAATCGTCGACCTCGTACGTCTCTGCGCTTGCATCCCAGTTGTCGCCGAAGCCCTCGGGATCGGCGTACTCTTCTTGTGCCCCGAAGGTCGTTCGCGCGATGCCCGAGACTTCGGTGATTTCGGGGAAGTCGAGCGCGTAGAGGGCAAGGTCCAGCGCGTGGACGCCGATATCGAGCAGCGCGCCGCCGCCGGAGAGATCCTCGTTGGTGAACCACGAGCCGGGGCCGGGAACGCCGCGTCGGCGGACGTAGTTGGCTTCGATGTGTGTTAGCTCGCCGAAACGCCCGCGTGCGTGGTGTTCCTCGAACATCGTCATCGAGGCCGCGTGGCGGTTGTGGAAGCCGACCATGCAGAAGCCGTCCGCCTCGGCTTCGGCTTCGGCAATCCGCTCTGCACTGTCGAGCGTGTGCGCGAGCGGTTTTTCCACGAGCACGTCACAGCCTGCCTCGAGTGCGTCGACCGTGATTGGTTCGTGAAAGCGGTTCGGCGTTGTGACGATGACGGCGTCGACTGCGTCGTCGACGACGAGGTCCTCGTGGGTTTCGTAGGTTTCTGCGCCGAATTCGGCGGCGAAGCGCTCGCGCTGGTCAGGGACCAGATCGGCACCGGCGACGACCGTCGCGCCGAGGTCCGTGACGTTTCGTGCGTGGTGGTGGCCCATCCCGCCGAGGCCGACAATCCCGACACCGATGTCGGTGCCGATCACCGGCGATCACCCCGTCGGGATCGGTGCGTGCGAGACCGGCGGTGTGTGGAGGATGAGGAGGTCGTACAGCGAGAAGCCAGCGTAAACGATGGTGTTCGAAGCCCGTCCCAGTCCATAGAGTGACGCAGTCAGCGATCAAAATAAGGGTTGTGACCGATTAATGTATTGGGTTACGATGTGAGTCTTCCTTCGTGATACGTTCCGAATGGATGATTTCCACCGGAGATCACGCGAGCTAAGGGGATCGACGGTGGACGAGTGCCCATGCGAACGATCACGGTCTGGAACGAGTTCCGACACGAGCGCGAGGACGACGAGGTGGCGGCCGTCTATCCGGACGGCATTCACGAAGCGCTCGCGGACATTTTCCGAACACAGGAGACGGCCGACGAGTACGAGATCCAGACAGCCACGCTCGACGAGCCAGAACACGGGCTCACCGAGAACGTACTCGACGAGACGGATGTGCTCCTCTGGTGGGGCCACGAAGCCCACGACGAAGTCGCCGACGACATCGTCGACCGCGTGCAGGAGCGGGTACTCGAGGGCATGGGCCTACTCGTTCTCCACTCGGCACACTACTCGAAAATTTTCAAGCGGCTCATGGGGACGACCTGCAGCCTTCAGTGGCGCGAGGACGGCGAGACCGAGCGGCTGTGGGTAGTCGATCCCGGACATCCGATCACGGACGGCCTCGGCGAGTGTATCGAGCTGCCGGAGACGGAGATGTACGGCGAGCCGTTCGACGTGCCCGAGCCGGACCGGCTGGTTTTCACGAGTTGGTTCGAGGGCGGCGAGGTGTTCCGCAGCGGCTGTTGTTACCGCCGTGGGAGTGGCCGCATCTTCTACTTCCGGCCGGGTCACGAGACGTATCCGATCTACGAGAACGAAGAGATTCAGCAGGTCCTGCGAAACGCCGTCGAGTGGGCGAGTCCGCGTGAGGGTGCGCCGCGGTCGTTCGGCGAGCGCGCATAGGTTGGAGTGAATTGACTCCTCAGCAGTCAGCCGCTTCGCTGAGTGTCTACCAGTTCAGTCGCGACCTCGAGTTGTGTTCCCGTCGCCGACTCTAACCGCTCGCGCACGACCTCGACGAAGTCGGGTGACTCCGTCTCGCCGGGTGGGCGTTCGACGAGCACGGTAACTGCAGGCTGGTCGCCAGTGTAGACGTCGATCAGTTCGTACTGGACGGAGACATCCTGAAACTCGAGGTCGCCGAACGCGGGGTCGTCGCTCATCGCGGCGAGTTCGGTCTGGACGTCGTGCTCGACGGCAGCAGTCTGGTAGGTGCCGTAAGTAACGCCGCCGAGAACGAGTGAGAGGACGGCGATTGCGACCACGAGCACGGTGACACGCGCGCGCAGACGGCCGTACACGCGGTCGACACTGCCGGTGCGCTGTGGGCGGTAGCCGGAGAGCCAGAGCAACAG
Source organism: Natrialba magadii ATCC 43099 (assembly GCF_000025625.1). Classification (NCBI taxonomy): domain Archaea; kingdom Methanobacteriati; phylum Methanobacteriota; class Halobacteria; order Halobacteriales; family Natrialbaceae; genus Natrialba; species Natrialba magadii. The sequence continues at coordinate 3,478,050 of NC_013922.1, read as the reverse complement.
CAAGGCGGTGAGGTTGATCGAGAGCAGGTTGACGAGGACGAGTGTGCCGGCTGTGACGACGACGTCGGGGTGTCCCCAGGCGATTCCAAGCCCCGCCGTCGCGGCCGGCGGGATGAGTGCGACGGCAATCGCGACGCCGACCAGCACCGACCCGACGTCGCGAATGAGGCTAATGACGCCCGCAATCCCGGAGCCGAGCGCGAGAAACAGCGCCAGGACGTTCGGCGTGATTCGCTCCTGGATCTGTGGAACCGTCGTGATATCGAACCCCGGCGGGAGCAACACCGATCCCCTGAGGAGCCAGCCGAGAATTGCGGCGGTCGCGACGGCGGCGAGCAGGCCGACGACCTGCAAAATGACCCCTCGCTGTGCGAGGTCGTCGTCGTCGACGACCACGCCGACGCTCGCTGCGAGCGCGGGGCCCATGAGCGGGGCGACCACCATCGCGCCGATAATCGTCGCAGCGGAGTCGAGCAACAGACCGGCCGTCGCGATAATCGTGCTCACGATCAACAGAACGTAGTAGGTAGAGGCCGCGGGCGCGAGGTCGACCGCCTGTGCCTGTAACTCCTCACGAGAGATTCGCGTCCCGGTGAACCGCCCCTGCAGGTCGTCAGTGCGCTCCGAGACGACGGTCTCTGCAGCCGTCACAACAGTATAGGAGGCGTCGGCCAGGCCCGCATCTCTGAACTCGGCGACAAGTGGCTCAACACCGGCCGGCGGCACCGGAATCGAGACGAGTGCCTCGAACTCGTCGTGACTCGTCTCCGCCGACACGGCGTAATCGACCCCGGCCGCGTCGGCCGTCTCGAGTACGAGGTCCAACTCACCCTCTGGGACGAACACCTGAACGAGGCGCATGCTCTCTGTACGACAGACAGTGGCATAGTCTGTCGTCACGGGGTCGTGACTGTCTGCCGCGAAGAACGAATCTTCCGGCGAGTATAGTACCACGGGTCCGGTGACCCGTGGCGTTCCCAGAGGCGCGTCACGCCCAGAACCGGGCGGTAAAGCGTGTGAATCTTTAATTCCCTTCGCGCTCCCGTTCGGTCGCGTGGAACCAGTAACACCCGAACACGACATTCGTATCCGTGAAGGTCAGCCACTTTACGATGGCTCGACACCACCAGTCTCACCACGTCTTACCATGTTTCAGTGCGTGGGTTTTGAGAGGTTGGCAACGGTGAGTTCTGGTATAATTCAATTATCTAGTCTGTGATAAAATGTGGGTTATGACGAGGGGCGTACGCGATTCACCCACGGGTCAGGTGACCCATGGAACTCTCGCTGTACTCTTTAGAACGCCTGTCGTCCCTCGTCCGTAATCACGCTCTCGAGCAGCGACACCGGCGTCGCGTCGTAGGCTGGATTCCGAACGTCGAAGCCCTCGGCGGGTTCGGGCATGACCTCACTGCCCGATCGGAACTCGTTCTCGAAGACGAAGCCCTCGGTGATAATCTTCGACGCCGAGCCGAGCACCGTCACTGGCACGTTGAGTTCGCTCGCCGTCGCCGCGATCGGGAACGTCCCAACGCGGTTGTAGAGCGTCTCGTCGACGATACAGTCCATGCCGACGATCACGCGGTCGCACTCTTCTAGGTAGTAGCCGTTCGCACTATCAGTGATCAGCGTCGGCTCGACGCCATCGAGATCCGCAAGCTGGCGAACCGTCTTGCGGCCGATGTAGCGCGGGCGGGCCTCGGTGACGTAGACCTCGAAGGTCTTGCCTGCAGCCGTCGCCTGCTCGAGTGCCTCGAGTACGGTCGAGGAGTAGTCGTGGGTCAGTAGCGTCGCACCGTCAGCAAGGTGCTCGACTGCGTTCTCCGCGGCGCGGTCCTTGGCTGACTCGACCCGCGAAACGACCACGTCGATCTGTTCCTGCGTCAGTTTCTTGGCCTCCTCGACGGTCTCGGGGTCGGCGTCGGTGACGGTTGTGACGACCTCCCGGACCGCGTTCTGAAGCGAGGCATGTGATGGGTTCGCCCGCCGGAGAACCGAGCCGTTTCGCTCGAGCGACCGGATGTACTCCTCGGCAGTTGCAAACTCGCGATCGAGCAGGTCCTCGAGTGCACGTGTCGCGTTCACGGCGACTACCGAGGAGCTGTGCGTCTGCATGTCCTGTATCTCCTCGACCGTCTCGTCGATCATACCTGCATGGATTCTCGTAAGCGCAAAAGGTGTTCCGGGTCGAGCGGTCGGCGAACCCTATGCTGCGGCGTCGAATCCAAAGAGTCGCCGCAACTCTCCTTCGATCCGGTCGGTGAACTCGGAGAGGACGGCCTCAAACTGTTCCTCATCAGCGCCGATGGCACCGACCCGCGATTTCGGATCGTCGGGGAGCTCGACGCTGAACTCGCCGTTTCCTTCGTAGATCGGCTCGCTTTCGCTCAGCACCTGCCGGTCGATCGCGCGCAGGACTTCGGAGTCGACCCGCCCGTGCAGTTGCTGGTAGGCGTTCGAGTAGGCCGTCTCGAGTTCCTCGAAGTAGTAGACGTACTTCTCCTCGAACTTTTCGGGGTCGAACTTGGTTTCGGTCCCGGTTTCGGCGTCTGCTTCGATGTCATCCTCGTGCTCAGCCATAGCCGGTCCTGAGAGCCCCAGCCGGTAAACGATTCGGCTCTACTCGACCGTCGTGGTGCACAACGACAACGGCGACCGCACGCTTACGGTGCGTGGCGTCCTAAAACCACTAATGACGGCTTCACCTTCGATCACCGTCCGATACACCTGTCCCTACTGCGACGCCGTCCACAGTATCGAACGCGGTCCCGACCTCGCGGATCGCTCGGTCACGAAACACTCACAGCCGGGCTGGGAGTACGCCACGCCCGAGGACGATTTCGAGACCCGGGAGGCCGCCAACGGCATCGCGTTCATCTGCGGCGAGGACGGCCCCGTCACCGACCTCGCGGAGGAGCCGATCGAGGGCTGTGGCCGGCCGTTCTACCTCAACTTCGTCCGCTTCGAGCAGGGCGTCGAACTCGAGCCGGATCCACCGACGTACGGCGGTCCGCGGTTCGATTTCAGTCCGTGATCATACCTGGTTCGAGGAACACAACACCCAGTCCGACACGAACACAACCCTTTTCGACGCCCGGAAGTACCTTCGCACATGGACGAAGCCGCCGTTCGCGACCGTCTCCGGTCGGTCGAGGATCCCGAACTCGGCGACGACATTGTCTCTCTCGGGCTGGTCAACGAGCTCACCGTCGAGGGCGACACAGTCGACATCGACCTCGCGCTTGGTGCACCCTACTCGCCAACCGAATCCGATATCGCCGCCGAGATTCGCCGCCTGCTCGAAGGCGAGGGACTCGAGCCGGACCTCTCCGCGAGCATCCCCGACCGAGACGACTTCGAAACCGACGAACAGGTACTGCCGAACGTCAAGAACATCATCGCCGTCGCCTCCGGGAAGGGCGGCGTCGGCAAGTCGACCGTCGCGGTCAACCTCGCGGCCGGCCTCTCCCAGCTCGGCGCACGCGTCGGCCTCTTCGACGCCGACATCTACGGGCCGAACGTGCCGCGGATGGTCGACGCCGACGAGCCGCCGATGGCGACCGAGGACGAGACGCTCGTCCCGCCAGAGAAGTACGGCGTGAAACTGATGAGCATGGCCTTCCTCACCGGGAAGGATGATCCGGTCATCTGGCGCGGCCCGATGGTCCACAAGGTCATCACGCAACTGACGGAGGACGTCGAGTGGGGCCACCTCGACTACCTCGTCGTCGACCTGCCGCCCGGGACCGGCGACACGCAGCTGACGATGCTCCAGACCATGCCCGTCACGGGCGCGGTCATTGTCACGACCCCGCAGGACGTGGCACTCGACGACGCCCGGAAGGGACTCGAGATGTTCGCCAAACACGACACCGTCGTATTGGGCATCGCCGAGAACATGTCGACGTTCGCCTGCCCCGACTGCGGCGGCGAGCACGACATCTTCGGCTCCGGCGGCGGCGAGGAGTTCGCCGAAACCCACGAGATGCCGTTCCTGGGCTCGATCCCGCTCGATCCTGCGGTTCGGGAGGGCGGTGACGGCGGCCAGCCGACAGTGCTCGACGACGACAGCGAGACGGGCGATGCACTCCGAACGCTCACCCAGAACGTGGCGAACAACACGGGAATCGTCCACCGGCAGGGCGTCTCCCAGGGCCGACAGCACGACACGCCGTCGCTGGATCAATGACGGGGACTGAAGGCACAGCGGTACTGACGGACGGCGGCGAAAGCGCCGATGAGGGCGAGTTTGCCCCAGACCCAGAGCGCGTCGAACGCATCCGCGCCATCGCTGACGACGTCCGCGGCGACTCGAGTGAGAGCAAGCAACTCGCGAACATCCTCTACCGAACCAGCGACCTCTACGACGAGACCGAAGACACGTCACCCGAGGAAATCGTCCGCAACGTCAAGTTCATTCTCGAGGTCAACGAGCGCGGCGGCCTGGGTCGCTGACCAATACAGCGACAGTCGCGGCGTTTTTAGTCTCGCCACTCGAGTACCCGCTGTGGACGCGAATCAGCAAACGTGGGCGAACCCGTTTAGCATGGACGAGAAGTGTCGGAACTGCCCGGCACTCTGCGAGACGCGCACGCAGGTCGTCCACGGCTACGGCGACGTCGGCGCGGACTTCCTGTTCGTCGGCGAGCGGCCGACCGAGGCGGCCGACGAGACGGGGATTCCGCTGGTAGCCCGACCGGCGGCGGGCGACACAGACACCGAGACAGATCTCCGTCGCATCCTCGAACGCCTCGCGCTCTGCGATGCGACCTCGCCTGCAGACCGGCCCGCACTCGAGAACGTGTACCTGACGAACCTCACGCGCTGTCGCGATCCGGAGCGGCCGCCGACCGACGAGGAGATCGACACCTGTGAACCCTACCTCAACGCCGAGATTCGGATGATCAACCCCGAGATTCTGATCCCGATTGGCGAACGCGCGCTGGCAGAACTCGGGACCGAGTACACCACGACGCCTGCAGACGAGTTGACGCTGCCCGACGCACACGCGACGACGATCCGCGGCCGTGGCTTCGAACTGGTTCCGATGATCGATCCGCGCGAGCAGTCAGAGGACCAGACGCAGGCGTGGGTCGAGCACTTCGCGTCGCTGATGGCATCGGATTATCGCCAGACGAAGGGACGGCAGGAACGGTAGCGGACGGTAACGAGCGGACGAGAAGGCGCTATACTACCAGTACGGATTCTCCCGCCAGCGCTTCGAGCGCGCGCCGACAACAACCAACACTCCCACGACAACCACCGTGAGCCCGAGCGTCGCAATCGTCGGCACGAACAACGCACCGGGGGACTCGAGTAGGTAGCCAGTGACGAATCCGTAGACGCCGAGGACGGCCAGCACGCCGATAGACAGCGCGCCGAGCAGTCCCGGAATCGTAAGTGATCGAGTAGCCATACGCGAGTGCACAGACTCCACGATTATAATACGTCCGAGTTTCGCGGTGCTGTCGGGTCGTGAGTTGGGTCGATATAGCCCCAGCACGACTCGTCTCCGGCAGAGCGCCCAGCAAAGCGCCGCGTTCAAGAGTTCACGGCCCCGACCACCGCACATGATCGTCGTCGTTTCCGTCGACCCGCCGCGTCCGGGACTCGTGCTGTCGTCGCTCGTCGAATCGACACCACTCACCGACACCGACGCCGTCGCGCTCTACGAAGCCGCCGTCACCGATACACTCCGCGCCGCCGAGCAAAGCGGCGGCGAGGTGCTGCTCAACTACCGCGACGAGGACACACTTCCCGCCGAGTTCGGCGACAACATCGACACCGACACCGACACAGACGCCGACACCGACGCCGAAGCCGAAATCCGAACGCTCGCTGCGGATGCACTCGAGTCGGTCGCCGCTGCCGACAGTGCAGACGACGCCCCCGTCCGATTCGAACGCCAGGTCGGCTCCACACACGCGGCGCGCATCGGCAACACCGTCACCCATCTTCTCGAGCGCGAGGGGGCTGACGCCGTGGGGGTACTCGAGCCGACGGTGCCGCTGGTCGCCCGGACCGAAATCGACGGCGCGGCGATGTCGTTGCGCCGCCACGACACCGTGATTGGTCCGTCATCGAACGGCCGGGCGTACTTCGCGGGCTTCAGCGAGCCAATCGATTTCACTGATGCCTACGAGACGCCAGCGGTATCGACGCTTGCGACGCAGGCAGCAGCCGCAGACCACAGAATCGGATTCGCGCCCATGCTCCCGACGATCGGGACCGAGGCGGGACTGTGTGCGACGCTCGCGATGCTCGAGGCCCGCAAACAGGCCGGGCGATTAAATGCAGAGGCGACGGCAACGGTCGTCTCTGACCTAGGGCTCTCGGTTGGCGATGACGAGCAACTCGAGCGGTCGTAACCGATAACCCTTTTTGAACGCACGAGGAAGACGCATGTGAGGTGGGGTGGCAGAGCGGCCCAACGCGCCTGCCTTGAGAGCAGGTGGCTGTCAAGCCTCATGGGTTCAAATCCCATCCCCACCGTTTTCCGCGAACAACAACGACGAGCGTAGCGAGGAGTCTGTGAGCGGAAGACGTCACGCTGGGATTTGAATCAGGGAGGAGCTTTGCTCCGACCGTGGTTCAAATCCCATCCCCACCGTTTCTTACTTCACCTTCCTAGATTTGACGGACGAAGTCCGCGCAGTCTGGCAATCCTTCTGACCTCTACAATTACTCCCCAACTGGCGTTCCTTGTGACATCCTGTTGCCGTCATTGACGATAATTCCAATAATGGAAATGAACATTCCAAAATATATAAGGCCCCAATGTTGCTCATTTGGGAAAAGAGCCCCTACAAGAGTCACTTGTAATCCGAACATCACTAATTTCACTCCTTTCATATTATGCGTGAAATGCTGTTTTCATGATTTAGTTGTTTGAGGTTTCCAGTATGCAGCAAGCATATTGTAGAATTGGTTCTATAAATTTCTACCATAATTATAACTCAGTTAGTAAACCACAATATGTAGCAAGCGCATCCGTAACATCATCCGCCCAATCACGGTTGTAGTTCCAATACGGCGGTGAACGACATGGCCTACGAGGCGTATCCTATCTTGGACTTACTGTCCACTAGCGCGTAGAAAAACGAACTCCCGAAGAACGGTCGTTCTGTCGACGCGACACCGCGACCGAAGGCACAAAAAGTGTGCTACCGGTAGGACAACTCGAGTTCCCGTGCGCGCTCCAGCAGTGCGTCGTCGTAGTGGTCCTCGGTCTGGGCGGGCCGTGTCTCGTCGATGGCGCGGACCTGCTGGATCGTGTTACGGAAGACCTTGAACGTGGCTTCGTCGACCATCTGGCCGTCGAGCGTCACGGCACCGGTACCCTCGCGTTTGGCCTCGTTGAACCGTTCGATCTTGCTCACGTCGCGTTCGAGCTCTTCGGACGTCGGCATATGGATCGTGTTTGCCTGGATGGTCTGCTTGGGATAGAGCGACCAGGAGCCGTCGAGTCCGAGGTGTGCTTCGTGTTCGACCTGATCCGCATAGTCGTCGGCGTTGTAGTAGGTCAGCCCGGCGCGTTCTTTGAACAGGTCGTCGAACGGGCCGCCGATCGAGAGCAGGCCGCCGGCGCTGGCCTCGTTCGAGAGCTCCTCGAGAAGGCCGTCCCAGCGCGGGCGGCCGTCACCGAGGTCGCGGCCGCCGAGTTCGGCGGTGTAGTCGACGGGACCGAAGACGAGCGCGGTGAGCCGGGAGTCCTCGCCGAACTTTGCGATCTTCCGGAGGTCGGACTTCGCGCGGCCCGTTTCGATGATGATCGAGAGGCCGATCGAGCCGTCGGGGTGGCCGTGTTCGGACTCGGCCTCGGCGACGACTTCGGCGGCGCGTTTCACGTCTTCGAGTCGGCCGACCTTGGGGACGACGACGCCCTCGATTTCGTCGCCGAGTTCGGCGACGAGCTGGTCGATCTGATTCTGCCCCTTCTCACGATAGTCGGCGTCCTCGTAGCTCCACTCGACGCGGGGCCAGATTTCGCCGGGGAAGTCGTACTCGGGCACGCGGTCGATGGTGTTCTCCAGGCCTTCGGCTTTCATGTCGGGTGCGGTGCCGTCCTCTAAATCGGGGACGAGCCAGTCGGGTGCCTGGAAGCCCTCGGCTGCGAGGCCGGAGACGAGGTACTTCGCCGAGTCGTCTTTCGGAACGGCGGCCGGTGCGGTCTGGAAGGTTCGGCAGAGTCGGATGTCGTCGGTCATAGCAGATATGAGTGTGTTGTTTGTTGGAAGCGTGGTCGCACGTACTCGTTAGGCTGTGCGCTTCTGGATTTCCGCTGTTCTGGTTCCCGAGTAGACGGGTTCGTCGTCCTGGTTGAACGCGATGTGTTCGAACCGGACCGTTCCCGCTGCGTCGGTGGACGCATCGTCTTCGGCGTCGAGGACGCGCGTGAACGCGTAGACGGTGTCGCCGGCCGCGACGAACGTGTGGAACTGCTCGTCGTCGAAGCCGACCTCGCGCCAGGTCTGTTCGTCCGAGCGCGCGTGGCCAAGCGCGGTCGATCGGGTCACGTCGCCGTAGGTGACGATATCGCCCGACGGCGAGTCGGCCATCACGTCGATGTTGTGGTGCTGTTTGGCCGTGTTCAGCGTCGCGAGCGGGAGCGAGGCGACGGTTACGTCGTCCTGCGTACGGCCGCGCTCGTGGCGATAGGCAACTGCGGCGTTCTCGTCGTCTCCCTCGGCCGTCTCGAGTGCAGCCACGAAATCCTCGAAGTAGCCGCCGTCGGGGGTGACGAACGTTTCGGGGAGCGCAGGGGTGTTGTCGCCGTTTGCGTCGGCGTCGGCCGTTGCAGCACTCCCGCCGCCGTCCGTCGCAACCGGCTCTCGCCGCGGAATCATGTTCGTCCGCTCGTACGAGCAGAGCACGTCACCAGTCTCGGCGTCGGTGCCGCGCGTTCGCCACGTCACGATGCCGAACTCGGGACGGGAACTCGAGGTCGCCGTCGAGACGACCTCGCTTTCGACGTGCAGTTCGGTACCGGCGTAGACCGGCGTGCCAGGGAACCGAACGTCTGTCCGGCCGAGGAAGTAGCCTCCTTTCTCGCTCAGGTCCTCGACAGTGATGCCGAGCGTGGCAGCGGTGAGATAGTCCGGATGGATCGGCGGTTCGTCGAAGCCGCGCTCCGCGGCGGCGTCGGCGCGCCAGTAGGCCGGGTCGTGGTTGAGCGTCTGGCTCATCCATGACTCGTTCCCCCAGCGGGTGAGCGTGAGCCCGGGGTCGTGTTCGAGGAGGTCGCCTTCCGAGAAGTCCTCGAAGTAGTTGCCCTTCTCCTTCGTCTCGACCTGTTCGAGTGCCTGTGCAAACGTGTCGGGATCGGTCCAGTCGATCGGTCGCGGTTCGGGTTGCTCTCCGCTCCCGGTGTCGGTGTCGGTGTCGGAATCCCGTTGTGGCTCTTTAGTCATCTGCAGTAATTTCGTCAGTTTCTGTCTCTGTCTCTGTGGTCTGCTCGCGATTCCGCTGGGTGATGGTCCGTCGCATCTCGTTTTCGACGATCATGTAGCCCTCGTCGAACCCCATGCCGGGCTTTGCGAGCACCTGTGCGGCATCCGTCGCGAGCGCGACGTGTGCGCAGGCGCGTGCGGACGTTTCCGTTTCGTTGCAGGTCCCGCCGAGATAGGCGCGGGTCTCGGTGCCCTCACAGTACCGAACGGCCTGTCCGCTGCGGTGGATCCCGCCGAGGTCGGGCGTCTTGATCTGTACGACGTCGGCCGCGCCTGCGTCGACGAACGCCTGCACGTCCTCGAAGGTGTTACACCACTCGTCGGCGACGATATCGACGCCGACGCCAGCTTCTTGCAGCCCTGTCCGAAGCTCGACCATCGCCTCGATCTGTGCCTCGCGACTCCCGGCGTCCATCGGTCCCTCGATCTGGATCGGGTACGGCGCGGCGGCCGTCTCGAGTGCCCCGAAGTAGTCGATCACCTCGTCGCGGTCGTAGGGCGCGCCAAACACCTCGCCGATCATGCCGTAGACGTCGATGTGGAATCGCGGCTCGTAGCCATCGGGACCGAGTTCCTGCGAGCGCTCGGTGAGCCACTCGACGTACTCGAGTAGCGTCTCTCCATCTTCCCCAATCTTCTCGACGCTGTTGATCAGCGCGTGCGGGAGGACGGGGACGCCCTTGATGAACATCTTCTCGGTGTTGGCGTAGCGGTTGTCCCCGGATTGCCCGAAGACGGGTACGGGTTCGGTCGCGGGCTCCGTGCCGAGGGCGTCGGCGAGGACGTCGGTTCGGGTTGTCCCCTGGGTTGCGGCCGCGGCGGCGAGAAGCGCCTGGGAGACGCCGTAGCGGATCGCGGTGTGCAGTCGTTTGTCGTCGATTTCGAGGTCCTCGAGAAGGTCCGCGTTCGCGAGGAACTCGGTCGCGTCGCGTCCGGCGAGTGCTTCGGCGACGGGGCCCTCGACGACGGGAGCGTACTCTGCAGCCTGAAAGAGCGGATCGCGCCCGCCTGCGCCGGAGTACTGGACTGCGGCACAGTCGCCGCGATGCGTAGTGCCGTCGGCGAGTTCGATATCGACGATGAGGGTTTCGCCGGCCTGACGAATTTCGTCGAAGCCGTCGGTGATGGGCTCGCCGTCGTAGGTGAACCCGTCCTGTTGGGCACCCTGTTTGATCGCGCGCTGGTCGTCGAAGAAGAACCCGGAGTAGCCGGGCGTCGCGTGGATGTCTGTGATCTGCATTCTCGATGTATGTGCGTCGTAGTCGTAGTCGTAGTCGTGCTCTTAGACGTCCCCCGCGTTCTGCGGGCGACCGATGAGTTTTCCGTCGCTGATCGCGTCGACGTCGTCTGCCACCATGCGGAACGACTGATCGCGGCCCTCGGTGTCGGCGCGCCGCGAGAGTCTGGCCTTGTGGATCTCCTTGATATCGTCGTCCATCGCGAGGTCGGCCCACTCGAAGATGCGGACGCGACCGTCGTCGTCGCGAGCCGGGAGGACCGCCCCTCGTGCGCTGTCACTCGGCGCGAACGGCACGTCGAGTGCCCCCGAGTCGAACGCCTTGATAGTTCCCTGGACGACGTCGCCGTCGCCGTGCTCGAAGATGGTGTCCATCAGACACCGGGTTTCGCGCTCGATCAGGTCCTGTTCCTCCGCGATGCCGTCGATGTCGATCTCCTGTTCGATCGCCATATCGATGACCTGGCGCGTGGTGCGCAGGCCCGAGGCGTTTGCCTCCTTCGTCGGCACGCCCTGGAACTCCTGGGGCGACTTCGTGATAACCTTGTCCGGCTGTGCGATGGCAGCGGTCATCCCGCCGAGGCTGATCACGCCGTTGGCGCGGGCCTCGTCCGGCGGGAAGCCGCCCATCCACTCGTGGAAGACGGTCGTGACGACGACCTCGTCGGGCAGGTACTCGTCGCCAAGCTTCTGGAGTGCGTTCAGGGCTGCAACGTCCTGGACGACGTTGCCGACCTGTCCGTAGCCGAGGGTAATCGAGCGCACGCCCTGCGTCGCAGCGAGCTGGCCCTCGACGATCATGATCGCGATCGCGATCGATGGCGGAACCAGCGTTCCCGTGAGGGGACCGAACGGCTCGCGGTTGATCCGCACTCCGCGCTCCGTGTAGGCTCCTGCGAGCCGGTCGACGAACTGCCACTTCTCGATCGTCTCCTCGAGTCCGTGGCGTTTCGTGTACGGAATGTTGTAGGAGATCGGCCCGCCCTCGAAGCTCTGGAAGCCGCCGGCGAACGTGATCGCCGCCAACAGGCGCGCGTCTGGCGTCCCGTGGCGGACCTCAATCGGGGCGTCGATCGCCTCGATCAGATTTCGACAGTCCTCCACGCCGTGGTTGACCGCCGGAAACCCGTTGAGGGTGTCCTCACCGGTCTCGCGGGCCTTCTCGAGTCCCTCCTGTGCCTTCCCGTACTCGTTGTCGCGCGTGTACGAGTCAATCGTGGTCGGCAGGAGGTCTGCCTGCCCAGATTCGTGGAGGTACTCGAGTAGCTCGATCTGATCGTCGAGTCGCGGGACGCCGGCTCGTGGCTGCAAGAGTGGCTTGTCCGCGTTCTCGAGGACGTCGGCGAACTGTTTGTGGGCGGGCAGTGACTCGTGGTAGTCGATGGCTTCGTCGAAGTCGACTGCGTCCCCCGTCGGCCAGTTGGACCGGATTTCGTCGTCGATACGCCGTAGCTCGTCGGCTGGAATGCGTTCGTCTCGTATCATCGAGGCCTCTATGAGCTGATGGTCGCGCGCTCGGCCTCCGTCGTCGTGATCTGGAGGTCCTGTCGGAGCGCAGCGATTGCCTCTTCGGGATCAGTTTCGGAGTTGAAGACCCGGTCGAAGCCGAGGTCTTCGAACGTTTCCCGCGTCTGCTCGAAGTCGTCCTGCCCGACGGCGAGGTTGCCGCCGATGTAGGTGAGTGCGTCGACGCCTTCGGCGTCGAGCACGTCGTGGAATCCCTGGCAGTCCTGCTCGGCGTGTCCGTAGAGCGATGAGACCAGTACGGCCTCGGCATCGTGTGCTACTGCGGCCTCGGCGAACTCCTCCTGGGAAGTCTGGACGCCGAGATTGATGACATCGAAGCCAGCTGCACTGAATGCCTGCTCGAGGATCGTAATGCCGACGACGTGGGCGTCAGAGCCGATCACGCCGAGGACAACCGTTTGGGACATCGTATGCAGAACCATGATGGACTCCGGTATAAAGTTAATGATCTTCCATGATAATATACCTTAAACACCTTAGCTACCCCTCAATGACACAAGTTCACACCTACATGATCAATAGTAAAGGTTTAGATATCGCTATCGCAACGACACCATCATGGGCGCACTTTCGAATCTGCGCGTGCTGGATCTGACGCAGGTCCTCGCGGGCCCGTACTGTACGATGTTACTCGCGGACATGGGCGCTGACGTGGTCAAAATCGAACGACCTGGCGGCGACCTCATCCGCTCGAATCCGCCGTTCGTCGACGACCCCGAGAAGGAAGCCTACGGCGGCTACTTCCAGAGCGTCAACCGCGGCAAGCGCAGCATCGAACTCGACTTCAACGACGACGAGGACCGCGCGGACTTCCTCTCGCTGGTCGAGGAAGCCGACATCGTCGTCGAGAACTACCGCGCGGGCACGATGGAGAAGTACGACCTGGGCTACGAAACGCTCACCGAGTACAACCCACAGCTGATCTACTCCTCGATCCGTGGCTTCGGCGATCCGCGCACGGGCGAGACGGACCGACAGGGCCAGCCCTCCTTCGACCTCATCGCACAGGCGCTCGGCGGCGTCATGGAGACCACCGGCCAGGAGGACGGCCCGCCGACGAAGGTCGGCCCCGGTATCGGCGACCTCTTCACGGCCACGCTGAACTGTATCGGCATCCTCGCCGCCGTCAACCACCGCGAGCAGACCGGCGAGGGCCAGTACGTCGACACCGGGATGTACGACTCCATGCTCAGCCTGACCGAGCGCGCCATCTACCAGCAGTCTTACACCGGCGAGGCACCCTCCAGACGGGGTAACTCCCACCCGACGCTGTTCCCCTACGACGCGTTCGAAACCGCGGACGGTCATACCGTCATCGCCGCCTTCGGAACGAATCACTGGAACGAAGTCTGTGACGCGATGGGCCGCGAGGACCTCGCCGAGGAGTACCCCACCGCTGCGGAGCGCCTCGAAAACCGAGAGTCGCTGCGCGAGGAAATCGCCGACTGGGCCAGCGGACTGACCAACGACGAACTCGTGGGGACACTCGAGGGCCGGGTCCCTGTCGCACCGGTCCAGACCACCGAGGAGATTTTCGAGGACCCGCACGTCGAAACGCGAGAGATGCTCGTGCCGGTGGAACAGCCTGGAACGGACGAGGAAGTCGAGATCGCGGGCTCGCCGATCAAGATGACCGAGACGCCGCCGCAGCCACGTGGTCGCGCGCCGTTGCTCGACGAGCACCGGGAGGAGGTGCTCGGCTCGGATAAGGAAACGACTGATGTGGAACAGGCGGCTGACGACTAGCTGACAACGGTAACAGACTGGCAACGACGACAGACTGGAAACGACAACAGACTGGCAACGGCCACAGCTTGGATCAGATGCCCGATTTTCAGTTTCCTGGTTTGTTCCTGTGTCATGTTGACACACATGACCACTGATAAGTAAGGCGCGCCCTTGCTCCGGATATGTCACCACGTGACGACACGGACACCGAGTGGGACAGTACCTCCTACGACGGAAATCACTCGTTCGTCTTCGAGTACGGTGAGGACGTCGTCGACCTGCTAGAGCCAGCACCGGACGAACGAATCCTCGACCTCGGCTGTGGCACCGGCCATCTGACCGACCAGATCGCACGAAGCGGCGCTGACGTCGTCGGACTCGACGCCTCTGGGGAGATGCTCGCCGAGGCCCGCGAACGCTATCCCGACCGCGAGTTCGTCCGCGCAGACGCGCGCGACTTTTCCTTCGAGGCCGAGTTCGACGCCGTCTTCTCGAACGCGGCGCTGCACTGGATTCCAGACCAGGACGCCGTCCTCGACTCCGTCGCGGCGTCACTGCGTCCGGGCGGCCGGTTCGTCGCCGAACTCGGTGGCGTCGGCAACGTGCAGTCGATCGTCGAGGCGGTACGCGCCGCCGCGGGCGAGCGCGGGTACGATGTCGACTCCCCGTGGTACTTCCCGAGCGTCGGCGAGTACGCAACGGTACTCGAGTCCACCGGCTTCGAGGTCCGGTATGCGACGCTGTTCGATCGGCCGACGGAACTCGACGGCGGCGTGGACGGGCTGACCTCGTGGCTCGAGATGTTCGGTGATGAGCTATTCGCGGAGGTCCCAGAAGCCGAACGCGCGGACGTGATTGGGGCGGTCGAGGACCGACTTCGTGACGAGTACTTCGTCGACGGGACGTGGGTTGCAGACTATCGTCGACTTCGTGTCGTTGCTGTTCGGCCCTCTGAGGTCGGTCTGGTTCGCGAGACGAATAGACGGTGACCGATCTGGCGCTACAGCAGGTGTAGAGCAGCCGTGTCAAGCACGAAACCGAATCACTCCAGCGACTCTGCGTACTCGACCTGCTTCTGTCGGAAGCCCACCTCGCGGTAGAAGCGACGCGCGTCCTCGTTGTGCCACTCACAGGAAACCTTCAGGTGGTCACAGCCGCGCTCGTGGGCTAGCGCTCGCACGCGCTCGATAACCTTCGAGCCGTGGCCCTGATTCCGATGTACCTCGTCGATCGCGAGGTTCACAATACGGAGAGACTTCGAGTAGCGCCGCGACGGGTGAGAGCCCTCGCAAAGCGTAACGAAGCCGATCGTGGTGTCCTCGTGGACGATCAGATAGTCCGTGATCGACTCGTCGTCGAGATGCGCCCGAAAGCCGTCGTCGGGGACGTCATCGAGGGCGGTGTACTCGAGTTCGTTCAGTTCATCGTACGGTTCCATCGCGGTTGCGAGTGCGTACCAGCGAGAGACGAGATCCTCGAGGTCGGTTGCGCTGGCTTCGACGAGTTCCGGAGCCATACGATGAGTGGTCGGCGTTCGTTCTTGAACGTGTGGACGGTGTGAGTCACCCTCACAATCGATTTGTGGGGGCGTTCTCCGTGTATGCTGTTCCTCGCCGTTTGAGGGACGAGCGGCAAGCGACGCGAGCAAAGGCAACCCTTTTGCGGGACCCACACACACGTCCGAGTATGAGTTCGGACTGGCCACACGACCCCGACGGGGAGGAAGGCAGCGAGGGGATGCGCAAGTACGACATGGCGATCATCGCCAAGAAGGTCGACGAGGAAGAGGACTTCCCACTCGAGCGCGACGAGTTCGTCGCGGAGTACGGCGACGACCCAATTCGGGTCAACTATCAGCGAGTCGTTTCGCTCAGCGACATCTTCGAGTACGTCGATCAGGCGGAGTTCGAGACGATTATGGACATGCACAAGGCAGTCGGTGCGGCGATGCGCGAGGGTGACTTCTGGGAGTACCACCCGAAGGGAGCCAATCCGGAGAAGAAACGCGCCTGAGTCCGGTCTCAGTTCTGTCTCAGTTCCTGTTTCCGTGCAGCAACCAGCTTCCGCCGCTGGCCCATGGATCCTCGATACCGTAGGGCGCATCACGAATCTGGATTACGTATCACTTATACGATGGTGGCCGAAATCTTCGGGTACCGTGACTAACACGCAGGTAACGCTCGTTCAGATCGACAACTACGGACCGTGGACCGTGACGCCGGAGCCGCGACGCGAGGCCGACCTCCAGACGTTGCAATCTCGCCTCTACGCCGACATCTCTCAGTTCGTCGGTAACCGCGGCGGCTACACCTTCTTCACTCGCTTCGACAACATCATCGCGGTAACGAACGGGCTGTCGATGGACGATCACGAACTTCTCCAGGAATCCGTCGGCAACCGCTACCCCGTGACGCTTAGCCTCGGCGTCGCGACTGGCACGACGCCCGTCCAGGCGCTCGCCGATGCAACCGCGCTCATCCAGGAAGCCGGCAGTGCACAGGACAAGAGCCGCCGAGAGTGTCTCGACGGGCGGACCATCGAGGACGGCCACCGAACCACCGACGACGTCCAGATCGCCCACTTCGACGTCATCGACGCGACCGGTAACTACACCGACGAACTCAACGCCTTCGACACGTTCATCGAGATCGAGCAGGGGTACGCCGAACTCATGCGCCACATGCGCCACGCCCACGATAGCCTCTCGTTCTTCGTCGGCGGTGACAACATCATTGTCACCTGTCCCGACCTCACCGAAGGCGACTACGAGGACGCCATCTTCCACGTCGAAGAGGCCGTCGGCGTCGAACTCCAGGTTGGCGTCGGCCGCGGCGAGAACGCCCACGACGCTGGCTTCGACGCAAAGCACGCACTCGAGACGTGTCGGGCTGACGGGACGCGTGTTGAACTCGAGTGGAAGTGAGAACAGGGCGAAACGAGAACAGCTGGCCTCGTGAACGACAGCAGGAGGCCCGGTTTGTACCCGTAATCACAGAACTTCGCCGGCTGGCCGCTTAAGTGTAGTGGAGGTAGTTTTTAGCCCGACCACGCGGTTTGTTCACATATGGAATCAGAACTGTCGGTCAGGGACGTCTTGACGAGCGAATACGTTGGCGTGAGCGAGTCGGATACTGTTCAGGGCGCGGTCTCACTGATGCGAGCAGAGCAGACTGGCTGTGTGCTCGTCGTCCGCGGCCCCGATCCAGTCGGCATCATGACGGAGTGGGACGTGCTCGGCCTCGTTGAGGACGGCGGTGACCCGGCGGAGACGACTGTCGGAGAAATCATGACGTCGCCGGTGATTACAGTCGATCCGACGCAGTCGGTACCGGACGCGGCAACGATCATGGCTCGCGAGAGTATCCGAAACCTCGTCGTCGATAGCAACGACGAGGTGCTGGGGCTCGTCACCCAGCGGGATATTATTGCGGCCGCGGGGTCGTTCCAACCCACGACGCAGTCTCGGTCCCGGAACCAGTCCAGCGATCCAGCGGCAAACGGATTCTCCGAGGAGGAACCAGCCGACGAGCGACTCGCAGCCATGCCGCTCACCGGAACTGAGCACGAGCCACAGGACCAGATTCAGCCAAACGGCGGCGACGAGTACTCGACACAGGGCGTCTGTGAGACCTGTGGCTCACTCGCGGACGAACTCTGGGATTCGAACGGGCAGTTTGTCTGCTCGGACTGTCGGAGCGTATAGCGAGACACGGATTCGGACTCCGGTTCGATTCGAGCGGTTGACTCGACAGTTCGGTTCATTCGTTTTTGTCCGGGTTCGGACTCGCATTCGCACTCGCACTTGCACTTACATCCACGCCCACACTCGCACCCGCACCCGCGCTTGCGTTCCCATTCGTGTTCGTGAATCAGCAGATGGTGACTATCTCTCCGATAGAAAGACCTTTCGGGTGCCGCGGTGGACTGGTCGACAATGATCGATACCCTCGACGACCTCGACGTCGAAGGGACAACCGTCGGCGTTCGCGTCGACGTCAACAGTCCGATCGACGCCGAGGGGTCACTCGCCGACGACGCCCGACTTCGCGCACACGTCGATACGCTCTCGGAGCTCCTGGAGCGTGGCGGTCGGGTCGCCGTTCTCGCCCACCAGGGCCGTCCCGGCGGCGACGATTTCGTCTCACTCGCGCCACACGCCGATCGACTGTCTGTCCTGCTCGACCGCCCCGTCGAGTACGCCGATGCTACCTTCACCGATGCCGCACGCGAGGCCGTCCGTTCGCTCGACAACGGCGAGTGCGTCGTCCTCGAGAACACCCGCTTCTACAGCGAGGAGTACATGGAATTCGAGCCCGAACGCGCAGCCCGCACGCATCTCGTTGAAGGCCTCGCGCCCGTGCTCGACGCCTACGTCAACGACGCCTTCGCGGCAGCACACCGCTCACAGCCCTCGTTGGTCGGCTTCCCGACCGTACTTCCAGGCTACGCAGGTCGCGTCATGGAGTCCGAACTCGACGTCCTCGGCTCGATTGAGGTGACACCCGAGCCGCGAGTCTACGTCATCGGTGGTGCGAAAGTCCCCGACTCGATCGACGTCGCCTGGAGCGTCCTCGAGAAGGGCCTCGCGGATCACGTGCTTACGGCCGGCGTTGTCGGCAATGTCTTCCTCATCGCCGACGAGGTCGACCTCGGTGACGCGAGTTCAGATTTCATCTACGACCAGGGCTACTGGGACGAAATCGACCGCGCACAGGACTTGCTCGACGCCTACGGCGACCGCATCGCACTCCCACGCGACGTCGCCGTCGAGCGCGATGGCGACCGCCACGAACTCGCCGTCAACGCGCTTCCGCCCCGAGACGGTGAGGCCGCGATGGACATCGGCCATTCGACGCTCGCCTACTACGAACGAATACTCGAAGACGCTGGCACAGTGATCCTCAACGGACCGGCCGGTGTCTTCGAAGACGAGACGTTCGAAACGGGGACGAAGGAACTCTACGGCGCGGCCACGTCGGTGCCGATGAGCATCGTTGGCGGCGGCGACACCGCCTCAGCGCTGCGCCAGCTCGGTGTCGAGGGCTTTTCGCACGTCAGCACTGGTGGCGGTGCCGCGCTCCGAATGCTCACCGCCGAACCGCTGCCAGCCGTGACTGCACTCGAGAATGGCCCCCGAGCTGACGATTGAACACGCCACGACTGACGACATCGACGCGGTCACTGACCTGTGGGTCCAGTTGGCACAGGGCCAACGCGAGCACGACTCTGCCGTCCGTGCTGAGGCAAACCGCGAGGCGATGCGCGAGACGCTCGCTGCCCATCAGATCACAGACGGCTTGCTCGTCGCCAGAGTCGGTGAGGACGACAACACACACGATATCGTCGGCTTCGCTTCCGTCTCACTCGAGCGCGGGAGTCTCGAACTCGACCGAACCCGCGGTCTACTCTCGAACCTCTACGTCCTGCCTGCCTATCGAGGACAGGGGATCGGTTCGAAACTCCTCGTCGCAGCGGCGACCGAACTCGAGGACCAGGGTGCGGAGGTGCTGTTACTCGAAGTGATGGCAGCAAACGATGCAGCGCGGCGGTTCTACCGGTCACACGGGTTTGAACCGTATCGTCTCGGGATGCAGCGGCCGCTTACTGACGTGAGTGACGAGGACTGAACTCGAGTTCGAGGTGCTTGTAATGCGAACGACGGTTGTGACCGGATCCCGGAAACCGGAAACCGAAAACGATACACACTCAAAGGAGGATTCCTAACCAACGGACAGCGCCAGGGGAGCATGGGCGGTTCATGCACTCGACTTGTAATCGAGACTTCCGGGGTTCAAATCCCCGCCCTGGCTCTCTCAGATTTTGTCCCAGTGAGGTGGCTGTAGGATCAGTCTGTGTGGGGTCTGCGCTCCATCTTGTAGCGATGACGCTGTTCCTAACGGAGTTTGACGTGGAGAAACAGCTGACCGTTGGGCTCCTAACGTCTAGCGTGTAGCGTCTGCAATAGACGGCTTTTCAGTAGAGCGTCCGTGCGCCTCTGGCAAATCGGCCCTGGGAGGGCCGAGTCAGTGATATTGGTGGTGATCACTGAGCCATGGATGGCTACTGCAGGGTATCGCTACCTTGCGTTGGCAATGGTGGTTGTGTCCCTGCAATATAGTCTCTCGTTCAACATATGGTAAATGTATTGGATAGCCCTGGTAATATCTGGTGGGAAGTTGCACCAGTCCTTCCGATTTACAATCTGTCTCCTCTCAGCGTTACCCAGTCGGTGCAACGTTGTGGTACCGTCGGATAGTAGTGACCGATAGTACAGCAGTTGAAATAAATGAGTGTCTAGTTGGGCAGAACGGCTAATACGGCGGACTGTTTCAAAAATAGCTGTGAAACAGGAGTCGTTCGCAGATCGAGAAATTAGTGACGAACTCGACGCCGCGACAACGGAGAGTGTCGATACCGATGTCGACTACGACAACGAGGCCGCAAACGAGATGCAAACATCGCTCGCGACGCTCGGCGAGAGCACCACCGAAATTGGGGACCGACTCGAGACCATCCACGCCGAAGCCAGTGACCAACACGAGGCGATCATGCAGGTCGCAGACGAGACATCGAATCTGTCCGCATCCGTCGAGGAGATCGCTTCCTCTGCTGAGGAGGTGTCTGCTGCCGGCGAAACCGCTCGCGATCTCGCCAAAAACGGACAGGAGTCTGCATCCGAAATCGGGTCGGCAATGAGCGCGATTCAGGAGGCCGCAAGCGACGTGTCAGCCGACGTGGCAACGATTCAGCGAAGCGTCGCCGAGATCGACAAGGTCGTCGAAGTGATCAACAACATCGCGGACCAGACGAACCTGCTCGCGCTCAACGCCTCGATCGAGGCTGCTCACGCGGACAAGGCCGGCGACGGCTTCGCCGTCGTCGCGAGCGAGGTCAAGACGCTCGCAGAGGACTCCCAGAAGCGGGCGACGGAAATCGAGCGCATGATCAACGACGTCGAAGAGAACACGGCGACTGCCGCCGAGAGTCTCGAAGCGAACAACGACCGGATCGAACGGGGGATCGATTCCGTCAATCAGGCGATCAACATCCTCGAGGAGATCCACGACGCCGTCGACGAGGTCTCGGACGGTATCGCCGAAGTAGCAGCGGCCACCGACCAACAAGCTTCGAGCACCGAAGAAGTTGCGAGTATGGTCGATCAGACAGTCGCAAGCGCCGAGAACATCGCCGAACAGACCGAAGAAATTGCAGGCGAAATCCAACACCAGACGAATCAGGTCGAGAGCATCGACCAGACACTCGAGTACCTCGCTGACGATCTCGCGCCATCGCCAACGCCGAATGCGTAGGGCTGGATCGAACGCTGGCAATTGTAGTAGCTGTTCGAATCAGTAATTAGGGATGCAATCACTTCCTTCTCGACATATACCCTTGCTTGAAGCCATCCAATTTGCCTGAATACAACTATATTTGTCCATATTATATGATAAAGAAATACATCGGTGATCACATTCAATCACTGGTGGCTATAAAAATACCACAAGCATGGGTTGAGGCCAGTGGATTTATATATGGGCGGGAAAAGAGTGCGGTCAATGCTACTCTCAGTCGATCGTTCGGAGGCCACTGATTCGCAGTCACCGAGTTTCGAAGTAATTGCCGCAGTCGCCGAACGAGAGGGTGTCGATCCGACCGATATCGAACCGCCGGAGTACGAGGCGCTCTATGATGTCGTCAACCCTGAAGCACTGGATTCGCTGTTTGCACCGCGACAGGACGGCTCTGACCGGTTACCGGGACGTGTCGAGTTTATGTTTAATGATTATCATATCATCGTCGAAGGTGAGGGCGACGTTAGCGTACAGGACGCTTCCGTCTGAGCAGCACATTTTCGGTCGATCGTTCGCTCCCGTCCGGTCGTTACTCGAGTTGGTACTGCTCGAGCCGGGTGCGCCACTCGTCTGGAATTGGTCGAGACTGTTCGCTCTCGCGGTCGATAAACACCTGGACTGTGCTGGCGGTGGCAGCGCGAGCTCCATCGGCACGAATCTCGTAGCGCATCGGCAGACTGGTCGTTCCAAGGTCGCCAATCGCAAGCCCAATGGTGACCGTTGCGTCGGCCTCGATCGGCCGTTCGTAGTTGAGTTCAACGTTGGCGAGAACGGTGTCGAGATCGACGAGTGACGTTCCGAACACGTCCGTAAAGAACGCCTCGCGGGCCTGTTCGAGGTACGTTGCGTACGTCGCGTTATTGACGTGACCCATAAAATCGACATCCCGCAGTCGAACGTCGACTTCGACTTCGTAGTCGGCGTCGAACGACGTGCGCGTCTCGCGATTGTCGCTATCTTGAGTCATGGTCTCGGCTGACGAAGTCGACCCCTGTAGCGTTGCTGGTTCAGGCCGCGTTTTCGGTCACTCAGTTGTTGTGTTCCCGCTGAACGGTGTGGCTCTCAGGCCGTCCGCTGAACGGACTCGAAGACTTCCTCGTGGAGTCGTGTCGCAACGCGGTCCATCAATGGTTCCATGTTCTTCGTGTCGGCCCGGTTGTACTCGATAAGCGTCTCGAGTGCCCTCTCGTCGCCGCGTTCGTACTCGTGCCAGAGTCGAACCGCGTCGCGACCGCTAATATCGGGCATCTCGCGCTCGATACCGAGATCCTGTTCGATTGCCTTCAGCCCGCCATCGAGGCCGACCTTCTTGCAGGGGTACATGAGATCGACGTGGGGCGTCGTCACGTCGACATCGTAGCAGGTCTCGAGGAACGGCACGTCAAAGCGCTGCCCGTTGAAGGTGACCAGCAACGAGGCGGACTCGAGTTCGCTTGCGAGTCGATCGCTCGTCAGGTCGCGGTCCTTGACGAACGTCTTCGTTTCGCCGCCCCGATGGAGGCTCACGGTCGTTACGTCGTTGCAACTCGCGTCGAGGCCGGTGGTCTCGATGTCCAGAAAGCACGTCTCCTCGCGGACGTTCTCGTAGAGTCGCCAGCGACTCGAGGCGGGGAGCGCCTCGGCGAACGGCGTGAGGTTGCCCCGATCGAGGTGCTGGCGGCCGTCTGCGATGAAGTCCTCGATTCGATCGGCGAGCGTGTCACCGACGACGTTGCCGTCGAAGTCGTCCCAATGGGTGATCCCGTGTTCCCAGAGGCGGCGCTCGGTCGTTTCACCGACGCCGCGGACCGGGATGAAACTGTTCTCGATTCGCACACCAGTGGAGGGGAGTGGTGGAAGGAAAAGCGCTTGGATCTGTCGGGCGGCCGCGATGCGTCGACCCCCACGTTCTTGTCCCTCGCCCGCCAGCCGTGTTCCTCTTCGGCCACCAACACGATGCCCGGATTTTCATACCGGGGCCCCGTAGGATGCGTATGAGCGATCCCGACACTGGTCCCGACGCTGGCTCCGGCGGAGGGTCCACGGAGCCGACGGACGACCTCGCCGACGCCGTCGACGAACTCACGGAGACGATCGACGAACTTCGCGAGGAACTCGCAAACGGAAACGGCATGCGACGGAGAACGCCGCCGCGACCACCTTCACGTCTCCGACCGCCGACACCCGGCGAAGTGCTCTCCTTTACCGACAGGGTCGCGATTCCCGCTGCGATCACCGTCCTCGAGTCCAGCGTGCGTGCACTCGAGACGTTCCAGCGCGGACTCAAACTCGTTCGGACGGAACGCGAGGTCAGCGAGCGAACGAGCGAGGCGGCCGAAGCGACGAACGAGCGCGCAACCGACCTCCGGAAAACGACGCTTTCACAGCTTGACACCGTCCTCTCACAGCTTCAGCGAGCAGCCTCTTCGGGTGCGCTCCCCGCTGACGAGGACGCCCGCGACCTGCTCACCGAAGCGCGCGAGCTTCGAGACGAGGTCGATACTCGCCTGCGCGATGCGACAAGTGGGAGTTCGGGTTCTGAGAGCGACACTACCGCGGCCGACACAGTCGATAGCGACCGACAGGATGCGGTTCGGATCGATATTACGGACGACGAATCGGAGGCGAGAGCAGACGGCCGTAGCGACGATGGCACGGTCGATGTCGAATCAACGAGCGAACCCGAATCGACCGTCGACGTCGACGCCGAACTCGAGACGCTGCGGGACCGATACGGGTCTACCGACGAACCGGAAGCCGACGAGCAGTCTGCAGACGGTGAGGCCGCTGCGGACGATAGACAGGGCGATAGACAGGACGGGCAGGACACCAACAGTGACAGCGCTGACGGCAGCGCTGGCACAGATAGGAGCCACAGCAGCAACGAGGACACCACCGATACAGGCGAAAGCAGCGACGACGAGAACGGTGGCGAAGACGACAGCAGTGACGGCTCACAGACCGGAACCAGTCACTGATCAGACCGGATCGAACCGGTAGCCGTCCCACTCCTGACTCTCAGGCTCTCGGATTCCGGCTCCTGGCTCGCGCAACTCGTCGACGTGAACGGGCTGGACCTCGTCACCCGTCTCGACGTCACCAGTCGTAAGCTGGCCCAGCGCACGGACACTCTCGCCATCGACGTCGAACTCGACGATTGCGAGATGGTTCGGCTCACGGACACCTGGCGGGGTCGCCATCGAGGTCGTCCAGGTAATCACCTCTGCGGTGTACTCACTCAGATCGACCGTCTCGACCGGCTCCGTTCCACCCGGC
Source organism: Natrialba magadii ATCC 43099 (assembly GCF_000025625.1). NCBI lineage: Archaea > Methanobacteriati > Methanobacteriota > Halobacteria > Halobacteriales > Natrialbaceae > Natrialba > Natrialba magadii. The sequence continues at coordinate 3,453,502 of NC_013922.1, read as the reverse complement.
CCGCGCGGATGGCCGGGGTAGCTGATCGTGCCGTCCTCGTACCGCATTGCTTCCATCGTCATTGTGCTGCCTCCATGATGGTCGTAATCACACAGTTACCAAACCCGCCGACGTTACAGCAGAGGCCAACCTCGGCCTCCACCTGCCGGTCGCCGGCTTCGCCCATGAGCTGTTCGTAAATCTCGACGCCCTGTGCAACGCCGCTCGCCCCCAGCGGATGCCCCTTCGATTTGAGCCCGCCCGAGGTGTTGATCGGCAGTTCGCCATCCCGTTCTGTTTCTCCCTCCTCGACCAGCTTCCAGGCCTCGCCGTGCTCGGCGAAGCCGAGTCCCTCCATCTGGAGGAACTCGAGTATGGTGAACATATCGTGGAGTTCGGCGACGTCGATATCGTCGGGGTCGCGGCCGCTCATTTCGTAGGCTCTCTCACCGCTCTCGACGACGCCGCCCATGATCGTCGGATCCTCGCGTTCGTGGACGACGTGGGTGTCCGTCGCGCCGTCGATGCCCGAGATGACGACGTAGTCGTCCGTATACTCCTGTGCCACCGACTCTGGACAGAGCATGAGCGCCGCCGAGCCGTCCGTAATCGGACAGAAGTCGTACAGCCGAAGCGGGTCGGCGACGATGGGGGACTCGAGTACCGTCTCGAGATCGACTTCCTTCTGAAACTGGGCATGGGGGTTGTGGACGCCGTTTGCGTGGTTCTTGACGGCGACCTTCGCGAGGCTCTCGCGGGGTGCGTCGAAGCGCTCCAGATAGTGGCGTGCGGTCAGGCCCGCGAAGGAGGGCAGCGTCACGCCCTGTTTGTACTCGACGGGATGGGTCAGCGAGGCGATCACGTCGGTCGACTCGCCGGTCGTCCGGTGGGTCATCTTTTCGCCGCCGACGAGCAGCGTCATGTCGCTTGCACCGCTGGCGATGGACTGCCAGGCGGCGTAGATGCCCGCACCGCCGCTCGAACTCGTCTGGTCGATTCGCTGGGTGTACGCTGGCGTCGCGTCGATGTCCTGGGCCAGCGCGTTCATGATGCCGGTCTGGCCCTCGAACTCGCCGCTTGCCATGTTCGAGACGTAGAGGTGGTCGACGTCGGCTGCGTCGACGCCCGCGTCGTCGAGACAGGCGAGGCCGGCCTCCGCGAGGAGGTCCAGAATCCACCCGTCTCGTTGCCCGAACTGGGTCATCGACGAGCCGATTACAGCAACACGTTCCATATCCTACTGCACACAGGTCTGTGTTTTATAAGATGGGGTCAGTGGTCCTGGGGTCTCTCCTGCAGTCGTCGGTTCATCGGTTCGCCGGTTCGCGGGTTCGTCGGTTCATCGGTTCGTCTGTCCGTTGGCCCGCCAAACCACCGATTGACCGGTCTACTACCAGAGGCGAACCAGTAAGAGCAACATTGGTCGCCGACACCAGAGCGTCAGGCCGAGTCCGCCACAGTCGCCTGTAACTCGCTCGCACGCGTGCGAGCCTGCGAGATAACTGCCGGACGGGCCTCGAAGGAGACCAGTACGTCCTCGTCGCCGTAGGTCACGTCGTCGACGTGGGCGTTGTCGTGAATCCACGAAACCACGCTCATCGTCTCGTCCGTCATCGGGAGCATGAGTCGCTCTTCCTCCCAGTCGGGCAGTTCGTCGTCGATCCGATCGAGCAGCGCGTCGATGTTTTGCCCCTCCTGCGCGCTAACAGTGACCGGGTTCGGCGCGAGTGCCGAGAGTGCCTCGCGCTTCTCCTCGAGTTCCGCCTCGTCGACGGCGTCGATCTTGTTGAGCACGGTGACGATCGGAGCCTCGTTGCGCTCGTAGAGGGTGTCGTGACTGGTGACGAGTTTCTCGTGGATGTCGTCCACGTCTTCGCTCACGTCGACGACGAGGAGGACGAGGTCGGCGCGGTAGACGGAGTCGAGTGTCGACTTGAACGATTCGACCAGCCAGTGTGGGAGGTCGCTGATGAAGCCGACAGTGTCGGTCACGAGCACGTCACGCGGTTCGATGGCGGCGCGTCGGGTCGTCGTCCCGAGCGTGGTGAACAGTTTGTCCTGGGATTCGGCGGTCGCGTCGAGATCCTGATGGAGGTCCTCGTTCTCGTCGACGTCGAGATCCTCCGAGAGGCGACGCAGCAGCGTCGACTTGCCGGCGTTCGTGTAGCCCGCGAGCGCGACCAGATCGAAGCCGGAATCACGCCGGCGCTCTCGGCGGTGCTCCTCGGTCTGCTCGATGCGCTCGAGTTCGTCGTTGATCCGGCTGATCTGGTTTTTGATGTCCTGTTCGCGGCTCTCGTCGTACTCGCCCAGGCCCATGAAGCCGGGGTGCTCGTCGCGCTTTGCGAGGCTGGTCTTGGCCTCGGCACGCGGGAGTTCGTAGCGCAGTTCGGCGAGTTCGACCTGTAGCTGTGCCTTTCGGGTCTGGGCACGCTGGCCGAATATTTCGAGGATCAGTGTGAACCGGTCGATGACTTCGACACCCTCGGGGAGCAGTTGGCCGAGGTTGTATGTCTGGTAGGGTCCGAGCCGATTGTCGAAGATGACGGTCGTGGCCTCGGTCGCTTCGACGACCTCGGCGAGCTCCTCGGCTTTCCCCTCGCCGAGCTGGAGTGCCGGATCAGCCCGGCGGGACTGGGTAACCTCGCCGGCGACGGTGTACCCTGCTGCGGCTGCGAGGTCGGAGATCTCGGTCGTATCTGGCGTTCCGGAGTCGACGCGCTTTGCGATGATTGCTCTCATGCGGATTTGAGTGGGGGTTCTGTTTCGGGTTCGGATTCGGGTTCGGATTCGGGTTCGGGTTCGGGTTCGGATTCGGGTTCGAAGAGAAGTCGCTCTATCGTGGCTGCGAGCGGAAGTGCTGCAGAGACGCGACTGGTCGCGCGTGGCTGCCTGCGTACTATATCATGTTCGTGTAACTGCGGAGAGAACGGACGATGCCGCCGCGGCGCTCGTGGTGGTTCCCCGCGTCGTCGCCCTCGCAACGCCGTTGGGACGCGATCAACCACGCTCGTCGTGCCGGTCCGCCACCTCCGTTAGACGATCCACAGCCATACTCGCGCGTACGGTTCCAAGCGCCTTGAATCCCGTGCTCGCCCCACTGATCTCTCGGGTCACACACCGATCACCTGCTGTATTCGGTCGACCACTTGACTCCGACGCGTCCAATCCACCACGCCGAATCCATCGCATTCACACCACCACGCTCAATCCACCACGCCCACCCCATCATACTTACACTCCCACACCCAACCCGCCACGCCGGATCAATCACCCCACAACACACTCACTCGATCACAACAGTCATTATCGGTGCTACGAATGCTCGCGATGATGGTCTCTGTCGATCCCACGATGCTCGCACTCGAGTTCCTCGCCGGCGCGATTCTCGGCGGCCTACTCGGTTTTGCGACCAAACGAATCGCGAAGGTGCTCGCGATTATCTTTGGTGTGCAACTGATGGTGGTTCGCTATCTCCAGTCCCAGGAGATTCTCATCGTCGACTGGGATCGGCTCTCGGCGGGGCTCGTGTCGACGAGCGAGGGAGCGGCTGAGACCCACCAGGCCGGGATGGACGTCCACTGGCTGGAGTCGCTGCTCTCGGTTGGGTCGATCGCAGTCGGCTTCACGAGTGGGTTTCTGATTGGCTACCACCGAGCATAGGCGATTAGGACGAGTCGATACAATGTATCGCCCTCGTTCGATTCTCTCGGCTCTGTTGAAATCCTTCAGTGCTGATGTGAACTGCGTGCTGAATACAGCACAAATGTGGCATGAGATGGCCGTTCACCGAGTGGCAGTTAGATCGCGCAGCTCGGGTCCCTCGTGAGACGTAATAGTTTACTCAGTCGAATTGATAGTTCATACTATGCCCTCCCGACGTGAAGCACTCCTCACAGCCGGACCCCTTCTGAGTTCGACGCTCGCTGGTTGTCTGGATACATTCAGAACATCTGGATCACTTCAGGAAGTCCAAGTTGAGCTTCACAACGGAAATGGCGAACCTCACACGTTTCACCTCGCTCTTGAACTCGAAAGCGAAATCATGGAATGGGAGTCGTATTCTGTCGATACAGAAACCGCCAAATCGGTTGTGATGACGCCACCTGAGGATTCATCACCAGTAGCGTTACATGGTGCTGTTGACGACTTCGCAGCTGATGTTGAGTTCCTTGGAGTGGATAACATTGACGAGGATTATTGCCTCCATACGTCCTTTTATTATCGGCTTGACGATGGTGACCGCACTCAACTTGCACAATCAGCCGATATTAGATGCTGATATTACGTTTCGGTTACATCAAAATCTAAGGAGCGGGTGGTTCAACGGTTCGAGGGGGAAGTAGTGAGCTACCGTGCTGCATAGATCCTCCATATCCAGCACGATGCGCGAAATCTATCACCAATTGAGGATTTCAGTAGAGTCCTTCTCTCCTATTTGTTTCCCTCTCTCACCTCAGTGACTACTGAGTACCAACCAGGGGCGAGCACGGATGTCCCAGTAGCACAGTCTATGTTTGTGCGTCTACTGAGGTTCGTGCGGCCGCATCCAGGTATGATGGATGGCAATGGCGACGTACGGCAGGACGAATCCTGCAACGATCCCGCCAAGCAGGTAGAACAGCGGTGTATGCGACGAGAAATAGAACCAGAGAAACAGAAGGACGACCACCGCTGCGACCGCTCTGACAACGCCACCGAGTAAGCTATCGAGAGACCACAGACTCAGTAGTTGAGTGTCAAACGGAAAGCGTGATTACGGTTTCGCACACTCCTCCGCCCTGCAACAGATGAGTGTATTCTGTCAGTTCACCGCGTCTGCAGGTCGTCCTTGTCCTTGACCAACTCCGTCTCTGCCTTCCCACTCGAGTGCTCGTTGACGACGTCGTAGAACTCGTTTTGCATCCCTGCTGGGAACGTGACCACGCCGATCCACGAGCCGTCGGGCTGCCACTCCTCGCGTTCTAAGTCACCGAACTGGCGAACCTGCGCCTGCGCACTGCCCGCGTACTCCGCCGGAATCTGGACCGCGATCGTCACTTCCTCGAATCGGATCGGGATCACCGGTCGAAGGTCGTCGAGCGCGTCGTCGACCTGGGACTCGACCGTCTCCATCGGGTCGACCGTAAAGCCCGCCTCCTCGAGTGCGTTCTCGATTCGCTCTGGCGGGTGGGGCGCGTTGTCCATCTGCGGGTTGACCGCGTTGCGCGCGATGGTGTTGATCAGCTGTTTGCGCTTCTGCTCTTGCATCTCGCGGCGCTGTTCGGCCGTGATCTGGATCTCCCCTTCTTTGACGACCTCGGGAATGATCTCGAGTGGGTCCGTCGTATCGAAGACCGTCTCGAGATCGTCCTCGGCGGGGCGGTCGCCACGGGAGGCGTTCTCGAAGACGTCCTCCGCGGCGATGACTTCTTCCAGTTCGCCGTCAAACTCGTCGCGCTTCATGGCAAGCGCGGCGTCGGGGTCGACCAACACTTCGAAGCGCGCCCCGTGTGATTCGAGCCGCGCTGTCACCGCCTCGTCGAGTGATATCATAGCAGAGAGTTCCGTCGGCCGCCTAAAAGAGTTTTTCCTGCTGGTGGGCTGTTGGGCAAGCGTTGTACTGGGGATGGTGGCGGCAACACGAAGTTGGGACTCAGGGTGGAAGTGTCGGGTTCGAAACGGCCGGTCGAGAAGTGGTGCGGTTCGCGGTTCGCCGTTCGTTCCGTATCGTCGTTAGTCGCCGTCCGTGAGGACGTGCAGTCACTCGCTGTGGTGACTGTGACCGTGACCTGGTCGTGATCTCGATTACTCGTCTGCCTCCTCCTCGCCGTCGTCGAGGAGGTCGTTCTCTTCTAGGTGGTCCGCGATGTGGTCCTGTTCGAACTGCTCGAAACTCTCGCTTTCGGCGTCGATGGTCGCGAGTCCGACCTCGCTTGGCAGCAGCGAGCCGTCGTTGACCGACGCGAGTGCGTCGAGGGCAAGCTGGATACCGCCGTCCAGATCAGCCTCCTCGTCGTAGTTCTCCTCCAGGTAGGTCTGGAGTTCGCTGCGGTCGGCACCGACAGCGAGGGCCTTCCACTCGTACGGCGTGCCGGATGGGTCAGTCTCGAACAGGCGCGGTTCGCCGTTCTCGACACCGCCGACGATCAGCGCGACGCCGAACGGACGGGCACCGCCGACCTGGGTGTACTGCTGGATGTGGTCTGTGACCTCCTTCGTCAGCGTCTCGACGCCGATTGGCTCGCCGTAACGCAGCTGGTTGACCTGCGACTGGCGGCGCGCGAAGTCGATCAGCTGGCGCGCGTCGGCAACGTGGCCGGCGCTCGCGATGCCGATGTGGTCGTCTGCCTTGTGAATCTTCTCGACACTCGAGTCCTCGAGTAGCGGCGAGGGAACGCGCTTGTCGACGGCCAGCACAACGCCGTCGTCGGTTCGAACGCCAATACTCGCCGTGCCACGCTTGACCGCCTCGCGGGCGTACTCCACCTGGTAGAGTCGGCCGTCGGGCGAGAAGATCGTGATGCCTCGGTCGTACGCCTGCTGTTGGGCTTGTCCCTGCATAGTATCACGCTAAATCGTAATCGTAATCGTAATCGTCGTAATCGAGGTCTGTCGTCCCCGCGAACGCCGCATCGAGTCGCACGTCTACAGATCCATCGCGCACAACGGCGACTCGCTCCTCGTTCCCGAACACGACGTGTCTCTCTTCAGAATCTTGCCCGCGGCGTCCTAAATACTTTTCTTCAGCGGCACGGATCGTGCCACTGATACCAGTGACCCGCACACCGACCGGTTCACCGCCGATGGCGTCGATACAGGTGATCGCCGCCCGGGCCTCGTCGCTCCAGCCGTGTCTGACTTTGACGAGCGCCTCACCGATGCCTGTCGTCGAGTCAAACTCGAACTGCAGCACGGAGAGGTCGGCGCGGGCACCCCCCGGATCGCCGAGCAGATTCTGGCCGGCGTACCAGCACTCGCGCTGAAACGCCCGCCGGTCGATCGAGGCATCGGGCCAGCACTCGAGTTCAACTGCCAGATAGCGCCAGCGCGGGCGGAGGTGTTTGGGAAGGTGTTTCATTGCGGCTTGGAGTGGTGTTTCAGTACGGCTTCGGAGTGTTACTGGGCGTCGGTTTCGTCACGACCATGGCCACGTTCGGCTACCAGCACGCCCACCTGTTCGTGGACGCGCTCGACGGCCGTCAACGAGAAGCCGGCGTCGGTGAGCGCGTCGGCGAGGAAGCCAACGGTCGCGGGATCGTCGACCTCGGGCGAGTAGAACGGTGCGTCGGGGTTGGGTTCATCGAAGAACATCAGGTCTCCGAGGACGAACCGTTGCGGGCCGAGGTCGCCGATGACCGAAATAGCCTCGCGCTTTTCCTCGTCCGAGAGGTGGTGCATCGCGAAGTTGGAGGTGACGACATCGACCTCGTCGTCGTACTTGGGCTCGCGGAACGTCCCGCGATCGAATTCGACGTTCTCGATTCCCTGGTCGGCCGCTTTGGACGCTGCTTCCTCCATCATGCCCTCGCTGATGTCGCGGCCGACGACGCGTTCTGCGTCGGGGGCAAGCGCGAGCGCGATTGCGCCAGTTCCGGTGCCGAGGTCGAGGACGACCTCGTCCGCGTCAGGCGCTGCGTGCTCGATTACCAGATTCGCACACGCACGGTACTCTTCGGAGCTGTCGTCGTCGTACTCGCTTGCAGCCTCGTCGAAGCGGGCGGCGTGTTCCTCAATGCTTTTCTTCATACCTGCCCCGTTTGACCCCCGGCTCAATGAAGGACTCGGACTGAATCCGACGATTGCGCTCGGCAAGGTGGCCCCACTCGGCGAGTCCGTCCTCGATAAATGACTTCGAAAAGCCGATCTGGTCGCCAAGCGCTGCCAGTTCTCTGGGTGCGCGCAGTTCGAGGTGTGAGCGCGGCGTCGCGCTCACGACGTAGGGCGCGTCGTAGTAGCCGATGATATCTTCTAACTTCCGCAACGACTGGATGATTCGAACTCGCCGGCCACCATGTGTCCGGAGCACACCCGAGAGATCGAACTCGAATCGGACCCCGTTCTCGGCGGCCGCCTTCGCGAGCACGTGATTCACGTCGCCGCTGTCGGTCATCGGATGAGCGAGCACGTCCACCTTCTCGTTCTCGACGGCAAAGCGGTTCATCACCGGCGAGCCACCCGAGACCGTGACGATGGTCTCATCAGTTCGGTAGTTCCCGACCGCACCGCTTGCCTGTTCGACGTTGTCGGCGTCGATCTCGACACCTGTGACGACGTCGACGTCGTACGCCGCGCTGATCTCGTCGGCATCGAATTCCAGTTCCGCGCGGGTACTCGAGTCGTTGCGTACGACCACGCCTTCGAACCCGTACTCAGCCGCCGTTTTCGCGAGTCTGGCGACCGTGCTGTCTCCGTCGGGGTAGGCGTGGACGGCCTCGTACATACACGACCCATCTCACGGCGAGGACTTGGGGTTTGCGTCATTCGACGGGTCGTCGGTCTGGTCGCTCGCTCCAGCGGTCGCACTCGCTGTTGCTCCAGACCGGCGACGTGCAAGTACGCCGGCGACTCCGCCACCGATTCCGATACCAGCGACAAACGGTGTGACCCAACCCGGCAACGATGGGGATGGCATCTCCCACCTGTCTTCGACCTCCGCATCGCCACCGAGTTTGGCGAGCCACGCACGTGAAGCGTCGTTTCTCGTCTCACCGCCGACGAGGAGGCCTCCGTCGGCGGTTTCACAGATGGAGGTCCCGGTAGTGCGGCGCTCCTCGGTGAGAGTCGTCGTCCAGACTGTCTCTCCGTCCTGAGCCAGCACGCCTACCCAGGCTGCCGTTCCGTCGTCGGTTTCGCGGGAGCCGACGAGAGCGTAGCCGTCGCCGAGTGCCTCCACGTCCTCGAGTTCCGACACAGTCTCGTCGGTGGTGCGACGCCACTGTACGTCACCGTCGTGGTCGTCGACCGCGAACGATCCGATCTCGCCTCCCTCACTGGTTCCGGCGACGAAGACGGTTTCGTCGGGACCGCGGGTGACGGTGGTGAGTCTGGCGTCGTCAGCCTCATCCCAGAGGAACGTTTCCCAGACCGTCTCGCCGTTCGCATCGACTCTGGCGATCCACGGTGTCTCACCGTCTTGATTGTCCACTCTCAAGGAACCGACGAGTACGACGTCGGCGCCGAGAGCTGTGACCGCCCAGGTCGTGCCTCGTTCGTCGGCAGGGTGCTGCCAGCGCCACTCGAGATCTCCGCTATCGGCGATCGAGATCGCAGAGGGCAGCCGCCGGTTCTCGCTCTCGATTCCGACGGCGACGTAGCGGTTGCCGACAGCCGCCATGTCGAATAGTCGGCCGCTTCCCCCGAGAGTACCACCACTGTTACTGCTGCTGTTACTGTTACTGTTACTGTTACCGTATGTTCCACCGTATGAGTGGTCCGTTTGATACGTGAGACCCCACCGTGAGTTCTCCTTCATCATCGAGACGGGCACAGTACGGATCGAAATTTCTGGCACCCGCCTCGGGCCGCACTGTCGAGTTCGTTGCACCGCAGACGATCGCATCGTGTGGTTCGGACCGATCACTATCGCCGTCGGACTGGGCCGACTCGATAGCGCGAAACTCCACGTTTCCGTCGAACACGTGTTCCCACTGGCGGTGGCCGGAGCCGTCGATACTCGTGATCCAGCCGTGGCCCGCGTCTGCAGTGTAACCGTATCCGACCGCTAGCACGCCGTGGCTGCTCGGCTGGAGATCGGAGACAACGATGTGATCGTTCACGCTCGAGTCGGTTGCCAGTCCGCCCGGGTCGTAGGTCTGTGACCACGTTACTGGCGGCGACTGGTCACGAAACGACAACTGACTCGTTTTCGACCCTGTCACTGTCTCGATCGCTGGCACCGCTGCCCCAATACCGATCGACTGGAGGAGCGTTCGTCGGGAGACCACGCCAGACATAGTGTCACTCGTATTGGCTGTTTCAAGTTGATTCTGGTTTCTTCCGGCGTGGCGTCCGACGGTTTCGACTGCTGAGCGATCAGTGTCGCTATGAGTACGACACAGTGGTGCACAAAGTCGACACCTGTTCACCAACGCACAACCGCTCGAAAGGGGGCAAAAGGGGTTAGTTCAGAATCGACTGTGCAACTGTCGCGAGCTGGCCGTTGTCGGCCTCGCGCAGGCGGTCGTCACCGATCTTCAGCCGAAGTCGTGGGCGGCCGACATCGATCGGAACCTTCTCGGTGTCGATCAGGCCCATGTCCTCGAGTTTGGTCTTCGTGCGGCTGAACGTCGCCTTGCTGGCGATGCCCACGTCCTCTCCCCACTTGCTGATATCGTACAGCAGGGCCTCGTTCTTCGCCGCGACGAGCAGCGAAATCGTGACTTCGTCGAGGCCGTCGCCGTCGCCGCGAGCGGTCTCGAGCGAGTTGAGGATCGCCGTAAAGTCCTCCTCGGCGTCGGGACTGATCTCGTCGGCGAGCGTCTCGCGAACGTCCGTAATCGGCGGTGTCCGGAGGTTGAACGCGGAGGCGTCCTCCCAGCGGGCCGCGTAGGTATCGTAGGTGTCCTCGACGAAACTGTCGTCGTCGGTGACGAGGCCGCCGACGCGGTCGCCGGCGTGAACGACGGCGATGACGCGCTCGTCCGTGACGAGCAGCGAGTTCTCAGGTGCCTCATCGAGGGTGTGAAGTGCGAGTGCGCCCTCGCTGATGAGGTCCGCTGCGTTCGAGGCGACGATGAAGTCGTCCATGACCGCTTTCAGGGTGCGTTCGTCGGCGAGCATGTGGACCGACGGGAGCGAGTCGTCGAACGCTGTGGCGACGGAAATGAACTCCTCGATAGCATCCCGTGACGGGTTGACCATGTACACGTTACCGCTTGCATCTTCGAGAATCGATTCCAGTATATCGTCAATCTGGTGGTTGAGTAAATTCGAAGCCATCTCTCTACAGAAGTAAACGAGTGCGTAGTACTTAATTTTGGTGGCTCTACTCACGGCAGAACTTCTCACCTAATTGACGAGCCAGTAATTTTTGTCCGGTTGTTATTCATTGCACAGATATGTTTATCTGATCTACATGAACTGATTACGAATCTCAACGTGACGAAGTCGGGTGTTTAATACATTCTCTAAAACAAGTAAACTTTGCACTAATTATATGCACTTGTTCTGGTATTGTTAGTCTGTATGGTTGTTCCACATACCCGCCCCTGGACTGCCGTTCGGACCCTCCACCACTCCGTTCTCGCAGTTAGCGCACAGATTCGAACTGTGGCCTCTCGAGTCAGGATGGAGCGTGTGAGTACGTACGGCGGCCCCTAGGTTCGCGGTTGGCCTCCAGCATCGACTCCAGTTTCAGTTATAAACCACCCTGTTTCCTATCACGATCCCAACTCAACACCACCCCAATCTCAACCCAACTCAACCCCAACACAGTCTCGGCCCGCAAACAACAACTCTCCAGAGACACCTGACCCAGCACTACCACCCACAACTCGAGAAGCCCGCGTCACTTTCCTGCCAATTCTCACGGTTCGAACGTCGGCCAGATCGCGTGCGACCACTCGATGTCGCCATCGTAGATCACCGACGCTGACGTTTCTTTGAGCAACGTCACGAGTTCCGACGCCGAGAGCACGAACGTCGACTCCGACCCACAGAGGTACGCTACCTCGTTGTCTGCAGTATGGGGAAAGTAGTACGACCCCGTAAGGCGCGGCGAGTAGCAGTCGATCGTGACCAGATACCGCTCGTCACCAGTTTCGGCATCAGCATTAGTTTGGGGAGGAGTGGTATCGCGTGGGTACTCAAGTACGGTACCGGTACCGGTACGGGTATCGGTATCGGCAGTGCTGGTGTCAGTGCCGGTGCCGGTGCCGGTGTCAGTGTCAGTGTTAGTGTTAGTGTCAGTGTCGGTAACGTTCGTCTCCGCTCGCAGCTCTGATACTGTCTCCCCAGTTGCTGCATCGAGTTCGTCGACGCGAACCGTCGTCGGGAGGCGGTGTTCACCCTGTGTGAGCGAGTGAGTGCCGTCGCCGACGACAGTGTAGTCCTTGCCCATGATGATCCGCCGTCGAGCGAGCGCCAGTGCTCGTTCGATACTGAACCCGTGGACCAGCAGCTTTGCGAAGGTCGACCCGACCTTGACGGCGTGTTCGTTCAGCACTGTCCTGACGGTGACGGCTCCCGCGACGCTTCCCTTCTCGATCAGTGTCCGTCCCTCGTAGAACGACCCACAGGCGTTGAGAAAGAACGTTTGCGTCTCACAGCGGTCGAGACTCGTCATCGACAGGTGGCCGTCTGGACAACGCAGACCAGCCTCATCACAGTGGCCAATGTAGTGGACGAAATCCGCCCCGTCCTCGAAGATTCGCGCAAGTTCGTCCGTCGTAGCCCCTTCAGTGATCGTGACGCTCATCGGTAACTCACCCGACCGCGCGCGATAGATTTCCGAAACGTCGTTGTGTTCGCCGGCCATCTCTGGATCATTCAGGACGACACAGACCGACGTCTCCTCGCTCGCCCGCTCGAGGAACTCGAGTCGGTTCGCGTACGCCTCGGGGGCAGCGTTGAAGACGTCGATCGGGACGCCGTCTGCGAGCCAGCCGTGGACTCGCCCGTGTCGCAGTTCGGGTTTGACGATGTCGACGGACGCGACATCCCCGCTGGGACCGGACCGAGCGCCGCCGCGGTAGCAGGCGGTGAGCGACCGGTCGACCAGTTCCTGGCCGTCGAGGCGTGAGGTTTCCGGCCGGTAGAGCAGACTGAGCCGATCCAGCAGGAACGGGAGCGTCTCGACGTGCTCGTACTCGGGCGCAACGTACGTCGCGAGATGCCACTCCGGCAGGTGGGACTCGATGGCGTCGAACGGAATATCGAGGGAGGCCGCCAGCCGCTCCTGGGGTGTTGCCTCGTAGAGCTGTGCCGGCTCGATATCGACCTGCTCCTCGTCGAGGGCTGCTTCCTCCGCTAACGCCGTCCCGTAGGGGCCGGCGTTGCGAACCAGGCAGTCGAGGAAGAACGTCTGCCGGAGGAGTTCTGTGACGTCGGACTCGAGTGCGGGCGAGCCGGCGAGGTGGTGGTCGATGTCGAGGTCGGAGAGGTGGAGCACGACACCGGCCGCTGGGTCGGGACAGAGCGACGCGTCGGTCCGAAGCCGGGCCTGCAGGTAGTACGCGAGTGGCGCGACGAGATAGATCGACTCGTAGCAGGGCGGGACGACGAGTTCGATTCCGGTTTCGGGTGTGTCGGCTCGGATGCAGTCAGGGACGTGGAGTTCATCGCCGGACTCGAGAAGTGGCGGATGGCCCCGGAGGGTCGGATAGGATCGGTCAGCGCTCGTCGTCTTGTGCGAGGAGGCCAGATGCGAGATGGCGGTCGCAAGCGCCGAAGGGGAGTCAGGGACGGTGATAGTATCGGCGGGGAACTCGTGGTGGCTGCGAAAACCGAGGTCGACGGTAGTCCGTTCGGGAAACGAAACCACCACGGATTCGAAGTCGTCGGTCCGTTCGATACGGGCCGAACTGTGAAACTGGAGGTAGCTCTTGATTTCGGTGTCGATGTCCACGACGTACTCGCCGGGCGGCAGCGTGAGCAGATCGCCGCAAGGGTCGAGTTCGATCGGTGACGACGAATCCATCGGGAAGGCGTAGACGACGGCGTGTGGAAAGCGGAGCTCGCTTGCCTGTACCGAGAGGGTTTCGTCGACCGGGCGCGGAAGGTCAGGATCGCAGTCACGAATGGCAAATCCTGTACCAGTAATCGCCAGCGTGGCGCTGTCAGTGTCGGTAACGCGAACACCATCCTGTCGCTCATCCCACACGAGCATTCAATACGACAGATCAAACGCGAGGTAGTTAGTTGTATCGGATGGTAATCGCTTGCAGGGAACACGACAGCTGGCAGTTGACTGCCACCGGACGCGAGAACCTATCAGTTAGACTGACAACTCTTGCCACTTTGACCACTGCACGACCACTTTGACCACTACACGACCACTGCACGACCACTACACGACCACTGCACGACCACTACACGACCACTGCACGACCACTACACGGCCACTACACGGCCACTGTACGACCACTACACGGCCACTGCACGACCACTGCAATCGCTTGTGTTCGTGGCTCGGCTTGCCGAAGAGAGGTACACTTATACAGCAGCCAAACACCACTTCGCACATGGACCACGAGCACGTACGGGAGGTCGATCCCGCCGTCGCCGACGCACTCGAGGGAGAGGTAGACCGCCAGCGATCGTCCCTGCAGATGATCGCGAGCGAGAACCACGTCAGCGAGGCCGTCATCGACGCCCAGGGGAGCGCGCTGACGAACAAGTACGCCGAGGGCTACCCCGGCTCGCGTTACTACGGCGGCTGTGAGTACGCCGACGAGGTCGAGGAACTCGCCATCGAGCGCGCCACGGAACTGTTCGGTGCCGACCACGTTAACGTCCAGCCTCACTCGGGTACACAGGCCAACCAGGCCGTCTACTTCGCGATGCTCGAACCGGGCGATAAGATCCTCTCGCTGGATCTGACCCACGGCGGCCACCTGAGCCACGGCCACCCGGCGAACTTCGTCGGCCAGTTCTACGACGTCGAACAGTACGAGGTCGACGCTGAGACGGGCTACATCGACTACGACGGACTCGAAGCACAGGCCGCCGAGTTCGAACCGGACATCATCGTCTCGGGCTACTCCGCCTACCCACGCGAGATCGAGTGGGAGCGCATTCAGGACGTCGCCGACGACGTCGACGCACTCCACCTCGCAGACATCGCCCACATCACCGGGCTCGTCGCCGCCGGCGTTCACTCCTCACCGGTCGGCACCGCCGACTTCGTCACCGGCTCGACCCACAAGACGATCCGTTCCGGCCGCGGCGGCATCGTCATGTGCAAGGAAGAGTACGCTGACGATGTCGACTCCGCCGTCTTCCCCGGCGGCCAGGGCGGCCCGCTCATGCACAACGTCGCCGGCAAGGCCGTCGGCTTCAAAGAAGCACTGGAACCCGAATTCGAAGACTACGCCGAACAAACCGTCGCCAACGCGAAGGCGCTCGGCGACCAGCTCGCAGAACACGGCTTCTCGCTCGTCTCCGAGGGCACCGACAACCACCTCGTGCTCGTCGACCTGCGCGAGAGCCACCCCGACACCTCCGGCGGCGACGCCGAGGAGGCACTCGAGGACGCCGGCATCGTCCTCAACGGCAACACGGTGCCCGGCGAGACCCGCTCGGCGTTCGATCCGTCGGGTATCCGCGCCGGCACGCCGGCGCTGACGACCCGCGGCTTCGACGAAGACGACTGCCGAACGGTCGCCGACCTCATCGCCCGCGTGATCGACGACCCGGACGACGAGGACGTACTCGAGTCGGTTCGTGCGGAAGTCGACGAGCTCTGTGCGGCGAATCCGCTGTACGAAGACGCATAACGTCGCTGCGTTCAGTTCACGTTCTCGGTTTGCTTTTGTGTCTCGCTGCTTGCTGTCACTACCGTTGCCACTGCCAGTATCACAGTCTCTGTCTCTCGTACTTGGCAGAATCCTATATGGAACCACAGCGGAGAGCAACGCCCTCCTCAGTAGCCGACCAGTTCCAGACCGGAAACGTCCGTAAAGTCGCCGTCGCGCGTGACCAGCGACGCACCGTGATGTCGACAGATGCCGGCGATCATCACATCGGCCGCGTTGATCGGCGTCCCGTTTTCGAGCAGTTCCGCGTGAATCTGCACCGCTTCTCGACTCGCACCCGCGTCGAACGCCAGCGGCTCTGTCCAGTCGATCCCCGCCAGTACGTCCGCGACTGATCGGCTCTCGGCCCAGGCCGCTTCCCGGGCGACTTCGAACAGCGCCAGCGTCGGCACGTAGTAGACCAGTTCGTCTCGCTGCTCCAGAAACGACCGTGTTGCCTCGACGCCGTTCAGATAGTCGATCACGAACGACGCATCCAGTGCGATCATCTCAGAGGCTCCGGTCCCGTCGCTCCCCTCGCTCGTCGAACGCCTCATCGAGATTGACTCGAGTACGCTCGCTCGAATCTGGGAAGCCGTCGTCCTCGGCGAGCATGCCGAACCCCTTCATGACGTCCTTGTCTGCCTCGGTGAGGCGCAGGATCGTGTCCGTAAAGCTCTCGTCATCCCGTTTGTGCGCTTTGAGATTCTGGTACGCTTCCGTCGTGATTGTAATGTTCTTCGTTCCCATACGTCTACGTGTACGTGTACGTGTACACGTACACGGCTCGGTGCCTTAGGCGTATCGGGGTTCTTGGGAGACTGTAATTTGCCACCTGACGCGAAGACGAATTGAAACTGACTGATCAGCACTGAATATCTCTGAGCGTCTGGAATACGGCCGTTTCGAGTACCAATTTTCCCACACTCATATTCTCTGAAAACGTGTCGGGACGAAACAGTAAGGTCTCGACACCGTGTACTGTCGAGACAGAACGATGCTCGAGTTCCTCCTGTTTGTCGTGGTGCTCGTCGTGGGTGGTGTCCTGCTCTTCCTGCCAACCCTCGCGATGAGCTGGTGGCAGTCGGAGCGCCAGAACGATGGCCGTTCACGGGTCAGGGACGGGGGCGGGGACGGGGACGGGGACGGGGACGGGGACGGGGACAAGGACAAGGACGGGGAGTGAGCACGGCGACCGAGAACGGACCGCTGGAACCACGACTGTCCTGAACCGCTCGTTCTCACCGAACCGCGGGCAGCACTTCTTCCTCGTAGAACTCGAGTGCCTCTTCCTGCTCGGGGCCGATCTGGTGGACGTAGACGTGGTCGTAGCCCGCGTCGATCGCCTGTTCGATGCTGTCGATGTGAGCGTCTGGGTCCGGGCCGGTGACGGTGCTTCCCTCGGCGATGTCCTCGCGTTCGACCAGCTGGGCGGCCTGCTGGAAGTGCGCCGGCGTGGGGAGTTCCTGACCGAGTTCGCCCGGAATGGAGCCGTTGGGCCAGTACTCGTGGACAGTGTCGACGGCCTCGTCCTCGTTCTCGGCATAGCACATGTGCAGTTGCGTGTAGGCTGGCCCCTCGCCGCCGGCGTCTCTGTACGCTTCGACGACCTCGCCTTTCGGTCCGGAACACCAGATGCCGTCGCCGTGGCCTGCAGCCCAGCGGGCCGTCTGCGGACCGAACGCGCTCGCGATGGTGGTCGGCTGGTCGTCTGGCACCGTGTAGAGCCGAGCGTTCTCGACCGTGTAGTGTTCGCCGTGATGGCTCGTCGTCTGGCCGGTCCAGAGTTTTCGCATCACGTCCATCGCCTCCTCTAACATCTCCAGGCGAACGTCGTGTTCGGGCCATCGCTGGCCGGTGACGTGCTCGTTTAAATTCTCGCCGGTGCCGACGCCGAACGTGAACCGGTCGTCGAACATCACGTCGACCGTCGCGACTGCGTGGGCGACGTTGACCGGATGAATTCGCATCGTCGGGCAGGTAACGCCGACCCCGACTTCGATTTCGTCGGTCGCCGTCGCGATGGCTCCCAGCGTGGACCAGACAAACGCCGACTCTCCCTGCGCGGAGACCCACGGATGGAAGTGATCCGAAATCGAGACGAAGTCGAAGCCGATTTCCTCGGCGCGTTGTGCGTACTCGACGAGTTCGGTCGGGCCGTGCTCCTCGCTCGAGAGGGTGTAGCCAAACTGTGTCATTCCGGGCTCGCTACCACGAACCCGAGGGTAACGGTTGAGCCTGCACGAGCGCGGTTCTCGTCGGTTGGCAAGCGACGCTGGACTCGAGTCCACCTGTCTCACAGCGACCCCAGACGACAACACCTTTCGAAGTGGAGCCACAGACTGGGAACATACACGAATGGGTACCGAATCCGACGATGGCGATGGTGACGAAGACGGTGCCAACGACGCCGAGACTCCCGTCGAGGGCGATGGCGACCACGACGACCGGGTCTACTACGTCATCAGCGACCTCCACATCGGCGGCGACGAACAACTCGAGGAGATCGAGTTTTTAGACGAACTGCTCGCCTTCCTCGAACGCCTCGAGGAAACCGACGAGAACGCAGAGCTCGTGATCAACGGCGACGCGTTCGGCCTCTGGGAGTTCACGAGGGTCGACGGTGCCGAGAAGTTCGACGTACTCGAGGAGACGTACCCGGAGCTATTCGAACAGTTTCGGTCGACGGGCGAGAACATCCCGATCACGCTACTGCCAGGGAATCACGATCACGAACTGGCAGCCTACGATGAGTTCGTTGAGCGATTCGCCGAGTACAACGTCACTCTCGTCCAGGAGAAGTCGATCACCCGGCCCGTGGGAGACCAGGCAATTCACTTCGAGCACGGCCACCAGCAGGATTCGAACAATCGGATCGAAGACTGGGGGAACCCGCACGCGACACCGCTTGGGTACTACTACAACACGCTCGTGACGAGTCGAGCGGGCCAGCTGTCGAACCGCGGTCGGTACAACTGGCTGAAGGACGTGCAGGCGGTGACGCCGACCGAGCGGATGCCGATCTGGCTCTTCTCGAAGTACTTCTACCGGGAGATGAATCCGCTCATCCGATACTCGCTGGTGCCGTTCCTGTTGCTGTTCAACATCAGCGCGCTACTCGCGGTGCTGTCGGGACTGCATCTGGCGGGGATCTGGACGCTTCCCGTCGAGCAGACGACCACCTTCCTCGGCCGGTTCGGGACGGCCGGAACGGCCGCCTGGTTCCTGTTGTTGCTCAACGTCGGCATCGCCGGCATGCTGGTGCTCATCGGAATCCCGCTGTACTTCGTCCGCCGGGACATCCGGAAGACGATCAATCGCTTCGGCGTCTTCGAGACGGAGCTGACGGTCGATCCCACGGCGTCCTACGAGGAGACAGCCCGCGAAATCTTCGCCAGCGAACCGGAGACGACCATCTTCTGTTTCGGTCACACGCACCGACCGATGCTCAAGGCGGTCAACGGCGGCGTCCTCGTCAATACCGGAACGTGGCTCAAGCGCCTCCACCGGCGCGACGGCATCATCGGCATTCTGCCTCCGGTGTTTTACCCCTCGTATCAGCTTGCAGCGGTCCGGATCGCAGCCGAGCCATCGTCGCCAGACGCAGTTGCGTCCGACTCCGCCGCGACGGCCGCAGACGGCGATGCGGACGAGACAGCATCGCCACGCGTTACCGTCGGCTTCGAACAGATCACCAAACCGAGCCCGGCCTCGGAGGAACTCACTCGTACCGAGCGCTTCTTCACCGTCGGCCGGGAGCCCGAACCGGACCTGCCGGAGCACCACGTCGTCAATCCGTCAGAACAGCACGCTGAATCGACAGCGGAGTCGGTCTCTGCGCCAGCGGACGACTGACGCGAACCGAACCCCTTACCCCCACCGCATCGCTAGCGACGCGTATGACTGCCGTAGTCGAGGCGACGGCCCTCGAGAAGCGCTATGGCGAGACCGTCGCTCTGTCGGGAGCGTCGCTCTCGATTCCAGCCGGCGAAGTCTTCGGACTGATCGGCCCCAACGGCGCGGGAAAGACGACGCTCGTCCGCGCGTTGACAGGGACGACGGAGCCGGACTCGGGCACGGCAACGGTGCTCGATGAGTCGCCGACGGCGATCGATCGCGACCGCCTCGGTGTCCTCCCACAGGACTTCTCGCCACCGGACCGTCTCACCGCCCGCGAACTGCTCGCTTACTACGCCGGCCTCTATGACGACCCGCGCGATCCAGACGCCGTACTCGCCGACGTTGGTCTCGCTGACACCGGTGATACCTGGTATGAGGACCTCTCCGGTGGCCAGCAACGGCGCGTCTGTGTCGGCTCGACGCTGGTCAACGACCCCGACGTACTCTTTCTCGACGAGCCGACGACCGGCATCGATCCCGCCGGCCGCCGCACCGTCTGGCGACTGATCGAGGAACTTGCAGCCGGCGGGACAACCGTCCTGCTCACGACCCACGATATGGCCGAAGCCGAACGACTGGCCGACCGTGTCGGCCTGCTGGCCGACGGCTCGCTGATCGCACAGGGCACCCCCGACGCGCTGGTCGCCGAGTACGGCGGCTCGAGCCGACTCGAGATCGAGACGGCCGCCGACCCCGAGGCGTTCGCCGAACTCGAGTACCCCGTCGAACGCGCCCAGAGCCGATCGCGCACAGCTGCGGACGGTACAGTGTCGTCGTCGACACCGACTGACACCCTCGTCGTGCAGGATATCGGCCCTGCCGCAATCGGGACCGTGGTCGACGCCCTCGAGCGGCAGGGACTCGAGTACACCAGCCTCTCGTGGACCGAGCCGGATCTCGAGGACGTCTATCTCGAACTGGCAGATCGGATGGAGCGCGAGCGGACGGAGAGTGCTGGCGAGAGTGGTGAAAAGACGTCAGATGGTGAGTCTGCGGCCGATGTCACGCAAACAGGTGAGACCGCATGAGTCGCCTCGGACGCATTCGATCCGCGACGAGTGCTGGCTGGCGGTCGTTCATCCGCCGCCGGACCGCGGTGTTCTTTACGTTCTTCTTCCCGGTCATTCTGATCGTCATCTTTGGCGCGCTCGTCCGGACGGATCCCGGAGAGGGCGGCCTGTTCGCTGAGCCGGCGGCCTACTACGTCCCGGGCTATCTCGCCGTTGTCGTCCTCTTTACACCCTTCTCGCGAATGGGAAGTGAGGTCGCACGCCACCGCGAGGGCAACCGCTTCGAAAAGCTCGCGACGACGCCACTGACACGTACCGAGTGGCTGTTCGCACAGACGGCTGTCAACGCGGTCATCATCGGTCTCGCGAGTCTGTTGATCCTCGCACTTGTCGTTCTACTGACAGGTGCCGAGATCACGTTCTCGGCGCTGCTCGTGCCGTATATTCTCGTCGGCGTCGTCGGCTTCTGTGGTATCGGCGCGCTGCTCGGGAGCTACACCGACTCGCAAGACGGCGCGATTGCAGCGAGTAACGCGATCGGTCTGCCCCTGTTGTTCCTCTCGGAGACGTTCATCTCGCTCGACCAGCTACCGGGCTGGTTCGAACCGCTCGTGAATCTCTCACCGCTGACGTACTTCTCCCGCGGCGTCCGCGCGGCGACCGATCCCGCTGCGAATCCCACGACCATCGCTGGTCTCGACCCAGCGCTCGCGAACCTCGCGATTCTCGCGGTGCTCTCGGCGATTACGTTCGCACTCGGTGCGCGGTCGATTCCACGAACCGATTGAGTCTGCCGGTTAGCTCACTTTGACGCGCTCGCATGACCGGTACTATCCGGAATTTACAGCCTCTGACCCGGAGTTCGACGACGCAACATCTACGGTGTCTAGCCGCGTTGGAAGCGTAAACGAAAACGTTGCCCCCTCGCCTGGCTCGCTGTCGACCCAGATTTCGCCGCCGTGGCGCTCGATAATCCGTTCACAGAGCGCCAGCCCGATCCCGCTTCCCGTGTGCTCGCCACCGCTGTGTCGACGCTCGAACAGTCCGAAGATCTGTTCAGTGTCGTCGGGATCGATACCGACGCCGTTGTCACTTACTGAGATTACCCACTCCGAGCCTGTATCGTGTGCCTGAATATCGATTTCCGGCGGCTCCTCGCCCGAGTACACGATCGCGTTCGACAGCAGGTTCTGGAACACCTGTCGCAACTGGTTGCCGTCGCCCGCGACTCGTGGCAACTCCGCTGCTGAAATATCGGCGCTGTTCTCGACGATTTTCACCCGCAGGTCTCGCATCACGTCCTCGAGTACCTCGTCCAGATCGACCGGCTCGAACGGTTCTCCCTGTGTTTCGATGCGGGAGAACTCGAGTAGCCCGTTGATCATCTGTCGCATCCGTTCGGCTCCGTCGACGGCGTAGTCGATGAACTCCTGGGCGTCCTCGTCCAGTTCGTCCGCGTATCGCGTTTCGAGCAGATCGAGGTAGCTGCTGACCATCCGGAGTGGTTCCTGCAGGTCGTGTGAGGCTGCGTAGGCGAACTGCTCGAGGCGCTCGTTCGACTCCTCGAGCCGCCGTTGGTACTCCCGTCGGTCGGTCACGTCCCGGAAGTAGACCGACGAGCCGGTTTCGGAGGGATAGATCGTCACCTCGAGCCAGGCGTTTGCCGGTTCGTAGTAGTGCTCGTAGCTGGTCGGCTCCTGTGAGTCCATCGCCTCCTGGAAGCTGTTCCGGACGACATCCTCGTTCGCCGATTCGGGGAACGCCTCCCAGAGCTGTTCCCCAAGGAGCTCCTCGCGTGAGCGTTGCAGGAGTTCCTCAGCCCTGTCGTTAGCGTGCGTGTACCGAAAGTCCTCGTCGAACGCACAGATCGCTTCGTCGACCCGACCCAGAATCTCCTCGAGTCGGGACTCGAGTTCGCGGCGTTCGGTGACGTCCCTGAAGGCGTAGATGACGCCGTCGAGGTCGCCGATCGAGTCGTACAGTGGGCTGCAGTGTATCGAGAGCCAAACGCGTTCACCGGAGGGTCGCCTGATGCTGACGACCTCGTTTCGAACCGGTTCCTCAGTTTCGATGACTCGGGTGAACGGCAGGTCGGTGAACGAGATCGGGTCGCCGTCTTCATCGACCAGTCCCCAGCGTTCGTCGTTGTGCGTGAACGTTTGCAGTTTGGAGAGTGGCCGTCCGGTGATCTCCTCGGCACGCCTGTTCGCGAAGACGGTCTGTCCGTCAGTGTCGACGAGTGTGATGCCGACCGGTGCGGCGTCGAGCACGCTGTCGGCCCAGCTCGTGGCCTCGTCGCGACGACGCTGTGCCGTTGTCCGGTCGATTGCCGACGCCAGTATGTTCGCGACCGTTCTGAGGAACGTGGCGTCCGCGTCGGTAAACTCACACTCGGCCGTTGTATGGACGGTCAATACCCCCCACGAACCGTCAATTTCGCGAGCGACGTCGGTTTCGCTGGTTTCGCTGGTTTCGCTGGTTTCGCTGGTTTCGCTTCCCTCGCCCTGTGGTGACTCGGTGCTGGTGCTGGTGCTGGTGCTGGTGCTCGCTTCCCCCATCGCCTCGGCCACGCCATCAGTGTGCTCGCTTGTACCGATCCTGACGGCCATCCCGCTCGTCGCTGCATCCGACACCGGTTCGCCAGCCGATGGGGGCCGATCGTCTGCCGCCAGTTCCTCGAGTTGCACTGGCTCTGTGGACTCGAGTGCCTCGCCGAGTTGTGTGGTCGGGTCGACCGGAATTGGGTCTCTGTTTGAAACGGCGATGGGTGTCGGTTCGTCGTGGTCTGTGGTGTGGGCGGTGTGGGTGGTGTCGGTTCCGTTCTCGGTCTCGGTTTCGCTCTCGGTTCCAGCTCCACTCTTGTCCCCGCCCTCGTCACTATCACTATCATGATCACGATCACCAGCTTCATCCACACGCTCGGCGTGATCTGCACTTCTGGTCCCAGAGTTCTGTTCGTCTCCATCTCTGTCTCTGTCTCTGTCTCTGTCCCCGTCCCCGTTCGCACTGTCGCTGCTAGCGCGTTCCTCACCCGCCGTCGAGACTCCAGCACGCAATCGGAACTGATCGTGACTGTCGTCTACCTGCAGGACGTACGCCGAGTCAGCATCGAACACCGATGCAACCGCTTCGGTTGTAAAGTGGAACAGGGACTCGAGTGTCCGTGGCCTGTCGCTGTCCGAATCGGTTCCTGGTACGTCGTCTCCATCACCGGTTCCGCTCCGGTCTCCCCACCTGGTGTGGCGCTCACTCACCGATAGTGACCAGTCAGTGAGGTCCGCCAGCACCTGCTGCTGGCGGAGTTGTTGCGACTGGTTGGTCTCGTCCCCACAGGACGACGAATCCATGACGACCTACATACGCTGTCGTTCCCTGTAAGTCCTGTCCCGAGACGGCCCCGAGGAGGTGATTTTTGTGGAATCGTATCCGAGTGCTGGTGACGGCCAGTATCAGAGACGACCAGAGACGATCAGAGACGATCAGAGACGGGTCGCCCCCCAGTGACTCCAGCGCGAGCAGCTATCCGACGCCGATCAGCGAGACGAGCATCGACGGGAACTCGTAGTCGAAGATGTGGTTCAACAGCAGATAGGTGACGACCCCGAGGACGAGGCTCAGAATCCACGCCGAAGCTGCGATTCGGCCGACCTTGGCGTGGGCTGTCTGGCGCAACTCCGCGGGCGTATGGGTGAGCCCGAGGATCAGCGCGTAGAGGACCACCGGAACGGAGATGATCGAGAGGATGATGTGAATCGCGAGCATCAGCAGATAGGCGTAGTAGACCAGGTCGGGACCGACAAACTGCTTTTCGCCGCCGCCACCGCCGACGCGGGTGAGATAGACGACTAAGAAGAGGAGAATTAGCACGAACGCGCCGATCATCGCGAGCCGATGTTTCTCGACCTCGTCGACGCGGATCCAGTACCAGCCGGCGACCAGCAGAATCGTCGTCGCCAGGTTAATCACCGCAATCGCGTGCGTAAACAGGTTCACCTGCGCGTTCGTCAACTCCGGATAGATCGGCAGCTCGAACAGGAAGGTTCCGATAACCAGTGCGTAGCCGACGATCGACAGGAAAATCGTTACGCCGAGGGGGCGTTCTCGGAGCCGCTCTCGTGCTGCGTCGGCAGTTGCCATTGTCGGCCGTTAGGAGAGCCGACCTATCTGTCTTGCTGTTCTGGGGCAGCTAACTCGGCCGTTGTGCCGCACATATTCGTCCGAACGGGGCTTTCGGCCACCGCTCGGCCGATGGACTGTCGCTCACTGAATCCGAATCGCCGGCTTCCCCGGCCGGGCACGAGATGCGACGTCCGCGTCCGGGACGTCGTCCGCTGCAGCGTCCGCTGTCTCGTCTTCGGTGCCAACCGCCGTCGCCGAGCGAACGCTGACAGTCACGTCGAACTCGTCTGCGAGCAGCCACGCCGCCTGCTCGAGAAGCGTCTGTTCGCGCGACGCCGTGAGTCCCTCCGAGGACGAGTGTTGAGCGTCAGTACGCCGCTGGTCCGCGACGAACTCGGCGAGTACGTCCGTCTCGACAGCCACCTCGTCGGCCAGCGCGCCGACGTCGATCGTATCGGCACCCGCTGTGTCGACGGTCCCGGTCGCGCTGTCACCGTCCAGTTCGCCAGCCGACACTGCGAGCCGCGTCGCAACCTCGTACTTCCAGGGCTCGGCCACGACGAGGTCGATTTGGTCCGGAGCATCGATCGACGCCACGTCGAGAATATCACGCACGTCAGCGCGCGTCGTCTCCACCAGCCGCCGTTCAAGCTGGTAGTCTGACTCGATCGTCGCCGGGTCGGACTCGAGTGCCGGCCAGTCGGCTTCGACGACGAGACCGTCGCCACGGAGCTTGTTCCAGAGCTCTTCGCCGAGGTGGGGCGCGAGCGGCGAGATGAGCGCCGCGATGGTGAGCAGGCCGCGGCGGTAGACCTCGCCATGGATGCGGTCGTAGCCGCGGTACTGGCGCAGGAGTCCCGCGAGTTCCTGTACCTCGGTGACGACGCGGTGGAACCGGAAGCGCTCGAACTCAGTGCGGGCGGCGACGATCGTGCGGTCGATTTCGCGGTCGACGAACTCGTCGTGGCTCACCCGTTCGACGCGGGTCTCGCCTTCGTCGACGAACTCGGTCGCCATACTGTACAGCGCCTGTTGGAGGTCGTACGCACCACGCACGTCGTTTGCCGTCCACTCGAAGTCCTGTTCGGGGTGGGCCGCCGAGAGGACGAACAGTCGGGTCGTCTCCGCGCCGTACTCATCTGGCGTAACGACGTTCCCACTCGAGGAGGACATCTTCTCGCCCTCGTAGAGTACCGTCCCCTGGCTGACGAGTCGTTCGACGGGCTCGCGCTGGTCGAGAAAGCCAAGATCCGCCAGCGCGCGCGTCACGAACCGGATGTACAGCAGGTGCAAGATGGCGTGTTCGTCGCCGCCGACGTAGACGTCGACGGGGAGCCACTCGTTCGCCAGTTCCGTGTCGAACGGCGCGTCCGCGAGGTCGGGCGAGAGGAATCGCAGGAAGTACCACGAGGAGTCGACGAAGGTGTCCATCGTGTCCGTCTCGCGCTCTGCGGGGCCGCCACAGTCCGGGCAACTCGTTTCTTTCCACTCTTCGGCGGCGTCGAGCGGATTCCCCGTGGTCTGGACGAACTCCGGTAACTCGACCGGGAGCTCCTCGTCTGGGACGAGGACGTGCCCGCAGTCCTCGCAGTGGACGACCGGGATTGGCGTCCCCCAGTAGCGCTGGCGTGAGATCAGCCAGTCCCGGAGTCGGTAGGTCACGTCAGGGTCGATCGCCTCGTGGTCGTCGACGAGGTGCTCTCGAACGTCCTCGCTCGGTTGGCCGTCGTACTCGCTGGCGCGATCAGCAGGGGACTCGAGTACCAGCGTTCCCTCGCCGGTCATGGGTGCATCTGTAGCGACGCCACCGTCCGATCCTGTGCCGTTGTGGCCGTGCGGAACGACGACTGTCTCGACCGGCAGGTCGTGCTCCCGAGCGAACTCGTGATCGCGCTCGTTGTGTCCGGGAACGCCCATTACCGCACCCGTTCCCACGTCCGCGAGGACGTACTCAGCGACGTAGACCGGCAGTTCCTCTCCCGTGTGCGGGTTCTCTGCCGTCGCGTCGGTTTTGACGCCTGCGGTGCTGAAGTCGTCACGGGCGGCATGGCCGGTGTCTGGTGCACTCGTTCTCGCCTGGTCGACGAACGTTGCTACGTCCTCGTCCGCGTTCGCGAGTTCACTCGCCAGGTCGTGTTCGGGCGAGATGGCGACGAACGTCGCGCCGAAGACGGTCTCGGAGCGGGTGCTGAAGACATCGACGGCGGTGTCCGACTCGTCAGCTGCCGTCGACACGTCGAACGTGAGCCGTGCCCCTTCCTGTCGACCGATCCAGTTGCGCTGAATCTCGCGGACGCCCTCCGGCCACTGGTCGAGGTCGTCGAGTCCGTCGACCAGTTCGTCGGCGTAGTCAGTAATCGTGAAGAACCACTGATCGAGTTCGCGCTGCTCGACGGGGGTGCCACAGCGCCAGCAGACGCGAGCGGTGCTGTGTTCATGTACGTGTGCGTTGCCGTTACTCTCGTCGTGTGCACCGCCGGCACTATCACCGTTGTCGCCGGCTTCGTCCGCTGTCGCTGTCACCGCTTGGCCACCCTCGTCAACCGCAACCTGCGCATCGGCGAGCACCGTCTCGCAATCCGGACACCAGTTGACCGTTGCGCCGGTGAATTCGACGAGACCGGCCTCGTGGAACCGCTTGAACAGCCACTGATTCCAGCGGTAGTACGACGGTTCGCAGGTCGTAATCTCTCGTGACCAGTCGTAGCCGAAGCCGAGCGTCTCGAGTTCCTCGCGCATTCGACGGATACACGCGCGGGTCCAGGATTCGGGGTCGCTGGCCCGTTCGTAGGCGGCGTTCTCCGCGGGGAGCCCGAACGCGTCCCAGCCCATCGGGTGCAGGACGTCGTCACCGCGGAGCCGACGGTAACGGGCGTACGCGTCGGTGATCGCGTAATTTCGGACGTGACCCATGTGGAGCGTCCCGGAGGTGTAGGGGAACATCCCGAGAACGTAGGTTGGATCGACGGCCCCGTCCGGGAGTTCGGCGACGCCGTCGCGTTCCCAGACGTACTGCCAGAACTCCTGTACTTGCGCGTGATCGTACTGGTTTGTCATATGGCGTTGCTCGTTGTCCCCAACTCTGGGGGCCGCCCATATCATTGTTCGGCCCGGACTCGGTCCGTGTTTCGTCTGCGTTCGACTCGTGTTCAGAGCCAGATCCGGTACCGGCTCCTCGAACGAGCCGAGCCGCTTAGCACCCTGTTAAAGCCCGGAGACACACCACTACTGCCGTCTGGACCATCCAGACAAGTCCCTGTGGTCTGCGTTCCGTTCCCCGTGCCATCCACACACCGACCCACAACAGTTCGCGCCAGCACAATTAACGACTCTATTAGAAAGTGTCCCCGAACGCGAGCGAGAGGTGAACACAACATGACGCGTGGACTCTCTCGGCGACAGCTGGTGGCGGCGCTCGGCGTCACGTCGACAGCCACGGTTGCGGGCTGTCTCGACGCACTCTCCGGTGACGAGTCGCCGGAGGCGGACTCCAACGGTGGCTCTGATTCGAACGACGATGGAGACGGTGGAAACGGCGACGGGAACGGCAGCGATAGCTGGCCCGCGATCGACCACGGCGAACTCCTCTCGGACTTCGAGTCTGCCGACGAGTGGGTCGCCGTCACCGGCGAAACCGAGACAGTCCCGGACGCTCTGACAGGATCGCAGGCACTCGCCGTCGAGAGCGACGGCGACCAGGCCGCGATGCGAATAGAGTTCCCCCGCGGGATCGACCTCGACGGCTGGGACACCTCGATGGCGATCCGCGCAGATGCCGTCGACCAGGTCCATATCGAGTTCATGGCACCGTCACGGGGCGATCACCTGACCAGCATCCGCCACATCCCGGACGACTACGAGGGTTGGCTCCGCCTCGACTTCGGCTACATCCAGAAACACGGCGATCCGGACCTTTCGGACGTTCGCCGACTAAATGTCGTCGCTGTCGGTCCCGAGGACGGTACCCGACTCGTCGCGGACGACCTCCGCAAAACCGAAGGGGCTGACAACGGCAAGGCAATTCTCTCGTTCTACGACGGCCACACCTCACACTACGAGCACGCACTCGACCGACTCGACGAGCGCGACTGGGCCGGCACAGTCCCGGTCGACCCGGACCAGATCGGCTCTGGCGGACGGATGGACCTCGCCCAACTCGACGAACTTCACGACCGCGGCTGGAACATCTGTGGCTACCCGAGCGTCAGCACGCCGCTGCCGGAAATGCCCGAGGACCGCCAGCGCCAGGTCGTCGCAAACGTTCGCGATACGCTCGCCGATCTCGGCTTCGAGGACGGCTCGCGACACTTCTACGCCCCAGCCGACCGGATGGACGACTCGCTCCAGACCGTTCTCCGGGAGGACGTCGATTCTGCGGTCCTCGCCAGCGGTTCGCCGACCGGTGCACCGCCGACGAACACCCATATGCTCTCGCAGATCTGGGGGCCCGACCTCCACGGCGGCGTCCGCCGCGCGATCAACCTCTGCGATCAGTACAACCAGCTGGTCGTGCTTCGAATTCCACGCATCGTCGAACTCGAGGACGACGAGGAGGCAAGCGGGAACAGCATGTCACTCGAGGACTTCGACGAACTGGTCGATCACATCGAGCACCGCGGACTCGACGTGGTGACGCCGTCCGACGTGGTCGACGGAACGATGGGTGGCAGCGACGAATCGGACGAGGAGTCGGGCGACCAGCAGGGCGTCATCCTCGAGGCCGGTGAGCACCACTCCTTCGGGGACATCGACTCGAACACGACCGAAACGTTTGCACTCGAGGAGGGTATCCTCACGGCCGACTTCTCACACGACGGCGATGCGGATCTGACGGTCGAACTGGTGCCGACTGGCGACACGAACGGCGGTACTCGCATGATTCCGACGACGAGTACGGCGGTCCAGTCCGGCGAGTCGATCGTCACGGTCGAGGAGGGAACGTACCAACTCGAAGTCGACGCCGACGGCGCGTGGTCGATCGATCTGGACCAGCCCGAAGTCCACAGCGACGATCTGACGGCGCTGCCGACCGACGTGTCCGGGTCGGGCTCCTCGTACGTGGGTCCGTTCGACACCGAGGGCAACGTCTCGCTCGACGTGACCCACGACGGCGACGGCCTGTTCATCGTCGATGGCTACGGCGCGGACGGCCGCTCGGAGCAACTGATCCACCAGACCGGCGCGTTCGATAGCTCGCGGTCTTACAGCGCGGGTGGTGCGGTCTGGCTCAACGTCGAGGCCGACGGGGACTGGACGATTGCACTCTCCGATAGCTAAGGTTCGAATCCGAAACGCGTCGTTTTTTCTGCGCCGGGCGACCTTCCCGTCCGCCTGTCTCCGTGGGTGTGCAGTGACTTGCAGTGGCTACTATACCCCTCTCACTATCTGCCGAGAATGAGGTGACAGAGACCGGTTATCAACTCGCTTCAAACCGCAATTGTCGTCGCTTCGTACGCAACTGCCATACCACGCCTGGCCCGTGACAGCGCAGTACCGCCGCGTCAGCGGGTGCTGAGGTTCGAGAGAATTCGCGTCGTCGCGTTGGGTTCGACGTCAGTGTCTTCGGCACCGGCGTCGGCGTGTCTGCCGGCCGATCCGTTTCCGTGATCCGCATCCTCTGCGACGAACGTGCTTCGATTGCTATCCCGACTCGCCACGTCGAGGCTCCGACCGGTGGGCGTGTTCGCCGCATCCTTCTCGAGTACGAAGTCCTCGAGGACCAGCACGTCGAGACCCATGCCGTAGAAGTCTTTGACCGCTTCGGTGGGTGTATTGACGATCGGTTCGCCGTGGTCGTTGAACGAGGTGTTGAGCAGGACTGGTACGTCGGTGATTGCCTCGAATTCGGTGAGCAGACGGTGGTATCGTGGATGCTGGTCCTCATGGACTGTCTGGGGACGAGTGGTCTCGTCTGCGGGGTGGACGACTGCCGTCAGGTCGGCTGTCCTCTCCGGGTCGACGTCGAAGCTGTTGATCATGAACGGCGCAGGCTGGCCGTCGACGAGGTACTCCGCGGCTGCCTCCTCGCGCATCGAGGGGGCGAACGGCCGCCACTCCTCGCGGTGTTTGACGAAGCGGTTGACGCGATCACGCGAGGCCGCAGTACGCGGGTCTGCGAGGATGCTCCGAGCGCCGAGGGCACGTGGACCGAGTTCCATCCGGCCCTGGAACCAGCCGACGAGCGCGCCGTCTGCCAGCCGTTCCGCGACGTAGCGCTCGAGATCGTCCGGCTTGGCGTACTCGATCTTGTTCGTCTGGAGCTCTGACTCGATCTCCGCTGTGTCGTACTCGGGACCGTAGTAGACGTCCGTCAACGGTTCGACGGCCGACGGTCGCTGGCCGACCCAGCCCGCGCCGAGTGCGAGCCCCGCGTCGTGGGCGACGGGCTGGACGAACAGGTCGTCGACGACGGCGGTCTCCCGGACTGCCTTGTTGAGTTTGCAGTTGAGCGCGACACCGCCTGCGAGCGCGACGTTTCCAGCGCCGATGCCGGGCGCGTAAGTTCGGACGATGTTCGTGACGATCTCCTCGAGTATCTTCTGTGCCGTGTGGGCCAGGTCCTTCTCCCACTGTGTGAACGACTGGGAGTCCTCCTTCTGGGTCCGCCCGAACTCCTTCTCGAGTCGTTCGACACCGTAGCCGGTTCCCCAGCGCTTGGTCAGTTCCGTGACGTCGTACTCCGCACCAGTGTCGATCAGGTTCCGCAGGGTGCGTTCGATCTCGGGATTCTCTTCCCCGTAGGGGGCAAGGCCCATCACCTTCCCTTCGCCGTTGAACATCCGGTAGCCGAGGTACTCCGTGATGATCGCGAAGAACAATCCGAGACTGTTCGGGTGCTCGTACGTTTTCACACGCGTGAGCCCGCCCTGATGGCCCCGCCAGACCACCGTCGAATCGAACTCGCCTTTCGCGTCGATGGTCACCACCAGGGCATCGTCGAACCCCGACGGGTGGAACGCGCTCGCGGCGTGACAGCGGTGGTGCGAAAGCGTCTCGATCGGCGGCACCGGCCGTCCGATCTCCGCCAGTCGGTTCTCGATCTTTCGCGTCGGCGCGACCTTGCTCTGGACCTCCGAAACGAGGGTCTCCTCGAGTGCGGAGAGCTTTCGCGTCACGCCGGGTGCGCGCAAGGCGTCACTGATGTAGTGTGAACGGATCCGGGACCGGAGTGTCGGGTCGTAGGGCAGATAGATCTCCTCGAGATCGGCGAGTTCGAGGTTGCGGTAGTCGAGACAGGCGGTAATCGCGTTCGTCGGAAACGTCTCTGGCGCGTGTTTCTGGCGCGTGAGCCGTTCTTCTTCGATTCCAAACACCGGCGTCCCGTCCTCGAAGAGCACGGCACTCGGGTCGTGCTGGCCGTAGAGACCGATCGCCGGTTTGAACGCGAGCGTGTAGTCTCCCATAGTCGGTCCTTCGAGCAGGGGATCCGATACTATGGGCTTGTTAAACGACTGTCTGATGGGCTGCACCCGACTTTCGTCGAGCCGCTTCCTGTCCGAATTGCGCAACTGACCGATGCAGTCATCGTCTGTCAACTCTGCTAAGAATCGTGACGATTCGGGGGTGGCTCGAACTCGAGTACCAACGGACGCTGTCGCCCTGAGAAATCTCTGTGGGTGACTGTCAAGAAGTGATGAATGTCTCTCTTCCGAGCGCTATTCGGCCGGTTTTGCGTGACTGTCGGCGGATCTGGGAGAGAGGGAGACGAACCGTTCATGCAGATTCACGACACTGAACTGACCTTAGTACGTGTATAGTGAACCGCCGAAAGCGAGAACGGTTCTCGTAATGCAACAACACCAGTATCGTCCACCACACTACGACGAGTCGACAGGGCCACAGGAATCGTCGTTCCTGTGGCCATGCTGGCTCGCTGTCGAACACGCCGGATCGATAAGTCGCGTCGAACCGTCTCGCCAGCCGCGTATGCCGTCATCACACTTCTAGGCCAATGTCTAACAGTAACCGCCGACACACCACAGAGACGCGCTCGATCCAGACAGGTGTTCAGGTCATGCTGACGGTCGCCGGCGTCGTGCTGCTGGTCGCCGGCCTTGCACTCGCCGCGAGCGGGGCGTCGATCAACGGGGCTCTCGGTCCGTTCGGCGACGATTCCGACGAGACAGAACCGGACGTCGACGAGCCGGATGCCGACGGTGGAGACGATGATTCGACAGCTGGTGATGACGGTGGTGACACAGACGAGACTGACGAGACTGACGATACCGACGACGCAGATGACGGGTCGGAGAGCGACGAGTCAAACGATGGTGCCGGTGACGACGATGACGGCGCAGACGACGATGACGGCGCAGACGACGAGGACGATGCGGGTAACGGCGATGAAAACGGCGGCGACGACGCAGACGACGAACACACCCTCACGGCCACCATCGAAGACGACGACGGCGACGAGATCGAGAACGCGACAGTCGAACTCACCAGCGGACTCAGCTCCTCCGAGCGAACCGCCGACGACGACGGCACGGTCGAGTTCACCGTCGACGACGGCGAATACACACTCACCGCCAGCGCCGACGGCTACGAGGAGGCTGAAGCCGACGTCGAAATCGACGGCGACGACGAGGACGTGACGCTGGAACTCGAGAGTGACGAAGACGAGGATGAGGATGAGGACGATACCGACGCGGACGACGAGTACACCCTCACGACGCTCGTCGAGGATGACGACGACGGCGACGAGATTGAAGACGCGACGATTGAACTCTACACCGGGAACCAGCTCTTCGGACCGGACGCTGAGGCGACGACCGACGACGACGGTGAGGCCGAACTCGAGGTCGAGGAAGGCGAGTACACCGTCATCGTTACCGCAGACGACTACGAGGAGGCCGAGTTCAATCTCGAGGTCGACGACGACGACGAGATCACGGTCGTACTCGAGGAGGACTGATCGGGACTCCCAGCGAACGGAGTCGTAATTCGGGTATTTCGCCGGTTACGGACGGTTTCCTGCTTGCATCTCTGCGTTCTTTTCCCGCTCCATCGGGCTCCACTTTCTCGACGTCGTGCTCACGTACGCCCTCACGTATCGAGTACGACAACGGTACCACAGGTACCGCGTGGTGTCGCCGTCCACCACAGCGGCTCGCCGATTCTCTCGCAACCGCCAGTACAGTTCCAGCGCACCGATCATCGTAACCAGTCTGACTACAAGCTGTGCAGTGAACAGTGTCATCGCCGCGACACCGTACGGAACCGCACCCGGTCCGCCGAACAGAATCGCGTCAAACGGCTCGTCGAACCAGCTCGACACCAACACTCGCTTGCAGCGGCCGCGCCGGCAAAAGCGGGCTTCGATGACAATTCCACAGTGGTCGTGAGGGACTCGAGTACCCAGGGGAGCGAAGACGTGAGTGTTCACGTGCTGATCGTCTCCCCAGTTCGTCGCTACCGAAGACGCGTTGTCCTGCAAAGTAAGTTGGCGACCTCGAGTTGATTCAGGGATGGACTCGAGTTCGTGTCAGCAAGTGGGTTGCGTGCAGTCCTCGCTTGCGTCCACGTGCAGGTGTGGTTTCTCTCGCCCATCAGGCTTCTGTGGAGGCCGTCGCCGCCTAGCAGGAGCACGATGTGCCGGTGCCGGTTCCGGTGCCAATACTGGATCAGTGCGGGTGCCAATACTGGATCAGTGCGGGTGCCAATACTGGATCAGTGCGGGTGCCGATACTGGATCAGTGCCGATGCTGGCACCGTCTCGTAACGCACCCAGCGCAATACCGGCTAACGAGCGCGGAGAAGCGAACAGGAGTGGGTCATGACAGTCGTGTAGCTGCGAGATGTGGATACTCGATGCAGCGGCTACAGGAACAGTACAGGCAGGTTCAGACGGGTGCAGCCAGATTCAGATAGAAGTGCACATTCGAACGCAACATACGAACCGAGTCACCGTCCGGGTCACCCCGGACGCAACCCAAAACCAGACGACTGCAGTGGACCGCGCAGGTCGACCACCGATGCAGTTACACGCACCTGGTGGTCGACAGGCTGTACTCACCGGCCCTACTCGACGGTCACACTCTTCGCCAGATTCCGCGGCTTATCGATCGGCCGGTCGAGCAGTTCCGCCGCGTGGTAGGAGACGAGCTGAAGCTGCACGTTTGCCAGCAGCCCCGCCCAGACCGGATGCGTTGCCGGCACCGAGAGGTGCTCGTCCGCCACGTCGACGAGGGCGTGCTCTTCCGGCCCGACCGCAACGATCGGCGCGCCGCGAGACTGCGCTTCGATCGCGTTCGTCTTCGTCTTCTCGTCACCGTCGCCCGTCACCACTGCAAAGATCGGCGACGCCTCAGTCACCAGCGCCAGCGGCCCGTGCTTGAGCTGTCCCGACGCGAATCCCTCTGCGTGCTCGTAGGTAATCTCCTTGAACTTCAGCGCGCCCTCGAGTGCCACCGAGTGGCCGAGGCCGTTCCCGATGAAGAAGTACGAATCACTGTCGAGGGTCTCTTCGGCGAGGGTCTCCGCGCGGGTGGACTCGAGTACCTGCTCGACGTACTCGGGGAGGTGCTGGAGTTCGGCGAGCATCGCGTCGCGGTCCGCAGCGGGGGTGGCCTCGGGAACGTCGGCGGCGATGCGCTGGGTGAGCAGCGAGAGCGTGACCGCCTGCGAAGAGAAGGTCTTGGTCGCGGCGACGCCGACCTCGGGACCGGCGCGGATGTAAACCGCGTCGTCAGCCTCGCGTGAGATGGTCGAGCCGACGACGTTGGTGACGGCGAGTGAGCGTGCGCCGCGGTCGGTCGCGGTGCGGACGGCGTCTAGCGTGTCCGCGGTTTCGCCGCTCTGGGTGACCGCAACGACGAGGGTATTCTCGTCGACGGGGCCGGCCGTCGCGTCGTACTCGCTCGCGCGAACGACTTCGGTGCGGAGGCCGGCCTCGCGAAGCAGCTGTGCGCCGTACATCGCGGCGTGGTAGGAGGTTCCACAGGCGACGAACTGGACTGTTTCAATTTCTGCAAACGTCCCAGCTGGGAGGTCTTCGAACGCCACGTCGCCGTCGTCGGCCCGCCCCTCGATGGTGTTCGAGAGCGAGGTCGGCTGGTTGTGGATCTCCTTCAGCATGTAGTGGTCGTACTCGCCCTTACCGGCATCCTCCGGATCCCAATCGACGGTGTCGACTTCGCGGTCGACCGGCTGGCCCTCGAGATCAGTGATCCAGTAGGAGTCCGGCTCGAGCGTGACCAGATCGCCGTCCTCGAGGTAGATGACCTCGTCTGTGTGGTCGAGGAACGCCGGCACGTCGCTCGCGAGGTACCACTCTTCGTCGTCGAGGCCGAGGACGAGCGGCGAGCCCTTCCGGGCTGCGTAGACGCGCTCCTCGCCGTCGACGATCGCGGCGATGGCGTAGCTGCCCTCGAGCGTGTCGACTGCCTGGCGAACAGCGATTTCGGTGTCGTCGACGTTGTCGAGGTATTCGTTGATGAGGTGGGGGATGACCTCGGTGTCGGTGTCGCTCTCGAACTCGTGGCCCTTCGCCTGAAGGTCGGCCTTGAGATCGTCGTAGTTGTCGATAACGCCGTTGTGGACGACGGCAACATCGCCGACGGTGTCTGTGTGCGGGTGTGCGTTCTCGTCAGTTGGGGGTCCGTGGGTCGACCAGCGCGTGTGGCCGATGCCCAGGTTGCCGTGGGGCTGGCCGTCGAGCTGGGACTTGAGCTCGGAGACTTCGCCCGAGCACTTGTGGACTTTGACGCCGGAGCCGTTCTGGACGGCGATTCCGGCGGAGTCGTAGCCACGGTACTCGAGATTCTCGAGGCCGGTGAGAAGCGTATCTGCGGCTTCACCCTGTCCGATTCGCGCGATAATACCGCACATTAGCCGCTCACCTCCGTTACGTGTGCCTGTGGCGACCAGGCGGGCAACCACGGCGATCCGACCTGTCTCCCTGCAGGAGACTGGGTTCGACGGCGATGGAGTCGCTGTTTCCCCCGTTCGCCGACCGTGACTGCGTCTCCGGACGCGACACTGCGTTCGGATTCGCCGGTGACCGCGAATCCGCCCGCGACTCCGGTCGTCGCATCCGTCGTAACTCGGCTCGAGACAGCTGCCCGTGAATCGGTGCTGTTCAGTGTCATGGTTTTGAGCTGCGTGTGCCCGTCCCGCCCGAACGGCGGATCCGAGCATCTACTCGACGCGAGTATTCCTGCGGCCATTACTATAGAGCGAATAAGACAGTCGCTGTGACGGACACCCCTTCAATAGTTCCTCTAATACTGGACAGAGAGTCGCTTAGATGGCAATATTCGCACCATCCTGTTTTCTCTGACAGCTCTCAAACAGTCCACGATGTCCGATTTGTCCGCGATCACAGCACTCAGTTTGGCCCCATCGTTTGCACTGTTTCACACAGTACATCCCTGTTTAGCGGGCTGGTAAGCGCCTCTCGACCCGCCTCCTCCGTTTCGACACCTGACCGTTCAGCGTGCAGTCAGGGTCCGCAAGTTGGGACTCGAGTACCCTCGGGACTCACCGGTCGACTCTCCCTTCCCCACCGGTCAGACCAGGTCCGTGCCAGCCAGGCGACGGGTTAACCGGTTGGGTTGTCGCTGCCAGGGACTGGGAAGAGTGCGTGAACTCGAGGAGAGGGGCGGATCGAGAGCAGAGTGTCGACAGCGGATGTGATCAGTCAAGACACTCTCGAGCCCCGAGGCTGTGCCTGTGGGACGGACCCTGAATAGCAAGCGTAGTCGTCCAGCTCTGGTCACCAGTTCGTCGGTCCAACCGGTTTCGTCCAGTGTGTCTGGGACTAGTGGTCGGCTGGTGGGTGATGGATGACACTGATCGGAGGTAGTGATACCGGTGTTGATGGGTGTGGTGGGTGCTCATCGTTACTGACAGGGGTGTTTGGA
Organism: Natrialba magadii ATCC 43099; assembly: GCF_000025625.1. Taxonomy (NCBI): domain Archaea; kingdom Methanobacteriati; phylum Methanobacteriota; class Halobacteria; order Halobacteriales; family Natrialbaceae; genus Natrialba; species Natrialba magadii. Next base: position 3,416,197 of record NC_013922.1, on the reverse strand, counting down.
CCGCTGTCACATGTTGCCACCGTGAGAAGTAACCAGGTACTCGAGTTCCACCAGTAGACGCAACTACGGAACCGGATTGTTCGCGTTATCAGTGGTCGACGGGTCTTCGTCGAATGGCCGATCCGGAAGCGAGATCACGTTCTCTCGTCCAACAGAGGTCTTCTCGATCGTGCCGTCGTCGTACATACTCGAGAGGATGCGGCTGACTTTCGATTTCGACCAGCCCGTTTCGTCGGCGATCTGGTGTTGCCGGATCTGGCCGCCGTGTTTCACGAGCAGTCGGACGACGCGCCCTTCGTCGCTGAGTAGCTCTGGTGGTGTGTCAGCGGAGACGAGGTGTTCGTAGGAGCGTGGCTGGTTGGCGTCGGAACCGGCGCCGGCCGGAGCGTTCGGATCCGCAGCGGTCGAGTGTGCGCGTGCGGAGTCAGCGCCAGCGGGATGCTGGGGTTCTGGTGAGCCGGTTCCGGTGTCGGAGCCGGTGTTGGAGCCGGATCCGGAACCAGTACCAGTACCAGTGCCAGTGCCAGTGCCAGTGCCTGTACCGGTATGTCGCGCGAGTGCTCCGAGGTCGTCCACGGAGAGTGCCTGCACGACACGGACGCCGACCAGTGCGGTGATCATCAGGAACAGAATCGCGATGAGTGACACCTCCCAGATCGACGCATCACGGATCGTCAACAGCCAGTACGACGATCCACCTGCCGTTTCGCCCAATCCTGGAAGGGGTATCGTCGCTTCGACCGTGTACGCGTCGACTGTGGCGGACAGGACCGGATCGATGGCGGGCTCGGTGCCCACGACCGGTGCATGCGGTCCGTCGCCAACCTGAATACTGGGTAATGGTGCCATGGATTTCGCGCTTCTGTCTACAGTCTCTGTGTCGCTCGTTCTGTGTCTGTCGCGGCCGTGTCGTAACCGTTCGTACGGACTCGTGTCCGTGCTTGCGACCCGTTCGGACCCCACAACCGTAGGATACCGCGGTCACGGGGACAGTCACGATCGCGTGTACGGTCGCCCAGCCGAGTCGGAGCGAGGCTCCAAATCGCACTGCGGTCACGACGACCGCATCGGTACTGCACCATGTGGTACCTTCATTATGGGTCGATACAAGCAGGTTTAGCGGACTGCTAAGCCGGTGTTCGACACCGAATTCGGAACTCCCGGAGAACAGGCCCGTGAGCCGTCTTCGACGCCGATCACGTTCTCGTCCGATCGTTGCAACAGTTTATCAGCGCTATAGTAAACCGCTCATCGCTGTTTGTCGGGATCGAGAGCGATCCCGCTTCGGCGGGACTGCGGACGACTCCATATCGGGCACGAATCGACCGACAACCGACTCAAACCGCCGCACGACGGGTGCGCCGGTCACCATCCACCACACACGACATCCATGACGCCGACAATCAGCGACACCGAGAACCGAGCGGACGATCGAATGCACGGTCACCAGGTACTCGAGCACCGCAGTTCGGAATCGACCACACTCGAGCACGTCGAAGAAGACCACCACACCAGGGAAGCGACCATCTGTGTCGTCGGTCTCGGCTACGTCGGCCTCCCGCTCGCCGTCGGCTTCGCACAGTCTGACTACCAGGTCATCGGCTACGATGTCGATGAGTCCACCGTCGAGCAGCTCAAAGACGGCGAAGACACGACTGGCGACCTCACGGACGAGGCCGTCCAGAACGACGACATCTCCTACACCACGAACGCGGGCGCGATCAGCGACGCCGAGTACGTGGTCATCGCCGTTCCGACGCCAATTCAGGACGACGACCGACCCGACTTGAGCTACGTCGAAAGCGCCGGCCAGACCGTCGGCTCGAAGATGAGCGCCGGCACGACGGTCATCCTTGAATCGACCGTCTACCCAGGCTCGACCCGCGAGGTGCTCATCCCGGCACTCGAGGAGACCTCCGGGATGACCGCTGGTGAGGACTTCTTCGTTGGGTATTCGCCCGAGCGTGCGACGCCGGGTGACGAGGAGCACGGACTTTCAGACGTCGTCAAGGTCGTCAGCGGCCAGACCGAGGCGGTTCTCAACGACGTGGCGGACCTCTACGGCTCCGTCGTCGACGCGGGCGTTCACCGTGCGCCCTCGATCGAGGTCGCCGAGGCGTCGAAGGTCGTCGAGAACACCCAGCGTGACCTGAACATCGCGTTTGTCAACGAACTCTCGGTTGCACTCGAGCACATGGACGTCGACACCCAGGACGTCCTCGAGGCGGCCGGCACGAAGTGGAACTTCCACGACTACCGACCCGGGCTGGTCGGCGGTCACTGTATCCCGGTCGATCCGTACTTCCTCTCCTACCGCTCCGCACAGGAGGGCTTCGAGCCGGAGTTGATGCAGATGGGACGGAAGGTCAACGAGTCGATGCCGGCCCACGTCGCCGACCTGACGATCAAGGCGCTCAACAAGTGTCACAAGACGCTCCGGGACAGTCGCGTGCTCGTCCTCGGTCTCTCCTACAAGCCCGGCGTCGGCGATCTTCGCAGTTCGAAAGTCTCGAACGTCGTCGACACGCTGAACGAGTACGACATTCACCTCGAGGGATTCGACCCGATCGCGAACCACGAGGCGGCCCGCGAAACGTTCGATCTCGAGGTCCAGGAACAACTCTCGTTCGAAGGCTTCGACGCGATCGTGCTTGCGACACCTCACGACGAGTTCACCAAGATGGACCTGGGGGCGGTCGCGAGCGAACTCGACGACGATCCCGCGCTGGTCGACGTTGCCGGTGCGATCGACGAAGACGAGGCCGCGGATGCCGGCTTCACCTATCGACGCGTATGACGGGACGGGGGGACGCGATCGGCGTTGGGATGGGACTGGAGCTGCGGACGGAGATGATGGACGACCGATCGCCAGCGGCGAGCGAGAACGCCGCCGAACCAGCACCGGCGCCAGCGACCACCGCAGACAGCACGGAGGCTACATAATGCGCATCATCGTCACGATCCAGCACCCCGGCCACGTCCACTTCTTCCGGAACGCGATCGAGGAACTCGAGTGCCGTGGCCACGAGGTCCACGTCTTCGCCCGCGAGAGCAGCGTCGCGGTCGCCCTGCTCGAGGGCTACGACATCGATCACGAAGTGCTGGCCGGCGACGCTGACTCGCTCGCCTCGCTCGCAGCAGTGCAGGCGACCTACGAGGCAAAACTTCTCCGCCGAGCGCGGGCGATCGACCCCGACGTAATCACCGCAATCGGCGGTGTCGCCGCAGCACACGTCGCGACGGCGCTTCGCGCGAAAAGCGTCGTCTTCTACGACACCGAACACGCGACGCTCATCACGAAACTGGGCTATCCGTTCGCCGACGTGATTTGCACGCCGACGTGCTACCGCGAGGAAATCGGCGCGAAACAGGTCACCTATCCCGGCTACCACGAACTGGCCTACCTCCACCCCGACCGGTTCGAGCCAGATCCGTCGGTACTCGAGTTAGCCGGCGTCGAGCGTGAGGAAACCATCGCCGTCGTTCGACTCAGTAGCTGGGACGCCTCCCACGACGTGGGCCACGGCGGCTTCGACGATCCGCGCGAAGTCGTCGACCGACTCGAGGACGTAGGCGCAACGGTCCTTCTGACAGCAGAGGGCGAGCCACCTGCCGACCTCGCCGAGTACCAACTCGAGACGCCGCCCGAACTGATGCACGACTTGCTCGCCTTCGCGGACGTCGTCGTCGGCGAGGGGGCGACAACCGCGGCCGAGGCCGCCGTGCTCGGCACGCCCTCGGTCTACGTAAACTCGCTCTCGCTCGGCTACACGGCTGAACTCGACTCGGAGTACGGCCTCCTCTTCGAGTTCAACGACGAGGATCGTCACGTGCGAGCACTCGAGAAGGCGGTGTCGATCGTCGATCGCGACGACGAACCGTGGGCGGTGCGACGCGAGCGCTTGCTCGCAGAGCGCGTCGACGTGACGAACGTAATCGTACAGGCACTCGAGACGACTGCACGCGGCGAGCGGCCGGAACAGCCGTCGGCTGCGACGAACCCCGGATAGTGTACAATGAAGGTACTTCAAGTAGTGACCACGCCACGACCGTTTTTCGACCAGCAGGTGTCGGTACTCGAAGAGCGCGGCGTCGACTGTACGGTGGTCGGCGTACCGGGCGAACACCACGGCGATTCGGGCCGGACGCCGGTCGATTACGCCCGTTTTTATCCAAAGATACTCGCGGAACTCCGCTCTGACGAGTACGATCTGGTCCACGCGAACTACGGGCTGGTCGCCCCGTTCGCGCTCGCTCAGCCGACTCGGCCGGTCGTCCTGACACTGTGGGGAACGGACCTCATGGCTGACCAGGAGTGGCTCCGGTCGCTCAGCCGGCACGGCGCACGTCGCGCGAGCGCGACCGTCGTTCCGAGCCCGGTGATGTCGCGCCAACTCGAGATCGACCACGAACTGATTCCCTTCGGCGTCGACACGGAACTGTTCCGTCCGATTCCGCAGGCAGAGGCTCGCAACCATCTCGGATGGGACACCGATCCCGATACAAATATCGCGCTCTTTCCCTACGACCGCGAGCGCGCGGTCAAGGACTTCCCGCGGGCGAAACGCCTCGTCGATCAGGCGGGCGTCGATGTCGAACTCCGAACCGTTAGCGGCGTCGACCACGCCGAGATTCCGTACTACATGAACGCGAGCGACGTGTTGCTCGTGACCTCGAAGCGCGAGAGCGGCCCGATGGTCGTCAAGGAAGCCGCGGCCTGCAACCTCCCGGTCGTCTCCACCGACGTCGGTTTCGTCGCCGAGACCGTCGAGGGACTTCCCAACTGCTTCGTCAGCGACGACGACGACGAACTGGGGGTCGGGCTCACGGTTGCACTCGAGAACGGCGGTTCATCGCAGGGTCGGGAGCGCATCGACGGTCTGAGTCTCGATTCGATGGGCGACCGACTCGTGTCGCTGTATGAGCGCCTGCTCGATCCGACCGCGCGATCCGGATCGAAAACTGCGCAGCGAGGTGTTTCCAGTGGTGTATAACAGGATCTCGCAACTGCGACCGTTTCGGCTCGATACCGTCGCGGCGATCATCGGCCTCCTGTTAGCAGTTGGACTCCTGCCGCTGCGACTGGTTGCGTCACAGATTTACCTCAACACGGTGCCGTTCGTCCTCGGGACAGCGTGTGCGCTGTATCTCCTCGCGTTGTATCAACAGGACACAACCACGGCACTGCCGCGACTGCCTCGCCCTGTCGCGATGACACTCCCGAGTATCGTCCTCGCCGGACTCGGTGCGCTGGTCGTTCTGACGGTCCTGCAGGGAGCGCGCACGCCGGTGTACTTCGCGGCCGCGAGCGTCCTGGCGACGCTCGTCGTCGTCCAGATCCTCTTTACGAGCGAAGAGGTGTTCAACCGGCGGCTGCTGTTGCTCCAGATCGTTCTCTTCGCGCTCGTCTTCCGGTTTACCGCGTTATACGCGACACCGGGCTACATCGGAATCGACGTCTGGACGCACATGGAGTTCGTCGAGGCGATCCACGCCGAGGAGTCCCTCAGTGCGATTTCGCACGATAAACACTACGCCTCGCCGTTCTATCATCTGCTCGTCGTCGCGTCGTCGCTTCTGCTCGACGTGCCACTGCGACTCGCGCTGTACCTCTCCGTCGGTATCGTGATGCCGCTATCGGTCCTGCTCATCTATGCGACGACGAATCTGCTCGTCTCCGAGCGCTGGGCTGTGCTGGCAACGGCGCTGTTCGCGCTCACCAGTCACGTCTCGATGTGGGGGCTGCACCTCATCCCGACGAGCCTCGGGCTGGTGTTCTTCCTCGCGATCCTGTACGCGCTCATCCGCGTGATGCGCATCGAATACACGATGCGTGACTTCTCGCTGTTGATCCTGCTGAGCGTTGCGATTATTCTTACCCACCAGGTGTCGACGTTCATCACCCTCGTCCTCCTGCTCGCCGCGTTTGTCGCACAGGTGGTCTTCGTGATTGGGCCGTTCGGACTCACCCGCCTCGATACGAGCGTCTTCCGGGCGAAGAAACCGGTCAACCTCATTGGACTCGTCGTCTTCAACTTCGGGCTGACGATCTTTGTCTGGTCGCTGACGCCCTACCGCGAGCAGTCGTTCCTCGCGACCGTGCTCAGCTTCTTCACACAGACACTCGAGGAGAGCGCTGGCTTCCTCAACATCGCGAGCGGAAGCACCGGCGACGACATGGCAGCGGACGGTGGGGAGGCGACGGCGTCGCTGCTCGAGCAGGCAATCCCCTACATCGACGCGCTCGGCTTCCTGTTCCTGCTCGGTGCGACGTTCGCCGGCTGTCTCTACGTCGTCCACCGCCGGCGCGCCGAGCAGTCGGTGTTCACGCTACTCCTCGCCGCCGCGATTATGCTGATATTCGTCCTCGTCTTGCCGATGTTCGGCATCCGGAACTTCATCCCGACGCGCTGGTTCGCGTTCCTCTACGCGCCGATGGCGATTCTCGGTGCAATTGGCATCCGAACGCTCGCTCGTGACCTGTCGCCGGGCGTCGTCGTCGCCGTCCTGTTGCTGGTCGCACTCATCTACCCGGGCGCGATGCTCTTCGCCGTCGAGAGCAACGCCGAGAACCCGGTGTTCTCCGACCAGCACGAGCAACTCGCCTACACCGAGGCTGAACTCGCGGCCGTCTCGAGTATCGGCGAGCTCACTGGTGGTCCCGACGGCCAGGACATTCGACCGGATCAGCAGTTACACACGGACCACCCCTATCAGACGGTGATCAGTCGAACGGGGGCCTATCCGTCGACGACGACAGCGACGGTGCCCGATGACGGGACTGCAGACCACGAGTACGTCGTTTACCGGACGACGCAGTCGACAGATGCGACGTACTTCAACGACGAGAACGGCGAGGGCCGGATCGAACAGGTCTCTCAGGACCGACTCTGTCAGCCACACCACGCGACGGTGTACACGAACGGTGAGGTGACGATGTGTGCACCGTCGCCGGCGACGTAAGGCTTTCAGGCCGCTCTTCGGTGGCGCTTGTTTGCCTCCCGTTTCGACTGCTCTCTGACTTCTGGTGACTGCTCTCTCACCGTCCTCCCTGCGCTGCTACGCGACGACTCAAACATTACTGTCCGTAGGCACTCGAGTCACACTGTCCGTCCATTGACGGTCATAGCCACGGTAGCACTGCCGGTAGTGCTCCCCTGCACGCACTGTGTGGTGTGTATGTGTACTGTCTGCTGTTCTTGTCGTCTGGACTCTCTCAGAACGTCTCACAGAGAGCTGATTGGTGACTGAACGGCTGTACTAGAGTCTAGTAGCGCTCGATAGCCAGCGTGATGTCTCGGTGGGGAAGTGCGTAGCCGAGAGCGGTTGCGTTACCGATCAGTGTCGTTCTCCGCGTTGGCGGTCGCGTCATGGTTGGAATCATCTTCGGCCGACTCCTCGCTGGTAGTCGGCCCAGCAGCCGATGCAGACGCGTTCTGATCGTCCGCTGGGGAGAGATACTGCTCGTGGTTCGGCCGCATAAAACGCGGCGTCAGCCGGTGGCTGAGAGCCATCGTCTCGCCCGGTTCCCCAGTCGTCTGTCGGTGGAACTGACCGAGCGCGAGCATCGTGCCGAGGTACGCCGCAAAGACCAGCACTGCGAACTGGAGGACGAATCCGACGAGGTCGTAAATCATACGTTCACAAAACTAGTGGGCCACAAAAAAGCCACCTGTCTGTGTCTCTACAGCAGTGCCAATCGCAGCCGTCCTGCTCACTCGACGACAACCGGCAACTCGATCACTCGATACGCCGACTCCGCATCCGGCTCTGCCGGCGCTTCACCCTGGTAGAGCAACAGCGTCACCTGCAGATCGTCGCCCTGCATCGACGGGGTGAACTCGAGTGTCGGTTCTGCCGTGTCGCCATCGGCGATCGTGGTCGACGTGCTCGCGAGTTGTTCTGCCTCGCCAGCGGGCTCTCCCGAGTCGTCGACGCGTTCGAGCAGTGCGACGGTCGTGTACGACTGCTCGCTGTGTTCCTGGTTCGTGATCGAGACGGAGAGCGATGTCGCTTCGCCAGCAGTGTACTCCGCATCGTACATCGTTTCGATGTCACCGTCGACCTCGCTCGTCTCGACTGCGAACTCGGTGTAGCCCTCGTGCTGTGGCGGATTGGCAACAGCGAATCCAGCACTCAGCAGGAGGACACCGAGCGCGAGGACGATCGCGATGTTGTACGGGCGCGGATTCGTCTTAGAGTAGGAGTTCGGGCGGAACCGTGGGAAAAATACTGATAGTTTGGTCTGTGTCGGAGCGAACCGCTGATCCGGCGGGCACCGATACCGAGCAACAATCGCGATCAGTGACAGGATGATCGTTGTCAGGGCAATCCCGAGGAGCACCGGATCGAGCGTCAAACCCCTGGGGGTTGCACTCGCGAAAAGGGTGATCGCTGGAACGATGGCGACGCTAAAGACGACTGACAGGATGCCACGCTCGATCGGCTCGAGTCCCCGGGTCAACAACAGGGGGTTTCCAAGGCCGGTTTTCTCCTCGTCGAAGTCCTGGTACGTCTCATCCGCTTCGTCCGGAAATAGGGCAGAGACTAGTGCATACCCCGGTAGAAACAGAACGAGCGGGAGGGCGAGTGCGATGCGGACGGGTCCCGAAATCGCGGTGAAGAGACCGATCGAGAGTGCCCCCGTCGTTGCGATGACGACTGCCAGATCGAGAAACCACCAATCGGTGTCGCTCATACCGAATCCGTGGCTCTCAGAGGGGTTTATTATCGCCCTGGTAAGCCCGGCTCAACGGGTTCTGACACCCCTATGCTGGGACAAATATGCCACGATTCAGACATAGATATCGGAGAGGGTGTCTATCGACCTCCCGAGATGTTCTTACTGGATGCAATTATAGAAAACTCGGATAGACTTTTCTGAATTATCCCTCCATAACACGTCGTAATTAAACCCACATGGATATTCTGAATGCCCAGATATTGTGCTTTAGAAGCGGTTTTGCTGGAATATAAAATGTCATGAAATATTGAGCCTGGTGATGAAACGACGTGAAACCAATTCAATTGGACTGGCCGGTTTCTACACTTTATTACCCACTCCTGATTAGGGAAGACTGGCTCGATGAAAGCGAAACATATCAGCTCGAACGCACAGGAAACGGAGGAAGAGTCCGCAGGCGGGGCTGACGAGAGAGAGACTGTCGAGGACGTCGAGAGTGAGAACAACGAGAACGGCGAACGCGACGAAACGTTCACCGAGGACGAAATATTCCACTTGCTGCAAAATGAACGCAGGAGGCTTGTACTCCGGTATCTCCGGGGAACTGACGAGCCAGTCCGTATGCGCGATGTCGCAGAGCAGGTCGCAGCCTGGGAACACGACACCACCGTTGCTGAACTGACCTCGACGCAACGCCAGCGAGTCTACATTCCGCTGTACCAGTCACATCTCTCGAAACTCGACGAAGCCGGCGTGATCGACTACCAGCAAAACCGTGGTATCGTCGAACGCAAGCCACTCGCAGACGAGGTCGACAAGTACCTCCAGGTTACCGAACAGGACGAAGCGGCAGACGAGGACGACACGCCGACGATCTCGATCGGCGACGATTACTACATCGGTGCGACCGCAGTCTGTTACGTCGCACTGCTCGGTGCCGTCTTCGAACTGCCGGTCCTCTCGATTATCTCTGGGATTGGCCTGAGTGCACTGATTCTGTTCCTGTTCACGCTGGTGACCGCCAGCCGATTCATCAATTGATCCGACTCACCGTCCTCTCAAGACGACAATTCAACTGGCGCTGACACTGTTCTCATACGACGCCGTAGGCCGGAAGAAGCCAAACTGCAAACGTCGTTGCTGCCACTGTCACTGTTACTGCCGTGTACATCGACGCCGTCACCAGAATCGCGAGTACGAAGAGCAATCCAATCGACACTGTGCCGAGAACTGCCGGGGAGAACATCGTCTGGTCTCCTGTCTCGGACTGTGTATGATCGATCGTCCCACGTGCCGGATCGAACTCGAGTGCACCGTCCGCATCGAGTTTTGGAAGTCGGTCCTCGTGGAGGCGTTCGTGAATCGTTGCCCACGTTTCGACGGAAACCGTCGACTCTGGGGAGGCTGTCGATGGCGATGCCAGTGACTCCCTTTCCGAGGGTGAGTGTGGCCGACCTGCTCGTCCAATTAATTGATCGACCAGTTCATCGACAGTCACGGGAGTCGACAGATCATCGAGCACTGCAAGCAGTGTCGCGTCCGACTCGGGTACGAACGCGGCCGCGGATTGCGTATCGTTTTCGGTGTGTACAGCCCCATCGCGGCCAGAAACCGAGTCGTCCCCGTCTGAGGTGTAGTAGATTGGGACATCGAGTGAGGCGTCGCCATCTACTGAGTGCTCTTCTGTGGTATCGGCCGATGAAGAGCGAATCCAAGACGGCGTCAGACGCATATTCCAGCCTAATTCCCCGTGGTATATAAGTATTCTCACGATTCAAATACAATAAACGATATAGAGGGTCGTTAGCGGCTGTTTCCGGAAAGATTGACCGCAGTCTCCCGCACAGAAAGTACCCGATTGCAGTGCTATACTATGACAAAATCCGTGCCGGTTGCTGCAACCAGGGTAGTAACTCGTTGCTTCCTGGGTCCCACAAGTCGAGCCACGTTTGCAGATCGTTTACTCGAAGCTTGTGTCTGGGGGGGAGCGGATGGAGCTGTGCTGTCGACCCGAGAAGCCGTTGGTCAAGTTCGTAGCGGTCGAACAGTTCCCGTCGGTCGGGCCACGGCGGCTCGAACGACGTGAGCAACGGCGTTTTGCGCCGCACAAACCCCTCGACTTCGTTCAGCAGCATCGTCCCGTGGGGCCGATCCGGTGGTCGATGGCGAAGAATATCGTCATCGAGTCGCTGACACGCCTGCAGGAACGTCTCCGTTGTGCGATACTCCGGCGGTGTCTGTAGGTGCCACTCGAGGAGTTCGATATCCGTCGCGAGAAACGGGGTGAAAAAGTGGTCGGAGAGGTGGTTGTGGAACGGAACGGACGGCTGATTGGCGATGCCACAGCAGGTGAGTGCGTTCTGAATCGAGTTCGCTCGCGAGCGGTTCGTGGCGAATTCAGCGGCGATGGACTCTCGAACGAACGTTTCGGGGTCGTGGTCGATTCCGATTCGCTCGGCGAGATCGAGACTGGCGTCGCGTCTGTAGCCGTACTTTCCGAGAAGCGATTCGATGGGGTCTGGATCCGGGTCGAGGCGGTTGAAGGGGACGCGCGCACCGAGGACGTCGACGCCGTCCTGGGCGGTGAAGTGTCCGCGGAAGAAGGTATCACAGAGGAGTCCGTGATACATCGTTTCGATCTCGCCTGCGAGTTCGTCGGTATAGCCGGCGTGGTGGATGTGCAAGGACTCCTTGATCCCGTTCGAGTACCGAACTTTCGACTCGTCGGCGTACAGGTACCGGTCGTCCGGTGTGAACGCGGTGTGGGTTGCGCCGTACTGGGTCGCGACCTGTTTCGCACCCTGGACCTCCTGTGCGGTTGGGGAGCCAACAGTGTAACAATGGTCAATCCCGTCAACCTGTGAGAGGACGATCCGCGAGTCGTAGCCCGCAGAGAGCAAGAGTCCCTTCGGTCCTGGATTCGACGAGCGGCGGCGTATCGCCCGGTCGAGCCGTGAGGCGAGTTCGTCGACGTAGTCGAACTCGTCGAGCTCTGCCGGTTGATAGACGAACCGTGACAGTGAATCGACGCCATCGGGTGTGAGGCGACTATCGAGCGGGAGCCGCGACACGTCGTCTACCCAGGTTTTCTCGCCGAGCGAGAGCCCCATGTGGAGGAACTCGAGTATCCCGTCGGTATCGACTGTTGGATCCGAAACGGTCTGTCCGACGGCAGCCGCGTCGGTGCCGAACACCCAGCCATCACAGTTCGCACGAGCGTCGTGTGCCGCAGTGTAGAAACACTCACGCGACCGAACGGGGTCTGCTGCGACGAACGGATCCTCACCGCGAACGTCGAGAACGGCGAGGTACGAGCCGTTGAGCGAGTGGAGTGCACCGAGCCCATCGGCATCGTAGCGCTCGAGGAGCCAGCGTGCGGTGTTTTGCTCGTCACCGGGCACGTACGCTTCACCCCAGAGCACACAGCAGCCAGTGTCGTCAGTGTGCGTCGCGCTCCAGCCGTCGTAGTCGAGGCCAGGGTCTCTGATGCCGACGGTGAGCGACGAGCCACAGAGAAACTCGTCGAACTCGTCGGGTGATCGAAACCGCTCGAACGCCTCACTATCGCCGAATACACCGAACAGTTCCTTGTTCATCGTTGGAAGTCGTTGGGAGTCGTTGGAAATCCTCGTCGCGAAGACGCGGGGTGGCACCGACCTGCGGAACAGGAGTCCCACTCGGCTACTCGAGTGCCATCCACGCAGCTGTTGTTTCACGCCTGCGGTCGAGTGGTCATTAACTATGCCGTTGTTAAGTCCCGAGGCGGCGGTATTCGGCCGATTCAGGGAGTCAACGAGACAGACTCGTGAGCGGCTATCGGATCCATAATAATGGGCTCACTGGCGGTACGGACGAGGTACCATGGCAGACAACCGAATGACACGACGACGGCTGCTCGCGGGGTCGAGTGTTGCTGCGGCCGCTGGACTCGCGGGCTGTACCGACCGCCTGGACGACCTGCGCGGCGACGATGGCGACGGTGAGACGCCAGGGGACGAGTCGACCGGTGCTGACGAGACGACGGTGTCCGCGCTGGCGGACGGCGTGCCGGAACTCGAAACCGCGTACAACAGCCGCGAGCAGTACGGTCAGCCCGGTGACTCGCTGTACGACTTCGAGGACAGTGACGCCTGGGAGGTCACACAGGGCGAGGGCGAGGTCGACGAGGACGTCGTCTTCGACGGGTCACAGAGTCTGCGCCTGACCGGTGAGGAGGACGAAACAATCGTCGCGGAGATCGACGTTCCGGACGAGGACCTCACCGGGAAGGACTTCTCGTTCGCGATTCGGACGACGACGCCGCAGAACATCACGGTCAACCTGCGCGTCGTCGACAACTTTGGTAGCGATCGCTACTACTCGCTGCGCGAAATCACCTATCGTGAGCCTGACGTTGGCTGGTTCCGCTCGAGTCCGGGCGTCTTCGAGGAGAGCGAGATCGAACCGGCGTTGGACGAGATCGACCGACTCGAGTTCCAGGTGTTGCACTCGATGGACGAGGCGGAGGTCTGGATTGACGACATCCGAACCCACGACCGGCCCGAGCAGGGATACGTGATGCTGGTCTGGGACGACGGCTTCAGCGACTACTACGAGACGGCCTCGCCGATGCACGACGAGTTCGGGTTTACGACGATTCAGGCACCGGTGCCACAGTGGACCGAGGAAGCCCGCGACGGGATCATGACGGTCTCGGAACTCCAGGAGCGTCAGGAGGAAGGCGACCAGATCGTCGTCCACGGGACGCACAACCCGATCCACGAGTACGAGGACGAAGACGAAATCGAGACGCGCGTCCGCGGCGACAAACACTGGTTCATCGAGAACGGGTTCGAGGGCGCGAACTACATCGTCTACCCGCACAACAGCTACGACAAGACGAGTCTCGAGTACTTCACGGACTACCACTACTGTGGCGGCTTCAACCAGTCCGGCGATGTCAACCTGACCAACGTCTACGGCTTCGATCCACTGGCACTGCCCCGCACCATCGGCCACGACCTCGACATCTCGAAGCGCTGTGTCGACCTCGCCGAGGCACACAATCAGTGTACCATCCTGAACTTCCACGCCTTCGACCAGGATAATACGATGAACGAGGACGACTACGAGGAGCTACTCGAGCACATCGATCAGGCCGACGTCGAGGTTATCGACTTCGACGACCTGTGGGAGCTTCGAACAGACCCATTCTAACGTCGTTTCTGACCGTACGCGTTTCGTTTCTTGGAGTGGGTGTTGGGTGTTGAGTCCGAGTGTTGGATGCTGAGTATTGGGTGTTGAGTCGGCGGCTAGTGCCGTGATCGTGAGATAGCGGTGGCTCTCCCACGCGCGATCTTGGATGTGATCCTAAGCGATCCTGAAAAAAGCGATAGGGCCGGATTAGTTGCCGAACTGGACCAATCGCGTTAGGCTGCTGTCAGCGTCACTTCTGTCGTCTCGCTCGCACCAGCATCGTCAGTCACCCGCAGCAACACGCGGTGGTCGCCGCTCGCGCTGACAGTTACGTCGACTGTCTTCCCGGACTCGTTGAACGTCCCGTCGTTCTTGATGCTCCACTCGTAGCTCACGAGCTCGCCGTCCGGTGCCTCCGAACAGGTCGCATCGAGGGTGATCGTCTGCTCCGGCTCGAGTGTTCGTTCGGTCGCGCTGCTCGGATCGGACCGGATTTCGGCGACCGGGTCGGTGTGATCGTCCGGAACATCATCCCCTGACTCATCATCATCTTCGTCCGCGGGCGGCTCGTCGGGCTCGTCGGGCTCTTCTTCGATCGGCTCTTCCGGCTCGTGGCCGTTGTTCGGCTCCTCGTTGGGGAACAGTTCGTCTTCGACCAGTCGCTCGACAATGGCAGAGTGCCAAGTGACTCGCTTCTCGAGTTCGTTCTCGGTCGAGAGCGTCTCGACGAGGAAGGCTTCGGAACCGAGTTCTCGTGCGGCCTTGTGGACGAGTAGGCCTGTTGGTTCCGAGTCCGGACCGGAGAAGTAGCCCGTCTGGAAGGCGCGTTCGGAGACGTCGATGTAGTTGTCGTTGACGTACTCGATTGCGCTGTCCGCGGCCGTTCGGTCTTCGTCACGGTTGGCGTGGAAGATCGCCTGTCCGACGCCGTCGACGGGGTTGCCCGCGTAGATCCCGCGTGACTCGTGGAGGTCGACGATGACGGCCGGGTCGAGGTTGACGACGAGATCCCAGATCGCCTCTGCGAGCTCGGTCTGGGGCTCGCTTCCCTCGGGGAACTGCCGATTGAGGTCGATGCCGTCGTCGTCGACTCGTGTCCCCCGGTCGATGGCGACGACGTCCGCTCGTGGCAACGTGACGAGTGTCCCGGCGTCGATCGTCCACTCGGCAATCTCCTCGGCGGCGATGTAGCCGGCCGTCTCGTTCCCGTGAACGCCGCCGATGACGAACACTGTCGGTCCGTCGGCTTCAGCGTCGGTTACGTAGACTGTCGTTTCCTTCTCCGTCCCCTCCATAATCTGGAACGACTCGCGTGTCACGTGCTCGTCGTCTGTCGCCCCTGGGGCGGATTGAGAATGATAGCTCGTCTGTGCACCAGTCGCAACACCTGCACTCGCCAGCGAGAGGCCAGCAAGAGACAGTACTGATCGTCGTGAGAGTGAATCCCGCTGCATTCCAGTTCCCACTCTCTACCCGGATTTGTTTACTATAGCGCGCGTAAGACCGTTACAGCGGCGGTTTTGTACTCGAGAACGGTGCGGCGAAATCACCGGCCGGAAGCGGTCCGTGCTGTTGCAAGACGACAATGGTCGTGGCTCTAACTGGTCCACTCACTTTTCGTGCCGCAAAGATATCCTATTCAAACGGTTGACTCGACTGATAGCGGAGCAACTGTCTCGCTCCTAACAGACGCCGTGGTGCTCGTAGAACCGCCGCACCCTGTCGTCCGCCAGCAGCGGTCCATGCACCTGAATCGACTTGAGTCCCGGATAGCTGTTCGCCTCGATCACCGAGAACGAGCCGTCGTCGTCCGTCACGATCACGTCCCAGCCGATGTACGGCAGGAACGACGCGGAGGTAGCCATCTCGAGTACCCGCGAGCGAATCGCCTCCCAGTTGGGGATGCGTTCACCCTTTATCTGCGCGCCGGTGTCGGGGTGTGTCGTGTGCCAGGAGACGGCGTCTTGTCTGGAGACGGAGTCGGAATCAGATTCGGAACCGGCGTTTGGCGGCCGTGCACCGGGACCCAGCTCCCCGGTTTCGAGGTCGATTTCGGCGGAGAGCCCACCCTGCGTGAAGTTGTCAAGCGGCTCCGAGTCGGTCGTTCCGATCCGGTGGATGCCCGCGGCGATGAACGGCTCGTGGGTCTCCTCGTCATACATCGTGATGAGCCGAAGCGTGTTCGGCGTCTTTGGATACAGGTCAGCGGGGAACGAGCCCTGTTCGACGTGCTCGCAGACGAGGTATTCAGACAGGTTCGAGACCAGCGAGCGGAACTCGGCGTCCGCGTAGTACTCGCCGTTGACCCGGTAGCCATCGTCCGTTCGCGAGCAGAGGTAAACGTTGTTCCCGCCGCCCCCGCGAACCCACTTGAGGACCAGTTTCCCGTCGTCGTCGCACTCGAGTTGCTCGACGACGCGCTGGGCGGCGTTGGTGGTGTGTGGTGTGTCCGTCTGCGCGGTGTCTACCGAACTAGTCGACTGGACACCGCCGTCGGGACTGAGACGAGCGCTGTCAGTGTCGACGGCGTGGAACGAGCCGTCGTTTACCATCCCGTAGACGGTCATGCGCTCGTCGTCGAACGGCTGCATCACTCGGTGAAAGAGGAGTTTGTTTGACAGCGCGACAGACCAGGTACCGTTGATCCGCTTCGTCCGAACGTAGCGCTGGTAGTCGGTGATGTAGTCCTGGACGCGATGGTCGTCTATGTCGTAGATTGCATCCGACCGGCTCAGGAACCCGCGTCGCCAGAGCCACAGGCGGCGACGAAGCGACGGGCTGACATCGCTGTCGTACTCGGTTCCGGCGAGTCCCTGTATTCCTCTGGCTGTGTGGTACAGCGTGCGGACGTTCATGGCCTGTGCTGTCAGGCCGACCGTATTAGTTACCGAATCAGCAAGACCGTTTCACTGCCCAGAATTCGGTTGCACAGTCTGGTACTTACGCCGACGTGTCCTCGTGTTCGTCCTCGGGGTCGATCGTAACTGGCGCGTCCGCTGGCGAGAGCTCGTCGATATCGGGACCGATCTGGTCCGACACCGAGATGCGCGCGAGCGCCGCGACCATCGCAACAGCGACCAGCGCGACAACGGCGGTGCCCGCGAGAACGGTCTTCGGGCGGCGTCGCACACCCGTTCCCGCAGCCCAGCAGAGCCCGGGACAGCGCCGCGGCGACGTCGCCGCCCCGCGAAGGTGCCACGCGCCACGCAGGAAGCGCCCCTCTGCGAGGTAGCGCTTTGCGAGCACGAGTTCGTGACTCGCGCGGATGTCGTACCCCGCGGCCTCGAAGCGCTCGACCTCGTCCTCGTATCGCGAGAGGTACTGCTCGTCCGCCTCGCGGATCACGTCTGCCGGCGGGTGGCCCGTCTCTTCGCGGACGACGAGTTCCTCGTCTACGTAGGCGAGTTTACCCTCGCCAAGCACACGCAGACAGAACTCCGGATCCTGGAACCGATCTAGCTCCTCGTCGAAGCCGTCGACCGCCCGTGCGACCGCGGTCTCGACAACCAGCGTCGAACCCGCGCCAGGCTGGACGTTATCCGCAAGAATCTCGCCAATCAGCTCGTCGTCGCCCTCGCGCACCGGCTCCGCATCCGAGCGGGCAAGTAGTGACGCCACGAGCCCGCGCGCCCGATCGCTCGTCTCGAGTACCTCGAGTGCAGTATCACAGTAGACGCCGACCCAGTCGTCGCCGCGCTCGGCGAGTGTCTCGAGTTGGTGCGCGAGTTTGTCGGGGTGCCACTCGTCGTCGGAGTCGAGGAAGGCGACGTATTCGCCGCGGGCGTGTTCGATGCCGGTGTTGCGGGCGACGTTCGCGCCCTGGTTAGTCGCGTGGACGACGGGGCGGACGCGGGGGTCGTCGTAGCCTGCGAGCACCGAGGCGGTGTCGTCGGTGGAGCCGTCGTCGACGACGACGACCTCGAGTTCGGAGTCGGGAAGAGTCTGTTCGAGGGCGCTGTCGATGGCTCGCGGCAGGCTCTCGGCTCTGTTGTACGTCGGAATAATGACGCTGACGCGCGGCTGTGACATTGCTTGCGTTTCGGCGGCCACGGGCCATTATTATCGAGCTACTAACGCTCGTACCCGCCCCGATTCGCGACGGTATGGCTGTTGGTCCGAGCCAAACTGGCGTCGGTGCTGGGGCTACTAAGAGGTGTATAAGAAAGACCCGAACGGTTCTGTCTCGAGCCAATGACGGACAGCAACCGACGATCGTTCGTGGCGGCGACTGCAGCCGTCGGCACGCTCGGCGTCGCTGGCTGTCTCTCCACCATCGACGGCTGGGGTGACGGCGGTGACGGTGAGGGTACCGGCGACCACGACGACAACGATTCCGAGCGCAACGGAGACGACACACGCGAGTTCCACTACCACAGCGCCGACGAGCTACCGGGCGAGACACTCGTCTCCTTCGACGACCTCGACGGCTGGGTGACGATGCTCGACGCCGGCGACCTCGACGCCGACGAGGACGACCCCTACAGCGGGCCACAGTCTGCGTCCCTCACGGCAGCGGAGGGTACCGAATACGCGGGCATCTACACGACGCGCTCCGGCGGCGAGGATCTGTCCGATTCCACACTCTCACTGGCAGTCCGCTTTGCCGAACAGGAGCAACTCGTGCTCACCCTCGAACTGTTCGCACCGAACTCGAGTAGTGCGGCCACGCTGCGTCGAACCCTGATCGGGCCGACGGATCGCTGGACGCGCGTCGATTTCGGAACCGCGGGAATCGACGGCGAGCCGGATCTCTCGAACGTCCGGGAGATCCGACTTACGGCGCGCCGGCGCGGCGCGACCGACGGCCCGATCGACTGTGCAATCGACGACCTCCGTGTCGCACCTCGGCCAGATAGGGGGAAGGTCATGCTGCTGTTCGACGGCACACTCGAGAGCCACCACGAGATCGCACTCGAGGCGCTCTCCGAGTACGACTTTGCGGGCGTCGAAGCGGTGATCCCCGAGACGGTCGGCAACGACGGTCGCCTTTCGCTGACCCAGCTCGACGACCTCGTCGAGGCCGGCTGGGACGTGGCCGCTCGCCCGCGAACGGGGGCGCAGAACATCACCGACTACTCCGACACTGAGCAGGAAGGGTTGATCCGACAGACCAACGCCTGGCTCGAGAACCGCGGCTTCGAGGACGGGACGGCGACGTTCCTCACCCCGCGAAACGTCATGGGTCCGACGACCCGAAACCTCGTCGAAGAGTATCACGACCGCGCGTTCCGCTACGGCGGCGGGACGAACGGGCTGCCGATCTCTGACCCGTACAACCTCGGGTTCTTCTCCGGAAATGCCGGTGAGGACACCAGAACCTACGTCGACCACGCCGCAGCCCACGGCGAACTCGCCGTGCTTCACTTCGAGGAGATGGGCCCAAACAGCATGAGCGAACTCGCGTTCGAGAACCTGCTGTCGTACATCGACGACGCCGATGTCGACGTCGTGACGACGGCGGATCTCGACGAGTACGAGCCGTGACGCTGGTGCGCAGTTGAACGAGCCGTGACGCTGGTGCGCAGTTGATACCGACTGTGCACACGCACACGATGAACGACCACACCGCCACGAACTGACGACACACAAATCACACTATGTACCGAGATTGTAGCGTCGGCGTCGTGATCCCGGCGTACAACGAGGAAGGATTCGTCGGCGACGTCATCGCCGAGATGCCGGCGTACGTCGACCGAATGTACATCATCGACGATCAGTCGACCGACGACACCTGGGAGGAGATTCGCGAGGCCGCAGCGACGGACCGAGACGCACGAACGAACTCGACTGGGCACGAACGAGCCTCCGAACAGCGCTACGACAGCGGCGAGGAGGGCTACGCCGACATCGCCACCGACGGCGGCACCTCGGCGCTGGCGAGTCGCGCACAGGTCCACGACCCGATCGGTCGTGTCGTGCCGATTCAACACCGCGAGAACCTCGGTGCCGGCGGCGCGATCAAAACCGGCTACCTCGCCGCCCGCGAGGACGGCGTCGACGCGACCGTCACCGTCGACGCGGACGGCCAGATGGACCTCTCACAGATGCCGCGGCTCCTCGACCCGATCGTCGAGGGCACGGCCGACTACACCAAGGGGAATCGCCTTCTCTCGGCGGAGTACCGCGAGGCAATGCCGCGATTTCGGTTCATCGGCAACACCATCCTAACGTTCCTGACCAAGGTCGCCTCGGGCTACTGGAAGACGATGGACCCCCAGAACGGCTACACCGCCATCTCGCAGGCGGCACTCGAGTCGGTTGCACTCGAGGAGCTCTATGAATACTACGGCTACTGTAACGACCTGCTGGTGAAGTTAAACGTCGAGGACATGGCTGTCGCGGACGTGGCGATGCCGGCGGTGTACGGCGACGAGGAGTCGAGTATCACCTACTCGGAGTACATTCCGAAGGTGTCGACGATGCTCCTGCGAAACTTCTTCTGGCGGCTCAAGACGAAGTATCTCGCGCTCGACTTCCATCCGCTTGCGTTCTTCTACCTCTTTGGCGCGGCGACCGCTGGCGTCGGCGTCTTCGCTGGACTCTGGACGTTATTCATTGCGCTCTCGCAGCTATCGGTGCCGTTCCTGGAGGGTGTCGCGAGCGTGCTGGTCTTCGCGCTTGGCGTGTCGCTCTTGCTGTTCGCGATGGTGTTCGACATGGCCCAGAGCGAGCAGCTTGAGGCGCAGGTGTACTGAGACAGTCCG
Source organism: Natrialba magadii ATCC 43099 (assembly GCF_000025625.1). Classification (NCBI taxonomy): domain Archaea; kingdom Methanobacteriati; phylum Methanobacteriota; class Halobacteria; order Halobacteriales; family Natrialbaceae; genus Natrialba; species Natrialba magadii. The sequence continues at coordinate 3,395,635 of NC_013922.1, read as the reverse complement.
CTGGAGTTCTGTATCGGTGATCGTCGACCCGTTGAAGCGATCGTCGGTAACACGCTACCATGATCCGTATGAGCGACGTGCTTGAGTTCTGGTTTCCCTCTTCTTTTCATCTCGTCGCCGGTACTCGCGCGTGTCGAGTAGCGGGTTTCCCCTTCCGAGACGAGAGTCGCACCCGGACAGCGTGTCGCACCACCTGAAGCGATTCACGAACTGATTGCTGACGCGTCTGGCGAGCAAGTGTGTACTGACACACAACGCCGACGTTCGTTCAGAGCAGCATCGCAAGAAGGGACAGCGCGGTACTCGAGTTCACTCGGTTCGAGGGGCAAACGGCGTCACTACAGATCGAACGGGTGCCACTCGAGTCCCGTACGGAATTGAGCGAGAACTCAGAGCAGTGCGTCGACTGCTGGGCCGAGGAAGCTAAGCGCGAGTCCCGAGGCGAGTAGCGAGAGGCCGACGACGAACAGCAGTCGCTGGAGCCAGCCCCGTGAGGTTTCGCCATGACTTGCGGCCGAGCGTTCGAGTCGGTCGTGAATCGCGTCCGCCTTCGAGCCGATCGGATCGGGGAAGAGGCCGAGGATTTCGAACGGTTCCGTCGGATCGAGTGCGCCCACGAGGACGGCGAAACCGACGAACAGCAGGAAGCCGACCGGCGGGACGAGTACGAGCGCGAGAATCGGGTGTGTGATCGCCGCCGAGAGCGCGAAGATCGGCCCACCGGAGAGCAACGCGGCGAGAAGGCCGCGCCCGACTCGGGCGTCCGCGAGCGGATCGAAGCCGATCTGACGCGCGCTCACGCAGTGGAAGACGAACATCGAGCCGTAGCCGACGCTCGTCGCGACCGCCGCACCGTGCATTCCATAGCGCGGGATCAACAGCGCGTTGAGGATCACGTTGATGAGCGCCGCGACACCGGTTGCGGCGACGGGGTATCTGAGCGTGCCGTTGCCCTGCGAGATAGCGAGCACCGGCCGTGCGAGCGCGAAGCCAAGCGCGCCGGGGAGCAAGAGCAAGAGCGGCTCGATCGCGGGCACTGCCTCCTCGCCGAAGTAGATCGGGACGGCGACGTCTGCGAGTGCGGCGAGACCGACTGCCATGATCACCGTCAACAGCAACGTGTATCGGGTCGTTCGCGAGGCGAGTTCGGTGATCTTCCGGTGACGGTTCTGCGACCAGAGTTCGGATGTCGAGTGGACGTACACCGTCTGGAGGGCGAGCGGGACGAACCAGAGAAACTCCGCGAGTGTGAGTGCAGCCCGGTAGTTTCCGACGTCGGCGCTCTCGCGGAACTGCTGGAGCATCACGATGTCGATGTGATAGAGCGACATCAACAGGAAAACGAGCGCGATGCTCATCGAGTTGAACGTGAGCATCTTCTTTCGTGGGAAGTCAGAGCTGGGCGTGCTGAACACGCAGGAGAGCGAGATCCGACGGTGGACGATGAGCAGCCCGACCGTCGCAACCAGCAGGCTCGCAAAGAGGTGGCCCGCGAGCGCGCCGAGGACGCCAGCGCCAGCGTAGACGAGCGGAATCGCGACGACGACGAAGCCGACCTTGTCAAGCACTTTCAGCGGCTCGGAGTAGCGCTCAAGTCCGAACCCCATGAGCGTCTTGCGCGCGTAGTCGCGAAACTGCGCGGTGATAACGAGCAGCGCGAGTGCGTAGAAGTAAATCGCCAACTCGTCGCCGAAGGCGAGGCTGACGAGTCCGAACTGGACGCTTGCGAGCAACAAGGCTGCACCCACGACGGCGAGGATCACCGCGAGCCGGAAGTAGTAGCCGACGACGTGCTCGCTCCAGTTGGCTGCGCTTCGATCCTCTGCGAGGAACTTCCGGACGCCATCCGTGATGCCAGAACTCACGAAGATCATGTAGATGGCGAACACCGACATCAGGAAGGAGTAATCGCCGAACCCCGACGCACCGAGGAACCGGTACAGCAGCGGCGTCGAGAGGGCAGTAACAATGAGAACGATCACCTTCGTACTGACGACCGAGAAGATACCGCTTGCAATGCTTCTATTCATAGATCAACCTCCGAAGTCACCGACCGCCATCGCCGATCGACCCGCTGTCCAGCGCTCCCGTTCGTCGATCGTTCGCGATCGGTAGCCACAGTGATCGATCGGTGACGCCGACGGGGCCTTATTATACCCAGGTTAAACGGCGTGAGCAGCCGCTGGCGGACACAGCCGGCTGCAACGCTATGTGTGGCGCTCGCATAGTTTCCAAACGTGTCGCATCAGAGCGCCCGCGAGACGACCGACAACGACCGAATCCCACACACTCGGTCGACGACAGCAAACGGTTGTACGGCGTCGACCAGCCGGTTAACTGACTTATAAGTATGAACGGGCGACGGCAAGCGAGCGACAACACCAATGGGTACCGAACCGACAGAACGCCGCCTGAGTCGTCGCCGACTCATGGGCACCGCCGGCCTCGGCCTCACCGGCCTGACCGCCGGCTGTACCGACCTCCGTTCGTCGGACGATGAGAGTCCAGCATCGAACAACTCGAGTACGGATGGCACTGACGACGGTAGCGGCGACGCGTCCGGTGATGGTGGCGAGACTGATGGCAGTGATGGCGATAGCGGCGATAGCGATGGAGACGGAAACGGGGACGAGGAGACAGCTGACGACATCCCCGAAATCGACGGCGGCGCTGTCGCTTTCGTCTACGACGACGGCCCGATCGAAGACTACGAGCAGGCGTTTCCGGTCCACCAGGAGTTCGACGCGCCCGCGAGCGCGGGCATCGTCACCGAGTGGATCGGCCGCGAGGACTTCAACGGAACCGACTGGATGACCGTCGAACAGATCGCCGAACTCGAGGACGCCGGCTGGGAGATCATGTCTCATACGACGGATCACACCGCACTCGGCGCGTTCGATCTCGTCGAAGACGTCGACCCGGGCGATACCCGCATCTACCCCGAACAGCGAAATCACGGCTTCCACCACGGACACGACGTCGAAATCACCGACGGTGAGACGAGTGTTCGTCGGACCGTCGACGACTCAGATACTGACGATATCGGCGGCTATCTCGAGTTCGACGAACCCATCGGAGAGTCGTTCGCCGCAGGTGAGACCGTCGAGCGATATCCGGACGACGTGATGGATGACTTTCTCGGGCGCTCCAAACGGGAACTCGAGGACCACGGCTTCGAGATCGACACGCTGCTCGCCCCCTACGACATCGTCGACGACTGGGCGATCGAACACGCCCGCGAGCACTACGACGGCATCGCGAACGTCAATCCGGGCTCGATGCACAACGATCCGGACGCGTTCGACCCGTTCGATACGAACCGCGACTACTTCATCGAGTTCACGACGCCCGAACAGGTGCAGTCTGAACTCGACCAGCTCGCCGCCGACGAGGGCCTCGGCATCATCGGTGCCCACACGTTCAAAGAAGAGGTGACTGCAGATGGAATTCGCGAGACACTCGAGTGGATCGAAGAGCGCGACCTCGAGGTCGTGACGTTCCGGGAGCTGATTCGAGCGACAGCGACCCAGTAGTCAGATTGCGGTGCTCGGCTTCAGACGATCGTGTTCCGCCAGGTGACGACGTTGCTCGCGCCGAGGTCGTCGATACCGTTACCGATCTCGTTCACTCTGAGCGCGGGGCTGTCGATGCCCGGGTAGAGGCGGACGCCTTCGAGATTCGAGTTGTGGGACTCAGCCGTCGAGTTCCGGAGGAGGTTACCGCTCCCGTTGTCGATGTAGGGGTACTGGCTGGCCCGGAATGTGCAGCGATAGAGGGTGGTGTCGTCGCCGGCGAGGTAGATTCCGTTCCGGTCGACACCGTTGCGACCGGGCTGGTCGACGGAGACGTTGCTGAACCGACAGCCGTTCCGCCCACAGCGGATGCCGTCGCGGAAGCCGGCGCCGGTGACCCCGGCCTCGCCCGAGATATCGAGCAGTTCGACGAGCACCTGATCGTCCTTGTCGCTGTCACGGATCCAGAACGGGTAGCCGCCGGCCGCTTCGTGGACAATATTGCCGCCGTAGACGTGGGTGTAGCCGGCGTCTGGCGAGACGACGATGCCGTGGTTCACCTCGTCGCCGCTGATTTCGATCGACGTATTTTCGATTCGCGAGGAGTGACAGGTGTTCATCACCGAGACGGCGTGGCTGGTTGGCTGTGTCGACGTGATCGAGATATCCACGTTGTCGACGTGGAGTTCGTCGCCGTTCTCGAGACGAACCGCGCGCTGGCTGTTGTCGTACGAGCGCGTCCGGTCGATTTCGACTGTCGCGCCGCGAACGACACTGCCCTGCCCGCCGACGCGGACGTTCGCACCGTTGCTGTTGCGGAACTCACCGCCGTTGACGTAGATGGAGCCCTCCTCGTTGATCGCGTACAGGCCGTTGTCCGGGAAGCCGCCGAGTTCGCAGTCTTTGAACTCGATGTGGCCGACGTTGGTGTTGGCTTCGATGCCGATCGGGCCGCGCCAGATGTTGCCCGCGTTCGGCGTTCGATCTGCGTGCATGCCACCGTCAGGGGCGCGGAAGCGTTCGACGATTCCCTCGCCGTTCGGGTCCGTCATGGCGAACATGCCTGGTCCCCACGTGCCGCTGTCGTGCTCGCCGCGGACCGTCACGTCGCGGACTTCGAGCTGATCTGCGATCGTCGCCTCGATGACTCGGATCCCCGTGTCGGGTGCCGTCTGATCGACGTCGATTCCCTCAAAGAGAAGGTTTCCACCCGGGTTGTACGAGACGCCGAGCCGAAACAGGCGAAACTGCGGCCCGTCGAAGTCGTGATAGTTCGCCGGGACGAGCGTGGCACCGTCCCCGACGATACCGAACTTCTCGAACCCGGTGAACCGGAACTGTTCGTCGATGTAGTACTCTCCCTCCGGGAAGAGCAACATGGTGTTGTCAGCACGGACGCTCTCGAGTACCGGCGTGATCGACTCCTGGCCGGTGGGATCCGCGCCAGCGTCGACCATGTTGACGACGTTGTCGAAGTCTTCGCCGTTTTCGTGGACAGCCGTTGCAGAGCCCGTTGCGCCCGCCCCGAGGCCGAGTGCTGCAATACCTGCGATCGATGCGCCCTGGAGGAAGGTTCGCCGGGATCGGGTCGGTGGGTTCTTGTTTTGGATTTCGGTTCCGGTTCCGGTTCCGGTTCCGGCTCCGATTCCGATTTCGGTCCCGTTCCTGGTCCCGTTCACGTCTCCGTTCCCAGCAGACAAGCCAGTTGTAGAATCCGTGTCAGCGTTCGATGTGCCCGTTTCGTCGCACCCGTCCCCATGTACCGCGTTCCGCATACCACTTCGTTCCGACATTGATAGTCACTTTTCTTTGAGTGATCTCTGGGTCCAGTATCTATGGATTCGGATAGCAAGCCTTTAAGTCCGATACGACAACTCACTGAGAACAGATCTCCCCTTGCTGTACGAATTGCAACCGTTGCACGCACTGAAATCTACATGAAAACACCTCACAGGACGAGTGTAGCCGAGTTCTGCTGAGTCGGCTTAGCAGTCTAGTAAGGGCAGTAATTTCGTATTGACTGGGTGTCGAGCGAGAACAGCTGGCGGACAGCAGAACAAAGACGTCCTAACGTCACTCAACGCAGGGAGCACTGGACGCTACTGATGTGTCCAGAACGGATGGAAAACCGACCACAGCAGGCGGCACACGATCAAGTAACTGCTACTCGATGACGGATTCGAACCAAGTCACAAGATGCCAGAAAACGACCGGTCATCGATACTCGTCGGGTGTCCGTTCGTCATCGAGTGTGGCCCCGATTAGCTCCGCAACCGCACGGCGCAGGCGCTGTGAGACCGCCGAGTCGGTAATGTCGAGCTGTTCGGCGAGGTCGTCCTGTGTGACACCGCGCGGGATGTCGTAGTAGCCCGCGTAGTACGCCATCGAGAGGATTTCGTGTTGTTGCTCGGTCAAAAAGTAGGTGCCGTCGTCGGACTCTGTGGACTCGTAGAGCTGATGTACCCGGAACGTCATCCCACGTTCGCGACAGTACTCACGGAACGCAGCCAGTGTCTCCCGATTCGAAAAGTGAACACGGGCATCCCACCCGCCGTCGCCGCTCGTAATCGTAAAGACGAACAGCCCCTGCTCGGCACAGCGTTCGGGGATTAGCTGCCGATCCGTCTCGACACGGACACGGTAGATCGCCCGGTTCTCGAACGTCGCGATACAGGCGGGATCTGACACCGTGGGATCGGCTTCCAACGTCGCTTCGAGGTGGTCGTACTCGTCAGTGAAAACCGAAACAAAGTACGTCATCGTCTCCGCAGTTTCGACCTCGTACTCGTACCTGATCGTCACCTCCGGATGATGAGCAATCGTCGGCGCAAGCACGAGTTCGTCGTGGGCGACGTGTATCTCTGCAATGAACCCCATAGCGGTCTCTGTTCGAACTAGCTTCGATTTCGCGATCCCATACTTATCGTGTGTGTAAGCCGTTTCAGCGGCTGCGACTGTCGGCTCTGGGTGGTCAGTTCATATATCCCAGATCCGCGAGTCGCTCCGTGACGTCATCGTCGGCTTCGGGCCGTTCGCGTTCGCTTTGACGTTCGCCTTCGCTTTCGTCGTCCCGTTCCCGATCTCCCGCCCCATCCGACCCGTCTCGCTCACGGTCCACGGTACCGATGCCACCGTAGGCAGGATACTCGATCGCCTCGGTCGGTTCGACAACAGGCACGATCTCGCCGTCCATCCGCTCACTGTAGGGGACCCCCATCGCGGCCAGGACCGTCGGTGCAACGTCAAAGAGGTGCGTGCGATCAACCGCGGCCGTCCCGTCGATCCCCTCACCAGCGGCGACGAAGATACCATCGAGCTTGTGATTCCACGGCTCGACCGGTCCGAAGTAGCTGTCCGCATCCTCGCGGAACTGCTCTGAAAGTGCATGCTCGAAGTCGGCCGGAATCGCCACGATATCGACCGTCTCCTCGACGTTCTCGCCGTGGAAGAACTCCTCGCGGGGCGCGACCGTCTCGAAGAACGGCTCACCGTCAGGTGTCTCGACGCCGCGCAGTGTCTCCATGAGGACCTCGCGGAGGTCCTCGTACTCCGCGGGCGGAACGACGCCCATCGGTTCACGCCCCTCGAGATTGATTCGGACACCGAGTTCCGTCCGGGCGCGAACGTAGGCCTTCGACTCACCGAAGTCCACCTGTTCGTTCGCCGTCCGGGAGACGCCACTCGGTGCGTACTTGATCGCCAGCTCCGCGAGACCGACGCGCTCGAGTACCGTCCGAATCCGGCTGGCGGTAATGCCGAACTGTGCGGCGACAGAGGCCGCGCGGGCGACTGTTCCCGGCTCCCAGGTGTCGTACTCTTCTCCTTCGCGGAGTCGCCGCCGCATCGGTGTCCAGGAGGGCATCCCCTTGCCGCCCGTGGTCGTCTCCAGGAATCCCTCGTCGCGCAGGAACTCGTTGAGCCGGAACTCGTAGCCCTCGTAGGGTCCCATGCCGTGGTCGCTCACGAGGAAGACGCGGTCCGGATCACAATCGTCGAGTACCTGTGCGATCGTCTCGTCGGTCGCCTCGTAGACGGCGTTGACCTTGTCTTCATCGCCCGCAAACTCGTGGAATACCGTATCCGTCTTCTGGAACTGCAGAAAGCCAAAATCAGGCTCGTACTCGTCGGTAAGATAGCGAAAGGCGTCACCGCGCATCTGAACCAGTCGCTGATACTCGGTAATCTTCTCGGATTCGGGCACTGAGTCGTCGTCACGCGTGTAGTTTGGGTACACCCGGTACTCGCCGATTTCGTCGCGAACCTCGTCGAGCACACCCGCAGGGTGACACAGCGGATCTTCTGGCCCGAGGAAGCCAGGGATCACCGCCCCGTCGAACTCGTCCGGCGGGTGTGTGACTGGCGCGTTGACGACGACACTCGAGTACCCCTGCTGGTCGAGCAGCGTCCACAGCGGGTGTGCGTCGACGTCGTCGTTGCTGGTGACGTGCCAGTCGTAGCCGTCGTAGCCGACGAAGCCGATTGCACCGTGCTTGCCGGGGTTCTGGCCAGTGTAGACCGACGGCCAGGCGCTCGGCGTCCACGGCGGAATCTGGGACTCGAGTGGCGCGGTCAGACCGTCCGTACACAGGCGTTCGATCGTTGGGATGCGGTCTTCCTCGAAGAGGCGTTCGAAGACCGGCATGCAGCCTGCGTCGATGCCGATGACGAGGGTGTCGAGCGAACTCGCCGGTTCTGGCTTCGAGCCCGGCTCGCCGTCGTTTTTCGTGGATGATTCCTGTGCGTTCGATGCTGTCTCGTCGTGGCGGGACGTCCGACTCATCGTATCATTCGTTGGTTTCTGAGAGCGTGGTTCGGTGACGACAACACTCGGCCGTGATGGTCGACTGCAGTCGCTGTCCGTGCTATCCGTGCTGTCCGTGCTGTCCGTGCTATCCGTGCTGTCCGTGCTGTCCGTGCTGTCCGTGCTGTCCGTGCTGTCCGTGCTGTCCGAGCTGTCCGTGCACGTGTCTTGGTCAGCGAGAAGCAGACGAGGCTCTTCATTATCGGTCTGTTAAACCGCCAGCGACTCGTTCAAGCGACGATACCAAACACTGCGTCGGCTGCCGTTTGGCACACACAGACACACTCACTCTGGCCGGACCGTGGTCATCGACCACCGCCCACTCGCACTCGAGTGCCTCGATCTCGGCTTATCGAGCAGATTCACTCGGACGAGCCGTCCACGTTCTCGTTATCGTTCCGACGCTCGTCTGTGTCGTCGGTCCCATCCTCGCTCGCGGTGGACTCGAGTATCGTCCGGCGTTCGGCGTGCTGGTTTCGCGCCGTGTCCTCGCTCTCCTCACCCGTCGGCGTCGCTGTGCTGTCGTCTGGGCTAGCTGTCCCAGCGTTCGACGCTGCGTCTGCATTCGTGTCTGCCCCCGCAACACGATCTGCGAGCAGTTCCGACATTGGGTCGAGCGAGACGTAGACGCGCGCTGCGAGGATCGCAAGCGGTGGGAGGGCAATCGCGAAGAAGACGACGTCGTACACCCAGGTCACACCCTCGAGGAACGGCGTGATCGCCGGTGCCATGCCGCTGTGGGCGACCAGAACGGCGATGAGGACGACGAACAGATGGACCACCGAGGCGAGGTCGTCGACCACCTGCTGGGGGCCGCCGAGCGTCGAGCGGACGAGTTCGGCGAGCCCGGGTGCGAGTACCAACAGCAGACCCACCACTGCAATCGTCGCGACGAAGCTCACGATCGCCATGACTGTGATGGGCGTCCCCGGAATCACGCGGTCAACACCGGGGAGAACCGAGATAAGCCCGACGAACGCGAGCAACGCGATCGTCCCGAGCATGAGCTTGCTAATTGACTGGATCGTGTCGTAGCGGACCGATCGGGACGTGGCGTGTGTGGATTGATCTGTGGACATTGCTGTACTCCGGGCTCCATCGGTACAGTACAAATAAGCGACCGGTCGTCCGCACTGTTTTCAGTCGTTTATCGTCATTTCACGTTCGTTTATGCAGCCCCAAAGCTGTCACCGACACTATGGGTGATGCCTGCCAGAAGCGCCAGTCTCGTGCCGAGTCTGTTCCATACCTCATCTAGTCGACACAGCGGTATGGTTCTATCAGGCCAGACTCGCCATTAGACGCCGCCAAATGGTGTTTTGGACCCTCTCGGAGCCCGTCAGATCCCGGTCTGACGTGTTGGGAGGCTCAAGTACAGTTCACACCGCCGGCACCCTCAGTCGTCGCTCTCGAGGGTGGCCCCGTCGGACGTGTCGGCCGACACCGCTTCGCTATCTACGCTGACGCCTTCCCAGTCCTGATCCGCGTGGTAGCCCTCGCGTTCCTTCGCGCTGGGTGCGACGCGGATGAACTCGGCCTTCCTTCGAGCGGCCGGGATCGTGTGCCCGCCACAATAGGAGAGGCCTGACTGGATGCCGGCGCAGAACTCCTCAACGACGTCGGCGACCGGCCCTTTGTACGGTGTCAGCGCCTCGACGCCCTCGTCGGCGCGGACGTTCTTCTCCTTGTCGTCGCGCTTTTCGGCGGCGGTCGTCGTCGCCATTCCACGCGAGCGCTTGTACTTGGTGCCCTCGACCTCGACCACCGCACCGGGGGCTTCCTCGGTGCCGGCGAAGAGACTCCCCAGCATGACGGTGTCCGCGCCCGCCATCAGCGCCTTTACCGCGTCACCCGACGTGCGGATGCCGCCGTCCGCGCAGATGGTTACCTCGAGATCCTCGGCAGCGTCCGCGCAGTCGTCCACGGCGGTCAGCTGCGGCACGCCCGCACCGGCCACCTTCCGCGTCGTGCAGTGCGAACCGGGACCGATTCCGACCTTTACACAGTCCGCGCCAGCCGCCGCGAGATCCGTGACCCCCTCGGGCGTCGCGACGTTGCCCGCGATAAGATCAGTCTCGGGAAATTCCGCTCTCAGTGTTTCGACGGCCTCGATCGTCCGCTCTAAGTGCCCGTGGGCGACGTCGACGACGAGCGCGTCGACGCCCGCCTCGACCAGCCCCGCGCTGCGAGCGACGTAGTCCTCGTTGATCCCCACCGCTGCGGCGACCTGCTCGCCGGCCGCCGCAACGTCTTCGACCTGATTTGCTTGCTGCTCCGGCGTGAGAAAGCGGTGCAGCACGCCGATGCTTCCGGTTCTAGAGAGTTCGATCGCTAACTCGGCCTCCGTGACGGTGTCCATCGCCGCAGAGACCAGCGGCGTCTCGAGTTCGATCGAGGGCGTCAGTTGCGTCGACAGATCGACATCGCTGCGGCTATCGACCGGTGACCGATTCGGGACGAGGAGCACGTCCCCGTAACTCAACCCCGTGCGTAGATTGTTCATACCCCCTTGTACTCTGGGGGCTGGCCGAATAAGCTCCTCGCTCTCTGTCTCCGCTGATCCACTGTACGCTTGCATGCGTGGCTAGACGAGGGCGAGATGCTCGCGGTAGAACTGTAAGTAGTCCCGGGCGGATTCGAACCGCGCAGACTCGAATCCTCTCGTCTGCTGGGCTCGAACCGCCAAGGATACTTGCGCCTCACGAGTTTGTTCGGCGCAAAAGTAGTCCCGGGCGGATTCGAACCGCCGTCCTGAGCTCACTTCCGTGACGGCCGTAACCGGACACGTCCAAAGGCTCAGATGATTGGCCACTACACCACGGGACTCCATCGTTCACTCGTCACCCCGTGTACTTCGCAGTTCCGTTGGAACTGCTCAGCACCACGGGACTTCTCACACCGTTCGAAGCCCCGTGCGGATCGCGGTTCCTTCGAAACCGCTCACCACCACGGGACTCCGCACGTCACTCGCTGGATAGCGCGCCGTTACACAATAGTGTTACTTTTCGTCTCGAGGACGAACCGATATCGTCCCCTCCTCTGCGTGTCTGTGGCACGGCCGGCAGAGTGACACCACGTTCTCCAGTCGATGCGCCTCTGCAGGCTCGTCAAACGATCGAACCGGCTCCTGATGATGCACGTCTGGATTCCGCCCGAGTTCGTCCGCGTCGACGCCACAGTGTTGACACGTGTAGTCATCCCGCTCGAGTGCACGCCGACGAACCGCCCACCACTTCTGTCCGTACGTGATCGTTCCACCCTCCCACTGGTGATGGGCCGGTCCGACAACGTTGTCAGAGAGCCACGTACCATAGCACTCGAGTGTACAGAAGAATCCACGTTCTTGCGACTCGCGTGCGGCGGGTCGAACTGAGAGGGGCGCATCACAGGCGCGACACGCAACCGTCACTCAGTCGCCGGTTTCGGCGTAGTTCTCCGGGAGTAAGCCGTCTGCGTCCGCGACGCAGCCGGGGCAGAACACGCCCTTCTTCGAGGAGGGGTAGTACGAAAAGTCCGCGTCACAGTTGGTGCACGTCGTCGTCTCTTTCGCGTCGCGCCAGTTGCCGTTGTTCGAGCCGACGTTCGGGTTGCAGTCGTCGCAGTACGATCTGCGCGCCTTTGGATCGTAGAACTCCGTCTCACACCCCGTGCAGGTTCGATTCGGGAGTGGCTCGCTGTGTACCTTCGTATGGTGCTGGCGCATTCCCTGTTCGGTACTGAGCGAGTTCCCGCAGGTTGGGCAGTCCATGCCGCGTTTGGCCGCGGTATCACGTATAAAATCGAGGAACCACCACTATGCAGTGTTCGAACGGCAGCAAATGGCGCGAGCGGTGAGCGGTACGTTACAGGTAGCCTTCCTCAGCCAGCCGCTCGATACCCTCCTCGAGTCGCTCCTCGCTCGCGGCGTACGAGATTCGCGCGTAGCCAGGTGTCCCGAACGCGCTGCCGGGGACCGTTGCGACGTGGGCGTCCTCGATCGCACCTTCACACCAGGCCTGATCGTCGTCTGCTACGGGGAGCATCATGTAGAACGCGCCGTCCGGAACTGCGACGTCGACGCCGTGGTCGTCGAGCAGGTCGATGACGAGTTCGCGGCGCTCGCCGAAGGCCTCGACCATGTCGGCGACTGCGTCGTCGGTGTTCTCTAGCGCTTCCACACCGGCGTGCTGGACGAAGTTGACAGCCGAGGAGACCGAGTGGCTGTGGAGTTTGCCGGCCTGGTCGATCAGGTCTTTGGGACCAGCGAAGTAACCGAGCCGCCAGCCGGTCATCGAGTAGGCCTTCGAGAAGCCGTTGACGGTGATCGTGCGCTCGGCCATGCCCTCGAGTGTCCCGAGACTCGTCGGTTCGACGCCGTAGGTAATCTCCTTGTAGATTTCGTCCGAGATGACCGTGATGTCGTGTTCGACAGCCAGATCACGGACGCCCTCGAGTGCGGCGTCGGTGTAGACGGCACCGGTCGGGTTCGATGGCGAGTTAACGATCAGCAGTTCGGTCTCGTCAGAGACGGCGGCTTCGAGGTCGTCGAGTGCGGGCTCGAGCTGGAACTCCGTCTCGGAGAGGTCGACGCGGGTGAGGTCGCCGCCGGCCATCTTGACCATCGCTTCGTAGGAGACCCACGCGGGGTCGAGCAGCGCGACTTCGTCGCCGTCCTGGACGAGTGCCTGGATGATTTCGTAGAGCGCCTGCTTCGCGCCAGGGGTGACGATGATCTCTTCTGGGCCGTGGTCGAGGCCGTCTGCTGCGAGTTTCTCGGAGATGGCCTCGCGGAGTTTGAGGATGCCGGCGGAGGTGGTGTAGCCGGTGTGGCCGGCGTCCATGGCGTCCTGGCCGGCGTCGACGATGTTCTGCGGCGTCGGGAAGTCAGGTTCGCCGACGGAGAGGTCGACGACGTCCGCGCCCTCCTGCTCGAGTTCGGTTGCGAGCGCGGAGATGGCGAGGGTTGCTGACGGTTCGACTCGGGTTACGCGGTCGGTGAATTCCATGGTCATGGGTTGGGGTTTGGATTGGGGTTGATTGTGATTATGATTGTGGGTGTACGTGGCGAGTCGTACGTGGTGAGCTTGCTAGTCGGCCGTCGCATCCGGGTCGGCTGCGGGCAGTTCGTCGACGAGGTCGATCGCGCCCTCGACTGCCTTGCCCGCGTTCTCGATGCGCTCGCGCGCTTCGGCCGCGGACATACCGGGGCCGGTGACGCCGAGTGTAACCGGGGTATCACGCTCGAGACTGACGTCTGCGAGTTGCTGGGCGGTCGCATCGGTGATAACCTGGTCGTGGTTGGTATCGCCGGTGATGACGGTGCCGATGACAGCGACGGCGTCGACGTCCGACCGTCGGGCGAGTCGGTCCGCCGCGAGTGGGGCGTCGTAGACACCAGGGACGCTAACGGTGTCGTAGATCGTCGCACCCGCAGCCTGCGCTGTGGCTTTGGCCTCTTGCTCCATCTGCTCGGTGATCGGTCGGTTGAACTCCGCGACCACCAATCCGAGCGTGGTCATACGCGAGCCGAGGTGAGCGCGCCTAAAAGAGGTACCGTTATTGGCGAATACACCGGACGAGCGCAAGCGGTCTCGGAGCGAACGACGACCCGGCCCGGACGAGTCATCGGTAGCGACAATTGTGAGTGTTGAACGGTTCAGCCCAGGGAGAACAAGGGTTTAGGCGCAAACGCGAGTACCATTGCTAGGGGAACACATCACTATGAGCGACACCAGTCAACACCAGAACCTGGCCATCATTGGCCACGTCGACCACGGCAAGAGCACGCTCGTCGGGCGACTCCTCTACGAGACGGGGAGCGTCCCCGAGCACGTCATCGAACAGCACCGCGAGGAGGCCGAGGAGAAGGGGAAAGGCGGCTTCGAGTTCGCCTACGTCATGGACAATCTCTCCGAGGAGCGCGAGCGCGGCGTCACCATCGACATCGCCCACCAGGAGTTCTCGACCGACGCGTACGACTTCACTATCGTCGACACGCCGGGCCACCGCGACTTCGTGAAGAACATGATTACGGGCGCGAGCCAGGCTGATCACGCTGTCCTCGTCGTCGCAGCGGACGACGGCGTCGCGCCGCAGACGCAGGAACACGTCTTCCTCGCACGCACGCTGGGCATCGACGAACTCATCGTCGCCGTCAACAAGATGGACATCGTCGACTACAAGGAATCGACGTACGATGAGGTCGTCGACGAAGTCACGCAGCTGCTCAACCAGGTCCAGTTCAACACCGAAGACGCCTCGTTCATTCCTGTTTCGGCGTTCGAGGGGGACAACGTCGCCGAGCACTCGGAGAACACGGACTGGTATGACGGCGAGATCCTTCTCGAGGCACTAAACGACCTGCCAGAGCCCGAACCACCGACTGACGCGCCACTTCGGCTGCCGATTCAGGACGTCTACACGATTTCGGGTATTGGCACCGTTCCCGTCGGCCGCATCGAAACCGGCATCATGAACGTCGGCGACTCCGTCTCGTTCCAGCCGAGCGACGTCAGCGGCGAGGTCAAGACGATCGAGATGCACCACGAGGAGGTTCCAGAGGCCAGACCCGGCGACAACGTCGGCTTCAACGTCCGCGGCATCGGCAAGGACGACATCCGCCGCGGTGACGTCTGCGGTCCGGCGGACGAGCCGCCAAGCGTCGCCGAAACGTTCCAGGCCCAGATCGTCGTCATGCAACATCCCTCGGTCATCACCGCGGGGTACACGCCGGTCTTCCACGCCCACACCGCACAGGTCGCCTGCACGATCGAATCCATCGACCGAAAGATGGATCCCTCGAGTGGGGAGGTCGCAGACGAAGACCCAGACTACATCCAGTCGGGTGACGCTGCGGTCGTGACGATTCGCCCGCAGAAGCCACTCAGCATCGAGCCATCGGGCGATATTCCCGAACTGGGAAGCTTCGCGATTCGGGACATGGGCCAGACGATTGCGGCGGGTAAGGTACTCGAGGTACACGAGCGCAGCTGACGCGTACCCGTCTCTCTCCGTTCTGTCACAGCCCGCTGCGTCTAGGCGATCAGTAGTGACCCATCACGCCACGGTCACGAGTTCGATCGACGAACCTGCTGAAGACGACGTAGCCGACGGCGAGATAGGCGACGCTATTGACGACGAGTACGACGATTTCAGCTGGCGGAAACTCCCAGAGTCTGGTTCCCTCTGTCATCGCGATCGTGATGAGGTCGCTCCCCGGACTGACCGGCAAGAGAGCCAGAACGGGCCCCTGAACGGCTCCCGGAGCGGCAATCAGCCCAGCGAAGCCGAACTGTAGCAGTTGCTGGACGTTTTCGATTCGCTTGTACAGCAACGAGAGGCCGGCGACGACGTAGCCGATGCCGATCGCCGGCAGGATCGTCACGACGAGAAGTGGGACGATAGTGAGGAGGTCGACCGAGAGCGTCCGACTGGTCGTGAGCAACATGAGCCCGAGGAACGCGATCGCGAGGACGCTACTGAGGACAACGTTGAACACCGCTTTGACGCACAGCACGCGGTCGATTCCGTAGGGAGAGAGATACAACTGTTCGAGCGTTCCCCACTGCGCTTCCCGCATGACGCTGTTCGCAACGTCGAAGTAGGCAGCGCTGGCGGCGAGAAAGAGGAAAAAGCCGATCACGACGATATCGAGAGCGCTCTCGACGTCCGCGCCACCGAGCGATTGGCCGCCGAAGAACACCAGCGCGAACATAGCGTACATCCCCAGGAGCATCGAGAGCGTGTTGAACCAGTATCGCTTAAGGAGAACGAGTTGCTTCTCGACGACTGCGGCAACGAGCAAGTGATGCTTAGCCATCGGTGTGCACTTGCTCCTGTTCCCGTTCCTGTTCCTGTTCCCGTTCCTGTTCCTGTTCCTGTTCCTGTTCCTGTTCCTGTTCCTGTTCCTGTTCCTGTTCCTGTTCCTGTTCCTGTTCCTGTTCCTGTTCCGTCTCGGTCTCAATAATACGCAAGAAAATATCCTCTAAGTCCGGTTCGAGCGTGTCGACGGAGGCGAAGGTCGTCTCCGAGTTCCGGAGCACATCCGTCAGTTCGTAGAACTCGTTTCCCTGGACTCGAGTGGCGTCGAACTGGTGGGTGGCAGTGTCTCCGTCGCCGCGGGTGTCCACGCTGTCGCGCCGAATCGTTCCGTCAGTTCCGTCTGGATAGCACTCGACAACTGGCCCTCGACGGTCACACGAACGGACCGCGTCTGAAACAGACTCAAGAGGTTCTCGACCGTCTCGTCGGCCAGGATGTCCCCCTCGTTCAGAATGATAACCCGGTCACACAGCGCTTCGATCACCTGCATGTCGTGACTCGAAACGAGGACCGTCCGCTCCTCCTGTGTCGCCAGTCGCCGGAGTTCCTGTCGAAGCTCGAACGAACTCTCGACGTCGAGACCCAGCGTCGGTTCGTCGAGAACGACGATGGGTGTCTCTCGAACGAGCGTACAGGCCAGCGAGGCTTTCTGTTTCATTCCTCGCGAGAGTTCGTTGACCGGTTCGTCGGCTCGCCCCTGGAGGCCGACCTGTGCGATCAACCGATCGATCTCGTCGGCGTCGGCCTGCTGGCCGCCAAGTCGTGCGAAAAAGCGAATGTTCTCGCGAACGGTGAGCCGCCAGTAGACGTTTCGTGCCCCTTCGAGCATTGCGGCGACCGTCTGTGAGACGGCGGGTGGTGATTCGGTCACGTCGACCCCGCCAATTCGTGCAGTGCCACTGCTCGGCCGAACGAGCCCGAGCAGCAACTTGATCGTCGTTGTCTTGCCAGCGCCGTTCGGGCCGAGCAGCCCGACGACGGTTCCCTCGTCGACGGTGAACGAAACGCCATCTACCGCGGTCGTCGTCTCTTCGTCGATGTCGTAGGTCTTCGTCAAGTCGTCGACTACCAGTATCGGCTGCGTTGCCTCGCGTCGTGCTGACGTCGTCTCGTCGGATTGACTCCCCGGCGGATATTCCTCAGCGACCACATATTACTGTTCTAACATCACATACAAAATACCTTCTTTTTCGGGCTCGAATTATATTGGGGTGTCGAGAGACCATCTCGATGACGACACCGGTTCTGATCCCCGATTGCCAATTCTTAAGCGGAATCACACGCAACACCCGCCAATGACGACCTTACAGACGCCAGGTCCAACGATCGGCGTCGTCGGTGGTGGACAGCTCGGGCGCATGCTCGCCGAAGCAGCCTCGCCACTGGGCGTCGAGGTCATCGTCCTCGACCCCACGGCCGACTGCCCCGCGGCTCCCGTCGCCCGCGACCAGATCGTCGCCGGCTTCGACGACGAGGCGGGCATTCGCGAACTCGCTGCTCGCGCCGACGTGCTCACGTTCGAAATCGAACTCGCGGACCAGGACGTCCTCGAGCGCGTCAGCGAGGACTCCGGCACACCAGTCCATCCAAAACCCGAGACACTCGAGACGATCCACGACAAACTGGTCCAGAAGCAGGAACTCGAGTCCGCCGGCGTTCCGGTCCCGCCGTTCCGGGCGGTCGAGGACGCCGACGATATCCGCGCGGCGATCGACGATTACGGCGCGCCGGTGATGCTCAAGGCGCGTACCGGCGGCTACGACGGCCGCGGCAACGTCCCTGTCGAGTCAGCCGACGAGGCCGAGGATGCACTCGAGTCCGTCGCCGGGCCGGCGATGGTCGAGGCGTTCGTCGACTTCGAGCGCGAGATTTCGGTGATCGCCGTCAAGGGCGACGACGAAATCGCGACGTTCCCGATCGGAGAGAACATTCACGAGGACGAGATCCTGCGGGAGACAGTCGTGCCGGCGGGCTCGGCCGACGCTGTCGAGGAGCGCGCTCGTGAGGTCGCTGCGGATGTCCTCGAGGTAATGGAGGGTCGCGGCGTCTACGGTATCGAACTCTTTGAGACGAGCGAGGCGCATAGCGCCTCGGAAGATTCGAGCGGGGGGAGCCCGCGAGAGCAGGACGGGGAGATTCTGCTCAACGAAATCGCACCACGTCCGCACAACTCCGGTCACTGGACGATCGAGGGTGCACAGAGTTCGCAGTTCGAACAGCACGCCCGCGCGGTGCTCGGCTGGCCACTCGCAGCCACAGAGCTGCGGTCGCCGACGGTGTCGGTGAACCTGCTCGGCGACGTCGAGGAGTCTCAGCCCGCTGCACTGCGAAACGTTGACCGGATCCTCGAGACGCCGGGTGCGAACCTCCACTGGTACGGCAAGCGCGAGGCCCGTCCGCTGCGAAAGATGGGGCACGTCACGCTGTCGGGCCGTAAGGACGAGACGACTGACGAGCTGCTGGCGGCCGCTCGGGAACTCGAGGAGTCCGTCACGTTCACGTCGGAGTGAGAGAACTGTCACCTATGAGCGAGACCGTTTCCGAGCTGATCGATCGACTGCACGCCGAGGCCGACCAGGACCGGCCCGACGCCGAAACACCAGACGTTGGAATCGTGATGGGCAGCGATTCCGACCTCGAAACGATGATGACCGGCGGGAAGCGCCCCGGCGCGTACGACGCCTTCGTCGACGAACTCGGATTTGCCGAGCAGACCGATTACGAGCGCCCACCGGACGAGCGATTCACGTTCGAGACGTACGTCACCTCGGCTCACCGAACACCCGATTTGATGACGGCCTACGCAGAGACGGCAGAGGAGCGCGGACTAGAGCTTATCATTGCGGGTGCCGGCGGGAAGTCCGCGGATCTACCGAATATGACGGCGTCGGTCGCGTACCCGCTCCCCGTGATCGGCGTTCCAGTTCAGGAGAAATCCGTCGACAGCGTGATCGGGATGCCGGCGGGTGCGCCGCTGGTCGCCGTCGACGCCGGCAAATCCTTCAACGCCGCGCTCTCGGCAGCGCAGATCCTCGCACGTCAGCACGACGAGGTCCGTAACCGACTTGTGGCTTACCACGAGGAACTGCGCGACGGTGTCGGTGCCGTTTCGCGCGAGTTACACGACAACGGAACGCCGGCTTTCCGCGAGCGCGGCGAGTCGGAGTAGCCGGAGTAGAAGAGGAGGAAGCGGAGTAGAAGAGGAGGAAGCGGAGTACTATCGTCGCGCAGATGCGCCGGCGGTCCACTCCCCTCGTGCAGCCGGACAGCCCATGGCGCGACCATCACTATTTTTCACCACTTATTCGGACGATGGAGCTCCTGCATAGCGGTACGTTCCGCCGGGAACGCGTACGGCGAGTCTACGGCAATTATTCGGCCGGATAGTTTATGGCTGATCTCTCTATTTGGCCCGTCTTGGGCCGGAAAACGAACAATCAACCCTTATGTGCATGCGGTTTAAACTCCCGAACGTTACGGAGATGAACGATTGGATAGCGATCGGGGCGCTTGCACTCGTGGGAGTACTGATACCGCTCGGTATGATGGCGGTATCGTACCTTCTGCGCCCGAGTGTACCCGAAACGAGCAAACGTGCCACCTACGAGAGTGGCGAGATCCCGACCGGCGACACGCGCGTCCGGTTCAACATCCAGTACTACATGGTTGCGCTTCTGTTCCTCATCTTCGATATCGAAACCGTCCTTCTGTTTCCGTGGGCGGTCGTGTACCTGGATGCCGTCGAATCGGACGCCGTCTCGCTGCTCGAGATCCTCGGCCCAATGGTGCTTTTCGTCACGATCCTCCTCGTCGGACTCGCGTGGGCGTGGCGAAAGGGTGCGGTCCAGTGGGCACAGACACCTCGTCAGGTAGAATCCGAGCATAACCGACCATGAGTAGCGACGAACCACGACAAACGATCTACGACAGCACAGCGCCGTCGACGGACACCCGCGACGCCCGAATCGGCGAGGGTGTCGACGACCGCTTCAACTCCAAGCTTCGCGAGGCGTTCGGCGCGTCGCCGTTCATCCTCACGAAGTTCGACGAGTTCATGAACTGGGTTCGCGGGAACTCGATGTTCATGCTCCAGTTCGGGATCGCCTGCTGCAGCATCGAGATGATGCACACGTACGCGATCAAACACGACCTGGACCGATTCGGGGCCGGCGTCCCCCGCGCCTCGCCGCGACAGGCCGACGTGATGATCGTCCCCGGAACGATCGTCTCCAAGTTCGGCCCGCGCATGAAGCGCGTCTACGACCAGATGCCCGAACCGAAGTTCGTCGTCGGCATGGGCTCCTGTACGATCTCCGGCGGCCCGTTCCAGGAGGGGTACAACGTCGTCAAGGGTGCCGAGGAGATCATCCCCATCGACATTCACGTCCCCGGTTGCCCACCGCGACCGGAGGCGCTGCTCTACGGCGTCCTCAAACTCCAGGAGCGAATCAAGAACGGCGAGTCCTCGTCCGTCGTCGTCAAACCGTACGAACTCGAGGAGTTCGGCGACCTCGAAAAGGACGAACTCGTACAGAAACTCGCACACGAGATCGACGAGGACGACCTCGTCATGCGCTACAACTGGGCTGATTCACCATGAGCACGGGAACCGAACCCGAAACGGAGCCCGAGGCAGAGCTCACGGCAGCTGAAACCGGGACTACTGAAGACGAACTCGAGTCCCTGCTCGGCGAGCGCGCCATCGCGCGCGACGATCACCTGAACGCGCCGGGCTTCGTCATCAACCCGAACGACGTCCAGAGCGTGCTCTCGGATCTTCGCGACGAGGCCGGCTACGACCACCTCTCGTGTGTTACAGCCCAGCAGTACGAGGATCGATACGAGTCGATCTATCACATGAAGAAGTTCGCTGACCCGACAGACGAGGTCAGCATCGTCGTTCCGACGACGGTCGACGACCCAGTCAGCCAGAGTGCCGAGCCGGTGTTCCGGACGGCTGACTGGCACGAGCGAGAGGCGTACGATCTGGTCGGCATCGAGTACGACGACCACCCAGATCTGCGACGGATTCTCCTGCCGGAGACGTGGCAGGGCCACCCCCTCTCGAAGGACTACGATCAGGAGAAACCGCAGCTCGTCACGCTCACGGAGCACCAGAACCCGATTCAGCCGGATCACCGCGACGCCGAGTCGGATACGATGTTCCTGAACATCGGACCACACCACCCGGCGACCCACGGCGTGCTCCACGTCAAGACGGTGTTGGACGGCGAGACGGTCGCCGACGTCGAGCCGGACATCGGCTACCTCCACCGCTGTGAGGAGCAGATGTGCGAGCAGGGCACCTACCGTCACCAGATAATGCCCTACCCGGACCGCTGGGACTACGTCTCGGCGGGCCTACTGAACGAGTGGGCGTACGCGCGTGCGATCGAGGACCTTGCGGACATCGAGGTTCCCGAGTATGCACAGATCATCCGGACGATGGGTGCGGAGCTGTGCCGAATCGCCTCGCACATGCTCGCGCTCGGGACGTTCGCACTCGACGTCTACGGCGAGTTCACCGCGACGTTCATGTACACGTTCCGCGACCGGGAGGTCATTCAGGACATTCTGGAGGATCTGACGGGCCAGCGGATGATGTTCAACTACTTCCGCGTCGGCGGCGTTGCCTGGGACCTGCCTGAACCACGCGAGGAGTTCTTCGAGCTGACCCGTGAGTTCCTCAACGAGCTTCCGGCCAAGGTCGCCGAATACAACGACCTCATTACGGGCAACGAAATCTTCCAGACCCGCTGTATCGACACCGGCGTGCTGGAGCCCGAGGTCGCCAAGGATTACGGCTGTACCGGGCCCGTCGCACGTGGCTCCGGCGTCGACTACGACCTGCGCCGTGACGATCCGTACGGCTACTACGAACAGCTCGACTGGGACGTCATCACACGCGATGGTGCTGACAACTACGCGCGCGTCCTCTGTCGGATGGAGGAGGTCGAGGAATCCGCGAAGATCATTGAGCAGTGTCTCGACCTCCTCGAGGACTGGCCGGAAGACGAGCGCGACGTACAGGCGAACGTCCCGCGCACGCTGAAGCCGGATGCCGGCACCGAAATCTACCGCGCCGTCGAGGGAGCAAAGGGCGAACTCGGCATCTACATCCGCTCGGACGGCTCGGACAAGCCCGGTCGATTCAAGATCCGGAGTCCGTGCTTCTCGAACCTGCAGGCCTTAGAAGAGATGTCCGAAGGGGAGTACATCCCTGACCTGATCGCCTCGCTGGGCAGCTTGGACATCGTTCTCGGGGAGGTGGATCGATGAGCGGGGCGACGGCCAGTCCGAGCCTGTTTCCGCTGCAAAACGGCGGCGACCCGGTGTTGCTCCCCGAGCACATCACGGAGCTCACCGGTCTGGGCCAGTTCGGCCTCGCCGGCGAGTTGTTCGCGACGTTCGTCGCCGCGTTCATCGTCGGGAACTTCATCCTCGCGATGACCGGTGTTGCCGGACCGTGGGCGAAACGGAAGATCACCGCCTCCTTCACGGACCGGATTGCGGTTAACCACCTCGGTCCCGGCGGAATCGGGATCATCATCGCTGACTCGGTTCGCCTCCTCTCGAAGGAGAACATCATTCCGGAGAACGTCGATCGACCGGCCTACGACCTCGCACCGATCGTGATCGCAGGCTCAGCGATGCTCGGCTTCGCCGTCATCCCGATGGGCAGCGGAATCCACCTCGCTGACCCCGAGGTCGGCCTGGCGTTCGTCTTCGCCGTCGCTGGCATCGCTTCGATCGGTCTGGTGATGGCCGGCTACGCATCGGGTAACAAGTACTCGCTGCTCGGCGGTCTGCGTGCGGTTGCACAGAACGTTGCGTACGAAATCCCGCTCGTCGTGACCGGGATGTCGGTCGTCCTGTTTGCGGGGTCGCTGCAGATGAGCGAGATCGTCGCCGTCCAGAACGAGACAACGCTGTTCACGATCCCCGGACTCGAGTGGGCGGTGCCAGCGTGGTTCGCGCTGGTGAACCCGTTCGCATTCGTCCTATTCTTGATCGCGAACTTCGCGGAAGTCGGGCGGAATCCGTTCGACATGCCCGAAGCGCCGGCAGAGCTCATTGCAGGGTATCAGACCGAGTACTCCTCGGTTTACTTCGTGCTCGTCTATCTGGGCGAGTTCCTGCACATCTTCCTTGGCGGTGCGATCATCGCGACGATCTTCCTCGGCGGACCCGCCGGACCAGGGCCGGACGAGCTCGGTATTCTCTGGTTCACCCTCAAGATCTGGGGTGTGTTCTTCCTGACCCAGTGGCTCCGCTCTGCGGTGCCACGTGTGCGGATCGACCAACTCATCGAGATTGGCTGGAAGGGACTAC
Organism: Natrialba magadii ATCC 43099; assembly: GCF_000025625.1. Classification (NCBI taxonomy): domain Archaea; kingdom Methanobacteriati; phylum Methanobacteriota; class Halobacteria; order Halobacteriales; family Natrialbaceae; genus Natrialba; species Natrialba magadii. The sequence goes on along the minus strand of NC_013922.1, from coordinate 3,372,190 downwards.
TCGTCCTCTCCTTTGCGAATCTCGGACTCACTGCGGCAATTGTAGGGGTGATTGCATGATCGGCGTACTCAAATCGATGGCAACGACGATGAAACACGCACTGGACGGCTCGACGTTCACGGTCGAGTATCCAACGGCAGCACCAGATGTCTCGCCGCGGTTCCGCGGCGTCCACAAGTTCAGCCAGGAGCGCTGTATCTGGTGTCGCCAGTGTGAGAACGTCTGTCCGAACGATACGATTCAGATCGTGATGGACGACAAGCGAAACGGCGAGCAGTACAACCTCCACATCGGACAGTGTATCTACTGTCGCCTCTGTGAGGAAGTCTGTCCCGTCGACGCCATCCTGCTCACCCAGAATTTCGAGTTTACCGGCGATACGAAACACGATCTGGTCTACAACAAGGAGCAGCTGAAATCGGTACCGTGGTACAAGGATATCGACCCGCTCGAGTCGCGCGAACCGGACCGGGGCGCGTGGATCGGCGAGGGAGACGGGGAGGTCGATTACCAGTAACCGTCTGGGTCGCCCGTCCCCGAGCACGGGCAGTCTATTACAACAATGACATACGAGCTGATCGCGTTCACGCTGTTTGCGTTCATCACGCTCGCCAGCGGGCTGGGTGTGGTCCTCCTCGAGGACCCGTGGCACTCGGCGCTCATGCTTGGCGTCGCGCTGATGAGCATTGCGGTACACTTCGTGATGCAGGCGGCAGAGTTCGTCGCCATGATGCAGGTCCTCGTCTACGTCGGCGGGGTCCTCATCCTCATCACGTTCGCCGTGATGCTGACACAGCACAAGGGCGCAACAGACGAGACGGATTCGGAGACGGATGAGGTGGTACAGACATGACGACCAGACCGCGGCTTCGACTCGGCCGCACGCTGGTCCCGGGTGTGCTCGCAATCGCCCTGTTCGGGCTGATGGCGTTGATCGCCATCAACACAAGCTTTGGTGACGGGCAGGGCTTCCCCGAGGGAATTGCGATCACGTCCGAACTGGGGTATGCGATGTTCGACCTTGACCCGCTTCAGTCCGAAGCGGGATCGATCCCGAACACGGAAGCGTTCCTCGCTGCGTTCTTGCTGATCGCACTCGCGCTTGACGCCGCACTCGACGGTGCGATCGTCCTCGCAAAGCGTGAGGAAAACGGTGAGCCGATCGTGGCGCTCCCCCAGGACGGTCCCGGACCGGTTTCGGGCCCAGCCCAGGACGAGCAGACGGCCGCCACTGACGGCGGTGTGTCCGATACTGGCTCCGCAGCCGTCAGCACGGACGAGACCGACACCGAGACCGAGACAGCGACGGAGACAGAAACGGGAGGTGACGACCGATGACAGTCGGCGTCGAACACTACGTCCTCCTGTCGATGGCGCTGTTCGCCATCGGCCTGTTCGGAATCCTGACGCGTCGAAACGCACTGATGTTCCTGATGTCCGTCGAGCTCATGCTGAACGCGGCCAACATCAACCTGATCGCGTTCGCGTTCTACCACGGCAATCTCTCGGGACAGGTCTTTGCCCTGTTCACGATGGCCCTCGCGGCCGCCGAGGTCGCCGTCGGACTCGGGATCATCCTGCTGCTGTACCGCAACTTCCGTGACGTCGATGTCACGGTTCCAACGACGATGAGGTGGTAAGATGGAGGATGTGTTCAACTACGCGCCGGCGATCGCGTTGTTCCCACTCGTGGCGTTCGTCGTCGCCCTGACGTTCGGCAAGTACATGCCGAAGAAGGGCGCGCTCGCGGGCATCATCGCGACGGGGGGCTCGCTTGCGCTCTCCGTGCTGATGCTCGTGGCCGTCGCGAGCGGTGAAGTGTATCACGAGACGCTGTATCAGTGGGCGATCGGTGACGCCGCGAGCGAGATTGGTGCCGACGGGATCGAGTTCACCTTCGGTATCCTGATCGATCCGCTCGCCGCGCTGATGCTCGTCATCGTCTCGCTGATCGCGTTCCTGGTCCACATCTTCAGCCTCGGCTACATGAACGCCGAGGGCGAGACCGGGCTGCCGCGGTACTACGCCAGCCTCGGTCTCTTCACGTTCAGCATGCTCGCGTTCGTCTACGCGGACAACCTGCTGATGGCGTTTATGTTCTTCGAGCTCGTGGGCCTCTGTTCGTACCTGCTGATCGGTTTCTGGTTCCGCACGCGCTCGGCACCATCGGCCGCGAAGAAGGCGTTCCTCGTCACCCGCTTTGGTGACTACTTCTTCCTGCTCGGGGTCGTCGCCATCGCCGCGACGTTCGGCACGGTCGCCTTCGCCGGCGATAACTCGTTCGTCACGGCCGCTGAAACAGCAATCGACAACGGTGACACCCTGTTCGGCTTCGGTGCCGAAACCTGGGTGACGATCACCGCACTCCTGGTGCTTGGCGGTGTCATCGGGAAGTCCGCACAGTTCCCACTGCACACTTGGCTTCCCGACGCGATGGAGGGTCCGACCACCGTCTCCGCACTGATTCACGCGGCGACGATGGTCGCAGCGGGTGTCTATCTCGTCGCCCGGATGTTTGGCTACTACGCACTGTCGCCCACCGCGCTCGCGATCATCGCGTTCGTCGGTGGCTTCACCGCGCTCTTTGCCGCGACGATGGGCGTCGTCAAAGACGACATCAAGCAGGTGCTGGCGTACTCGACGATCAGCCAGTACGGCTACATGATGCTCGGCCTCGGTGTCGGCGGCTACGTCGCCGGGGTCTTCCACCTGATGAACCACGCCTTCTTCAAGGCGCTGCTGTTCCTCGGTGCCGGTGCCGTCATCGTCCTCATGCACCACGAACAGGACATGTGGAAGATGGGCGGCCTCAAGGACAAGGCACCCATCACCTACTACACGTTCCTCGCGGGCGCACTCGCACTCGCGGGCATTATCCCGTTCTCGGGCTTCTGGTCCAAGGACGAAATTCTGTACGATGCGCTCATTATCGGCATCGAAGAGCCGATCATCCTCGCAGCCTACGCGATGGCGCTCGTCGCCGTCTTCTTTACCGGCTTCTACACCTTCCGGATGGTCTTCCTGACCTTCCACGGTGAACCCCGCTCGGAAGCCGCGGAGGACCCACACGATATCGGCTGGTCGATGAAGGCCCCGTTGATCGTTCTCGGTGTCCTCGCACTTGTTGCCGGGATTGCGAACCTCGCACCCGTCGCAAAGCTCGCACAGATCGACATTGTGTTCTTAGAACACTGGCTCGACGGCGAGTACGGTGCCGTCGAGGGGCTGACCTACAGCGCCTACGGCGAGTTGCTCGCGTTCGAAACCGCCTACATTGGCGGTGAACAACTCACTGTCCTGATCGCTGCCGGCGTCTCCCTGCTGCTTGCGTTCTCCGGTGCCGGCCTCGCCTGGAAGCTCTACAACGTTCCAGAGCCAGTCGCACACAAAGAACGCCTGGGCAGCGCACGCCAGACACTCGAGTCGAACTACTATCAGGACGAGTACCAGGTCTGGCTCGCCGAAGGGTTCACCCAGCCGCTTGCGCGTGCTGCAGATCGGTTCGACCAGACGGTGATCGACGGCGTGGTCAACAGCGTCTCGACCGCCAGCCTGTTCAGCAGTAGCCGGCTGAAACGGATTCAGACGGGGCTCGTGACGAACTACGCAGCACTGCTGGTGGCCGGCTTCATCGGCTTACTGTTGGTTCTCGGCTACGTTGGAGGGTGGTTCCTATGATGATCGAAGCACTGATCGCAGTCGCACTGGTCGGCGCGTTCGTAACGTTCGTTGCGCCGAATCGCATCGCTGGGAAGCTGGCGTTCGCAATCAGCCTGATCCCCGCAGCGCTCTCGCTGTGGATGTTCTCGGCGTTCGACGGCAGTGGCAACGCGCTACTCGGCGGCGAACTCGCGTTCGCCTCGGAGTTCGAGTGGATCCAGTTCGGCGAGTACTCGATCTCGTGGCTCGTCGGTCTGGACGGCATCAGCATGCCGCTCGTCGTCCTGACGACGATCCTTTCGTCGCTCGCGATCGTGAGTTCGTGGACGCCGATCGACGAGCGTGAGTCTCAGTTCTACGGACTCGTACTCTTCATCGAGGCGAACCTGATCGGCGTCTTCGCCGCACTGGACTTCTTCGTCTGGTTCATCTTCTGGGAGGCTGTCCTCATCCCGATGTACCTACTGATCGGGATCTGGGGCGGTCCACGCCGGAAGTACGCGGCGATCAAGTTCTTCGTCTACACGAACGTCGCCTCGCTCGTGATGTTCGGTGCGTTCATCGCACTCGTCTTCGGGCTCGGTGACGTGACGACGTTCGCACTGCCGGACGTGACGGCCGCGATGCTCGACGGTGGCCCTGACGGGTTCCTCGGCATCGGCGGCACGACGCTCGCCTCGCTCGTGTTCGTCGCGATGTTCCTCGGGTTCGCGGTGAAGGTCCCGATCGTCCCGTTCCACACGTGGTTGCCGGACGCCCACGTCGAGGCACCGACGCCCGCGTCGGTGCTGCTGGCTGGCGTCCTGCTGAAGATGGGGACCTACGCACTGCTGCGATTCAACTTCACGATGTTCCCAGCCGAGATCATCGAGCCGTTCGTGATCCCGATCGCGGCCATCGCCGTGATCAGCGTCATCTACGGCGCGATGCTCGCGTTGGCCCAGACTGACCTGAAACGGATCGTCGCGTACTCCTCCGTTTCGTCGATGGGCTACGTGATTCTCGGTCTGATTGCCCTGACTCAGTTCGGTGTCGGTGGCGCGACCTTCCAGATGGTCAGCCACGGCCTGATCTCCGGACTGATGTTCATGGCAGTCGGCGTCATCTACAACGCCACCCACACCCGGATGGTCACGGACATGTCCGGGATGGCAGACCGCATGCCAGTCGCCGTCGGCATCCTCGTCGCCGGTGCCTTTGGCTACATGGGACTACCGCTGATGAGCGGCTTCTTCGGCGAGTTCACGATCTTCTTCGGCGCGTTCGGTGCCGAGGGACTCGCCTACTCGCAGGTGTTCACCGCCCTCGCGATGTTCGGTATCGTGATCGTCGCGGGCTACCTGCTCTTTGCGCTCCAGCGGACGGTCTTCGGGCCGTACCACCTGGAAACGGACTACGACGTCGACCGCGCCCCGCTGCACGACATCGCACCGATGTTCGTGCTGCTAGGACTCATCATCCTGCTCGGCGTCGCACCAGAGCTGATCTTCGAAATGATTACGGACGCAGTCGATCCGATCCTGGAGACCGGAGGTGAACTGTAATGGCACTGTTCGAACTGCCCGCCTGGACCGCACTCGCGCCGGCACTGGTGCTTGCCTTGACGGCGATGGTACTGTTCATCGTCGACAGCATCTCGCCGGACTCGCGTAACAGCGGGCTGCTCGCCGGGACGACGGCCGCCGGTTCGATCGTCTCGCTCGGTGTCGCCGTCTGGTACATCTTGGCCGGCGTCGGCACGCCGACGATCGACGGCGGTCGCGGTGTCATCGACGTGCTGGGCGACCAGTTCGTCGTCGACCAGCTCGCGCTGTTCTTCATGATCATCGTCGCCGTCGTCACGGCGCTCGTGGCAGTCGCGAGCTACGATTACATGGAGGACCACACCTACCAGGCCGAGTACTACTCGCTCGTCCTGCTCGCGGCGACCGGCATGTCGTTCATGGCCGCCGCCAACAGCCTGGTGACGATCTTCATCGCACTCGAGTTGGCGAGCCTGCCGTCCTACGCGCTGGTGTCGATCCTGAAGGATAACCGCGGCAGCGTCGAGGGAGGGCTGAAGTACTTCCTGATCGGTGCGCTGTCGTCGGCGATCTTCGTATACGGAATCTCGCTGGTGTACGGTGCGACGGGTCACCTACAGCTCACGAACATTGCAGAGGTCGTCGAGGCTGGAGACGCAGATCCGTACGGCGGACTGCTCGGCCTCGGTATCCTGATGCTCATCGGTGGCTTCGCGTTCAAGACGGCGAGCGTGCCGTTCCACTTCTGGGCACCAGAGGCCTACGAGGGTGCGCCGGCCCCGATCGCAGCGTTCCTGTCCTCGGCTTCGAAGGCCGCTGGCTTCGTGATCGCGTTCCGCGTCTTCACGGAGGCGTTCCCAGTCGCTGATACAGCGAGCGCAATCGGTGTCGACTGGACGCTCGCGTTCGTCATCCTCGCAATCGTCACGATGACGCTCGGGAACTTCGCCGCCGCGACGCAGAACAACGTCAAGCGGATGCTGGCGTACTCCTCGATCGGCCACGCAGGCTACGCGCTGATCGGTCTCGCCGGCATCTCCGCTGGCGGTGGCGAACTCGTCATGGGTGCGGCGATGATGCACCTGTTCGTCTACGGCTTCATGAACACCGGTGCGTTCCTGTTCGTCGCCCTGGCGGAGTACTGGGGCGTCGGCCGCACCTTCGAAGATTACAACGGGCTTGGCCGACGCGCTCCGGTCGCCTGTTTCGCGCTCGCGATATTCATGTTCAGTCTCGCGGGTATCCCGCCGCTCGGTGGCTTCTGGAGCAAGTACTTCCTGTTCACCGGCGCGCTCGAAGCCGGTCTGCTCGTCGTCGCCGCCGCACTGGTGATCAACAGCGCACTCTCGCTGTACTACTACACGCGGCTGGTCAAGGCAGTCTGGATCGAAGAGCCAGTCACCGAGCGCGACGCACTCGCACAGCCTGTGGGGCTGTACGCGGCAATCGTCGTCGCAGCCGTCATGACGCTCGCACTGCTGCCGCTGTTCGGCCCGGTTGCCGACACGGCCGTCGACGCGGCGACTGCGATGCTCGCCTGAGCTCGCGTCCGACCGGCGCGAACGGTATTCGTTCTGTTTGATTTGTTCTGAGCGGTCCTCTTCTCGTCTCACACCACCACTCCGAGTCCTATCGGTGAGCAATTCGCCAGCGATACCCCACTCATACCGCCGGCGAGACCCGGTAGTTTTTACCCCTCTGGGTTGCAAGCCGCGATACATGGTTTTCCGGCTCGTCCTCGGGTGCGGAACCGTCGGCCGCGCCGTCGCCGAGGGACTCACGGAGCGCGACGAAGAGGGCCGACTCCTCGTCATCACCGCCGACGAGAGCGTCGCCGAAACCCTTCGCGACGAGAGCATCCCCGCCCGCCGCGGCGATCCGACTGATCTCGGTACGCTCGACACCATCGACACGCCCGACATCGTCTTCGTCGGCAGCGACCGAACCGACGTCAACCGACAGGCACTCGAGATGGCTGCCGCTGCGTTCCCCGATGCATCGATCACGGCCTACATGGGCGGCAACCCGACGATGGCAGACAGGAATCGCTTTACCGACCTCGCAGACCACACTGTCGATGCGGCAAGTGCGTTCGCCGAACACGTACTCGAGGAGACCGCGACGGCGACGGCCTCGCGAGCGATCGGCCTCTATCAGCAGTTGCTGACGATTGAGGGGCCGCTTGCAGTCGTGATGCACGACAACCCGGACCCGGACGCAATCGCGAGTGCCGTTGCGCTGACGGATATCGCCGAGTCGGTCGGCGTTGCAGCCGACGCCTGCTACTTCGGCGATATTTCCCACCAGGAGAATCGGGCGATGGTCAACCTGCTCGATCTCTCACTGCGGAATCTCTCACCCGGCGAAAGTCTCGATGCCTACGGATCGATTGCGCTGGTTGATCACTCACGACCCGGTGTCAACGACCAACTGTCGGAGGATCGCCACGTCGATATCGTCATCGATCACCACCCACCACGCGGACCCGTGCCGAGCGATTTCGTCGAGTTGCGCGAGCAAGCCGGCGCGACGAGCACCATCCTGACAGAGTACATCGACCGGTTCAACCTCTCGTTCGAGTCGTCGACGGCGACCGCACTCCTCTATGGTATCCGAATCGACACGAACGATTTCACGCGCGAGGTGTCGCCTGCGGATTTCGAAGCGGCGTCGACGCTGTACCCGCACGTTGACACCACCGTCTTGCGTCAGATCGAACAGCCGACTGTCGAAGGCGAGACACTCGAGACGATCGCCCGCGCGATCAAGAATCGCGTCCAGCACGATTCGGTCGCGGTCGCAAGCGTTGGTCGGATCGGGAACCGAGATGCGCTGCCGCAGGCGGCGGATCAACTCCTCGCGATGGAGGGGATCGACACGACGCTCGTCTTCGGGTTCAGAGACGAGATGGCGTTTCTCTCCGCGCGGTCGCGGTCGAACGACGTAGATCTCGGCGAGACCTTGCGGGACGGTTTCGACCAGATCGGGAGTGCGGGCGGCCACGCCGATATGGCCGGCGCGCAACTCGAGGTCGGGATTCTCGGCAGACTCGACGACGAAGACGAGGTCGAATCAATCGTTGGCGTCGCCGAGGACGTGATCACGGATCGGTTCTTCGAGGCGATTCGGACGCGACCGGGTGTTCCGGTCGGTACCTATAGCCGAACGAGTCGGTGGTTGTTCGCAGAGGAAGACGAGTGGGAAGCCATCGCCGCGGATCGAGAGGCATACGCGACTGGGTCTGAGAACAGAGCCGACGATCACCAGTAACAGTACTTTTGCGGACGGGCGCGGTACGTTCTGTGTATGGAACTCGCGTCGGAACGGACCAAACCCCAGGTCAAAGAGTATATGACCCGCGACGTGGTGACTGTCTCGCCGGATTCGACCGTCGGCGCGGTTGCCGAGCGAATCGCAGAAAGCGAAGAACACAGCGGTTTTCCGGTCTGTGACCGCCGCCGAGTGGAGGGATTCATCAGCGCTCGCGATCTGCTACTGGCTGGCGACGACGACCCCATATTCAAAGTGATGACCACCGATCTGCTGGTCGCACACCCGGAAATGAAGGTGAACGACGCTGCCCGCGTTATCCTCCGCTCCGGGATTCAGAAACTCCCCGTCGTCGACGACGCGGGCAACCTCGTCGGCATTATCTCGAACGCCGACGTAATCCGCAGCCAGATCGAACGTGCAACGCCCGAAAAGGTCGGCAAACTGGTCCGCACGCTCGAGCAGATCCACAGCGTAAGTCTGGAACAAGAACGTCGCACCGTCGCGATCGATCAACTGACACCGACGCAAGGGCGCGTCTACGCGGACGAACTCGAGGGCCGCAAGTACGAACTCGAGCGCGGGCTGGCAGAGCCGCTGGTCGTCATCGACAACGACGGCACGCTGTTACTAGCGGACGGTCACCACCGCGTGCTCGCGGCCGACCGTCTGGGGATCGACGCGATGGACGCCTACGTGATCGTCGTCGAGAACGAGATCGCACTCGGCATGGCAGAGACCGCTGCGAAGGAGGGACTCGAGTCACTCGAGGATATCGACGTGGTCGACTACGCGCGCCATCCGCTGGTGCAGACGACGAAGCGGTTGCAGTCCGGGGAGTAAGAGAACGGAGACTCGTCGGTGACTCTCACTTATTCGTCTCGGTCAACCACAAACTCTGTAAACGTGTGTAGCTGTTCGGTCGTCTCCGCGTTCAACTCGAGTCCAGCGATTTCTGCGCGGGCTTCGGCGGCGAGGTCGAGTGCCCGTTCACGGGCGTACTCGATGCTGCCAGCTTCCTCGAGAATCGAGAGTGCCTCGAGGACTTCCTCGTCGGTGTTCGTCTCGGCTTCCAGAATTTCCTGGAGTCGCGCCGCCTTCGCGGGTTCGCTCTCCTCGATTGCGTGGATGACGAGCAGGGTCTTTTTCCCCTCGCGAACGTCGTTGCCGAACTCCTTGCCGAACTCGCCGGCGCGGCCGAGAGAGTTCTCGACGTCTAAGATGTCGTCGCCGATCTGGAAGGCAACCGCGGTGAGTTCGGCGTAGGTCGCGACGGCCTCCTCGACGTGTGCGGGCTGGTCGGTGATGATCGCCGCGAGGCGGGCGACGATGCGGCCGAGACAGCCGGTTTTGCAGGCACACATCTCGAGATACTGCGCCGGGGTGATGCGGACTTCACGTTCGTTGTGCCAGCAGATGTCCATCCCCTGACCGAGGTGAGTCCGGTTGAGTTCGTCCATCAGCATCTCGTAGGCTGCCAACTGCTGCTCGGCCGGCAGGTCGCCGGGGTTCTCCCGCAGAAGCTTCAGCGGCAGGAAGTAGAGTGCGTTGCCGGCGTTCAGCGCGACGTCGCGCCCGTAGATGTGGTGCAGGGCCGGTTCCCCGCGGCGCTTTGCCGCCTGATCCTCGACGTCGTCGACGATGATGGTCCCGTTGTGCAAAATCTCGGGGATACAGGCGTAAGGCATGTACTCGGTCGGGTCTTCACCGAAGCCCTCGATGAAGACCAGAAAGAGCACTGCACGCCATCGTTTCCCACCTCGGTCGAGCAAGTCCCAGAGCGGATCCGACAGTGCCCGCTGGATGCCGTCTGGATCGTACTCGTACGTTGGCTCGCCGAAGAACGACTCGAGGTAGTCGGTGTCGATCTCCCGCGGCACGAGGTCGGCAATCGCCTCGTCTACGGCCGGCCGCCACTCGGCAAGCGTCTCCCGCATACACGCCCCGAGTGCGAGCGGGGTAAAAAAGATTCTCAGTTCGCACTGAACGTCCGGTTTTCGGGTTAGATAGTCGACAGTAGCGCACCAAGTTCCGGCACAGTCATCGCCGAACGGTACAGTTACACGCCCCCAGTGAGACCCCTGTCCCATACCCATGACCACCTGGATCAGTGATGTGTTCACCAGCGACGTTGGCTGGACACACCTCGAAAATCTGGTCGACATCGGCAATCGAATGGCTGGCAGCGACGGCGAACGCGAGGCCGCCGAACTGACCCGCGACGCCCTTGCCGAGGCCGGCGCACGAAACGCCCGCCTCGAGTCGTTCGACATTCAGGGCTGGACCCGCGGCGACAGTGCGGTCGTCGCGCCAGACGAGGAACTCGAGTGCATCGCGCTCCCACGAAGTCCGAGCGACGAGGCGACGGGCGAACTCGTCGACCTCGGCTACGGCCTGCCAGAGGACTTCGAGGACGCCGACCTCGAAGGGAAAATCGCGATGGTCCGCAGCGACATTCCGGAGTATTACGAGCGCTACATCCACCGCCGGGAGAAGTACTATCACGCGGTCGATCAGGGTGCCGTCGGCTTCGTCTACCGCAATCACGTCGAGGGCTGTCTCCCGCCGACCGGCAGCGTCGGCACCAAGGACGACCCGATCGGCGACATTCCAGCGGTCGGCGTCTCGAGTGAGGTCGGCGCGCGGCTGGCTCGACGCTACGACGGCGAGGAGATTGCTGTCTCCGTCGAGGCGGACATTGACGACGCAACGAGCCAGAATATTCACGCCGAACTCGGCCCCGAGACGGACGAGCGCGTGCTCGTGACGAGCCACGTCGACGCCCACGACATCGCAGAGGGTGCCCTCGACAACGGCGCTGGCACCGCAATGGTCGTCGAACTCGCGAACGCACTTGCCGCGCGCGAGGACGAACTCGAGACGCGCGTCGAGTTCGTCGCCTACGGTGCGGAGGAGGTCGGACTGGTCGGCTCCGGCTACCACGCCGAGCAGGCGGACCACGGTTCTATCAAGGCGATCGTCAACAACGACGGCGTCGTCCGCGGGCGCACGCTCTCGCTGACGACCCACGGCTTCCCCGAACTCGAGGCCGCCGCAGAGGAGGTCGCAGAGCGCCACGGCCACCCGATCGAGACGGTGCCACAGCTCGGCCCGCACAGCGACCACTGGCCGTTCGTCCAGTGGGGGGTGCCGGGCTACCACGTGATGTCGACCTCGGACGAGGTTGGCCGCGGCTGGGGACACACCTTCGCCGACACGCTGGAGAAAATAGAGAAGCGCACGCTGCGCGAGCAGGCAATCCTCCTCACGGAGCTGACCGTCGACCTCGCACGCGAGGAGCAGACGATCGAGCACCGCGAGCCAGCGGAAATCGCCGCCGATCTCGAGGACCAGAACCTCGCTGAGGGAAGCAAGATCACGGGCGACTGGCCGTACGATAACTAGTCGATTCTGGCAGTACGAGAACAGCGGTTCAGTTCGCCCAATTTGCATGGGAATTTATGGTGTAAAGGTCAGTACTGTAACCTGATGTCCCCCGAACGGTCCCCCTCCACGAGCCGTCGTTTTGTTCTGCAGACGGTTGCCACGACTGGATTGCTCGGTATCGCCGGCTGTCAAGTGAGAAGCGAACCCGCTCACTGGACGGAACTCGACCTCCGAGGAGACACCACGTACACCGACGACCCCAACTGGCGAATGCTCGGCCACGACACTGGAAACACGTTCCACAATCCCCACGCGGACGGTCCCTCTGACGATCCGAGCGTCCAGTGGACGCTCGAGGATAGCACTGACGGAGAGACCAGTGGCCACCCTCGCCGCCATCCGCTGATCGTCGATGGGACGGTGTACACTACTATCGGACGAGCGGAAACGAGCGATACCAGTGAGAACGAACATCGAACGTTCGTCGCTATCGATCCCGATACCGGCGAATTTGAGCCGATTTTCGAGGCGGAGCACCGTATCTGGCGTCCGACGATCGTCGACGATACCGTTTACGCCGCCGTCGAAACGTCCGTTCGAGCGTACGACCTCGCCGACGGAACCGAACGCTGGCGGAGTGACAAACTGAGCAGTGGGCTCTCCTCGGTTCGGCGAGTCGGGGACGCGATCGTCGTCCTCTCCGATACGGAACTGTACGACTACTCGGATGGGGATTTCGAGCCCCTCCCGCAGCTGTACGTCCTCGACGCCGAGTCAGGGGACGTACGCTGGGACAGCGCTGGCGCGAGCGGCGGGAATGAGCCACGCCTACCACTCATCACCGATAGTGGCGTCCTGTATCCGAACGCTGCGTCCCTCAGAGATCTTCGCTCGAGCGAACCGAGCGCAGAACTGTCGACACCAGTCAACTATCCCGTCCTTCGGGACGGCGAGTACTATGGCTCCGACAACGGCGGCCTCGTCTCGTACGACTGGGAAACGATGGAGAACCGTTGGGAGTGCCGTCCAGACGACCGTTCAATTGGGGGTGGATGGGCCAACGTCGTCGACTCCGTCGTCGTCATCGACGATTTCCGCGGCCCTGGTTTCGTCGGGCTGGACCGGGACACGGGTGAGCGTCTCTGGGCCACCAAGATCTGGGACGACAGTTTCGGCGCGATCTTCTGGGCGAGCGACGAGGATACTGTCTACACCGCCCACGACGGTGGGATGACGGCCGCTCTCGATGTAACCGACGGATCCGTCAAGTGGCGTCTCAACACCGACGAAATGGAATGGGGACTCGGGAGTGGCTGCGCGCTGGCCGACGATCTGTGGCTTACCGTCGGGCGCGACGGGACGCTGTTTGCCATCTCGTGATCGTCGGAAGCGTCGTGGCGGTCGCGGGCGACTGATCGGGGCGGACTCCCAACCAACCCTTCGGACCTTACGCTTTTGCACCCGCCGCGCGAACGAGATGTCATGAGCGACCGGGACGACGGCGTCCAACCCGACCACGACGAGCCAGTTGTCGGCGTCGTCGATCCGACCGACTCGATTTCGACGCCAACAGTGGACGGTGACGCCCGCGAGGTAGCCGACACTGGTGTCGATGGCAGTGCACTCGAGTCCACCCTGTTCACGCACGACGCCACACTAGCAGTCGACACCGAGGCCGCCCCCGTTCTGAACGTCAATCCGGCGGTCGTCGTTGCAGTCGGCGAATCGGCCCTCGCGGAGGCCGCACGCGAGAGCGTCACGGGCGATGAGCAGCCGCCTATTTTGCCGGTCGGCTCGATACCCGGCCTCAGCACCGTCGCCGAGGAATCCCTTCCTGACGCGCTTGCAACTGTCCTCGCAGGGGAGGCAGAGATTACGCGCTGTGAGCGGCCGGTACTCGAGTGCACCGCCACACTGGTCGACGGCACCGAGACGACTGTCCGTGCTCTGTTCGACCTCACGCTCGCTGCCGCCGAACCCGCCGCAATCTCCGAGTTTTCGGTCCGAAGTCGGGAGGAGTCGGTTGGCTCCGTCCGCGCGGACGGGATCGTTGTCGCGACAGCACTCGGGACGCACGGCTACGCGAGTGCACTCGAGTCGCCACGGCTCTCGCCCGCGGTCGATGCTGTGTCCGTGGTTCCGATCAGTCCGTTTTCGACGAATGCTCGGCAGTGGGTTCTCCCGCCGGACGAGGCCGTGTTGACGGTCGACCGGGAGGAGCAGTCGGTGGCGCTGATCGCCGACGACCGGTCGGTGGGTCACGTTGCGATCGAGACTCCACTCACGGTGTCGGTGGTGGGGACAGTGCCGATTCTGTGCGTACCAGCGGCCGCTGCCTGAGCCCACTATGTGAACGTGAACTGGGTTACTGGACCGGGACAGCGGTGTCGCGATCTGTGCAAAAGTGGAGCGAAGAGACAGCGCGGGTACTCGAGTCCGTCGCACAGATCGGGAACTGTGGAGTGAACAGAGACAGAAACAGGTCGAGGACGAGAACACGAGGGTGCGCCAGACTGAAAACCGCAGAACGAACCAAAACGTGTACGATCCGCCGGGAATCGCGCTGGCCCAGCACTGTGATCGTCGAATCCGATCTCGGTCGGTCGATCGGTCGGCCCGGGAGCACGGAACGCGAGGTCGCCCGCCCGCTGCACTCGCCCGAATGCAGCCTGGTCGCGTTCCGTGCGTGAGCGATCTACACTACAGTTGTCGTGAGTACCCGATAGTTGCTGTGACTGCTACCGACAGTTGGCGCGACTGGCACGTGACGGCGACAACTGTCTAGCTGTTGTGCGGCTCTTCGTCCCGGTGATTATTGGGATTCGTGTTCCCCAGCGCCTCCGCCTCACGCTCCTCGGATTTGTGCTCGATATCCTGTCGACGCTCTTCCTCGTCGCGACGCTCTCGAGCCTCCTTTTCCTCCTCGGTGAGTTCCTCTTCCGCTGCGTCTGCGTCGTCGTCGGTGTCTTCGTGTTTCAGTTCGACGTCACGCCCGTGCTCGTCTTTCCCGGTCCTGTCGGTCTGGCCGGTTTCGTCTGGGTCATCAACCATAGTGATCGCATCGGAAGCTAGCACGCCTCACTGAAAAGGTGTTTGGCTTGCGTGGGTCGTGTTGGATCCAGATCAGCCGTGTAGAGGCCAGCGAAGCCGCGTCGCCGCCACTTGGATCCTACCAGTGCTCGCCCGACGCCAGATCAATCTCACTGTCACCCTTCTCGGAGGGGCAGATATCCGCGAGCACGCAGTCACTGCAGTCCGGGTTTCGGGCCGTACAGGTCGCTCGCCCGTGGTCGATACAGAGGTGAGTGAACTGCTGCCAGTAGCCCTCGGGGACGAGGTCCATCAGTTCCTGTTCGATCGGTTCGGGGTACTCCTCCTCTGTCAGTCCGAGGCGACGCGAGAGCCGCTGGACGTGCGTGTCCACGACGATACCCTCGACCACGTCGTGGCCGTGCTGGAGCACCACGTTCGCCGTCTTGCGGCCGACGCCCGACAGTTCGGTGAGTTCACTCATGGTGTCGGGCACCTCGCCGTCGTGCTCCTCGAGGATCATCTCACAGGAGTCCTTGATGTATCCGGCCTTGCTGTTGTAGTAAGTGATCGAACTCAGATCCTCGGCGAGCTCCTCCTCGGGCACGTTGGCGTAGTCTTCCGGTCCGTCGTACTTCTCGAAGAGGTGCTTCGTTTCCGTGTTCACCCGCTCGTCGGTACACTGCGCCGAGAGGATCACGGCGATCAGTAACTCGAGTCGGTTCGAATATCGAAGCGAGATCGTCGAGTCGGGGTAGGCCTCCTCGAGTCGGTCGACGAGTTCTTCGGCCTGTTCCGTGCGGCTCTCGAGCGGGGTTCCCATGCAGCGTTCGTTGCGAGAGCGACCATTTGAGGTGTTCGGTTCGCGTCGAGTCTGTCGCTCGCTCTGTGGTACCATCTTGGCCGCCAGTCCGATAGCGAGTCCATAGAACCGTTGTCGCGCGTCCAACTGACACGGGGTATTAATATCTCACGTAGGAGGGTTGGTCACTGACCACGAAGCGTCATCGGTCGCAGTCACGCTCACGGCAGCCAACGTACCGATCGGGAAGGCAGTTGGCGTGGAACCCCTGGCTGCTGCCCGCCGGTCCGATCACCCACCCGCAGACGGAGATACCGATGCCATCACAGAATGAGACACCCGCGTCGAAGAGTCCGCCGAACTCGTCCGAAACTGACGTTCTCGAGACGTTACTGACCGAACTCCGAGACGACCAGCACTCCACCGACACCCCGTTCGAACTCGACAGCCTGCACGCCGATCTCGACGCTATCAGAACCGACATCGAGCACTTGCAATCCGATATCGAGGATCTAAACGCGGCCGACGACGTTCTGCGGCAACGAATCAATGGGACGCTCCAACCACACCTCGATTCGGTCGCTGATCGGCTCGAAACCCTCGATACGCAACTGGAGCACCACCGAGCCGAAACAGCCACCCAACAGGCCGAACTCGAGGCCACTCGTGACGACCTCGAACAGTCCCTCGACGGCTTCGAATCCACTGCCCAGACACACGACGAACGGCTTGGCGAACTCGAGTCCACCGCCGAGGCGCGCGACGAACGGCTCACCGACCTCGAGACGCGACTCGACACGCTCGAAACCGCACTCGAGTCCGAGACAGATGCGCTGGCGACGCGCCTCGACGAAACCGAGGTGCGACTCAAACGCGAGCTCCTTCTGGTCCGCTCGACGGTCTCCGGAGAGGTCGAACGCATCGACGAGGACATCGAAACGGTCGAGTTGCGACTGGGTGAACTCGAGGGAGAGAGTGTGGCTGCAAAGGAGTGGCGCGAGTCACTACAGGATGCGATACAGTAGCTGGCGGGCACCGTCGAGCGGGCTTGTCCTGGAGCCCGGTCGATAACACCTGCTAGCAGCCGCTACGACGCGCCGGGGGCGACTGATACTCGCCAGTGGCACACCAATCGGATGCCGTGAACTTTAAGCGGCCATCATCCGCCTATCCGGGTATGAAGGCGACCGCGATGGCCCACCCCATCCAGGGGCTGGTCAAATATCACGGGATGCGCGACGATATCGAGCGACTCCCGTATCACGACAGTATCAGCGTCTGTACGGCCCCGAGTCACACCCGCACTACCGTCGAGTTCTCGATGGACTACGACGAGGACACCTACGTCGTCGACGGCGAGGAACTCGAGGGCCGCGCGGCCGAGCGCGTCGACGCCGTCGTCGAGAAGGCCCGAGATATGTCCGACGCGGCACATACGGTCTACCCGGTCCGACTCGAGAGTGAGAACAGCTTCCCGACGAACGTCGGGCTTGGCTCCTCGTCCTCCGGCTTCGCCGCGGCAGCGATGGCGCTGGCCGAGGCAGCCGACCTCGACGCCGACCGACCAACCGTTTCCACGATCGCACGCGTTGGCTCGGCGTCGGCCGCTCGTGCGGTGACGGGTGCGTTCTCGCAACTCAACACCGGGCTGAACGACGAGGACTGTCGCTCCGAGCGACTGCCGAGCAACCTCCACGAGGATCTGAAGATCGTCGTCGGACTCGTGCCGTACCACAAGGAGACCGAAGACGCGCACAACGAGGCCGAGGACAGTCACATGTTCCAGGCCCGCAACGCGCACATTCACAGCCAGATCGCAGAAATGCGCGACGCGCTCCGCAACGACGAGTTCGAGGATGCGTTCGAACTCGCCGAGCACGACTCGCTCTCGCTCGCGGCGACGACGATGACCGGCCCCGAGGGCTGGGTCTACTGGCAGCCAGCCACGCTCGCAATCTTCAACCGCGTGCGCGAACTCCGCGAGGAAGAGGATATTCCGGTCTACTTCTCGACGGACACAGGCGCGAGCGTCTACGTCAACACCACCGAGGAGCACGCCGAGTTCGTCGAAGAGGAGATCGCCGACTGCGGCGTCTCGACGACGATCTGGGACGTCGGCGGCCCTGCTCGCTTGCTCGACGAAGACGAGCACCTGTTCTGAGAGCGGTTTTGTGATTTTTCGAGGCCGGTCGTTGTCCTGTATCGTCCCGAATTAGCGGCGTAGCGGGACAACTGTTGCCCTCAACACCAGACCCAGGTCACGACGCTGCATCGAGTCGAACGAGCGCGATACACGCGATGCTGTCGTCCTCCTGTGTCGGTGCAGGAACGGTTAGCTCTGCCGCGTACAGCCCCGGTTCAAGTTCGGGGTCGTCTCGAACGGCAGTGACTGCGTCGACGAGCGACCACGTCTGCACCTCGCCAGCAGGGACGGTCAGGGTACCGTTGCCGGCTCGATCCTGCTGAATATCGTGCCAGCCCGCACCTGTATTGGTGCGAATGTGCCAACTGTACGGATTGAACGTTAGTTCGCTGGCAGAGTCATTACGAAGCGTCAGAGAAATCTCTGTCTCGGGCACCCCATCGGCCACGGTACTGCGTTTTGGACGTGACTCGAGGGACACCGTGGCCGAATCCGGATCGACAGTGTGAGAGCAGACGGCACTCTCACGGTCAGTTTCGGATGGTGGACACGGCTGTGTCCTGATATCGGGGATTTGAGAGTCCGCTCCGTCTCTGGATTCTGGTGAGTCGGAAGATTGTCCCGAATCGCCAGTGGGGAGGGGGACGCTGAGACAGCCAACGGTACCGATGACGGTTCCAGTGCCGACGTGTGCGAGAACGCGGCGGCGATGCATACTGAACGTCACAGTATCGGTTTGTAAAGAGGTGAGGGAAGGTGAAAGGATTATTTGAGCGACTCACGCGGCGCTCGTGTTGGCGTTGGTGTTCGTGTTTGTTTGTCTGTATCCGTATTCGTGTCCGTGAACGCGTTCGTTTGGTCCCCAGTATTTGGGCGCGCGGAACCTACATCGGGTATGCACGTCGTCGTCCTCGGTGGCGGCTACGCGGGCCTGACCCTAACCCGCGAACTCGAGAAGCGAGTACCCACAGATGCGGATCTCGAACTCACCCTGGTTAACGACTCGCCGGATCACCTCGTCCAGCACGAACTCCACCGCGTGCTCCGCCGGCCCGAACTGGCGAACGCGATCACCGTCTCGCTCCCGTCCGTCCTCGATCGGGCAACCGTCCGCGTAGCGCGCGTCGAGGCTCTCGACCGTGAGCGACGAACCATCAGACTCTCCGATGGCACCCTCTCCTACGATATCGCGGCCGTCTGTCTTGGCGCACAGACTGCCACCCACGGACTCGAGGGTGTCCGCGAGCACGCAATCCCGTTCAAACGACTCACCGATGCGTTTACCGTCCGGAGACGAGCGCGGGAGGCGCTGCGCGTGCGCGACCAAGATACCCCACAGTTCGTCGTCTGCGGTGCCGGCCTCTCGGGTATCCAGGTCGCCGGCGAACTCGCCGCACTTGTTCGCGAGCGTCACGGATCAGACGCAAACGCTACGCCGACCGTCACCCTTCTCGAACAACTTGACACCGTCGCCCCACAGTTCGACCCTCCCTTCCAGCGCGCGGTGACAGACACACTCGAGTCCGCCGGCGTCACCGTCCGGACTGGGACAGCCGTTACTCGAGTGACGCCGTCGACAGTGGGACTCGAGTCGGGCGAGGAACTCCCGGCGGAGTGTGTCGTCTGGACGGGAGGGATCCGTGGGACAGCGGCTCTCGGTCGAGAACGGCCGGCGGTTGGGCCGGCGTTAGAACTCGACGAGCGGACGTTTTTGCTCGGCGATGCGGCGCGGATGACCGACGCGGAGGGGGAGGCGGCTCCGGCGAGTGCCCAGAGTGCGATACAGGCAGCGCGGGCGCTTGCGCCGACGATTGCAGGTCTCGTGAACGACGAACGTGATGATAGCGGCGAACGTGATGATAGCGGCGAACGTGACGATAGCGGCGAACGTGACCAGAGTCGTGGAGCGGAGTCGGTGTCGGCTTGGACAGCAGCGAACTTTGCGTTCGACTCACCAGGCTGGGTCGTTAGCGTGGGTGACGAGGCGGTCGCACAGGTTGGGTCGAGAGTGCTCACTGGTCGTGGCGCGCGACTGCTCAAGACTGGTGTCAGGCTTCGGTACCTCGCTGCGATCGGCGCGACTGATCGGGCAGCGGTGCTTGCACGCGAGGAGGTTGATCACCGACTCCCGTTCGAATTGGGTCGCGAGCCGTAGCCTGAGACGGTTTGCTGTCAGTCAGTTCCGGCGCAACCGCGACCCGTGAGGCGGTTGCACCGATGAATCGGTACAGCAATCCGTATGAATGGGGTGAGAAAGAGGGTGGACTGAAGCGGAACGGGACGAAATATAGCGAAACGGATGATGTGCTGTTTCGGTCCGGACGTCGATTTGTCCGACTGAGTGGGGCCGATGCGTCGTGCGGGGCAGATGCGTCAGCTGTGTCCGGTGTGATCTGGTGGGTGGTCTATAGTGGGGTGCCTGTACTGACTTGCTGCTGTGAGGCTCACAGTGAGTGGAGAGGTGTGGATGGTGGAGAGGTGTGGATGGTGGAGTAGGGTGGTGGAGAGGTGTGGGTGGTGGAGTAGGGTGGTGGAGTGGAGTGGAGTGGTGGAGAGGTGTGGATGGTTGGGTGGTGGAGTGGTGTGGATGGTGGTGGGGATGATGTGCGTAGTGCGGTAGTGTACAACACCACCGCACGATCGATTCGCCCCTGCACGACATCGTCACTATCGCGGCCGCGTGTACCGCATGGCTCTGAGCGCCATGCCAAGCACGAGTAGCGAGATGAACGCTACCGCGAGCCACTGGCCGGTGTGCGTCAGCAACGCGCCGCCGACTGCGCCGAGCAGATCGACACCGGTTGCCTGGCCAAGGGCGAACAGCACGACCGCGAGGCCAACGAGCACGACGATCGTTTGCACCGCGGTCGACAGCAGCCATGCGCCGAAGTCGAACCGCGCGCGTCGTCGCTGGTCCGTCCGCGGCTCTCGTTCCCTGGCGGGAGCGTCTGCCGCCGACTCGGACCGGGTGCGTTCGCGTTGGGACATACTCGGTCACCCCGATCACGACGACCAGGGGTAGCCAGATTATTATAGCTCACCTAAGCGATGGCGCTCGACCTGCACCGCAAACCGCAGTCGCTCCTGTCTGCCTCTCTTAGCAGTGCTGTAACCGCGCAGAAAACCGTTCGATTCACGAAACAGTCCGCCGCCCACTGTCCGCTGCCCGTTGCCCGCTGTCCGCTGTCCGCTACAGCCCCCGAACCCGAGTACGTATACAACCACTGCGCTCAGGTCCACCGATCCAGCCCGGTCTGTGTCACACTCTCCTCGATCCGCTCGAACCCGCGTGCAACCTCATCGGCATCGACTCCCCACTCCTCAGTCACGTACTCTCGCGCCGCCTCTATGTCCGGATCCAGTGTCGTCTCAAACTCGTACTCGTCAGTCACGTTTGGCTCGCGGAAGAGCGCTCGCACGCGGTCGCCGTACTCGAGTGTCTCGCCGCGCGCTTCGAGCACGCTCCAGAGGTCGCCGTGTTCGCTGATCTCCGTGAGTGCCGTTTTCGGGCCGATTCCCGAGATGCCCTCGTTGAAGTCCGTCCCGATGAGGATGGCCGCGTCGATGAGTTGCTCGAGTGTGAGGTCGTGGTGGTCCAGTGTGGCCTCGAGGTCCATCAGTTCGGGATCGCCCTTGCTCGTGAGCTGTCGGAGGGTGTAGGGTGCACCGAAGAGCAGTGCGTCGTAGTCCTCGGAGCCAACGTAGTCGGCGTCGCCGCGTCGAACCATATGGGCCGCCTGTGCCTCACCCTCTGCCGGCGCTTCGACGATCGGCACATCGAGCAATCGGAGGAGTTCACGGCTGGTCTCCTGGATCGTCGGCGTCAGTCGCTGCGTGCGCGACTCGAGTTGGGCGATAGCGACCTCGTCGCCTTCCTCGCGGGCGGTCTCGAGTTGCTCTTCGTACGTCTGGCGCTGCTCGCGGCGGGATTCGATCTCGTCTTCCTTGAGTTCGGAGGGGCCGCCGTCGAAGACCATGACCGGTGTCACGTCGTTCTCGAAGAACTTGGGGAGTCCCTGGACGATGCCGATCAGGTTTGCGACCTCGGTGCCGTCTGCGGTGGTGTATTTCGAACTGCTGGTCCACTTGACGGTCGTCGTCAGGTACCGATAGAGCCAGTTGTGCGCGTCGACGGCGACGACGCCCTCGATTTCGGAGAACGGAACGTCCTCGATGACGGCGATGTCGCGTAAAGCAGCATTTCCCATTGACTCTTCATTGGTGGGTCTGGGATTTGAATTGTCCCCTCTCGACTCGCGGCCGATGACTGCTGGGGGCTATCGATCCGGCGGCTCGCTCCCGACCCGTGACTCGAGAAACGCCGTTTCGTCCCCGGAAAGGTCCCGATCTCGAAACTCGTCGAGTCCGTCCTGGTACGTGTCTCGTTCGCGTTCGGTCGTGGTGCCGTTCTCACCAGGTGTGGATGGTTGGTACTCGAGTACCAGTTCGGCGATTCCCGTCGTCTCACCGGTGTAGGTGAAGCCAGCACGGTAGAGCGCCTCGTAGGCGAAAGGGTTGTTGACTGCGATACGGATGCGTTCGTAGCCGCGCTCGACGGCGTGGTCGCGGACGAGCGAGACGAGTTCGGGGCCGATCCCCTCGCCGCGGCGGTCGCGAGCGACGGTGACGTACCGGAGCCACAGCGTGTGCTCGTCGGTTCGATCCTCGTTGAACGCGATCGCTGCGACGATGGTTTCGCCGTCGCGGGCGACCGCCTTGCCGGTGTTCGTCATGACGAACTTGCCGGCGTAACTGAACCGCTTGTGGTCGAGTGGCAGCTTTGGCCCGCCGGGTGGCCACCCGAGCAGTTCGTACGTGAGGTCCTGAGACACGGGTTGGGTCCGCTTGGTCGAACGGAAACTAATAGCCATCGTCCAGCCGGCGACGGCGGGTGAGAAGCGAACTCGAGTAGCCCACCGCACTGTGTACGCGTCGTGATTGCCCGGCGGACGTGACACGTGCCGGACAAACCATTATGGAGCCCGTTGTGGTACACTAGCCCCATCATGAGCGCAGAGTCAGATACACAGACCACAGTCGGTGTCGAGAGCTCGATTGGCTGGCCGGTCGGTGGCGCAGTCGGTGGTGCAGTCGGTGCACTCGTCTTCGGGGCCCTCATCTGGCTCTTCGATCCCGAGGTCGTCTCGGCGGCGATTCCCGGTATCTACGGGCTGGACCCGACCGGGGTCGTCGGCTGGGGAATCCACCTCGCCCACGGAATCGTCCTCGGGCTGATCTTCGGCTTCCTCGTCACCCGCGAGCCGATCCTCGGGACGCTCCAGATGAATCCCGAAACGGAGTCGCTCTCGCGGACCGGGATCACGCTGCGCGTCGTCGCCGCCGGCTTCGTCTTCGGGCTGGCTGTCTGGGCACTCCTGCCGCTGCTCGTCCTGCCGGTCTGGCTCGAGGCGATCGGCACCGAGGCAGCAGCCGACTTCCCGACGACAGCGGTCGAGAGTCTGATCGGCCACCTGCTGTTCGGGACGGTGCTCGGCATCGCCTTTGCCCTCGTCACGAACCTTCAGCCGGGGGCTGCCGAGACGCCGCTCGAAGGCTGACCACTGACCGCTGACTGCTGACTGCTGACTGCTGACCGCTAACCGCTGACCGCTAACCGCTAACCGCTGACTGCTGACTGCTGACTGCTGACCGCTGGCCGCTGACCGAAGATCGAAAATCGAAAGCCGAAAACTGCCCCCGCGGTTCAGAAACGATTCCGCCACCGCTGCGTTCGCATCACTTCGTCTTTCATCGCCGAACAGTTCGCCTTCGCTCGATCCTCGCCGAGTTCGTCCGTCATCTCCTCGACACACGACTCCCAGGAGCCACCGATAGACGACCAGAACTCGAGTACACTGTCTCTGTCCCACCCCTCCGGCAGATCGTCCAAACCGGTGACGTCGTCGTTGACGATCGGTGTGAGCGCCTCCGCGTCGCCGTCACCGGCAGTCGACTGCGTCGCGTCGTCGTCCTCCAGGTCGCTTGTCTCGAGTACCGAGGCACGATACACCGCCGAACCGATGGTTTCGGGGCCGAGTCCGACGACGTACGCAGGCTGAGCATCACTTGCGTCGACAGCGGTGACGTTTTCGTCGTCTTCTCCCTCTCCTGTCGGGAACTCGAACTCGCTCGTCAGCACCGCTGCGACGACACCGCGGCCGTCCGGCGTTGCGACAACGTCGCCTTCCTCGTATCTGGTGTCAGTCTCGGGTATACTCGAGTACTGGGCAGTGGCGGCAGTAGTGTCGATGCGCGGATGTGCAAGGGTGCAAGGCGGTTTGCAGGAACGAGTGTGAGCAGTGCGTGAGACGTAGGCACGGACCGGGGTTGCTGCTGCTCGCGGTGTTGCTCGCAGTAGTAATGCGCGGACCGGGATTTGAACCACGCGAAGACGGTCCTGCTCGTTCGCTTCGCTCACTGTGCGGGCTGCGACTTCTCTACTTCAAATCCCTCATTCGATTCCGTCGGCTCACGGTGTTGTTCGCCGAAGAAATGCGCGGACCGGGATTTGAACCCGGGCCATGAGCTTGGAAGGGGTCTGTCACAACCCGTGTGATTTCACCCATCGAACAGAGGTCAAATCGACGTCGAACGACACAGACTCCACGACTGTTTCGACGGTAACCCCGCCTCCGTGTTGTATTTTCCCTCGTCAGCGTTCCTGATTTCCTCGACTCGTAATACTATCTAGTATATTATAAAGGCCGGTGTCGTGAGCTTCGGGGCTTACATCCGTAACACGTACTATCCAGTTTACCGCTGTTTTCAGTCGGTCACGATCTCTCGCCGCTACGGGGAGTCCCCAGTGCTCGATCCGAACGATTACTCGAACGCGGAGGCATAGGCCGTGATAACTGATCCTGATTTCCCGACTGACGACGAACTCGAGGACACCTGATGCGGTTCGTGAGCAATCGCTGCGGTTCATCGGACGACGCGACGTGGACCGTCACCAGGGGATTACGACGCGGTAGCCGACGAATCCTAAAACTCCGTCTCAGGATCGTACCGAGCTCGGATGATCCTCGGGAGTCGCGTTTGAGTCACTTCCCACAGTAGTCCGACGGGAGTGTCTTCCAGAAAATCGACGCCCTGGTATTGGTAGTCGCTCTCCGGCGAGGCCCGCTGCTGAAAGTGGTCGAACGGGATGTTCGATTCCTCCGGATGCGGTTGTCGGTGCCAGCCGCAATCGTAGCCCGACGGCTCGATGTAGTGGAACTTGAACTGGTCGTCGATTCCGGCCGGGTGGGTCCACCAGTTGATCTCGAGTTTGGCTTCGGCCGCATCGACGAGTCCATCGACCAAAATCTGTGTATCGAAGTGAGCGACGAGTTTCCGGTCTTTCTGGTCGCGTGTCGGTCTGACGGCTACCGTCTCAGTCGCGGGATGGTGGTTCAGATTGATCCGTAACTGCTCGAAGATCCGACTCCGCCGACCGGAGAGACCGATCGGATCGGATCCGCCATCTGCCAGCAAATCGTCGGGATACATTTATGCAGCAGAATCCACCGACGGTTGGTAGTGCTCGCTGAATTTCTCGTATCGCTCGAGCGCTTCCTCTGCTATCGAGACCATGTGCGAGTGCGAGTCCCACTCGGAAGCCTTTTTGAAGCACTCCCGCGCCTCCGTCGAGGAGGTGTCTTCGGCCGTCGCGAGTTTCCGTAGTTCATCCGCGCTCTCGACACCGTACGTTTCCCTGAGCTCCTCGATGTCCTCCTTTGCGGTGACCGCTATCGTCTCGATCTCGCTTCGAGTGTGTTCCTCGATCAACTGTGATACTTCTTTGAACCGCTGGTACGCGGCATCGGGGTAGTACGTCTTCGCACCTCGCTGTTCGACTGCACTCAGGATATGCAGATCGACCAACCGCTCGAGGTGACTCCGTGCCGTCGTCGGTGATACCTCCGTTTGCTCCGCGATCCAGTCCGCCGTCCGCGGTTGTTCGAGTGTCAACGCGACCGAAATCACGCGGTCGACTCCCGGCATCTCCTCCGTCCATTCGTCGGTGTGTTCCCCCTCGTCCCCGATCTCGATCGCTTCGGGTGGTGCCAGAGATTCGTCGTCAGCCATATCCTGACCGATTATTTGACCTCGAGAACAATAACCTTGTGCGTACACTAATTATTTGAATAGGAATTACCCCATCTGCTCGAGTGCCGCCTTTCGTTCCTCGATCGGCGCTCGATCGTACCGTACCGTGGATTTAATCGATCGATGGCGCAACTGCGCTGCGGCCGCCTTCATCGTCAGTTCGTCCGCCATGTACGTCCCGACGCTGTGGCGTATCGAGTACCACGTCAAGTCGCGATCCGCCACTGCGATTCCGGCTTCCGCACAGATCTCCCGAAATATTCGGTTCAGTGATCCGGTCGAGTACGGGTTTTCGAACCGGGTGAGCCAGAGTTGTTCCGTGTTCTCATATTTCTCCCGACATCCCCGCTCTTCGAGCCACCGCTCGACTGCCATCACCGTTCGATCCGACAAGCTACACCGCCAGTGCTCCGTGTTCTTCGCCGAGTCTTCCTTTGGAATCCGTACTACGCTGTTCGCCGCGTCTATCCACGATGTCGTCGCTCGCCGCACTTCGATCGGACGCAGCCCGACGTCCAGCGTCGTCCACAGTAGCGACGGTATCTTCCACCTGTTTGCGGCTTCCCATTCGTCTACCGTCACGTCGTCCTTCGGTTTTCCCAATCGCTGTGCGAGATATCGCCACCAGTGTTCACGCTCATCCGGTGTAACGGCGTTGTAATCGGGAATTCCTCTGTATTCGAGCGCAGCCTCCCGGACGCGCGCCCGTTCGTCACGCGTGAGGAAATCGCGCGGACTGTGGAGCGATCGCGATGCAAACGATAGTTTCGGCTCCCATTCGACCGCGCTTGCGAACTCGTGTCGTTCCCACTTGAACAACGTCTGTACCGCTTTCTGACAACAGTGTTTGTAGCTCTGGGAGTAGTCCGTCTCCGCTAACTCCTCCATCCAGGCGTCCGCATGTGTGGGCGTGATCTTTTCCGTGTATCGGTTCTCTGCCTTCCACGTTTTTCGGTAAAGCGTGTCGAGGCGGTACGCCCGCTGACGAGTCGTCGAATGGGCGTAGCCGATCGATCGCTTCGGATCTTTTCCCTCGGAGAGCATCCAATCGACGAGGTTGCGTCGATGGTTTCGGTAGGAAACGCGCTGTCGAGGGTTGAGGTGTTTCGCTGACGGTTCGGGCACGAGGACGATGTTCTCGGGTTCTTCACTCATAGGTCGATGGACCGTGTACTGTCTACGTGAGGAAACCTGGAAGCCACGAGTTACGTCTCGACCAGTTTCGCGTGAACCCTGTTCGTGGGTCGCTGACTTACTGCACTGGGAGGCGCTTCGCTCGAGCGGGCGCTAACGATGCGGAGAACGGTGATGCGCGGACCGGGATTTGAACCACGCGAAGACGGTCCTGCTCGTTCGCTTCGCTCACTGTGCGGGCTGCGACTTCTCTACTTCAAATCCCTCATTCGATTCCGTCGGCTCACGGTGTTGTTCGTCGAAAAGTGCGCGGACCGGGATTTGAACCCGGGCCATGAGCTTGGAAGGCTCAGGTCCTACCACTAGACCATCCGCGCTCACTCCCCAGTTTTGGCTCCATGTTTAAGGCGCTTCCGTTTCGGAGTCACCGCCTGCCAGCGATTGGCGCGCTATCGGCCCCAGCTGGCGCAGTCGGGACACTCACCGTAACCGATCACGTGTCTGATTCGTCAGCGCCAGCAACGACTGCATAACAGTTGCCGCTCGAGACCTCCCACTCGAGTACCTCCAGCGAACTCGCAGCAAGATCCCGCTCGAACTCTTCGGGGGTGTAGATGTGGTAGAAGCGGTCGACGGTCTCGCCGCCCGGGAGGGTCCATTCGATCGTGGTGTCGAAGCCGGTGCCGTCGGCGGTGTCGAGTTCGTCCTCGTCGAAGCGGTCGTGGGCGGTTGACCAGGCGCTAACGAGTGCGCGGCCGTCAGGGGCGGGGGCGAGCACGCGACCGAGTTCGTCGAGGCTGGCCTGTCGGGCGGCCGGCGTGGGGAGGTGATGGAGTGTCGCGACATAGACGGCACTGTCGACGGCGTCGGTTGCGAGTGGGAGTTCGGCGGCGTCGCCCTGACAGAGGCTGACGGTAAAGTCACGCTCTCGTGCGCGGTCACGGCCGGTTTCGAGGAGGCCGCGGCTGACGTCTACGCCGAGGACGTGGGTGAAGTGGTCGGTCTTGGCCAGCAGTTCGGCGTGACGGCAGTTCCCGCAGCCGAGGTCGAGGCCGACCGTCGTCGGTTGGTCGCTGTCGGCAGTGTTGTCAGCGTCGCTAGCG
Organism: Natrialba magadii ATCC 43099; assembly: GCF_000025625.1. Taxonomy (NCBI): domain Archaea; kingdom Methanobacteriati; phylum Methanobacteriota; class Halobacteria; order Halobacteriales; family Natrialbaceae; genus Natrialba; species Natrialba magadii. The sequence continues at coordinate 3,344,047 of NC_013922.1, read as the reverse complement.
TCGTCGGCGTCGTCGGCGTCGTCACCGTCAGCAGAGACTCTATCGTCAGCCTCGTCACGGCTGGTCGACCCGTCTGCAACGACATCTTCGACGAACGATTCGACTTCGGGCCAGGCGTACTCGCGGGTCTTTGCGAAGTGCGTCGCGATCTGATCGTAGGTGTCACGAACGGCTGCGCGGTCGGCCCGGTCGTGCGAACGGTCGTGACGGTCAGCCATTGCTCGATATCGTCGACGGGCGCGCAAAAAGCGTTCGTAACGGAGTCCGACCGGTCGACAGAAACTGCGCGAGCCGTCGTATCACGAATCTGATCCGGAGATACAAACTGAACATCCCGGTTCCACAACTGTCTCGAACTGGTGTCTGTTCAACGAGATGATGCACCGTGCGTTACGTTCATACGATGGGAGCGCTAACCGATGACTACGGAATGAGGCGCGAGCACTTCACGTTACATGTCAGCAATGTCGACTGGGTTGAAACCGACGAGGAACCGAGCAAACCCTCGGTATCGATCGACTTTACCGGCCCAGCGGCGATGCTTCGTGAGCGCCTTACAGGACCCGGCGACGAGGTTCTCGACGCAGGCGAGACTGATGTAGCCCTCCGGCTACAGGAGCCACTCGACGGAGACGCCGCTGGCGTCGTCAGTGTCACGAACCGGGTCACTGGTGATTTCATCCTCGAGTTGAACGAGGAGGCAACCGACGTGCTTCGGTTTATTCGTGCAGCGCGGGGCTACGGTGAGGAAGAAAACGACGACGATGGCCGCTACGAGGTCGAGATTACGCTCGACGGCGAGCAGTTCGTCACCTACGACAAACGGACGTTCCTCGTCTACGACGACGAGGGGAGCCTGCTTCGACAGCACAGCCTGATCCCGAGCGGGGTCGAACTCTGACCAGTCTCGAGAGGCGATTTGGCCGGGCTGTGTCCCTGCGTCGCTACTCTCGCTACGAACCCTCTACACGCACTACACGCCGCCAACAGCACTTTTCTCGCGTTCGAACGCGCTCGATTGCCTCTCGCCCGATGGAAACGGACCGGCAATTATAAGTGTTTTAGGCACCCCTAAATCGAATGTGTCCCGGCCGCAGCCGGGGAGTCGATAATGGGGAATGGACAACTGCTTACGACGACGCCTGAGGAGACTGCTCACACACGAACGACTACAGTCGCCGACGACGTCGTACTGGAACTCGACGGGATCGGAAAACGATACGGCTCTGAGACCGTCATTTCAGATCTCTCGCTATCCGTTCAGGACGGTGAGATTCTCACCCTCCTCGGCCCCTCCGGCTGTGGCAAGACGACGACACTCCGGCTGATCGCCGGCCTCGAGGAACCGAACGCTGGCCACGTTATGCTTCAGGGAACCCCCGTGGCCGGCGAGCGCCGGTTCGTCCCACCAGAGGAGCGCGGTGTCGGCGTCGTCTTTCAGGAATTCGCCCTGTTCCCACACATGACCGCCTGGGAGAACGTCGCCTTCGGCCTGCAGGAGTGGTCGAGCGACGAACGCGACGCTCGCGTCGCGGAGCTACTCGAGATGGTTGGGCTCGCAGACCACGGAGAACACTATCCGAACGAGTTGTCGGGCGGCCAGCAACAGCGGATTGCGCTGGCGCGCTCGCTCGCGCCCGAGCCAAAGATGCTCCTGCTCGACGAACCGTTCTCGAATCTCGACGTGGACCTACGCGTCGAGATGCGTGAGGAAGTGCGCCGGATCATCAAGGAAGCCGGTGTGACGGCAATTTCGGTTACACACGACCAGGAGGAGGCACTCTCGATTTCGGACCGTGTTGCAGTGATGAACGATGGCCAGATCGAACAGATCGATACGCCAGAACGCGTCTTCCAGCAGCCGAAATCGCGCTTCGTTGCGGGTTTTCTCGGCCACGCGAGTTTTCTCTCGGGTGAGGTCCATGGCGACCACGTCGACACTGCGCTCGGGCGCGTACTCCGCGACGACGTGAACGGGCTCGCCCACCAGTACGACGGCACCGGTATCGACTTGCTCGTCCGCCCGGACGATGTAACGGCGCTGCCGGCGGCAGACGGCGAGGCGAACGGCCGCGTCGTCTACCGACGCTACCTCGGTCCGACGGTGCTCTACCGTGTCGAACTCGACACCGGTGAGACGATCGAGTGTATGCACAACCACTCGGATCGGATCGGCCTCGACGAGCGCGTCGCGGTGCGCGTCACCGCCGAACACGAACTGGCGTGGTTCCCCGCGGACCAGCGCGACCGCACACCGGCGACGGCCGCCGACTGACTGGCGATTCCCCCTCGACTGATTGCACACAGCACCCCCGATCCGTCGAGCCCGTGGCCCGAATTCAGTCCTGCAACTCCATACTCAGCCCGCATACCCACCAGCAGCCGCTTTTGCGACTACACGGCACACAACTCTTAAGCCGAAACCGTTCGTAGCCGTGGGCATGCACAAGGATGAACTCCTCGAACTCCACGAAGAACTCGTCGTCATTATGGAGTACTTCGAAGAGCGCGAGGAGGTCGACGAGGGCCTTTTTGAGCCGTACCACCAGCTCGACGTCGACCCCTCGCATGTCCACAAATCGAAGAGCGAACACAAACACGCGGTCTTCGTCCTCGGAAACGCCCTTGCGAAGGGAATGAGCGAAGACGAGTTCTCGAGTGCCGGCCGAATTGGCAAGCGGATGAAAGAACTCGCAGAGGATGCCGAATCGAAAATCTAGGCGAAACGTATTTGTTGCACTTCCCGCTTGTTGAACTATGGACTCGCGCACGCAAGAGCGCGTCGAGCAGTGGGATTCTCGCCCGTTCAGCGGTGGTTTCGATGACCTGTCTACTCTCGCCGACAGTGACTTTTCGGGAGCAGTCGCTGCATCTGGCGCGTGGCTGTTTATGCTTAACGGCCGCGTCGTTGGCATCATCGACGGTGAAATAACTGACTTCGAGGACGCAGACGGGACCGCTTACCGCGCCCCGGACCCGGCACTGCCGTTGCTCTGTACGATGGAAGAGCGCGGCGGCGACGTACAGGCGAAGTACTATACGAACAAAACGCCGCTTCGCGAAGTCGATCAGACGCTCCAGAACGGTTCGTTTACGGGCTACATCGAACTGAGCGAGAACGTTCTCAGTGGGGATTACTACGCCATCTACTACGGCGGTCGGCGGATGGCAGCAGCCTACATCGGCAACGCCGAGCGGTTGCTCACCGGTGACGAAGCGTTCGAGCGGGCCGACGACGAGGTCGGCATTTATCAGGTCCTCAACGTCGATATCGATGTCACCGACATCCCCGGCACAGGCGCGTCCGAGGAGACGGGACGGACAGGAACGACCAACGACGAAGACACGGCTGAAACTGGGCAAGGCACAGGAGTTGGTGACGCAAGCCACACCAGTGACGCTGCCGGCAGTGTCGACGACGCCGGAACACGGGCCGAACCGAGCCTCGACCCTACCGAGTCGGCGATCGACCAACTCGACGTTTCGGACGGTACGGGCGCGAGCGCAGGAACGGGAGCAGACACTGACATCGACACAGCTCTCGACACAGAGCTACCCTCGGGCGGTGACGCTGGAGTCGGGGCCGAAACCGGAAGCGAGGCTGGAACTGGCTCCGGAATCACGACCGACGACTCGAGTACCATCACCGAGGCCGAGACGGACGGGCCGGGTGGAATCACTGCACCAGTGGCATCTGACGACGAGTCGGCGTCGACGGAACAGAGGGAGGTCGGCGCGGAGGCTGACGCTGAGCGCGAGTCCGACGCCGGTACGCATGCGCCGGCCAGCGCGGGCGAAGAGGTGACGGGAGCGGCCGAGGTCGAAGACAGTCCCAGCGACGGTACAAACCGGGCGGGCATGTCGAGCCCCGATCCGGAAACGGTCGAAGCGGCGGCAGAAGAACTCGAACAGAACGATATCTCCTGGATCGAAGAGGACGGTGACGGTGCGGACGCCGGTGCTGGCGATGCCAGCGGTGTGTCGGAGGCGACGCCGGCACCGCCAGTCGAGGCAGAGACGGAGCCAGGGCCGGCAGACGGTGACACAGAAACAGCCACAGCCACAGCCACAGAAACAGCCACGGCCGCAGCCACAGACACAGCCACGGTCGCAGACGCGAACAGCGACACAACGGCCCGTGACGAGACCGATCCCGACGGAAACACGGACGATGACGAGGACGGCGAACTCGATCAGCAACTCGAGGCCGAAGAGGCCTGGCGAGAAACCCGATCGATTCCGTCGATCGATCCGGACAATTCGGCGGCGAGTGAGGATGGGGCGCGCACTGGTGCACCCTCGCGTGCAGCCAGTAGTCGGTCGCGATCGCAATCACAGTCACAGTCACAGTCACAGTCACAGTCACAGTCACGGTCGTCAACAGCATCTTCCAAACCGAGCACGCAGTCCCAGTCATCAGCTGACCAGTCGGGATCGAACCAGCGTCGCGCTACCAACGCGGATCGATCCAACACCAGTTCGAACGCCGGTGGCGATTCCCGCAGTACAGACTCTCCACAGTCACACTCGCAGACATCGTCTCGCCAGCGCAGCGACGGACAGAACAGTACCGAACAGAACACGTCCGGAAGCGGTGCAGGCGACGCACACAAACGCAACCTCGCCCAGTACACCCGCCGGATCGAGGAACTCGAACAGAAACACAACGCCCTCGCAGAGAAGGCCAGGGAGCTCAAAACCGAACGTGACGAACTGCACGCCGAAAATCAACAGCTCACGAGCACGGTCGAGTCGCTCCAGACGCGAGTGAGTGAACTCGAGTCCGAACTGGAACAGGCACGGGCTGGTGGCGGTGGCAGTGGCAGTGGCGGTGACGGTGACAGCCAGTCCGGGTTTGACGCCGAAACGCACCTCTCGCCGACGGAGGCACTGTCGGGAACGAACCTCTTCGTGCGCTACGACTCGAAGAGCCAGCCAACACTCGAGACGGCCCACGATGGCGCAGCGGATCGCAACGAGGTTGCCTCGAATCTCCGGCTCGAACACCACACCGAGTTCGACACAGAGACGGTCGCTGTCGACGGCCAGCCGTACGAACGTTTCCTCACTGAGACTATCGAGTACTCGTTCGTCGACTGGCTCACCGAGATGGTGCTGTACGAGATTCGCGATACGGGACACGCGGACGGGCTAGCGGATCTCTACGACGCGATTCCGCGAATCGACCGCGCAGAACTGGGAGCGACGATCTCGCTCGCGGATGACGACACCGAAGACGTCCCTGACGAGGTCACCTTCGATGTTGTCGCGTTCGACAAGATGGGCAACCCGCTCGTTCTCGCGACACTCAACGACTCGCGCGAGCCCGCGAGCCAGGCGCTACTCGAGGAACTCGAGGTTGCGGCCTCGGCGGTCAAGGCGAACTATCCGGATCTTGCAGCGGCAGTCGCGGTGACCTCGAGTTACTTCGAGCCGGGTGCACTCGAGGTGACAGAGCAGGCGACGAGCAGCGGATTCTTGAGCCGCGGTTCGAAGCTGAGTTACGTGAACCTCTCGCGCAAGAGTGGCTATCATCTCTGTCTGGTGGAGTCACGCAGTGAAGGGTTCCATATGAACGTGCCGGAGTTGTGAGCTGGCGTCTCTGCTGACGACGGTACGTTTTCTTGCTGCCTCGCTTCGTCGCTTGCGCACTGTCTGTGCTCGCACACGGTGCTCACACACTTCTGTCTGACCAGCGCACGCAACAGAGCGCTGCTCACAGGCAGTGCTTTTCGGGTTGGTGTTGTGAGAAAGTAAAGACAGATCGATGGCGGCTCCACCGGCCGAAACCGGCGTCTGCGAGAGCGGGGACGGATCCGGTGAAACGCGGTGTCGATCTGTTCGAGCTGATACGGGTCGGTCAGGTTGGCTCAGTCGCGTCGTTCGCGGCTAATCAGCCTTCGACTTCGGCGACGTCTTCGATCTTCATGCTGTCGAGCTTGTCGACGATGTCGTCGATTTTGCCGTCGAGTTCGTCGACGAACTCGACCGTGCGCTCGGTCTTGATCGCTCCCTGGCTGGAGGGCTCGATGAGGTTCTCCTCTTCGAGGACACGCAGCGAGTAGCGAACCTTGTGGTGTGGGTAGCCGGTCTCGTTGGACATCTTCACGATACCGATTGGTTCGTTTTCGATGACCATCTTCAGGACCTGCAGATGTCGTTCAAGCATATCGACTTCCTTCTCAAGTCGGTCTATCATGGCATTTGTTAACTTGTCTTTGTACCCTTTAAAAGTTACTCTCCGAGATTGAGACGACCACTCTCAACCCGATGCTCGTTTTTGCCAGTAGTTAACGCTTCCGCTTGCGTGTCTATACGATGAACGATGATGATGATATTCGCCGTCTCATGGTGGTCTACGACCCGAAACTGTTCGTTCAGTTATACCGGCGCTGTCACTCACGTGTTTCTGTGAGGCCCAACGCGCGGTTCTCGCTGACGGTGTTCACCGAACGAACACGTGCATTCCTGTTCGCGCCTTCACAGGATGTGTGCACGAAGGTGGATATATTGCTGCCCCTCCCGGGCAGATACCCCCAGTGATACCGTAATCTGTTTATCGGACCGGCAAGAATCCGCCGCTGTTATGACCGTCACAATCGTCGGGGCTCAACTCGGCGACGAAGGCAAGGGCGGCGTCGTCGACCTCTACGGCGACACCGCTGACGTCGTGGCCCGCTACCAGGGCGGCGACAACGCCGGACACACCGTCGTCCACGACGGCGAGAAGTACAAGCTATCGCTCGTCCCCTCGGGAGCCGTCCGAGGGAAGATCGGCGTTCTCGGCAACGGCTGCGTGATCAACCCACGGACGCTGTTCGACGAAATCGAGGCGCTCCAGGAGAAAGGCCTCGATCCCGATGTTCGGGTCGCAGAGCGCGCCCACGTTATCCTGCCGTTCCACCGCGTCCTCGACGGTATCGAGGAAGACGTCAAGAGCGAAGACGATCAGGAAGTCGGCACGACCGGTCGCGGCATCGGCCCAACCTACGAGGACAAGGCCGGCCGCCGCGGCGTCCGCATCGGCGACCTACTCGACCCCGACGTGCTCCGAGACCGACTCGAGTACGTCGTGCCACAGAAGCGCGCGCTCATCGAGGACGTTTACGGCGCCGATGTCTCGGACCTCGACGATCCGGACGCGTTCGACGTCGACGCGCTCTTCGAGGAGTTTAGAGAGATCGGCGAGCGCCTCGCCGAACAGAACATGACCGTCAACGCAAGCGCGTTCCTCACGGATGCGATGGCCGATGGCGAGACTGTCATGTTCGAGGGAGCACAGGGGACCATCATCGACATCGACCACGGGAACTATCCCTACGTCACGTCCTCGAACCCGACTGCGGGCGGTGCGGCTGTCGGTACGGGGCTCAGCCCCAACGTCATCGCCGAGGGAGAGATCATCGGTATCGTCAAGGGCTATCTCACGCGCGTCGGGAGCGGCCCGTTGCCGACCGAACTCGGCGGCGTCGAAGGCGACACGCCCGGCTACGACAAGCAGGGCGACGGCGAGAACGAGGAGCTTGCGACGTATATTCGCGAAGAGGGCGGCGAGTACGGGACTGTTACCGGCCGTCCGCGCCGCGTCGGCTGGCTCGATATGCCAATGTTGCGCCACTCTGCGCGCGTCAACGGCTTCACCGGCCTCGCAATCAACCACATCGACGTGCTTGCCGGTCTGGACGAAGTGAAGATCGGCCACAGCTACGAACTCGACGGCGAGGAACTGCTCGCAATGCCCCCGACGACCGAGGAGTGGGGTCGCTGCGAGGCGACGTTCAAGACGTTCGACGGCTGGGACGACGTCGACTGGGCCGCCGTCGCCGAGGAGGGGTACGACGCAATCCCCGAGAACGCACGGACGTATCTCGAGTACATCAGCGACGAACTCGACGCGCCGATCTATGCAGTTGGCGTGGGTCCAGGTCGCGAGGAGACTGTCGTCGTCGAGACGCCGACAGACGCGCCATAGCGCGAGCGACGCGCTACGACATCGGATACAACAACTGCTTCTGTTCTTCAGGCCAGTAGAACTCGCCGTTGTAGTAGATCGGTCTGACCGTATTCGAAATGTACTCGCTGAGTCCCTCCGGGGCGATTTCGTGCGTGATCGTCGCCGGGATCAGTCGCTTGTTCTCGGGGCGATTGCCGCGCCAGTGGGCTCCGACGGGATCGACCGGGAACGGGACGGAGAGCCCTCGAATCGTCCCATCGTCGGCCTCCTGTAGCGACTGAATCTCCGAGGGCTGCCATTTCGCCACGAAGCGATGTGTCCCGTCACCGACGACGACACCGCCAGAGCCGTCGGTCTGGACAGTTGCACAGGTGTGGGCCGTCGCGAGGCTCTGCCCGTAGAGCAGGAGTTCACCGATGGTCGTCGTCACCGACACGTCGCGCTCAGACGCTGGGGTCCGGTAGCCCGCGACGCCAGCGATACTCCCCACCTCGATCAGTCGCCGGGCAACACCGGCCGCGTTCGCTGCGTCAAGCTGGAACAGTCCAACCTCGTTTCCGGGAAGCGCCGTCGGCGACAGGGTCCCGTCTGTACACGCGAACCCGACACCATCGTCGTCACAGTCGCCGATATAGTGGAGGAAATCAGCACCAGCTGTAAACACGTCTGCGAGTTCGACTCGCGTCGGATCGTCGACTCGCTCGACACGCGGCGAGACCGCATCGGAGCGACGCCTGTAGGTATCGACGATCTGTTCGCGCGCCGATTCGGGGATGCTTTCGGTTGCGAAGACGACGATTACTGTTCGCTCGTCTGATTGCTGCTCGAGATCCGAAAGCCGATTCTCGTAGGCCTTCGGATGCGCAATGAACGTCGACCAGTTTGCCTGAGAGCGAGGAGCGTGAGGAGTCAGTGGGTCGCCGTCAGCGCGCTTGCCCGCCTCATCAGCAATCGTCCCATCATCGAGGACACCGTGAATCCGGCGGCGCATTGCGAGGGGATCGTCGAGGGTGTCCGCCTCGTCTTCAGTATCCCACGACCGTAGCTCCCCAATTCGCCTCGAATCCTCCGTGTTCGAGTCGCTGGCCGTGCCGGTTGACTTGTCCACTACCTTGTTCTCACACTCACACTCACACTCACACTCACTCCCACTCCCACTCCCACTCTCGCCATCGCCCTCAACCTCAAAACACGATCCCGCCGGCGTCTCGATCGCTGCCAGGTCGTAGAGTAGGTGCGGCAATACGTCGATGTGTGCCGCCGTCGGCGCGACAGTCATCCGGTAGGGCCACTGGGGCAGAATCTCGTCGATCGGCTCGTCTGGGAGGGAGAGATACGTTTGCACCCGCTCGGCAATCGACTGTTCGGGACAGTCCGAGAGGTCGATGCCTGCGTCCGTCAGCGCGTCGGACTCGAGTACTGTCGGTTCTGTTGGTTCAATCCAGGAGACGAGCAAGTCGAGGAAGAACGTCCGCTGCAGGAGGGCACGAACCGCTGTTGCGAACGCGGGGCCGTTTGCGAACTCGTGGTGGAAGTCGATGGCGGGTGCGTGCAGGTAGGGGGTGATGGTGCTGTTGCTGGCGCTGTTGTCGTTGCTATCGCTGTTGTCGCTGCTGTTACTGTCGTTGCCGTTGCTATCGCAGGAACTGTCGTCTCTCGCTTCGCCTGCATCCATATTCTTTGTTCCCGCACCCGAACCTACACCTGCACCTGCACCTGCTGTCGCTCCCGCTCGGTCCGACTCGAGTCCCACCTGCTCTGTCGTCCGGACTCGCGCACCGAGGTAGTACGCGAGCGGCGCGGCGACAAAGAGTGTCGACAGGTCGGGCGGAACAACCAGTTCGAGTCCGGTTTCCGGTGTGTTTTCGCGGATCGAGTCGGGAACGATCGTCTCAGTCGCGTTGTCGTCGACTGCGAGTAGCGGCGGGTAGCCGCGATAGTTTCGGTGGACGCGATCCGCTGTCGTGGTCTCGATCGATCGCGACAGATACGAGAGAGCGGTTGCGACGCCGTTCGGTGTCGGTGCCACCGTGATCTCGTCGCGTGGGTAGTCGACAGGTGATTTGAACCCGAACGTCACGCGTGTGGGGTGTTCGAACGAAATGGTCATCGGCCCGCGAGACCGGTTTTTGATCGTTACTGGTGCATCGAACCGGAGGCGGACGAACAGATTCGCATCGAATCGACAGATGTACGCGCCATCGGGGAGCGTGAGTTCCTGATCACCGGCTTCGACGGAGAGACGTGGGTTGGTGGCGTCTTCGTCGCCAGCTGTGCGCTCGGCCGCACTCTCCGTGTCGGGAGTGTCTGTCGGCCCGACAGCGTTATCCCCGCCGTCCTCGTCGCTACCGGACTCGGACTGTGGTTGCGGAAGCGTGCCGTCGACGCGCTGTATATCGACCATGTTCAACAGGTCGTATCGTATCTCGGAGACGCGGCCGACGGTGACCGCGTCGATCGGTTCGTCGAACGAGTGGGGGTCTTCAAGCTGGTCCCACCCGACCAGCCCGAACGAGCTCGTGTTGCCGGCAATATCGCGGGCCTGCAGCGTCGTCCCGGTCACCGAAATCGTCACGGGATCGGTGATCGTCGTTCGCCTCATCGCCATCCCTCCAGTTGGTGTCTGGCGAGTTCTCTGTCCCAGTCGAGGGTGCGGTCACGCTCGCGGTCAGTAACTGTGGCTGTGTCGTCACCGAGGCGACAGCCAGTAAATTCGAAGCGTGCACCGGGCTCCGTCTCCGACGAGACGCCGGTGCTAGCCGACGTTACGTCGACCGTCCAGCCGTGTTCGGTCGCAATTTGGTCGACGATCGCCAGTCCAAGACCAGTGTTTTCGGCCGTGTCGGTGTGTCCGGACTCGAAAATAGCGTCACGGCGCTCGGATGAAATCCCAGGCCCGTCGTCTTCGACGGCAAAGCCATCCTCAAGGCTGGTGACACGGACGGTCGCATCTGTGCCTGCATGCTCAACCGCGTTCCGAAAGAGGTTCTCGAGCAACCGTAACAGCCGCGTCCGATCGGCCTCGATCCGGAGCGAACTCGTCGTCTCCAGCGATGCCGAGGCAGTATCGACGTTGTCCCAGGCAGCCTCGGCAACTGTGGCGACGTCGATCAAACTGGGATTGTCGACCGTTTCACCTCTGGCCATCGTCAACACGTCCTCGATTAACTGCTGCATCCGGCCGTGTGCGTCCTGTATCTCCTCGAGTGCAGGCCGGATATCGTCCGAGGCGTCCTCGAGTGCGAGATCGAGATAGCCATCGGCGACTGTGAGCGGGTTTCGCAGATCGTGGCTGACGATGCTCGCGAACTTATCGAGGCGCTCGTTCTTGCGTTCGAGTTCCCGCTCGCGGAGTTTCAGTTCGGTCAGGTCAGTGTAGATCAGGTAGCCACGTGTCGTTCCGTCGGTCGTTGCGACCGGAATGTTGCGGAGTAAGAACGGACGCGGTCCGTCCGCGGTTTCGCGAACGACTTCGACGTCGGTCCGTTCCGATAACTCCGTTTCCGCGAGGTGTGGCTGTGTTCGTGGCCGATCCGTCGGTACTCCTGTGCCCTCTTCGATCGGTGTCTGGGCCGGTGGCAGCGTCCTGTCCCCGCCGTTTCTCGGTCTCGTGATTCCGTCTGATCCCCCGTCAGCTCCGTCGTGCGTCGCCGGTTCGATCAGTTCCACGAGTGGTTCGCCAACGACATCCTCGGCGTCGAAACCGAACACGCGGATGAACGCGGAGTTAACCGCGTCGATGACTTGCCGCCCGTCCTCGAGACGGTACTGCAGCGCCGCATCGGGAACGTTCTCGAACAGCGCCGCGAACTGATCACGTTCCGTCTCGAGTGCACTCTCGTAGCTGACCCGATTTCGCGCGCTCGTCACCGTCGCGACGAACAACTCGCCGAGGTGTTGGTCAGCCTCCGAGAAGGCGTCCGGTTCGGTTGCATGGAACTGCACGACACCGCCGTCTTCGAGCGGGATCGAGAGGACGGATCGGAACGCGTCGCTTGCCGGTTCGGCGTCAGTGTGGGTCGTCAGATCACCGACGACGTAGGTTTCGTTCTCCTGGTGGGTTTTCCCGGCGATACCGGCATCGGCTGTGAGTGGTGCTGCCGGGATGAGACGTGTCGTGTGGATCGCCTGGGGTTCAAAAACGCCGTTCTCGACTGTACAGATTATCGCCGCATCGAACTCGAGAACGTGGTCGGCCGTTCGAATGGCGTGCGTGTAGACTTCCGTGACTGAATCGAGTGCGTCGAGTTCGGATGCCAGGCGACCGAGTGCAGCGACGCTATCGACGAGAGAGGAAGACGTCATCTGTCGAAGTCACCTCAAAACGGTGCTCGAATGCATTGGTACTGTGATGCACAGTTTCGTATATATGTTCACTGGTCGGGAACGGTGGTGGCGTCCGTTCCCGAAGCCTTTTGCTGTCTGCGATATGCCTTCCAAGTATGAAGGAGTCGTTGCTTGATATCCTGCGCTGCCCGCTCGACAAGCACGAACTGGAACTCGAAGACGCGACGTACGATGAGAGTGCTGACGGTGATGCCGCAGCCGAGGTCGTCGACGGAACGCTCGTCTGTGCCGAGTGTGGCGAGCGCTACCCGATCGAGGACGGCATTCCCAACTTGCTCCCGCCAGATATGCGAGAGGGATCGCCTGCATAGGGTCGGGGGTAACGGAACGTTCGTCGGCGCGATCGCATAAAACGACGGAAGCTACTTGTAACTGGCACCAGACCACTACCTGTGTCTGTACCGTGACTGGGTCCGAATCCACACCTTCCACATCGTCCACACCGTCGCGCGAGAACGAGTCGTCGGCCAGTGACACGCAGGCGACGACCGACTCGCGAGTTGGTGACAGTGCAGCAACGACGGGTGCCACGGCTGCCGGTTCGACAGTTACCTCGAGTGCGAGTGCGAGTGCGAGCGCCAGCACCAACACCAACACCACGACCACGACCACGACCACAGCCCTCCCCGTCCACGTAGACCGCAAACGAGAAGACGCACTCTCACCCGAACGCAACGCGATTGAAACGGACTCCTCGTTCGTCATCGAACTCCACGGGCAGGACTCGCCGGCACACGTTCACTGCCGACTCGGCGATACCCTCGCACGCGTTGCCTCGCTTCGGACCCCTAACTATTACATCGAACCCAACGCCGTAACACCGGTCCCCATCGACGTCACCGCCGACGGACTCAACCAGCCAATTCGGGGCGAACTCGAGTTGCTCACCGGCTACGGATCCGAATCGGTTTCGATCACGGTGACGGTGACACCGCCGCCGGCGGGCGTCGACGTCGACGAGTCGCTCGCTGCGCCGGCGCGCTCCGAAGACGACGACGAACTGTCGCTCACCGACCAACTGACACGGACGCTCGGACTCGATTCGGGAACGCTCGCCGTCGTCGGGCTCGGACTCTTCGCGCTCGCGCTCGCCGTGGCGGTTACGTCTGCAGTCGGCGGTCCCATCGCGACTATCGGCACCGGAATCGTGCTCGTCGGTGTCGTCGTTGCACTGGGATTGTTGTACTGGTGAAAGCGGCTGTCCCAGTCTCGTTCTGTCTCCTTATTCCGACCCTGCCTGTGACTGCTCTCGCATCGCAAGTCCACCCTCGTCAGAGAACCGCTTCGCTCGCAGGTACCGTGCGCGATAGCGGTTCGCGCCGTCGTTGACATCCGCCTCGCGGATCTCGTCCGTTTTGCCGTCTGCAACCGCGTCGATTAGCTCCTCGAGTTGGTTGCGCTCGGTTGGCGTGAGCTCCAGTTCGTACGTCCGCTCGGCTTCCGATTCAGCGATGGCCCACTTGCGCGCAGCAGCGACGACGAGCGAGCACGGCTCCCGGCAGGGGAACGGGCCGGCACCGCCGTCGGCGTCGAGTTCGTCGCCGTCTTCGTACTCCCACTCTCGTCGGCGGAGACACTGCGAGTCGACACAGCAGGCTTCAGCCATCCAGTCGACGGCTTCGCGAGGGAGTTCGGAGACGACCTCGTAGATGCCGCTCTGGCGGTCTGCGGTCTCGGTCCAGTGGTCGACGTCCAGGTTGCCCTCGCGCTCGCGATGCCAGTTGGCGATCGTCGCTGGGTAGAAAAAGCCGACGGCGTCGACGAGTTCGTCGCCCGAGAGACCCGTAAAGGCCCAGCCCGTCTCGAGCGTCGGCGCGGTCTTTAGCGGACGGTACCGACCGCCCTCGTCGTAGGTGGCTATTTCGCGTGCCGCGCGCGGGTCGTCGTACACTGTGAGTTCGGTAACGTCCGCTCCAGCGTCCTCAACGTGCCAGAGGTCATAGACGCGCTCGCCGTCGGGATGGTCGACGTCCGCGAAGCGGGCGGTGATACAGAGCTGGCCCCACTCGCGGTCGATGCCGCCCTGCAGGGCGGCGTAGCGATCCGGGACGGTGAGTGCCTGGTTCTGCTCTTGCTTGTCTCCCGCTTTGGCCCCGTCGCCGTCACCAGCATCACCATTAGCATCACCACCGGCTCCAGTATCAGCATCACCACCGGCTCCAGTATCAGCATCAGCATCACCATTAGCATCACCACCAGCTGAAGTACTCCCCGAAACCGAACGCGACGCGTGCTCACACCACCGCAGGAACGCTCGCCGGGCAGTTCCCTCGCCGCCGACCGTCTCCTGCCAGTAGTGCCAGTTCGTCACGTACGCCGCGACACCCTCGAGTTCGTCGCCAGCGAGCACGGACTCGAGTGCGTCCGCATCCAGACCGGATTGGGCGATGTCAGCGGCGTCGATCGTGAGTGTGAACTCGTCGTCTGCGTCTCGTGTGATCTGGAGGCCGTCGAAGGCGATGGTGTGGTCCTGGTCTGTGTCTGCCTCGCTCTCGTCGGCAGCCGTGAGCGTCGCCAACAGCCGCTGTGTGGCGCTTGTCGACTCGTCATCGTCACCGATCCCCATCGTCAGTCACCCGCCTGGCTGTGTCGTTCAGCGTCACTGTCAGCGCCGCTGGCTGTGCTCGTGATCTGACGAACGCGGTTGATCGCATCGCCGAGTTCCGCACCTGCGTCGGCGGCACGCTCGAGGAGGACGTCGGCCATCAGGCCTTCGGTGCCGACTGCGCCGGCGTACCAGATGCGGTGACCGTCGACTTCAGCGGGGACGTCCCAGCCAAGGCGGTAATCCTCGGTGAGGCCCATATCCTCGGGAATGTCTTCCTGTGTGTGGTAGCCGTCGGCGATAAAGAGGGGGACGACGACGATGTCCTCGCTCTCGAAGAAGTCCGTCACGTCGTCGACTTCCGGCTCTTCGTCCATGAACACCGCCTTGGACTCGTCGAAGCGGCCCATCTCGCGGATTCGCTCGGTGTGGTACTCGATGGCCTTCGCCGAATTCTCGTTGCGCTCGGTGCCGTGGCCGACGACCGCCAGGCCGACTCCCTCGCCCACGTCGGGATCCTCGGTGACGCTTTCGGCGCGCTGGACGATCACGTCCGTCATTGCGTCGTGCGTGCCGACCGGTCCGCAGTAGTGAATCGTCTTGCCGACGTCCGTCGCCTCAAGGGTGACCTGGGAGGCACTGGTGCCATCGGAGTCCCACTTATCGGGGCCCCAGTCGTCGAGACGGAGTTCGCGCGGGATGACCTGCTCGGTGAAGTAGCCCTCGCTAATGAACAGCGGGACGACGAACACCTCGTCGGACTCGAGTGTGCGGATCACCTCGCGAAAGTGCGGTTCCTCCTTCCAGAACGCCTCGCGGACCTCGTCGAACGCGCCCGTTTCGCGGATCGTGTCCGCGTGGGCGTACGTCGGGGTCGAGGCATCCGGATTCAGGTGCGATCCGTGCGCCGCGATGACCAGCGCTTGCATACCTACTCGTTAGGAGGGGGATGGTTTATTCACTTCGTTGTTTCTGCCGAACCGGGAACTCGAAATCGGAAAGTGGAAAGAAGATGTCTGGTATCGAAAACCAGTCTTTGGGTTGGCGGTTCGCTTATCCACTTGCTTCGCTCACTACTGGTCGCACGCTACGTCTCGACGGCGGGCCGTGACACTGCAACCACTGTCTCAGTTCCCGTACCACAACGCACAGCGCCCCTCAAACCGTCAACTCTGTCCGCGCCTCGCACGTCGTCTCCCGCGCCTGTAACTCCGCAACAACCGTGAACTCGCCCGACTGTGGCTCCTCCCACGCCGCCTCGTAGGTCGTCTCCTCATCCGGATCGAGTTCCTCGGCGCTCAGCATCTGGGCGAACATCCGCCCGTCCGTGTAGCGCCAGACCTCTCGACCCTCCTCCTGAACGACGAACTCCGCCTTGCAGGCATCCGAAAACCGCAGCGTTTCCGTCTCTGATCCCTCGTTTCGCACCGTAAACGCGAGCGCGACGGTATCCGACCCCGCCGCGTCCGACGATACTGTCGCGTCGAGTCGTCCCTCGAGTGCCATACGTCCGCATCTCCCCCACGGCCCATAATTGTTCGTCCAGATAGTCGGTAAGACGAACGCGGGTCAGCGGTGAACTCGACTCGAGTACACGCGCCACTCGAGTCGAGCCTCGCCTGTGGCGACAACGAGGAGTATATTTGCCCCCACCACCAACGAACGCGCGTGCAAGTGGTCGGCTACGAGCCGAGCGGGCGCGGTTCGGCTCTCCTCCTCGCAGACGGCGACGCTGACGGCGACGACATCGAGCACCGGCCACTCGAGTCCGGCGACGAACTCGCGTACTCGCTCGGTGAGCGCCACTGCGCCGGCACCATCGGCGAGGCCGGCCACATCGCCTGCGACCGCTCGTCGGCACCGTACTGTGAGTTCCACACGAGCACCTGGGTCTGTGCGCGCTGTACGGGCACCTGTCTGAAGGACGAGATGGACTGCTACGAGGAACACGCCGTCTACATCGCCGCCTTCGCCCCTGACACGTTCAAAGTCGGCGTCACCCGAAGCTGGCGGCTCGAAACGCGCCTCTGCGAGCAGGGTGCCGACCGGGCGGCGCACGTCCACACCGTCTCGAACGGGAAAATTGCCCGCGAAATCGAGGCCGAAATCGCAACGTGGCTCGTCGACCGCGTCCGTACCGGCCCGAAGGTCGCCGCGCTCGCGAGCAGCGTCGACGAGGACGCCTGGGACGACGTGCTCGCGGAGTTCGAGGTCATCGAGCGCTTCGCGTTCGACTACGAATTCGAACCCGTACTCGAGTCCCGACCGGTTCGCGAGACCATCGCGTCGGGGACGGTTCGCGGTGTGAAGGGACGAATTCTCGTGGTCGAGAAGGGTGGGACGACCTACGCGGTCGACATGCGTGATCTGGTCGGCTACGAACTCGAGGACGGCGAGACCGAACGGGAGTTGCAGTCGTCGCTTGGCTCGTTCGGCTGACAGGGGTGCTGTTCTCCGTTCTCGGGAGCCAGTTCTTAGCAGTAGATAGTAGCACGATTTCTTTATTCAGTTTCACACCTGAAACTGAAAACAGACAAATCGGTAACTACGTGTGCGTACTGAACACCGTATGTTATTTATTCCAACAGTTGGTTGATTATGCGCATGGTCTCCGAACTGGCTATTAGCTTCGTTATCGGCTTTGGTATCCTTCTCCTTGCGTCGTACCTTGGGACGACATTGGCACTGCGGTCGTTTTTCGGCCCCGACCACGTTGACCCCGTGTTGAAAAATTTCACGCTGGATAGCGACGATAGGGAAGTTGACTCCGACCGAGGTAATCGGTAAGTCCAGTTACTGTACCTACCGCGAGTTTCAGGCCACACGCTGAATAAAAAAACCGTATTACCAACTACTGTGAGCTGTCGACCAGCGACGCCGCCCGTACGACCGTCGCGAACTCACCGTCTAGCTGCGCCAGCGCCGTTCGGTGCATCGTCTCCGCATCGAACTCCTCGCCGTCGAACGTCCGGTCGAACGTCGCAGTCGCGTCGGCGACCAGGTGGACATCGAAGCCGCGATTCTCGGCCATCCGCGTCGTCGTCGAGACACAGTGATCCGTCGTCAGTCCGGCGACCACGAGCGACTCGATGTCGCGCTCGCGCAGCCAGGACTCGAGTGCGGTGTCGACGAACGCGCCGTTGACGGACTTGGCGAACGTCTGCTCGTCGTCACGCGGTTCGAAAGCAGGTTTGAACGCGAATCCAGGCTGGTCGCGCCGAAGCGGTGATTCTGTCTCCGTCGACGCGTGGCGGACGTGGACGACGGGGCGCTCCGTCTCGCGCCAGTGTGCGAGCAACTCGGCGGCTCGCTCCTCGGCGTTGGGGTTGTTTCGCGTTCCCCAGGCGGGATCGTCGAAGCCCGTCTGGAAGTCGACGAGGACGAGCGCGGCGTCGGCCAGGTCTGCGTCGGTCGGCGACGGAGTGGCTGCGTCGGTCACGACAGCCTCGCTGCCGGCTTCGGATGCTCTCGCGTGACGGTGATTGGACACTCGGCGGGCGCTTGTTCCTCGTCCGAGGAGAGCATGTACTGGGGCCACTCCCGGTCACCGTCGACGCCCCAGTCGCCGAGATCAGCGTGCGGACAGACGCCGTCGTACTCTTCGAGTCGGTCCTGAATTACGTCGCGGGCGCGCTGGCCGGCCTCGTACTCTGCGGTGACGTTCAGGTCCTCGAACAGTGCCCGCGGCTGGAAGGTAATCTCGAGACCGATCGGACAGTAGCGACTCTTCCGCGTGTCGTAGAACGGCGCACGACAGGTCGGGAACATCGGCTCGCCGCCCAGACAGAACTCCCAGTGCTTGTCGTCGGGATCCGTCGGGATGTCCTCGGGCCAGGGCTCCGGGTCGTGCAGGTGCAGCGTCTGGAGGATGTGCCAGAGCGCGTCGTGATACTCGCGCTCCGAAAGTGGTTCCTCGGGCGGCTTGAAGAACGTGACAAGCGACGCGCGTCCCGCGTGGTCCTGGTAGACGTCGAGGTACTCGAGTATCCGGTCGCGCAGGGTCAACAGGGCATCGGCGTCGCTCATCGACGGGACGGCGGTGTAGATCGGTTCGCCGGCGGCGACCGATTCCGCCCCGAAGAAGCAGGGGAACGGCGAGTTGTTTCGCTCGCCGAGCAGCCCCTCCCGAAAGGACTCCCAGTGGTCGGCGACCCACTGTGGTGTTTCACCGGCCTGGACGCGCCGGTCGAGCGTTTCTTGATCCATCAGTGATTGCGTTCCTCGCTCGTTCATGTGTGCTGTCGCCGTTATGTCAGCGTCAGGGGCGAGCGGCGAAAACGGTGCCGGTTCAGCAGTGCGAGCGTGCCGTCTGTGTTCGGTTCGTGTCGTTGTCAGTGTCTGTCTCGCTGTCTTGACTGGCCTCGCTGGTCTCGGTATCAGTATCAGTATCGGTCTCGGTATCAGTATCAGTATCAGTATCAGTATCAGTATCGACAACAACGGCGACACGATCACCCATCTCGAGTGTCGCGCCCTCGAGTATCCGTGCGCGCAGGCCGCCGCGGTGGACCAGCGCGTCGCGGACCCCCTCGCGTTCGAGGTGGCGCTCGAGGTACGAACACGGCTCGCAGAGTTCGATCCCCTCACAGACGGCGTCACCGACGCGAAAGCGACTGCCGACGAGGTGGTTCAGCGCAATATCGGTCGTCGTGACGTTGCGCCGATGGACGCCGGGTTCGAGATCGATATCGTAGTCGCGTTCGACGGCGGCGAGCGTCTCGCGTTCGATGAGTGTGAGGTCGCTGCCCTCGCGGTCCTCGAACGTTCCCTCGGCGGTGTAGTAGCGGTCGCCCTCGAGTCCACGGCCGGCGACGGCCTCGACGCGTTCGACCCGTTCTGGCGGTGCACCCTGTTCGGGAGCGATATGGATCGCGTGAATCTGACCGGTCATACGGTCGTTCTGGCGTCGGATCGAGATAGTCGTTGGGCTTCAGCGTGGTCTCAGGTTGCGTTCGGCATCGGCCGTCTCGGCTGTGGCCCGAGGCACAACACGTCAGCAACCCCGAAAACATGGCAATCCTTTTCCGCGGCGGTCAAGAATCCGAGGGTATGACGGACGAAACCGAACCTGACAACGGTAGCGACGCCGGCGACGGCACCGACGGCGACGACGGCGAAGAGAAATCCTTCCGAGAGCGCGTCGAAGAAATCCGCGAGAAGCGCGCCGAAGAAGGTGAAGGCGAGGGCGAGCCCCCAGAGAGTCCGTTTGGCGGCGGCGGCCCAGGCGGCATGGGCGGCGGCGGTAACCCGTTCGCACAGATGATGGGCGGCATGATGGGCGGCGGCCCAGGCGGCCCGGGCGGCATGGGCGGTGGCCCAGGCGGCAGCGAAGAAGTCGGCAACGAGGAACTCGTCCGCGAAGTTCGACAACTGCGCGACGAGATGCGCGACCAGACGCGCGCGCTCAAGCGGATCGCTGACGCGCTCGAAGACGAGTAACGCCACGGCTGTGGGCTCTGTGTAGCGCTCGGTGCGCATCATACCCTACACCACATTCACGTTCGTACCCGTCACCAACCGAGATAGAACAGTGACAACGCTGTGGCGGTGACGCTGACGCTGACAGCACCGCCAATACAGACACCGTACTCGAGTTGTACAGCATAGCAAACGAGCGGGAACAGTGTTCAGGCGCGAGGTCCGGATGGGTCCGGATCTGAGTCTGGATCTGGCTCTGTGTCTGGGTCTGGATCTGAGTCCGGTTCAGCGTCAGGATCCGACCTCGTTCCCGATCCCGATTCGGAACGGGCTGGTTCGGACGCTTCTTCGCTGGGGCTCGAATCCGCGCTGACCGCACCCGCGTCCGAACTCGAAGCTACGCCTGTGTCTGGTCGAGACCGACCATCGGCACCCGTGCTCGAACCCTGAAGCGTTGCGATCCAGTCTGTGAGCGACCAGCGACCGACGAGGACACCGGCGAGCGCGACACAGATGTAGGCGAGGACGATTCCAGCCACCACGTCGATCACCCAGTGGATCCCGAGATACATCGTCGAAATCGCGACCGAGACGCCAAGACCCGTCGCGAGGAGGAACCACTTCGGATAGATCGCCCGGGTCCGGAAGGCGAGGAACGTCACGGTTGCCGCGAGCGAGGTGTGCAGCGATGGGAAGACGTTCGTGTTCCGGTTGACCTGTCGTGTGAGGTGCTGGTACTGTGGATACGTATCGTACAGCAGCGCGTCCACCAGTTCCGGCATCATGTTTCGCGGCCCGTAGGCGACGATGAAGACGTAGATTCCAAGCCCCAGCACGTAGTTCAGCGTGTACGCCGTCAGGAGTTCGCGCAGCGGACGCGTATTCGAGAGCGCGAAGTAGGCGATGACCGGGAAGACCAGCAGAAAGACGTAGCCGTAGATGTAGATGAACGAGAAGTACGCCGTAATCGCCGGCGCTTCGAACGACTGCAGCCAGAGGATGAACTCGCCTTCCACGTCGTAGATCGGCCACGTGAGATTCCAGTGAATCATCCAGGAGACATCTGGACCGTACTGTCTGGCGACGCTGTTGAAGAGCAAGACTGCGGCGAGTAACGCCGTGACGGGAGCCGCCGCTCGAACACGGGCTCGCCACTCGGTTCGGGTGTCCCGAAGCCGGTAGCGACCGACGAAGAGACCGATCGAGACGAGTACCAGGAGCGTGACGACGACGGTCAGCTGGAGGAGTACTTGCGTCAGCATCAGTGTCTCACCCGGAGTCTTCCGTCATCGTCGTAGCGCAGTCCCGCATCTTCGAACGCATCCCTCGCAGCCGCGACATCGAGCTCCCCGTCAGTCCCGAAAAACGGCGTCTCCGGATCGCTGCCGTTCCAGGCGAGCGAGTCGGGAACCCACTCCTCGACCACCGGCGTTGCGATCGGCTGTGCATGGCCGTGGAACACCTCCTCGACCAACTGTTCCTTGTCGAGGAGTCGGGCAACGACCCTGCGAAACCGCGGATTGGAAAGCGGCGCTCGACGCGTGTTGAACCCGATATGGTAGAACGACCAGGATGGTGACTCGAGTACCGTCGTTTCCGAAATTGCCTCGTCGTCTTCGAACACGTCATCGACGACGTAGGACTCGAGTGGCGAAGACGTCACGTCGGCACTGTCGCTTTCGACGAGTTCGATCGCGGACGTGCTCCGCGGGTCGATCTGGATGCGCAGGTGCTCGCTTGTCGGTTCCGGCAGATCGACGCCGTCGCGGCGCGTAAAGTGTGCGTCAAAGCGTGCGAGCGTAAGGTGATCACGGTCGGTCCGCTCGTCGAACTGATAGGGGCCGCTGCCGATTGCGGGCACGTTGTCGGTGACGAGCGCTTCGGTCGTCCCCTCCGAAACCGTGACGCCGCGGAGGCTCGCCTGGTCCGTGCGCTCGTCCCAGATGTGTTTCGGGAGGATCGGCACCTCC
Organism: Natrialba magadii ATCC 43099; assembly: GCF_000025625.1. Taxonomy (NCBI): domain Archaea; kingdom Methanobacteriati; phylum Methanobacteriota; class Halobacteria; order Halobacteriales; family Natrialbaceae; genus Natrialba; species Natrialba magadii. Next base: position 3,321,813 of record NC_013922.1, on the reverse strand, counting down.
AGTGCGCGCTCGGCGACCGGCTGGCTCGCTGCGACGGTGAACTCGAGTTCGGTCTCGCTCAGGTCGGTCACGTCGTCGACGGCGGCGACGCGGCCGCGGTAGTGGGGGGCTGGTGCGGCAAAGCGCCGACTGCCGCGGGTCGTGTCCGCGAGGAACTCGTAGGTAAAGGCGACGTCCTCGGCAGTGAGTCGCGTGCCGTCGTGGAATTCACAGTCCTCCCGGAGGGTGACGAGGAGGGTGTCGTCGTCGCTCCACTCCCAGTCACTCGCGAGCCAGGGACTGACATCGGTTGCGGTGTCGGTCTCCGACTCACGGTCGCCAGCACCACGCCACTGCGCCACTGCAAGCGAGTCGTACAGCAACTCGGTCGAGAGACCACGCTCCCGATACTCCGCCGACAGCGGATTCAGATTCTGTGACGGCCGTGCGTCCGTGTGTACTGCCCGAAGCTCCGCAGACGCCCCATCAGACTGTGGCTCGAGACCAAGATAGCCAAATCGAGTCGCTGGATGCCCCTCTCCCCAGCCCTGGAATCGATCCGAGCGCGCGAGTCTGATCTCCGTCGGCCGACAAATCGGGACGAACGGCTGCTCGCGCGCAACCGTCTCGAGTGTTGCCGTGATCGCGTCCTCGCGGTCGCTGGTCTCGTTTTCGTCTCCATTTTCGCCTTCGTCTCCGTTCCCGTTCCCGTTCCCGTTCCCGTCTGCGTCTGCGGCTACGCCTGTGGCGACACGCTGCTCGTCCAGCCGGTCGTCGATAGCGAGATTCGTCAGTCCGAAGGGATTCTGCCAGCCGGCTTCCTCCGCGAATCGCGAGTGCAGGAGTTCATAAAGGAAGTCAGGCGTCGTGTCCCCGGGATGGGGACCGACGTAGAGATCGAAGTCATGATTGACGAGGATCGCACGCTGAAACTCCTCTTGAGACAGCATATCGATCGCGATGTCGGCGCCAACGGACTCGAGTGCCGAGCCGACGGCGCGGGCGAGCTGGATACTCTCTCGGTCGCCGTCGGCGGGAACCGTCGAAATCGTCAGTGAGAGTGGGGCAACCTCGTCGCGGTTGACGATGCTTCGTACTTCGCGGATACAGCCGCTCATCGAGACGGTGAGACCGGCTGTCGCGGCGAGCATCGACCGGCGACTGGGACCGCCGCGAGCGGCGTCGTCGCTGTCGCGTGTGTGGTTGTCGGGGCTCGTTGACGGGGCGGGGTCGCTCATTAGGTCCGTTGCCACAGTTCGCTCGTGGCGATATAACAGTATTGCGCTGTAACATCGTCACTCGGGGGGTGAATTGTCGACTTCTGGGTCTCCTTACGCGCCATCGTCTCCCTGCTCTCGATTTGGCCCAGACGCAGCCGTGCTCTGACCAGCGGCTTGTACACGCTTGAGAAGGGCCGACAGCGACCAACGGCCGACGAGTTGCGTCGCGAGGACGACACAGACGGCGGCGAGGACGAGGCCGGCGACCACGTCGATTGCCCAGTGGATGCCGAGGTACATCGTCGAGATGATGACGCTCGTTGCGAGGCCGACTGCGACGGGGAACCACGCTCGATACTGGTCGCGGGTCATGTAGGCGAAGATGGCGACCGTAGCCGACAGCGAGGTGTGCAGCGATGGGAAGACGTTTCGGTTCTGGTTGACCTCTGTCGTAAGGTGGATATACTCCGGATTCGCGTAGTAGAGGTGCGTCGCGTCCATTCCCTCGATCATGACGTTTCGCGGCCCGTAGGCGATCACGAGCAGGTAGAACGTGAGTCCGATCACGTAGTTGAGCGAGTACGCCGTCAACAGCTGGCGGAGGACGACGGTGTTCGAGAGCGCGAAGTAGGCGACGACCGGGAAGACCAGCACGAACGCGTAGACGTAGACGTACGAGACCGAGAAGAACGTCGTCACTTCCGGTGTCGCGATCGATCGAAAGAGCAGAACGAAATCACCCTCGAGCGAGTAGAACACCTCGGTCATGTGGACGCCGTACGCCTGGGAGATGTCGTATCCGTCCTGGCGCATGATCCGGTTGAGGCCGAGGATCACGAGCAAGAGCGCAAACGCGGGAGCGCTCTGGCGGAGCCGCGGTCGCCACTCGGTGCGAAGCGAGGCGAGTCGGTCACGGCCGATGAAGACCGCAAGCGAAAACACGAGTGCGAGCGCAACGACGAGCGCGACTCGTGTGAGTACTTGTGTGAGCATGGCGTGTCGTGCTACCGGACCAGCGCTCCGTCGTCGTACTCGAAGTGTGATGCAAACAGTTCTCGCGCGGCGTCGACGTCGAGTTCCCCGTCCTCGCCGACGAACGTCGTCACCAACTCGCCATCGTCCCAGGCGAGCGAGTCGGGCGTCCACTCTTCGGCAACCGGTGTCGCGACGGGCCGTGCACTGTCCTCGGCAGCGAACACCTCGTCGACGATCCACTGCTTGTCGATCAGTTGCGAGACCGCACGACGGAAGTTGGGGCTGCCACACGGCGTGTTGCGCGTGTTGAAGCCGACGTGATAGAACGACCACGACGGCGACTCGACGAACGACACAGCGTCGTCGTCGACCGTCGACTCGAGTGCGTAGGTATCGAGTACCGATGTCGTGATATCGGCGTCGCCGCTTGCGACCCGTTCGATCGACGAACTCGTTCCCGGGTCGACCTCGAAGTGAAGTTCGTCGGCGGTAGGCGCTGGCAGGTCGTGATCGTCGTCCCGGAGCGTAAAGTGATCCTCAAAGCGCGTGAGCGTGACGGACTCTCCCGCGTCGTGGGAGTCATACTTGTAGGGACCGCTACCTGTCGGTGGCGCGTGACCGGTCGTCACGATGCTCCAGTCACCCTGCGTCGGCGACCAGTCGTCGTCTGTGGACTCGACGCTGTTCTCGAGATGGGTGATCCAGGGTGAGTCAGAGCCGGATGGGAGGATCGGGACCGTCAACGCACGCTCGGCGACGGCCCGATCCGTCGAGAACGAAATTGTGACTCGGTAGTCGTCTTCGACGGTGACCGAGTCGACTGCGCTTGCATGGCCCTTATAGCGTGGTGCGGGGGAAGCACTCGAGGTGCGTCCGTACGTCGTGTCTGCGAGGAATCGATAGGTGAACCTGACGTCCTCGGCGGTGAGGGGGATGGCGCTATCGTTACCGTTGCTATCGCCGGTGTCTGCGTCAGTGTCGTCGCCGTCCTCGCTGTGATCGTGGAACAGACAGTCCTCGCGAATATCGACGGTCATGGTTCGGTCCTCACCGTCCCACTCCCAGTCGGTCGCGAGCCAGGGTTCGATCGAGACGTTTGCCGCGTCGATCACTTCTGCACCCGCTCGCGTCTCCTCGTCCGTTGCCTCAGCCTCGTCGGGAACGGACCACGTTGGAACGGCAAGCGAGTCGTACAGCAGGTCGACGATGACCCCCTGCTCGCGCGTCGTCGGGGAGAGCGGGTTGAAGGTCTGGGTCAGCCGCTGGTCCGTGACGAGCGCACGAAGTTGTTCGGCGTCGGACGCAGCGTCAGGTTCGAGTCCGAGGTAGCCCCGTCCGGTTCCGAGGTGGGTCTCGTCCCAGCCGTCGAACCGATCAGTTCGGACGGCGCGGTACTCGTTCGACACGCAGATCGGTTCGAACGGTTTCACCTGTGCAATTGCCTCGAGGAGCGCCGTGACAGTCCGCTCGCGATTGGCGCTAGTTTCGTTGCGCTGGCGCTCGAGCAACGGATCGATCGACAGCGGGTCGGTGAAGCCAAACGGGTTCTGCCAGCCTCGGTCGTACTCGTAGGTGGAGTGCAGCGTCTCGTACAGAAAGTCCGGGTCGAAGTCAGCCGGGTGGCGGCCCACGTAGAGGTCGAAGTCGTGGTCGATCAGAATCGCCTCCAGGAACTCGGACTCGGAGCGAGTGCTGATCGTCGCATTGATGCCGACCGCTTCGAGGTTGGACTCCAGATGACGTGCGATTTCGGCGGTCTCTCTGTCACCGTCGGCAGCGGGGAGCGAGAGGATAGACAGTGAGAGCTGTTCGGAGGCATCAGGGTCGACGACGCTCTGGACACGGTCGATACAACCGCTGGCAGCAATCGAGAGGCCAGTCGCGCCGGCAGCGAGGAGCGAGCGACGGCTGTAGCCGGTGTCAGCGTCTCCGGACATCGAGTTCATGGTGGACACCTCCGTTGGTCGTGGCTGCGGTCGTCTGCATAGAAGCGGTCGTACGTGGGCCACTCGTCGTCTCTCTCGCTGCCGTCCTCGCTTCGGCGGTCGTGCTGGGAATCGTCGTCATTCTGAGTAGTCTGGGAGGGATCGGAACGGTCCGGTAGTGTAGATGGTAGTCGTGTGTACGTCGGGCTCAGTTTCGCTTCGATCCAACTCCGTATCGTTATAGTGAGGGTAACTGCGTGATGGGGATGCGTAGCATTCGCTATTCGTTCTGGTGATTTATGCGCAGGAGCGACAGCCGTCAGCGGGGTGGAGGGGGAGTGTAGCACGGGTACTGGGTTTCATTCGGCAGTCGATGGAGGGGGCGTCTCGCGGGCGAGTCACAGGTCGAGACGATACGTTTAGTCGTACACTTCAGTCCGTCGACACCCCACGTATAAAACGCTTCGAAATACGGTGCTGGTGAACGGTGGTGTACTCGAGTGAATCCGGGCCAACAGAGAAACAGGCGACCCGCTATGCTGTGTGTAAACCGTTCCTGACGTGAAATTGACGACGTGGGGTGCTGAATCGCGCCAGTAGACAGTGTGGAACCGACGGCGGAGAACACAACATCAATAGGCAGACCAGTACAACCCGTGGTCATGACCGTCGCCGAGGAACGGATCGACCGCCTTCACGATCTCGCTCGAGCGGCGGCAGCCGACGGCGAGGACGACCGCGCGCGATATTACGTTCGACTCGCCCGTCGTATCGCAGAGCGCAACCGCCTGACCCTGCCACGCGAGTTTCGACGGTTCACCTGTGATGCCTGTGATACCTATCTTCGCCCGGGCAAGAACGCACGGGTCAGGCTGCAGAACGGCCACGTGGTGATCTCCTGTGACTGTGGCGCTCACGCTCGATATCCGTATGGTGACCGGGAAGACGACGGTGACCAGAAAGACGCTGACGAGTCGGGTACCGAGACGGAGTCGGCAGCCAACAGTCGCTGACGCGGACGATTGTGACGTGACCAGCACGCACACAGCGGCGGCGCACATGACAGTCCCGCATCTTCGAGAGGATTAACCGCCTGGACCCGATACGTGTCGATATGGACCAGCAGAAACTCAAACAGCGGGCCCACGACGTCGACGTCACCGTCTGGGTCGGCAAAAGCGGCGTCGACGCCGTCGTCGACGAACTCAACGACCAGCTCGCGGACCGAGACCTCGTGAAGGTGAAGTTCCTCCGCGCGGCCCGCGCCGGTAGTTCGACCGAGGAAAAAGCAGCGGACCTCGCAGACCGCGTCAACGCACAGTTGATCGATACGCGCGGTCACACGGCCGTATTGCACCGATAACGAGACGCAGCGACCCAGTACGAAGCGATGCTTTTCGAGCGGGCTGTTCGCAGTTCGTAGTCCGGACGGCTGCTCAGGGGTTCGACTCCGTCGACACCAGATAGACGCCAACCGCCATCACGGCACCGCCCAGCACGAACCGCGAGCCGAGCGACTCCCCAAGCACTGCCGCCCCGAAAATCGCACCGACGACCGGCTGGAGGAAGAAGAACGCCGAGATGACGCTCGCGTCGACGTACTCGAGTCCCTTGTACCAGAGATACCACGCGGCCGCAGTGCCGAGGAGGCCGAGGTAGAGCACCGCGACGATTAGTTCCGGCGTTACCGGGATGGACGACAGTGAGGCCTCCGTGCGGGCGAGTTCGACCGGCACGAGGACCGCGAGCATGGGCACCGCAGCGACACAGGAGTACGTCGCCGTCTCGAGTGCGGAGTAGCGCTCGATCAGCGGTTTGCCGAGGACGGTGTACAGCGCCCAGGTCGCGCTCGCGAGCAGGAGCATGAGGATGCCGGTCGTCGCGACGCCCGCAAGTTCGGCGAGGTGGTACTGCCCGGAGAGGACGATGACGGTGCCAGCGGTCGCGATGGTGATCCCGGCGACGAGCCGCGGCGAGAGGTCCTCGCCGAGCAGGGAGACACCGAGCAGGATCGTGAAAATCGGCGTCAGAACGGTGATGAGCGAGCCCTGGCTGGCAGTCGTCAGCGCAGTGCCGACGAACTGTGTCGCAAGCGAGGCGGCGACGACAGCCCCCAGAAACGTGAAACTGAGCAGGTCTCGGCGGGAAAAGCGCCGGCGTGGGTAGACCAGATTGACGACGGTGAGTAGTGCAACCGCGCCGACGGCGACCCGCAGAAACGCGAGTGTCAGCGGCGGAACGGCATCGAAACCCCATTTACTCACACCGTAGAGACCGCCCCAGAGCCCGGCTGCAGCGAGTGGAGCCAGTGCGAAGAGATACGGCGAGAGCGACGGCAGTGAAACAGCTTTCCAGTACACATTCGGAGTAGGGACTGTCCGGGAATGGGTGCTATCGTTAGGATGTTAACCCCTGGCTGTGGGCTCGCCTTTCTCAGAGGTGGGAACAGGGACAGTAATAGGACCAGCGCCTACAGACCAGTAACAGCCACACCCTGGCGGCTCACGTCTGCTCGCAGTCACTCTCTGGCCAGCCGAGTCGACCACTTCGGGATTCCGGGCTGGACTCGAGTACCCCCACCATCGGCGCCAATAACTTCTGTTCGGCGCGCCGGAGCGTCTTCGAGACGGCGGCGTCCGAAACGCCGAGATCGGCCGCGAGGTCACCGAGCGTCGCCGTCCGCGGGACCGAATAGTAGCCGCCAGCGACGGCCCGGCGAATAGTCTCGCGCTCGGTGTTCGTGAGTCGTCGCGCGCCCTCGAGGACGGTGGTACCGATCGCGTCGGCGCGCACGTCCGCGAGTACCGTCTCGGGGTCGAGGCGCTGACGCTCGTGGACCTCGAACTCGTCGTCGTGCTCGCTGAGGACGGCCAGCGTGTGCTCGGCAGCGCGCTCATCGTCGAAGCCAAGCTGCCAGCGCTCGCGGCCGTCGACGTTCTCGAAGGGGGCAGTGAGATAGCCCCCGTTCGCGACAACGGTGCCCATCGTCACGGTCGTCCCCATCGTCAGGTGGACGCGCGCGGTTCCGCCCTGCTTTGCGAGCAAATTGAAGGCGTCCGTCTCGGGGTGCGCGCGGATCACGTCCAGTCCGCACTCGAGTGCGGTCCGGTCGGCGGCGTCTGCGAGGATGCGCAACTCGAGTTGGGAGCGGTCGTGGTCGTAGTGCCAGTGTGGAGTGACGAACGCGACGTCGTGGGCGTCGCTGGCCGCGCTCAGTGGGCAGTCGTCCTGCCGGATCGAAAGCGCGAGGCTGATCATACGTGGTGGCTGGTGGCCGATGGCCAATCGTGTTATGGTCGCGGCTGGAACTGCGATGCTGGATGCGCGTCGGCCAGCGCTGCGGCCGTGGCTGACGCTGAACGAGTAGGTTGCAGTATGAAGTATGAATGTGGAGGCCGCGATTGCCCGGCGTTCCGGCCGGGGGAATCCCGGTTGCCTTCTCCACCCCGCGACCCGTCGAGCGACAGGTGTCCGGCGGTCCACTGCTCGCTTCCGCGCCTGATGGGCTGTCGCCGGCTAACCACGATGGGACGTCCCTGCGGACGGCCACCGTGGACCGCTGTCCCCGACGGACGAGGCTTCCACGTTGGCTCCCGGGGCCCCGGCCGGTCTGACCGGACGCCCACGGTATTCGGTCCCCGCTAATGACCATAGCGCGGGTTGGGAGCAGGGCCAAACTGCCCGACCTATCCATCGTATCATACTGGCCGGCTACTTAAGGACCTTTCGCCTCGACAACCGCACGAGGGCGCGCTGATCTGGACGCCATCGGTTAGTTGCCCGGCAGCTGATTTCGCGACCCAGTTGGAGGAAAAAGCCCATTAGCCAGCCGCTATATTGCTGACACATGGGACTTGGCAGCACCGCAAAGAAGATTCAGGGCCTCTCCGACCGCGCCGAAGCGATGTACAAGCAGGTACAGCAGCTTCAGCAGCGAATCACGAACCTCGAAGGGGAGGTCGACGACACGCACGATACCGTCAAGCGCATGGATCACCAGCTCGCAGAACAGCGCCAGTTGCTGCTCGCGATCGCCGATGAGCACGACATCGACGGGGAACAGATCCTCGCCGATGCCGCCATCGACGACGCCGACGATCTCGCCGCGGCAGAGGCAGACGACGAGACGGATGGCGACGGTTCAGAAAGCGGAGAGAGTGCAAGTACTGACGCTGGCGAACAGCCCGCTGAATAGCTCCGGGCGGTCACACGTTTCGACCGCTCAACCGCGTACGTCGCTTCTGTAGCTGACACAGCAGAAACTGACTCAGTCCGTTGTGGGTTCGGGTGAGACAGTGACCGAGTGAGAGCAAACTCAGTCAGATACAAAAAGAAAGGGAAGACCTAACAACAGTGGCAACATTTGCCAGCACGATGACGACCCACGAGCGACCGTTGGACTCGGTGCTCGAGACGATCGGGCAAACGCCCCTCGTACGGATTCGAGACGGCCCGCAGGGCGTCCGAATCTACGCCAAACTCGAGTCGTTCAACCCAGGCGCGAGCGTCAAAGACAGGATCGGCCGCTACATGCTCGAGCGAATGCTCGAACGTGGCGACGTTCCCGCGGGCGGCACGGTCATCGAGCCGACCGCAGGAAACACCGGTATCGGCTTTGCGACGGCCGCCCAGCAACTCGGCCTCGACGCCATCTTCGTCGTCCCCGAGCGCTTCAGCGTCGAGAAACAGCAGCTCATGGACGCCCTCGGCGCAGAAGTTATCAACACGCCAACGGCGGACGGCATGGGTGGTGCGATCGACCGCGCCCACGAACTGGCCGACGAACTCGACGACGCCGTCGTCCCCCAGCAGTTCGCGAACCCGCTGAATACGGAGGCCCACTACGCCACCACCGGCCCAGAAATCTACGAGGCACTCGACGGCAACGTCGGTGCCGTCGTCGCGGGCTGTGGCACCGCGGGCACGCTGATGGGAATCGCCCGCTACGCACTCGAGCAGGACTCGGACACCTACGTTGGCGCAGTCGAGCCCGAAGGCTCCCTGTACGGCGAACTCCTCGATGAGGATCGCGAGGAAGGCGAGTACAAGATCGAGGGCATCGGCACCCACAACGTCGAAACGAACGAGCTGTTCAACCCCGAACTCGTCGACGCAGTGTACCCGATTCCGGATCAGGACGCACATGGCGAACTCGAGCGCCTCGCACGCGAGGAAGGACACCTCGTCGGCTCGAGTGCCGGTGCCGCCGGCGTCGCCGCGAAGCAGGTTGCCCGCGAGATCGCGTCCGGTGAGATCGAGACGCCTCACGATACCGTCGTTACTGTGTTCCCGGACTCGAGTGAACGCTATCTCTCGAAGGGGATCTACCGCTCGTTCGAGGAGTGGAGTTCCTGAACACAGCGTCACCGGTGAAACGGTTCGAGACGCAGTACTCGAGTTCTGACTGGAGAATTGTGGCTGGGGCCGAGACTACGACTGTGGCTATATCCAGTCGTGATCGTGTGACCGTGGCTATACCGATGGCTGTGACCGTGTGACTGCAGCGTATCCTGCTGTGAGACTCAAGCGGCCGCAAAATAGAACGCGTGTACTAGGGCGAGATGCACGGGCAGAACACGAGCACCTGCTCTCACGGGAGAGACAGGCGTCGTGAATCCAGGTCCTCGACAGTCACCCACCGAAGGCCGATTGCTGCACTCAGCCGCTATCCGGCCGTCGAGGGCTGCTGAAGCGTCGTCGCATCGACGACCTCGAATTCGTCATCGCGCTCGACCTCCCACACCCGGAGGACGAGATGTGCCTTGCAGTGGTGCTCGACGACGTCCATGCCCGTCTTCCGGTTCCGCAAGACGAGCTGGCAGACCCCGTCGTTGGAACAGTTCCCGGACCGGTCACACATATGTACGTCTCTCGTGTAGTCCGGTGGTATGTAAGTCTCTGTCGGTGGTACCCCTCAGTGTTTGATCAATTGGCGTCTTCACCTGCCACTCCGCTCACGACGCCCGTTTGGGGTCTCGTTCAGGTCGCGAGCCGCCGGTGATCGACCTTGAGACACCGGTCCTGAACGACGCGATACCCAGCGTCCATAGCGCGCTCGGCCGCCTGATCGTCGCGGATTCCCTGCTGAAGCCAGATCACCTCACCAACCTCGTGCTCGAGTACCGACTCGACAACGTCGGCGACCTCCTCGCTCGGGCGGAAGACGCAGACGATGTCAACATCGGACTGCTCGGCAACGTCTGCGAGTGACTCGAACGCTTCCCGCCCAAAAATCTCGTCCGCGAACGGATTCACCGGAATCACGTCGTACCCCTGCTCGAGCAGGTACGCCGGCACGCCGTTGGCCGCCTTCCCCGGCGTCCGCGAACAGCCCACGACCGCAATCGTCTCGGACTTGAGTATCTCTCGGAGCGCGTCCGGTTCGCTGATTCCCACGGGAGATGCCATGCCCTGCTGTACCGACTCCAGGCAGTTGTATGATTCGCCGTGCTCGCCTCCTCGTTCGGTCCTTGTGTGGCTGTGGCTGTGGCTGTGGCTGTGGCTGTTCCCATCCTGCCGGCACATGGTACACGCACCCCAGTCAGCTCAGAGCACGTTGACTTCGAGTGCCGCCCGCCCCACGATAAACGCCAGCGCCGCGAGAAAGGTGCCGTACTTCAGGTGGGTTTGCCCAATCGTAGGGTCCTCGAAACTCTCGTAGACCGCCACGATCATGATCGCGTTCGCCGGGAGCACGACAAGGAGGTACTCGAGTTCGAAGTAGCCGAGCACGTACGGCAGTGGACTCGCGGCGACACCGATCACGAGCAAGATAGTTGCGATGTACAGCGACTGACGCTCGCCGATGGCGATCGGAAGGGTGTTCAGCCCCTCCTCGCGGTCGCCCTCGATGTCCTCGACATCCTTGATAATCTCGCGGGTGAGCGTCGCGATTGCCGCGAGCGCGAAGAGGACGACTGCGGGGCCAATCTCGCCGACCGCCGCCGCACCAAAGAGGAAGGTACTCCCGACGAGGTAGGCCACGAGCGCGTTCCCGAGACCGGGCAAGCCCTTGAAGTACTCCGTGTAGGCCACCAACGCAACCAGGTTGATCCCGGCGATGGCGAGTGCTTCCAGGGGAAGGGTGAGTGCGAGGCCGACTGCGGCGGCGAAGAGCACGATACTGAACACGAGCGCGCCGCGCGGACTCACCGCGCCGCGGGGGATCGCCCGCCCGGGCTGGTTGATCCGGTCGATTTCCCGGTCGAAGTAGTCGTTGATCGCGTTCCCTGCACCGACCGCCAGCCCGGTCGCGGCGACTGCCGCGCCCGTCTGCAGCGGATACGAGCCAACGCCACCAGCGACGAACGCGCCGATGAACGTCAACACGCTCGCGGCCAGCACGTTCACCGGTCGTGTCAACTCGAGCAACCCGCGAATCGTCTCCCCCGCTGTCATTGGGCGGGAGTGCTCAGGCAGGCCGGTTAAACGGTACGGTCCGCGTCCCAGAAAGTGTCACCATACTATTTCGAGCCGGGTGCCAGCATCCACGAACAATCACAGCGGCGTCTGCAACGATCACTTCGCTCGTGAGTTGCTATTTACCTGAATTGAGGCGCTAAGGCCCCTTCCTCAACGAACGAGCGGAGCGAGCGAGTAGGGAGGGGATACAGCGCCGCACGAGTATCAAACACGTTCGATGCCCAGCACACAGGCCCACGCAATCGCAACAACTATACGCACAAGTGCGCATAGTGCGCATGTCGTGAGACGGAAGAACATCACCATCCGCGAAGACCAAGCCGAATGGGTCGAGGAGAACCACCTCAACCTCTCGTCGTTCGTTCGCGGAAAACTCGACGAACTCATCGAAGAACGTTCGTAGATGAACTACAACTACAGGTATCGGCTCCGACCGTCCGATGCTCTCGAAGAACAGTTAGCGTGGACTGTCGATACCTGTAGACAGGTCTACAACCACTTCCTCCACCGACTCAACCGAACCAGCGACACCTCGGCGTACTCCGAGCAGAAACTCCTACCGAGCCTCAAGAAGTGGTGGAGCGAACTGAAACAAGTCCACTCGAAGGTACTACAGAAGGTCGTACAACGGCTGTACGACAACCTCTCGACGCTTCGCGGTCGGAAAGAGAACGGCTACCGCGTCGGGACGCTCAAGCGGAAGGCTCCGGGCGAGTACCGCAGTTTCACCTACAGTCAATCCGGCTTCAAGCTCAAGAACACGAGCGGTCGGACGCGGCTGTGGCTCTCGAAACTCGGTGAAATCCCGCTCACCTTCCACCGCAACCTGCCCGACGACGCCGAAGTCAAGACCGTCACAGTCAAACAGGAACCGACCGGCAAGTGGTACGCTATCCTCGGCGTCGAAACCCCGGACGACCCACCGGAGAAGCCCGAGAATCCTGAGCGGTGCGTCGGTATTGACGTAGGGATTCTCAAGTACACCCACGACACCGACGGAACCGCCGTCGAATCCCTCGACCTGTCCGACGAGCGAGAGCGGTTGGAACGCGCACAGCGCGACCTCTCGCGGAAGGAACACGGCTCGAACAACTGGGAGAAACAGCGCCGTGTCGTGGCCGAACGCCACGCCGTGCTGAAGAACAAGCGCCGAGACTTCTTGCACAAACTCTCGAACTACTACGCGAGAGAGTGCGACCTCGTGGCTGTGGAGGACTTAGATGCGAAGGGATTGGTCGAACTCCCGGGCAACTCTCGAAATCGGGCAGGTGCGGCGTGGGGGACGTTCCTGCGGATGCTCGAATACAAGTGCAAGCAAGAGGGGACGCACTTCGTGGCAGTCGAACCAGCAGGGACGACCAAGGAGTGTGCGTCCTGCGGCGTTTCGACCGAGAAACCGCTGTGGGTGCGCGAACACTCCTGCCCTTCCTGCGGGTTCGAGGCAGATAGAGACGCGAACGCGGCGTGGAACATCCTTTCTCGCGGTGTCAAAGAGCGGTTAGGAGCGGGACGCTCCGAATCAACGTCCTCAGAATCGCTTTGCGATTCTGATGGGCTGCGAAAATCGCACAGCGATTTTCGAACGCCTGTGGAGACTGCGTTCCCTGTGGATACACCTGTATCTGCAAAGCGCGTCGTGGAAACAGGAAGCCCCGCCCTCAAGGAGCGAACGGCGTCAGCCGTGAGCGAGTAGGGTGGGGTAGTTCACTGTCGTCAGCCCGCCGGTACAACGACAACGGTGACCGACTCGTGTCGGTGGCACACCATCACGTCGGAACACGATATCGACACCCTGTCTACGAGCCTGACTTACCGCCACTGCTCGAGTTCACAGCACACCGACTCCGACACCGCCAACCACGCCTCGGCTCGCTCGACTTCACTCGCATCCGCCGGCACCACCGTCACCATCCCCGGCTCGGTGTGATGCAACTCGAGTGCATCGGTTTCGGAAAAGGGCGGCTCGTCGGTGGCCGTGTACTCGTGTGCGGTCATCATTCCCCCTTTGGCTCACAGATAAAGACAAGTCGCGGTGGTTTTCACGGACTGGGAATACCCGAAGCGACTCGAGTGAGGGGGTGTGTTGGAGAGGTATGGTGGTGTCTGTCTGAATCGGTGAAAATCGAGTGACTTATAGGAGGTCGACGGATACGGAAGGGTGCGGGCGCTTAGCTCAGTCTGGACAGAGTACTTGGCTTCGGACCAAGCTGTCACGGGTTCAAATCCTGTAGCGCCCACGTTTCTGTCGCGAACAACTTCGTGAGCCACAGTTACTAGATCGTGTAGGATTTCGCGTAGGATTTAAGGAGAGAACGCCGAGCGAAGCGAAGTGCGACACGGTACAGGAGAATACTGTGGCCTGGCCAGACCGTATCCCAGCTGAATATTTCTAGATTTTGTACTATGGAATAATATACAACAACCTTTTCCCTCTCGCTAATCTCGATTCGGTAATGACTGTATTAGCGATGACTGAACCAGCGACTCTAACCGCGGAAGCCGTCGTTCGTCCCCTTCTCGCGTTCGATGCCAGTTTAATCGAGGCTTGTCGTTGTGGGCGAGAGCAAGTATCTGCGACAGCGAACAGTGGGTGATACATGAGTCAAAACGTCTCTCCAACCGACGTGGCCAGTGACGCTGTGACCCTCGAGACCGGGCTTGAAGCGTTCCAGCAGAGCCGAGAGTTCAGCGGTCCGGTCGAAGCACTCGACGGTCACGACTGCAACGATCACTTCGCACACATCTACGAGACGTCCAGCGAGAAGTTCGAAGCCGCTGTACCGTTCGTCCGCCACGGCCTCGAGCGCGGCGAGCGCATCGCCTACGTTGTCGATCAGAGCACCGAAGCCGAGGTCCAGCAAACACTGCGCACTGCTGGAATTGATGTCGATGCCGCGCTTGAGTCGGGCGCGCTGGAGTTCTACACCGTTGCTGAAACCTACCTCCGAAGCGGGACGTTCGACCAGCACGAGATGATCCAGTTCTATGCCGATGCGACCTCGGAGGCCACCGAGGAATTCGAGGCACTCCGTCTCGTCGCCGAGATGTCGTGGATCAAGGAAGACGAGACGACGATTGAACAATTAATGGAGTACGAGTCGAAAATTAACGATCTTTTCAATCACGAGGATGTCCTTGCCATCTGCCAGTACGACCGCGAACTGTTCGATCCAGAGCTGATCCAGAACGTTATCCGAACCCATCCGCATCTCATCTACAACGGCGCAGCATGTCACAACTTCTACTATACGCCACCTGAGGAACTCTTCGGCGACAACGCGCCTGTTCGCGAAAACGAGCGCATGCTCCAGACGCTCCGTGAGCGGACAACAGCAAAGGTAGAACTCCAACAGCGCGAGCAATTCCTGAAGGACCTCTACGAGGTGACGGCTGATTCAGATCGGTTGTTCGAGACGAAGGTCCGTGGCCTGCTCGAGTTGGGTAGCGAGCGATTCGGTCTCGAGATCGGCTATTTCGCCCAGACAACCGCTGACGGGATGTACGACATCGTCGAAGCGGTCGGCGATCACGACCAGATCACAGCGGGCAGCACAGACTCACTGTCTGACACATACTGTGAGAAATTGCTCGCGGCACCCGGCCGGATCGCCGTGACGGACGCCGCCGAGGTGGGCTGGACCACCGACCGTGCCTACGAGCGGTTTGGACTGGACGCGTACTTCGCGACAGCCGTCCACGTCAGCGGCGAGGAGTACGGCACACTCTGTTTCGCGAGTCAGACACCCCGCGAGAAGCCGTACACCGACGCCGAGCGGACGTACCTCGACCTGATGGGACAGTGGATCGAGTACGAACTTGAGCGCCAGCAACGCGAGGAGTTCCTGCAGGAGAGTTACCAGATCACGGCAGACCCCGACCTCGCGTTCGAGACGAAACTCGAGCAGTTACTCGAGTTCGGCCGCGAGTGGATGGGACTCGAGACGGCCGGACTGACTCATCTGCCCTCGTGGGACGACCGGTTCCGAAACGACTTCACGATCGGGTACTGGGGTGACATGGTCGACGACTCTGATACCTTGTGGACCGATCCCGGTGACGGGTGTTACTGTCGGCAGGCCATCGAGAGTGACGAGCCGGTCGGAATGGCAGACGTTCGCGGCACCGACTGGGAGGATGACAAGATCTATCAGGAGTACGGCTTATCGTGCTATCTTGGCACGAAGGTGATGAACGGCACAACGCCGTATGGGACACTATGGGTCGGGAGTACTGAGCCCCGAGACCACGAGTTCACAGAGACCGAGCACACCTTCCTCGAGTTGATGGGGCAGTGGGTGAGTTACGAGATCGAACGGGAGCACCGCGAAAGCGCATTGCGGGAATCGAATAAGCGACTCGAGCAGTTTGCCTACGCTGCCTCGCACGACTTACAGGAGCCGCTGCGAATGGTCTCGAGCTATCTCCAGTTGATCGAACAGCGCTACGGCGAGGAGTTCGACGAGGACGGCGAGGAGTTCCTTGAGTTCGCCGTCGATGGCGCGGATCGAATGCGCCGGATGATCGATGGCCTGCTCGCGTACTCCCGCGTCGAAACTCGCGGTGATCCACTCGAACCGGTCGAGTTAGAGACGGTCCTTGATGACGTGCGTGAGGATCTACAGCTACAGATCGAAGACACCGACACCACAATTACTGCAGAACCCCTCCCCTGCGTGGAAGGCGACGGCGACCAGCTTCGGCAGGTGCTGCAGAATCTGCTGGAAAACGCCATCACCTATAGCGGGGATGCAACGCCCCGTATTTACCTCGATGCAGAGCGTCGAAAGCACGAGTGGGTGCTCTCGGTTCACGACAACGGGATTGGTATCGAACCAGAGAATCAGGACCGCGTGTTCGATATTTTCAATCGGTTACACAGCCGTGACGAGTACGACGGAACAGGCCTTGGACTGGCACTCTGCCAGCGCATCGTTGAGCGTCATGGCGGGAAGATGTGGATCGATTCCGAGCCGGGCGAGGGAGCAACGTTCTCGCTTACGCTGCCTGCAATAGCGGACCACGAACAGTAGCGGACTTTATACACTGGTTGTTCGCGACGGAGACGATCTCTGATCCAGGTGTCAGGGAAGGTGCCTCTGTGATCCAGGTATTTGGCTCCCATCTTCGAACGTCCTCGCCCCGCGTTGGGTTCGCCGTCCCCCATCATCTCAGTGGTTACATACCGACCATCCGTCGAGACGATCCGTCACAGCGTCTGTAACGTCGGTGAGATACGGCAGCCCCCAGCGTGCGACAACGATCGCACCGATCGTATTAAACACGATATCTGTCATCGTATCGTCGAGACCGTGCTGGGCCAGGGGCATCTCGAGTCCGGTACGGCCGGCAACGACATCGAACCCGAACTCGCCGATTTCCCAGAAGACGCCGAACGAAAGCACGAAAATCACGACAAAACCCGGTGTCAGCCCTGGTGGCAGATGAACCTCGTCACGGTGTTCGTCGAGAACCCGGATTGCAACGTATCCGATCGCACCCACGAGCGTTGCTGAAAGCGGGTGCGTGAGATTGTGCCACCAGAACGAACGATCGTAGATATAGAACGAACCGATCGAGTGCATAAAGACGACCACCGTGATCCAGAGTACGAGGCCGGTGTCGAACGGCACGTCATATCGTCGGCGCAGGACCGTTGGCACGAACGTGACCGCGAGCATCGCAGCCGCGTTGGAGACAGCACCGACATCGAACACACTCACACCGTAGCCAAGTATCGCAACCATGCCGAGGCGCAACAGCTGAACGAGTCCATACTGTACACGCCTGGAGAGCGGAAGCCGTTCCTCGAGTGGCGGCTGGCCGTCGATGTCGGCTTTGATCGCGAACACGTCTTCCTCGATGCCGTCGATAGGCGCCGATACGAGCTCCTCACCGGGGAAGTGTCGATAGTACAGATCGAAACAGATCCCCGCAACGAGCCCAGCGACCGTTGCAGCGATCAAAAGCCACATCACCTCCGTATTACTCGCGAGAACGGCCGTGCCCGCGACGATGTCTTGTACCCACGTGAGCGTTGCCCACGTTGCCGCGATCGACGCAGCCACCATCGTGACGAACGCGATGGCGAGTCCTCGCTCGAGACGGATCTCTGTGAGCGCGTGTACCTCGAGTGTGAGCGCGAGTGCGATCGTCGCCCCACCGGCGTAGAGGACGAGTTGTCGACTCCAGAGGTCAGGTGCGAACACAGCCACCAGCAGCGGCACGACTGCGATACCTGTCACTTCCCACGGGAGTGAAGCACGTTTCGACTCGAGTACGACGGCGGGGACGAGCGCGACAGTGACGACGGTCGCGGCGAACAACATTTCGTGAACGAGGCCGGCACGGAGTGCTCGAATTCCGAGGAACAGTACCACTGCGATCGCTAGCCAGGAGAGGTAAGCGTTCGATCGTTCACCGTGAAACGCTCGAGTGGGTGTGCGTGACATCGCTGGCCGTCTGTGTCTGCGTGTCTGCGTGTCTGCGTGTCTGCGTATCTGCGTTTGTGGCTGGTCTCTGGCTCGCGCCTCCGCGAGTGCGGGTGGTCAACGTCTACAGTTGATACAGATTGCTAGCGCATACCTGCGTCTTCAGGCGCAGGTCGAGCGATAGGCAGTGATTGTCCGTTTTCGGAGTGACGCTGCGGTGGATTTCCATCCTTTACTTTCACTCCGCATGGCTGACGTATATCGTGTCCTGTGCCGTATTGATGGGTACAGAACGGATGCCTGAAGTCACGAAGACGCTCGAGTTGCGCCTCGTCGACCCCAATGCTCACAAGGAGCGCAAGCTCTGTGAGACTCGTGAGGCATATCAGCAGGCACTTCAGGCAGCCTTCGACGCCGACTGCACCACCCAGTCAGCCACAAACGACATTGTTGTCGAGTACGACCTTTCCGGCTACGCTAAAAACGCCCTCAAGCAGTACGTCCCGCAACTCTGTGGCGGCAGCTACGATACCGACGAACTTCACGACGACCATCCGGTGAAGTTTACCAACGAAGGTGTTCAACTCGACCACAAGCCACAGAACTCCCTCGAGTGGTACATCAAAATTCCCCATCACGACGATTACCACCTCTGGATCCCGGCACACGCCAATCCAGACCAGCGGGATTGGCTGGAAGCAGTGTATGCTGGTGATGTCGAGATGGGTGAAAGTCGGCTCCTCGAGCGGGATGGGACGTGGTATCTCCACATCACCGCCACCCGCGACGTAGAGGAACAATCTGCGACGTCTGCCAACGAGCGGACCCCGCCAGACTCGTCTGGCGAGCCCTGTCTCGTTGGGCTCGACAGGACGCCGATCGGCGTCGACATCGGAGAAGCGAGTCTCGTCACGGTGTGTCACCGCGATGAGAGTGGCTCTCCGGTTCGCCCCAAACTGTGGGCCAACGACGGCAAAACCGTCCGGAGGCTCCGCAAAACCTACTTCACCGCCAAGCGACGGCTTCAGAGACGTGGCAGTGAGCGAATCGCGGAGTCCTACGGCGAATCGCTGTGGAACCGGATTGACCACGTGGTCCACCGGGTAACTCGCGAGGTCGTTGAATACGCCGAGTCCGTCGAGAACCCGGTGCTGGTACTGGAAGACCTGACGTACATCCGCGAGAACATGGACTACGGCGCGTACATGAACCGGCGGTTACATGGATGGGGCTTTGCGAAGCTCCACGCACAGATTCGGTACAAAGCCGCCGAGAAGGGGATTCCCGTCGAGACGGTGAATCCCCGGAACACGTCGAAAGAATGCCACGCCTGTGGTAAGGTCGGCTCTCGACCACGACAGGCGACGTTCCGCTGTTCGAACGACGACTGTTGGGTCACAGAATACCAGGCTGACGTGAACGGGGCGATGAATATCGCAGACCGCTACCGTAGTGGAGAGAGCCACCGCCAAAGCGACCGGACTTCCCGGCAGAAGGCTGGTGACGATGACTCGGCTACGGATGGGGCCTCATTGACCGGGCCACAAGACAGCCATGCCGATGCTGAACCCCAGCAGGTGACGCATGGAACGAATGCGTCTTGAAACCAACAGGCCACTTCGCTCGGCCTGAAATCCCATGGTGGGATTCCCGCGACTTTAGGCGCGGGAGGAGGTCAATACCGGCCAACCGTCCGGGTCACGGATTCTGCTGTCGCGTGGGCCGAACTGACTGTTCGCGAGAGTGTTTCAGCGAACTCGAGATACTCCTCATCGAGCCGGGCCTGCCAGGCGATCTCTCCGGTATCGGTCTGTAGCTGGATGTGAACCGTATCCTCGGGTGTGTTGAACGCTTCTGCGAACAGGACTAGACTCAGGACGCCGACGCCGAGGCCGACGAGCAGGAGGACTGCCGCAGGTGCCTCCGCGTCGATCGTGCCGAAAAGGGCCAACGAGATGAGTGCGACGGTCAGCGAGACGATACCGGAGAGGAGTTTGTCCTGATGGAAGTCGGGAGTCGTATTGTGTTCGATCGAGACGCCACCGAGCTGGTCGAGGTACGTTGTGTCGACCACCGTCGTGGTGTTCTCTCGGCCACGTACTTCGAGGCTGAGCAGTTGGCGGTCGGTGAGGACACCGATTTCGTGGCTGGTGGAGTAGCCATCGATCGTCGTCTCGCCCTCGTCGATAAACGGCTTGAGTCTGTTGAGTGATTCCTGTGATACCATCAATGGCTAAATACCTCAGTGGAATGAATTTATTCTTTCGCTGGCACTGTCTAGTTTAGCACCTCCTCAGCTGGTGTTCGTCCATCGAGCGATTGATGCGGTCTCTGACGGTTATAGTAATGCACGAATTGTTCAATCCACTTGCGAGCGCCCCGCCGACTGCCCACCCATGAGTTATGGAAACGGTCGACGCGCATTTTGAAGGTATGAAACCACCTTTCGATGAGGTATCGGTCGGTGTAGTCAACCCGACCGTTCAATCCTAATCGAGCAATGGCAGTCCGATACCCAAACTGATCAACGAGAAACACCACTTCTGAGAGATCGTGTTTCTCGCGGAGTCCATGCAGGAACGCAGCGGCCGGATCGGTGCCGTGGCGACCGAACAGCTGGGCGTCGAGAATCAACTTTGTATCGAGGTCTATTGCAGCGTACAGCCAAGACCATTCGCCGTTAATTTTGACAGCGGTCTCGTCAACCGCGACCCGCGAGGGCTTCGCCCTCGGCGGGTCAGGGACGCTGTCAGCCAGCCGATGTACCCAGTTTCAAACCGCTCCATGAGAGCGTTCAACGCCTAATTCGGCAAGAATCGTTGTTGTCTCCCGAAGCGAACAACCGGTGGCGTGGAGGCGGACGGCAAACGCCCTGACGGGCGTTGCCGTCCGTTCGTTCTCCCAAGTTCCTTCTAAATCCGCGTCGTAGCTCTCGCTGAGCAGGTCTGCGAGCTTCATTCCAAATTAACTCAACGACCTGCTCACTTCTCAAACTAACTCAACTAGACAGTGCCGTCTAAATAGACGGTTCGGTTGCTCTATTGCTGGAACAAAGGCGTGCTTATCATAGAGGTATCTCCATTAGCTCGGCCAGACCCTTGATATGCGACATGTAGTTTACAATCGAGTGAACAAAAAAGAACAGGGGAAAACACTCTGAAGCTGTTGTTAACAATCCACTACTAACCCAGTCAGTCTATCGAACGTGTGATACTCAACAAGACTATTACATCAGACGAACTAGTCTCACCAAACAATCTCATCTGTACTTGGTTCACAAGATGGATTTTTTGAGTCGACCAAAAACCTCATAATGAAAATCACCCAACCATAACTAACCGATGAATCTGGCAATCAAAGAAACAGCAGTTTTCGGTATCTGGCTTATTGGAATAGTACTGTTTCTATACGGATTTGCAATCCTAGGCAACATCCTAACAGGGGGAGGAACACCACTTTGGTTTTCAACCTCTCTAATAATAACAGGAGCTCTACTCCTCTATTTCTTCGATAACATAAAGGACCAGATATGATTATATCCCCAGGAAGTGATTAATCAGCCAGGGTAGGTGCAGACACTCATGTGATGGCGACATTCTTGATAGTTAAAGTTAATACAAATGGTGAAAGTATGTTAGATGGTGAAAAATGATGCCACCAACCAATAAAAGATTCTCAAGAATTAATCGGAGAAAAGTCCTACAGACAGTCGGTGTAGCAGGTTTAGGGAGCGGGATGCTTATTGGAACAACCAATGCCGACAACGAAGAGCGGGAACCTGTAACACCAGAAAGTATGTGCGACCTAGAATTAGAAGTTTCTGAAGAACCACGAAATACCTACGCACTCATTTCCGAACAAGAGATACCGAACACTAGTATGGGGGCCTACTACACTTGCGACCCCAATAATTCGACAGCAAACTACTATATTGGAGATGATGGGTACAGCCTCAAAGCGGTATCCTCTTCAGGTGGATCCAATCCCTCTGCCGCAGCCATTTCCGCCTCCTATATTGATATCTATAACGCGGCACCAACTCAAAAGGCGGACCTGACTATGGAAATAGACTGGGAATACCGTGCTCAATACGGTGTAGTTGATGCCACTGATCCCTTTTCAGCAGGTGAATCAACCGATACTTCGGAGGAGACAGACAACGAGAGGAAAGGTGAAGTGCCCATCGACGATACGGTCACTCCTCAGAACTGGGCTAAAGTCGCTTGGACAATCGGAACACTAGCTCTCGGAGCCATAACGGGAGCCAATGCAGGTGTGGCTGGCACAGTATCTGTAGTAAAAGAGCAAGACGATGGGACTTTTCCCGAAGACCCAGATCCAGAATACCAACACGAAATCTTCGAATATGCTGACAATGACGGGCTCGACGAAAAGGTCGTAACAGACGATGGTACTCTCACAGTTGGTGGCGCAACTGGGTTCCTGCTTGAACCAAAAACCCACTATCGAGTACTCATCGCAACAGCAACATCTGCTCAAGCATACGGCCTCTCATATTCAAGGGCTGGTGTGGGCTCAGACTCAGACTGGGGAGGAGATCTTGGGGGTGAAGACATTCCAGGACTCACAATCAATAGCGTAGAATGTGAAACAGAGTGGGTCTCATAGACGATAGCCACAATAATATACCTTTCAGTGCTCTTTCCCATTTGTTGTTACGGCACTGTCTAGTTTAGCACCTCCTCAGCTGGTGTTCGTCCGTCGAGCGATTGATGCGGTCTCTGACGGTTGTAGTAATGCACGAATTGTTCAACCCACTTGCGAGCGCCCCGCCGACTGCCCACCCATGAGTTATGGAAACGGTCGACGCGCATTTTGAAGGTGTGAAACCACTTTTCGATGAGGTTTCGGTCGGTGTAGTCAACCCGACCGTTCAATCCTAATCGAGCAATGGCAGTCCGATACCCAAACTGATCAACGAGAAACACCACTTCTGAGAGATCGTGTTTCTCGCGGAGTCCATGCAGGAACGCAGCGGCCGGATCGGTGCCGTGGCGACCGAACAGCTGGGCGTCGAGAATCAACTTTGTATCGAGGTCTATTGCAGCGTACAGCCAAGACCATTCGCCGTTAATTTTGACAGCGGTCTCGTCAACCGCGACCCGCGAGGGCTTCGCCCTCGGCGGGTCAGGGACGCTGTCAGCCAGCCGATGTACCCAGTTTCAAACCGCTCCATGAGAGCGTTCAACGCCTAATTCGGCAAGAATCGTTGTTGTCTCCCGAAGCGAACAACCGGTGGCGTGGAGGCGGACGGCAAACGCCCTGACGGGCGTTGCCGTCCGTTCGTTCTCCCAAGTTTCTTCTAAATCCGCGTCGTAGCTCTCGCTGGGCAGGTCTGCGAGCTTCATTCCAAATTAACTCAACGACCTGCTCACTTCTCAAACTAACTCAACTAGACAGTGCCCTTTCGCTAGAATTGATGTCTGAGACCAAGACAAAATCGACGGGGGACAGACTGATGCCAGCAGCTTTAGGGTTCCCCTGACGAAGACAGTCAATTCAGACAATGGGTTGCCCAGGGGAGTTTGAACTCGAGTTGCACCAGACAGTCACACAGGCGGAACTGGAGAGCGTATTCACCACGAACTTCGGCTATCAGATCAAGGGGATCAATCTTCGCCGGGCGGACGACCACAGATACCAGTAGATAGTAGCGCGATTTCTTTATTCAGAATCGGCCCTGAAACTGAATCGGCTGTTCGGTAACTACGTGTGCGAACTGACCGATTCCCGCAAGACATTTACATCAATCCTCGTATCATTCACTCTATGGCCTCTGACAAAATTCTTGTCGGTATTCTTGGTCTACAAATAGCCGTTATTGCCGGAACAGTGGCAATCATTCAGGAATTAGCCCCTGCAGCAGAGGGTGAGATGGTTATGTTGATGTGGGGAAGTATTCTAATTACGCTTTCAGGGTTTTTGATAGGACGAGTTGATAACTTCTTTGAATAGGAAGGTAGTTTGCCTATACTGAACGCGAGTTTCACGTCCCATACTGAATAAAGAAACCGTATTACCAACTACTGATACATAATTTTGCTGTCGAACGAGGGCGAGATCTACGACGACCGTATCGGGCATGGCGACCAATTTCGCTACATTGGCGAGGGGTCCCCGAGAAGGGCGACCAGCTGGAGACAGCCGCCAATCGTGCGTTGAAGGAGGCGACCCACGAACTCATTCCGATCTACTTTTTCACCAGCGTAGAGGGCGTGGATGCGTACGAGTACGAGGGACTCGTCAACGTCGTGGACCACACGTACGTGAACGACGGCGAACGGATGGTCTACCGGTTCGAGATGCAAAAGCTTGGAATTGCGGGTTGGGACGAGTACACCGACGCCCAAGCGACAGTTGTGATGGCTGCAGACGACGGCCCGTCGCTCACAGACACAACGGAGCGCGAACGAACGACACGACTCACACGGTCATCGGCGTTTGCCAAGCAGGTCAAGCATGCCTACGACGACACGTGTGCGGCGTGCGGTGCAGCGCGGCGATCACCGGACGGCAGCCCAGAGGTCGAAGCAGCCCATATCTTTCCAAAAGCCGAAGGCGGCATAGACAGGGTCCACAACGGACTCGCACTGTGCCGACTCCACCACTGGGCGTTCGATACAGGCTGGTTCGCAGTGACGAGCGACCGTGAGATCATCCTGAACGACCGAACTGA
Source organism: Natrialba magadii ATCC 43099 (assembly GCF_000025625.1). Taxonomy (NCBI): domain Archaea; kingdom Methanobacteriati; phylum Methanobacteriota; class Halobacteria; order Halobacteriales; family Natrialbaceae; genus Natrialba; species Natrialba magadii. The sequence goes on along the minus strand of NC_013922.1, from coordinate 3,297,167 downwards.
CGAGACGGCCCCCGAGGAAATTCGGACACTCGAGGGAACACAACTCGCTGTCCCCCAAGAGCCAGCGAAGCAGCCGTCTTCGGACGCCTTGCAGGCACACCGAGAACTGCACGGGATAGAGTGAGTCCGTTGGAAGATCGAGGACACCGCATCACCCTGGCGTCACCCCTTCCAAAACGAACGAGGGTATTTTCTCGATGAGAATACGCTAGTGCTGTTTTACACTCCCAGAGTCGAATGCTAGCGCCAAAGAGGGTACAGGATGGAAGAAGCGACACAAGAAGACGTCAAAGAAGCAATTCAAGAGTGCGAGCAGGAAGAGTCTGAAGAAATTATTATTGCGGATGAGTAGCCGGCTCGGTACTATGGTATCAGCTCTCCTCACGACCAATCGGTAGCGAATTGTCTCTTGCACCCCACTCGGTCGCAGACCAACTGGCCAGTGCCATTAGTGAAAGACAATCCTCCGTTTGTACTGCGTACCCGCACGGACCCTGCGCCGCTGGCTCAGAATATCGGTACTCGAGTCCCCGACTCCTCACGCCACCCACATTCGCCCGGCACATCTCCACATGAGGCCCCCGATGCAGACTGAAGTTGGCCCCGATACAGACTGAAGTTGGCGGACCGAACCGCATCCGTGTCGGCTGTACTCGAGTCCGGTGCACCACGTGTGCGGAGACTTACGGACAAGCTGGCAGTCAAACCGCCAAAGAAACGAAAACCGAGTTACTGTCCGCGTTCGCCGTCCGAACTGACCCAGCGGTCCCAGAACGATTCGAACTCCTCATCCTCTTCGGTGAGCTGATTCAGTTCGGTAAGGCCACGTTCCTCGCGGGTGCCTGGAATCGTATTGTCGAGTAGCAGTGCGGCGAGTCCGCCGATTGCCATCCCGGTCGAGCCGATGATGAACACCGTGTCGACGGCGACGGTGGCGGCAGCTTCGATTCCTGCACCGAGTCCGATCGCGGTGATGACGTCAGCGGTAGCGAGTGGCGCGATCGCGGCTTCGATGCCGACAGCGTCGCGGAAGGCAAGCGTCGTCTCGAAGTTAGCCATGTACTCCGGAATCGCGAGGCCGATGAACAGCGCGAAGCCGATGACGAACACGTTGCGCGAGGATTCGAGATCGACGTGGCGAAGGTTGCCGATCCCGACGGCGACGATCTGGGCGAACATGGCGATGAACAGGCCACCGATGATCGGATCGGGGATCGTCGCGATGAGCTGACCGAAGTAACCGATGAAGCCGACGACCAGCATGACGAGCGCCCCGATCTGAACGACGTAGCGCGAGGCGACGCCAGTGAGTCCGATCGCACCGACGTTCTCGGAGTAGGATGTCGAGCCGCCAGTGCCCATGATCCCCGAGAAGATGTTCATCAGTCCCTCCATCCCGATACCGTGGTTGATCCGCTTCTCGCTAGGTGCGGCGGCCCCGGTCAGGTTTGCGACGGCGTAGTAGTCGCCGATACTCTCGACGATCGAGGCGAGGACGCCGGCGAACATGCCGATGACAAACGCCGTCGTGAGTTCAGGAATTCCCCACTGGAACGGTGCGATCGGCAGGATGAGTGTGGTTTCGGTAACATCCCCAAGTGGAACGTGGCCGGGGTGGTCGATTCCGATTACACCAGCCGCCGACAGCGCTGCGGCGACGATCCACGACAGCGCGATCGCCAGAATCACCGGATACAGTCGGAACGCCTTGTGCTTGAGATCGAGGTACTGCGAGAACAGCAGGATGAGGCCCAGGGTGAGCCCGAGCAACCACCAGCTCTGGTCTGGCGACGTGATCTGTCCGGCGTCGAATAGCGCCAGCCCGATCAGCGCAATCGTCGGCGCGATAACGACCGGCGAGAGGAACCGCTGTAGTTTCCCGACGAGGCCGAAGTACCCCATCGCGACCTGGACAATCGCCGCGACGATGATCGCGCCCTGTAACTGCAAGAGTGCGGCCTGCCAGTCGGGCTGTCCGGCTACCCCGCCAGCCGTGACGACCGCGATAATCGCGAGCGCCGGCGCGAGCATCGAGAACGGTGCGCCCTGCACGATCGGGTACCGGTTCCCGAACGTCGTCTGGGCCAGGGTCGCGATCCCCGACACCACGAAGAAGGTTCCGATGAACTGTGGCCACAACTCTTCGGGCATTCCCATCGCCTCGGCCAGAATCAGCGGCACGGCGATGTTCGCTCCAACCATCGTCAGATAGTGCTGAATACCGAGCACCGCCGACTCACCGAGCGGTGGCTTGTCGTCGACCCCATACTCGATACCGTCGGCGCGTGTCCTGTCCCCAGCGTCGTCCCCCGTCATGTAGACTTACCGGATAACGCGCGAGGGGGCTCAAAGGCGTGTTGATCCTCGGCCATAACGCGCCCGAATCGTCACCGCAGAGACACGCTATCCGTCCTGTTCGGGGTTCCCGTCTGTCTCGTACTCTCGAAGGACCGTCGTAATCGTGCGCGCGACCTCCTCGAGTGCAACCGTGTGCGTCTTCCGGAGCTCACCGGTGTCCCGCGCGGCGTCGAGGTGGCGTAGCGCCTCGCGGAGGTTGGCTTCGGGACTGTCGTCGGCCGCTGTGGATTCGTTTGCGGGCGTCTCATCGGGCGGTGTCTCGTTTGCGGGCTGGTCGTCTGTCATGAGTGGTCCAGATTCATTGCTAGCCGATTGGTGCCGTTAAGTTCGTCGCCGGTTCGGCGTTTGCTGTGTAGCGGCTGTCAGAGCGCGGTTCCCAGAGAGGGGATCACCGATAGTTCGATGCAGTAGCCGATACGTCGTCATCGATACCTCGGTGTGCGGATGTCCCATACGTACTCACGTTGCCGCGGTGACTCATCCTCAACGTCCATCTGGATAGCACTATTATATCTCGTGGGACAATTGGTGATGTGGCAACTCCTACTGCGTCGAAGCGCTTGCCGTCACGAGTAGCCTGGGTATTGGGAGCTATTTCGCTCGTACTCGGAGTCACGGCTTCCGAGTATCTCGGTACAGGTCCGGTTGGAGCAGTTGTTGGAACGCTTCTTTCGATGGTAGTTCTGGCGCTCGCGTATGAAGCCGTCTTTGACTAAGAGTCCCCGTTCACTCGTTGTACACGGCCAGCACGTACTGTTCGTCAGGCTGGCACACCGGAGTATGCGAACCGCTCGATACTGACTTCCTGTTTAGCCGATTTGGTTTACCTCCCCTGCAGGGTCCGTGTGACCCGCTGGGCACTCGTTCCACCGATGAGTTCAAGTACAGTTGTGTGAAGACAAGTACAATGGCAACCCGCAGGCCGACGTCGATCGGAACCGGACGAGAAAGCCGAACGCGCAGCGTCGACAGAAGTCTCGAGGAAATCCGATGAATGGGCTCGTCTTCGGCGGCGTCAGCTCCGGCGTCGGCAAGACCGTTGCGACGCTCGCGACGATGCAGGCGCTCTCCGACGCAGGACAATCCGTCCAGCCCGCGAAGGCCGGCCCAGACTTCATCGACCCAAGCCATCACGAGGCCATCGCCGGCCGCCCCTCCAGAACGCTCGACCTGTGGCTCTCCGGCGAGGATGGAGTCCGGCGAAACTGCGCCCGCGCAGCGGACACCGACGCTGCCGACCAACCCGACATCTGCCTCGTCGAAGGCGTTATGGGCCTCTACGACGGCGATGTCTCGAGTACCGCCATGGTCGCCGCCGCACTCGAGTTGCCCGTCGTCCTCGTCGCCGACGCCAAAGCCGGGATGGAGAGCGTTGCCGCGACGGCGTACGGCTTCCGCGAGTACGCCGCCGAAATCGGCCGCGACATCGACGTTGCGGGCATCATCGCCCAGCGCGCCCACGGCGGCCGTCACGAGCAGGGGATCAAGGACGCGCTCCCGGACGAACTCGAGTACTTCGGCCGCATTCCGCCACGCGAGGACCTCGAAATCCCCGACCGCCACCTCGGGCTCGAGATGGGGTCGGAAGCCGCACTGTCGCGCTCGGCGCTCAGGGAGGCTGCAGAGACGATCGACACCGACCAACTCCTCGCGGCCGCCCGCGAACCCGCTACACCCGAGACGCCGGCCGAATCCGCGTCTCCGGTCGACGCGACTGTCGCCGTCGCCAGCGACGCGGCGTTCTGCTTCCGGTATCCTGCGACGATCGAGCGCCTTCGCGAGCGCGCCGACCTCGTCACGTTCTCGCCTGTCGCCGGCGACCCTGTCCCCGACTGTGACGGCGTCTACCTCCCCGGTGGCTACCCCGAACTGCACGCCGATGTACTCGAGTCCGCTGGCACGCTGACGGCACTCGGCGACCGGGCAAGCGAGGGCTTGCCGGTGTTCGGCGAGTGTGGTGGGTTGATGGCGATGAGTCGGTCGTTGACGACCACTGGTGAGGGTGACACCGACACCGACGCCGACACCGACGCCGACCCCACAACCCACGAGATGGCTGGCATCCTCCCCGCCGACGTCACCATGCACGACCGCTATCAGGCGCTCGACCACATCGAACTCGAGACCGTCAACGACACCCTCACCGCCCACGCCGGTGAGACGCTTCGTGGCCACGAGTTCCACTACTCGAGTGCCGACGTGGACTCAGACGTACGGTTCGCGTTCGAGGCGGTTCGCGGAAGGGGGATCGACGGCGAGCACGACGGGCTGCTGGCGTACGACTCTCTGGGGACGTACGCACACGTTCATCCTGGGAGCGGCGCGTTCGATCGGTTCCTCGAGTCGCTGTAACGGCGATTGACTGCGTAGCTGTGAAACTCGCTGTTCCGATACTGTCTCGTGTACGGTAGCTTTGGGAGATCGGATCCCAGAGCTGCCGGAAACGGGTGCACACGCAAGGCAAATTACCACAGTTCTGTTTGCCGTTTATGTTCTCGGATAATGACAGATGGGTCAGAGAGAGACGGTATTGGGTGGGATAGCCCACCCGGACTCGAGAGGCCGTCACCTCGTACCCCCGTCTCAGTCTCAGAACGCCGTCGGCAGCGGCTGGTAACCGACGGCGGCCAGACTGAGGGTGCCGAGGAGAACGGCGAAAGCGGGTCTGAAGCAGCTGGTGATCGCGCGGAAACTGACGAAGAAACAGACGCGGACGAGACAGCGGACGAGGATGAGGCTGCTGAGACGGGCGGTGAGGACGAGTCTGGCGAGACAGAACGCGAAGACGGTGGTGACGATTCGGCGGAGGCGGCGGAAGCAACGGAAGCAGCAGAAGATGAGGGTGAGGAAGGTGGTGGGCCCAGTGAGGAAGACGAAGCGGACGAAGCGGACGAAGTGAGTGAAACGGGCGAAACAGGTGAAGCAGACGAAACGAACGAAACGGACGAAACAAGCGAACAAGCAGGCGAAGACGATGAAAGCGACGATGAAGCCGAACACGGAGGGACAGAGGAAGCTGCGGACGAAAGCGAAGACGACTCCGTCACCAGCGGCCACGTTGAGGACGCTGAGGACGTCTATCAGGACAACGACGCGAGCGGTGTCCTCCACCTCGACCTCGACGGACTCTTTCTCGACCTGCTCGGGCTCGAGGTCAACCTGAACCCAGTTACCCTCGACGTCTCGGCCCGACCGGGACAGAACAACCTGCTCGGAAACCTGCTTTCGGCCGTGACCGGCCTTCTGGACGGACCCCGTGCGCTACTCGAGAAAGCCAAATCGCTCCTCGCGAAACCCGCACAAAAACTCCGATCGATACTCGGGTCGATGGGAGAACGAGTACGGTCTGCTCTGGGGATGCCGGTTTCGGCAGCGAAAGCAGCTCTCAAAACCCCGATCCGCTGGCTCAAGTCGTTGGTTGGACGGCTTCCTGGTGTCGGTGCTGCAGAGCGTGAGTCCGACGACGGAAACGGTGAGGGCGCGGACGAAACAGCCGAAGACGAGGAAGACGACGGCGAGGACACCGACGGCCCACTCTCGAGACTCGCCGATTCAGCGAGCAATTCGCTCTCGAGTGCCACTGACACAGTGAAACAGAAAGCCCTCGGACTCGTGCCTGGCCTGCCCATCGAGGAACTCGTTGCGACTGTCGTTCGGGAAGTGCTCAAACAGCTCATCGAGCAGACGGATTCGGGTTCAAGTGCGGGTGCGGGTTCGGGTTCGGGTTCGAACGCTGATGAATCGGGTGGACAGGAAACTGCGGATGCGGAACAGCCGGAGGCAAGCTCATGAGTGACGAGACAGATACGGAGACAGAGACGGAAGCAGAGTCAGAGACAGAGACTGATGCAGAAGCAGAGTCAGAGACCGGCGTAGAGGCGGCAGCGGAGTCAGTGACGAGCCGAATCGATTACGAAAAAATCGTCGAGAACATCAACCTGCGCGAGCTTCTCGAGGGGACGCGCTGGGAGGGTGAGATCGACGAGGACAAACCGCTGGGTGAGTCGCTGGGGGCGCTAATTGGTGCGGTAGTTGGACGGAAGATTGGGGCGAGCCTAGGTCGGATGATCGGTGAGATGGCACTCGATGAGGTACTCAAGCGGGGTGAGGAAGAGGAGGACGAAGACGAGGAAGAAGCGGCAGAAGAGGACGAAGAGGACGAAGCCGAAGCGGACGACGAGAGCGAAGACGAGGAAGAAGCGGCAGAAGAGGACGAAGAGGACGAAGAGGACGAAGAGGACGAAGACGAAGCTGACGACGAACGCGAAGACGAGAGCACGGAGTCGGAAACCGAGGATGAAGGAGCGGACGAGGGCTCAGATGAAGGCGAAGACGAGGACGACGAAAGCGAGGAAGAAGCGGGCGAAGAGGAGGAGGAAGACGAAAACGGTGGTAACGAAAGCGAGGACGACAGCGAAACCGACGACGAAACCGACGACACAGACGATGAATAGCATGTACTCCGCCAACCCCTGGTGGCCACCCCATCGCGTCCGAGGTGACACCAATGGCTGAGGAGACCGACCTGAAACAACTCGTCACCGAGGAGGTCACTGAACAGCTCGACGTTGCCGAACTCATCAACGGCGGTTCGATCGAAGACGGCATCGACGCCGGCGAGGTCGGTGAATCGGTCGGCCGGCAGTTCGGCGAACAGTTCGGACGCACCGTCGGAGCCTCAGTCGGAGCGGAGGTACACGAGACGCTCTCGAGTGCGTTCGAATCCGAGCCCGATGACGCCGCTGCGGACGAGGCGGACGGAGACGCTGAAGACGAGCGTGAAACGGAAACGGAAACGGAAACAGACACAGCCGACGAGAGCGGTGTGATTGGCGGCCCGACGCTCAAAAGCCTGGTCACAGAACTCGCGAAGGCGGTCAAACGCGGAGTCGAGACGGCACTCACGGACAGTACTGCGCGCGATTCTGTCGAGTCAGCCGCGGCCTCGGTGACGGAGGGAACGAGTCTGGAGGGCGTGGTTGGTGAGGAGGATGAGGAGAGTGCTGACGAAGATACGGACGAGGAACGGGAAGAGACCGGTGAGGACGAAACTGACGGCGAGGACGTGGATGTGGACGAGGTCGAAGACGAGGCCGAAGACGGAGAGGGAGACAGAGACGGAGACGGAGACGAAGACGACGAAGAAACCGACACAGCAGAAACCGACGAAAGCAACTACGACGCTGCCGACCTCGAAGACCTCCGCCGGGACACGCTTACAGACTTCCTCGGCGTGATGTCCTACGAGGACCTCCAGTCCGTCGCCAAAGAAGTCGGCGTGAAGGCCAACCTCAGCCGGGACGAGATGACCGACGAAATCATCGATACCGTGACAGACGCGGACGACGCGTCGTAGCTCGCCGGCACCGTAATCGCCGGCACCGCAACTCGGTCGTACTCGAGTCCGACCTCGCCTCACCGTACTGGAACAGACAGTCCGGGAAGGGCACCCGGAACAGGCCCGGCCAACGTTAACGGAACTCGCCTGCCTAGCAGTATCCATGAGTGACACAGGCGACCTCCAGGAACGCGTCACCGAGATCCTCGAAACCGCTGATATCGAGGCCGGAGCGCTGGTCGAGGCGGACGACACACCGAGTGGCGAAGCGATATCCGAGGCTGCCGCCGACGCCAATGCCCTCCTCGAGTCGGCCGAGCCGCGGGAGATACTCGAGGCGGTGGGGCTCGGAACGTTGCCGGACGGGAGTGAGCCCGAGTCGCTGCCGGCAGCGATCGCACAGGGCGACCCAGAGCACGTCGCGGAGTTAGAGCGGCTGTTACGGCTGAGTGGGTTAGCTGACAGTGCTGATGAGGAGACGATGGACGAGGCGATTGGGGGGTTGCGAGAGGCGATCAGTGAGCATCGTGCTGCAGATGCTGATGCCGATGCTGATATGGAAGCCGATGATGGGGAGGACGAGTCCGAGTCCGAACCCGAATCTGAAGCAGACGACGACAGTGACGTACTCGAGTCCGTCGAGTCCGAACTGGGCACAGCGTTGCGCGACCGGGTGTCGTCGTTCGGCGATGATGTAGACGGTCTGCAGGAGAAATTGGCGTCGGTGGGTGGTGAGAGTGAGGACGACGGTGTGGTCGACGAAGTGAGTGATGGTGATGGTGATGGTGATGGTGACGGTGACCGTGACCACGAGGAATCCGCAACCGAAGACGATGACGAACTGTTCGACGAACGACTGGAAGCTGATATCGACCCAGACCTCGACCCTGATCTCGGATCTGATACAGAATCCGGTTCAGATGACGGAAAATCCTCGCGTGGCGTCGTTCGCCACTCGACGCTGGCACCGTCTCCCTCGAAGCGGGCAGACATGAAGTCGCCGGCTCGGTTTTCGACGATGCCAAAGAAAGACGAGTAGGCAGTGAGCAAACAGTGCTACTCGAGTTCCACCAATCCGGTCACTCTATGGAACACTCTGTCATAGACGACCTCGGAGAAGCCAGTCGCCTGTCCGACACTTTCGGGCGGAGATCTGGTTCACATCTTTCACGGAGGGCCGCATACGCAGAGCTATGTACGAGTCTTTGCTCGTTGCGACGGACGGGAGCGACGACGCGACGGCGGCCACAGCACACGGCATCGGCCTCGCATCCGATCTAGGGGCTGAGCTCTACGGGGTGGCAGTTGTCGAATCCAGAACCGAGTACGATAACGCGATCGTCGATCCCGACGAGCGCGAGCGGAATCTCCGTGGGGCCGCAGAGGACTCGCTCGCTGCGTTCGGAGAGCGCGCCCGAGCGGCGGATATCACGGCTGAGACGGCGGTTCGGTCGGGTGTTCCACACGAGGAGATTCTCGCTGCGGCCGATCGCTGGGAGGTCGATGCGATCGTCGTTGGCGCACGTGGCAGTTCGGAATTCAAGCGGGCGTTGCTCGGAAGCACCGTCGATGCAGTGGTTCGGTTCGCTGATCGGCCGGTTCTCGTCGTTGATGGGGAGGGCGAAGGCGATGTGGACGAGAACGAGAACGAGGACGAGAACGATGCTGCGGACAGCGTTGGAATCGACGGAACGTAACAGAGTGCAGGGCTGTAGTGGTGACCATGACACCGACTGCAGTCGTGAGCAGATACCGGCAAATCCCGTCGCCGTCTCCCTTTCCGGCGGAGGAACGTTTATTCCGCTGACCGGCTTCGGTCCGAACGAGCATGGACGATCGGAACGGGTGGGGACGAAATCGTCCCGAGCCCACCGGGCCGACGCTCGACCCACCGGAATCGTTCGTTGAACAGGCGAACGTCACGGACACGAGCGATGACCAACCGCTCGGTGAGCAGTTCGAGCGCGACTGGCCCGACTGCTGGGAGCGGGCCGCAGACCTCCTCACCTGGGACGAGTCGTACGACACCGTCCTCGACGACGAGGACGCGCCGTTCTACGAGTGGTTTACCGACGGCAAGCTGAACGCCGCCTACAACTGCGTCGATCGGCACCTCGAGGCCGGTCGAAAAAATCACGCGGCGATCCGCTGGGAGGGAAAGCAAGGCGAGCGCGAGACCTACACGTACCAGGATCTCTCGGTCGCGGTCAACGAGTTCGCCGCGGCCCTTCGAGATTTGGGCGTCGAAGCGGACGACGTGGTGACGATCTACCTGCCGATGATTCCTGAGCTCCCGATCGCGATGCTGGCCTGCGCCCGCATCGGCGCGCCCCACAGCGTCGTCTTCGCGGGGCTCTCGGCAGACGCGCTCGCGACGCGGCTAGACGCCGCCGACAGCGAATATCTGGTCACCTGCGACGGCTACTATCGTCGCGGTGACGCGTTCAATCAGAAGAGCAAGGCGGACAACGCCCGGCTCTCGGTCGACCAGGACGTCGAAACCGTCGTCGTCGACCGACTGGGTGACGAACTGCCCCACGTCCTCGGCGACGGCGAATCGGACTATCACGAACTCCGTGAGGCGTTTGCAGGCGCGTCAGTCGAGCCAGTCTCGCGAGACGCGGAGGACATGTTATTCCTGATGTACACGTCGGGGACGACCGGTGACCCGAAGGGCGTCGTTCACTCGACGGGAGGGTACCTCGCACAGGTCGCCTGGACGGCCCGAAGCGTGCTCGACATCCGGCCCGAAGACACCTACTGGTGTGCGGCCGACATCGGCTGGATCACGGGCCACTCCTATATCGTCTACGGCCCGCTGGCACTTGGGACGACGACGGTGATGTACGAAGGCACGCCAGACTATCCTGACCGGGATCGACTCTGGGAGATCATCGACCGGAACGCGGTCGACATCTTCTACACCGCACCGACGGCAGTCCGTGCGTTCATGAAGTGGGGAGAATCGTACCCCGACAGCCACGACCTCTCGTCGCTCCGACTGCTGGGCACCGTCGGCGAACCGATCAGTCCCGGCCCCTGGCGCTGGTACCACGACCACATCGGCAACGGCGAGTGCCCGGTCGTCGACACCTGGTGGCAGACCGAAACCGGTGCGATCCTGATCTCGACGCTGCCGGGCGTCGACGAGATGAAACCCGGCGCTGCGGGGCCACCGCTGCCCGGCATCGACGTGGCCGTCGTCGATGAAGACGGCAACGCGGTCGATCCCGGCCAGACCGGCTATCTCACGATTCCGCGTCCGTGGCCTGCCATGGTCCGGACGCTGTACGACGGTGACGACCGGTTTCGCGCCGAGTACTGGGATCGGTTTTCAGACCCCGACGTAGGTGTCTGGCGCTACTTCAGCGGCGACACCGCTGCAGTCGACGAGGACGGCTACATCACGATGCTCGGCCGCGTCGACGACGTGATCAACGTGGCCAGTACGCGACTGAGTACGATGGAGATCGAAGGTGCCATCGCCGATGTCGACGGCGTGGCCGAAGCCGCTGTCGTCGGCCGATCGGGCCAACAGGGTGGCACTGAGATCTACGCCTACGTCTCTGCCGCGAGCGACCGCGACCCCGGCGAAACGTTACGTGAGACCATCCTCGAACGCGTCGAGACTGCAATCGGTCCAATCGCGACTCCCGAAGCGGTTGTCTTCACCCCTGAACTCCCCAAGACCCGCTCCGGGAAGATTATGCGCCGACTTCTCGAGGACATCGCGAACGACGAGGAACTGGGCGATACGAGCGCGCTCCGGAACCCCGAAATTGTCGGCGAGATCCAGAGCGAACGGAACCGTTCGTAGTATTTCGGAATTCCAAATAGAACGAAATAGCTGAGCCGGCAGAACATAGCCTTCTCTTCGGATGTGCGTGGTACTCGACTCTTAGAGGCGGTACTATTATATTCTCCGTAGCTGAAACTGCGAAACATGACTGCGGAGGCGGCGCTCTCGGCCCGCGAGTACGATAGTCTCCTGGACGCCGCCGGAACGTACCGCGAAGTTCTCGTCCTCCGCTGCTGTGGCGAGGTGGGCCTGCGACCCGCCGAACTTGCCGAACTCACGGTTGGTGACGTCGAGCAGGTCCGCATCGATCCACCGCGGTACGTCGTTCGCGTTCCTGCAACCGGTGACAGCACTGACCGCACTGACTCCACTGACTCCACTGGTCCCACTGACTCCACTGGCCCCACACAGCACCGGACCGCCTACCTCCCAACCGGCGTCGAACAGGAACTCCGCCGCTACGCCCGAAGCAACGGCCTCGGTGCCGACGACCACCTCTTCGACGTCACGCCTCGCCGACTGCAGATGCTCGTTTCCGAGGTTGCAACCCGCGCCAGCGATCGGTTCGACCGACCCGCACTCGCAGCCACCTCCTCGAGTGACCTCCGTCAGTACTTCGCCCGCCGCGCCCTGGTCGACCACGACATCAACCCGCGCGCGGTCAAGACCGCCGGAGGCTGGCAAAGTTTCGAGGCACTCGAGTCCTACCTGCCGGAGCCCTCGGACACGGAACTCGTCGACGCCTTCGAAACCGTCGAGCGGCCGTCGACACCGCGGCTCGCGGGTGCAAGCGGTTCCGGCCGAACCGGGCGGCCGATGAGCGACGACAGCGTCGTTCGCCTGCTACTGGCCGCGAGCGACCGCTACGCGCTCGTTCGACTCGACGAGGAGGGCTACGTCGAGCGCTGGAATCGCAGCGCGGCCGCGCTATTCGGGTATCGAGCAGGCGAAATCGTCGGCACGCACGTCTCGGCGTTCTACACGGACGAGGCAGTCGAAGACGGCATCCCTGACCAGACACTCTCGGCAGCACTCGAGGCGGCTGGCACCGAGCAGGAAGGCTGGCGCGTCCACAGTGACGGCTCGCGCTTTCGAGCGACCGAGGTCATCTCGCCGCTGCGGGACGACCGCGGCCGCCACGATGGGTACGCCGTCTTCGTCCGTGACAGTTCGGCACAACACGAGGTACTCGAGTCGGTTCGCACGGAGCGCGACGAACTGCAACAAGCGGTGGGTATCGCCGAGCGGTATCGAGCGGTAACGGCAGCGCTGCTCGATGCGAACGATCGCGAGGAAGTCGAATCCAGGGTCTGTGACGCGCTTGCGGAAGGTGAGTCCTACGTGTTCAGCTGGATCGACCGAACGACTGGTGCCTCCCGCGAGGGCTGGCGCACGACGAGCGGGGTGCGCGACGGGAGTGAGGTCGATGCGACGACGGTCGACAGACTCGTTCCCTCGGAGTGGGAGGCCGCCGAGAGGGCTGTTGTGGACGGCGAATCTGCGCCGGAGCGGGGAGCGACGGTCTCCGTCACGACCGTGCTGGACGAGCAACTCGACGCCGAACTCACACTCGCCTGCGTCCCCCTCACCTACGGCGATACCACCTACGGGACACTCGGCGTCGCAACGGCCCGAACGGACGCCTTCTCAACTGACGAGCGACAGTGGCTCGCCACCGTTGGCCGACAGATTGGCTCCGCTATCACCGCCGTTCGCCGACGGAACCTCCTCCTCTCGGACCGCGTCGTCGAACTCGACGTTCGCTGTCGGGACACCAGTTCGTTCTTCGTCGACGCCTCCCAGCGGCTCGGCTGTCGGTTCGAACTCGAGTCCCTCGTTCCCATCTCCGAGTCGACACAGCTGTACTACCTCCGACTCGAAGATGCACCGCCAGCCGACGTGTTCGACCTCGCGGCGGACGACCCGGGAATCGAAGACTGTCGGCTTCTCGAGACGGACCCTGACGGCTGGCGTATCGAGGTCGTCGTCGAGGGGTCGTCGCCTGCGCGTACACTGACAGAGCACGGGCTGACGGTGCTCGAGGCGGTTACCGAGGACGGCGCAACGACGATCACGGCGGAGGCCGCGGCGGAGGCGAATGTGCGGACGGTACTCGAGGGACTCCAGTCTGTGTTCCCATCGTCGTCGCTGCTTGGCAAGCGTGACGCCGAACGGACCGTCCAGACCGCTCGCGAGTTCCGGGCGGGACTCGAGGAGCGGTTGACCGAACGGCAGGTCACGGCGCTACGGGCGGCGTACTTCGCGGGCTACTACGACTGGCCGCGCGAGAGTACGGCGGAGGAAGTGGCAGACGCGATGGGGATCTCCTCACCGACGTTGCACAATCATCTCCGAAAGGGACAACACGAGTTGTTGCGGACGTTTTTCGACGATCCATCGAGGGAACAGGGCGTTCGACAGGCAGCCGATTCCAGCCGGGACTCGAGTGGGCGCGAGCGTCGAAGCGACGGCGAACGGAAGACGGGGGCCGGTACGGTGGGCGAGCAACGGAGTCGCACCGAGAACGGGACCGGGTCAACGGCGGGGAAAGAACAGGGCGATCAGTAGCAATCGCTGTGTAAGTGAGAGGTGTTGCCGGCTAAGCTTCTAGAGGGCCCCGGCGAACGGGCACGTACGTGGCTGTCGACCCGTTGTAGCCTGCCTGTCGTCGCCCGCTCTGACAGTCACGAATCTGTCACCTGTTCGTTTTGCGTCGGATTGTACGATTGTACCAGTCTGTTCCTGCAGTTCTCGGTTTGTACACCTAGAGGTTGCCTTTACTACCCTTGTACATCATTGAGAGTGTGTATCATGTCACAGGAGGATGCCAACCTCGAGGCACGACTCGAAGAGCAGGAGGCGTTCGATCCGCCAGAGTCGTTCGTCGAGCAGGCAAACGTCACTGATCCGGGAATCTACGAGGAGTTCGAGGAGAACTGGCCCGACTGTTGGGAGCGGGCCGCTGACCTCATCTCGTGGGACGAGGAGTACGATACCGTCCTCGAGGACGGGGATGCACCGTTCTACGAGTGGTTCACCGGCGGCGAGTTGAACGCTTCGTACAACTGTCTCGACCGCCACGTCGAGGACGGACGGGCGGACGAGGCGGCGATCGAGTGGGTCGGCGAACTCGGGGAGACTCGCAGCTACACTTACGACGAGTTGCTCGCGGAGGTAAACGAGTTCGCGGCGACGCTGCGCGGACTCGGTGTCGAGGAAGACGACGTCGTCACCCTCTACATGCCGATGATTCCAGAGCTCCCGATCGCGATGCTCGCCTGTGCTCGCATCGGCGCGCCACACAGTGTCGTCTTCGCGGGTTTCTCCGCGGACGCACTCGCGACCCGGATGAACTCGGCCGACAGCGAGTACCTGGTCACCTGTGACGGCTACTACCGTCGCGGTGACGCACTCGATCACATCTCGAAGACCAACGAGGGACTCGAGGGCGTCGAGCACGAGGTCTCCGATGTCGTCGTCGTGGACCGACTGGGTGACGACCTCGAGCACTCGCTGGCGGACAACCAGCACGACTACGACGAGCTCGTCGCCGACTACGAGGGAGAGACGGTCGAGCCGGTGTCGCGAGATGCCGAGGATATGCTGTTCCTGATGTACACCTCGGGAACGACGGGTCAGCCGAAGGGCGTCAAACACACGACTGGCGGCTACCTCGCGTACACGGCCTGGACCAGCCGCGCCGTCCTCGATATCGAGGCCGACGACACCTACTGGTGTGCGGCCGACATCGGCTGGATCACGGGCCACTCCTACATCGTCTACGGGCCGCTTGCACTCGGAACGACCTCGGTGATGTACGAGGGGACGCCGGACTACCCCGAGAAGGATCGCCTCTGGCAGATCGTCGAGGACTACGGGGTTGATATTTTCTACACAGCGCCGACGGCCATCCGCGCCTTCATGAAGTGGGGGAAGGAGTATCCCGAGAAACACGATCTCTCCTCGCTGCGCCTGCTCGGCACCGTCGGTGAGCCGATCAACCCGCGAGCCTGGAAGTGGTACTACAAACACATCGGCAACGAGGAGTGTCCCATCGTCGACACCTGGTGGCAGACTGAGACGGGTGGCATGATGATCACGACACTGCCGGGTATCAACACGATGAAACCCGGTTCTGCCGGCCCGCCGCTCCCGGGTATCGACGCGCGTGTTGTCAGCGCTAGCGGCGAAGAGGTCGACGCTGGACAGGCCGGCTACGTCACCGTCGACAAACCGTGGCCGGGCATGCTCCGGACGCTGTACAACAACGACGAGCGATTCATCAACGAGTATTGGCGCGAATACTCGGACGAGGAGACAGACGAGTGGGTCTACTTCCCAGAGGACGGGGCGAAAATCGACGACGACAGCTACATCACGATCCTCGGCCGCGTCGACGACGTGATCAACGTCTCCGGCCACCGCCTCGGGACGATGGAGATCGAATCCGCCGTCGTCGGCGTCGATGGCATCGCCGAAGCCGCCGTCGTCGGCGGCGACCACGAGGTCAAGGGCGAAGCCGTCTACGTCTATGCCATTCCCGAGGACGGCTACGACGCTGACGCCGAACTCGAGGAGCGCGCCGTTGAAGGCGTGCTCGACTCGATTGGTCCGATCGCGAAACCTGAAGACGTTGTCTTCACGCCAGAACTTCCCAAAACGCGGTCCGGCAAGATTATGCGCCGTCTGTTAGAGGATATCGCGAGCGGGAACGAACTCGGCAACACCTCGACGCTGCGCAACCCCGGCGTCGTCGACGACATCGCTGCACAGGTCGAGGAGAGCTAACGGTCACAATTTTCTATATTTCACGATTTCCAACTACACGACAGTCAACCTAACACGGCTCAAAAATAACCAATACTGATAACTACAATCCGCAAACCATGGCTGATGATAACACTCAATCTAGAGAAGACGCCCGAACTGACGGCGGTGTCACGACGGACTCGTACCTTGACAAGGAGATAAACATCTTCAAACCCGCGACGCCGTTCATGCGAGATCATCTACGGGTGATCTGGCTATCGTTTGCAGCCTGGGTGGTCGTCGTCTTCGGCCCGACGACGGCGGTTTTGATCGAATCCCTGTGGCTGGAGACCAGCGTGATGACCGAGACGACAATACTCGGCGGGTTCCCGTTGCACTTCTTCCTGGCGGCGATCGTCACGCCGCTTGGTGCACTCGTGCTCTCGGTCGGCTACGCGATGCAGCGAGACCGACTGGATACCAGGTACGGCATTTCGCACGAAGATGGAGGAGCAGGTGGGACAGACCCTGACGCCGATACCGACGCTGACTCCGACTCAGACACCGTCGCCGCAGACGGGGGTGCAAAATGATCGAGCTACTCGAGCCGTTCGTCCTCCAGGAGACGGCGCTCGACGTCGGCGAGTTCAAACTCGTGCCGGCGCTGACCGTCGCGGCGATGCTGGCGCTGTTCCTCGGCGTCGGCTACTTCTTTCGGGTCGCGGCCGTCGACGATCTGTGGGTTGCCGGCCGATCGATCGGTGCAGTTGAGAACGGGATGGCGATCGGTGCAAACTGGATGAGTGCGGCATCCTACCTCGGTGTCGCGTCGATTATCGCCCTCTCGGGCTACTTCGGACTGGCGTACGTCGTCGGCTGGACGACGGGCTACTTCATCCTGCTCATCTTCCTGGCAGCCCAGTTCCGTCGGTTCGGGAAGTACACGGCACCTGACTTCGTCGGCGACCGGTTCTACTCCGACTGGGCACGCGGTATCGCGGCGTTCACCACACTTGCGATCGCGTTCACCTACGCCATCGGGCAGGCCAGCGGCATGGGGTTGATGGCCCAGTACATCTTCGGAATCTCCTACGAGATGGGTGTGATCGTCCTGATGGGAGTCACTATCGGCTACGTCGCCCTCTCGGGGATGCTGGGGACGACGAAGAACATGGCGATCCAGTACGTGATTCTCATCATTGCCTTCACCATCGGCCTCTACGCCGTCGGCTGGAGCCAGGGCTGGTCGACCGTTCTGCCGTACTTCGAATTCGGCAGCGAAGTCGCGGCGGCGGCTGAGATCGAAGCGCAGTTCGTTGAGCCGTTCGCCGACGGTTCCTACTACGCCTGGATCGCGCTAGCGTTCAGTCTGATCGTCGGCACCTGCGGTCTGCCGCACGTTCTCGTCCGGTTCTACACCGTCGAGAACGAGCGAACGGCCCGCTGGTCGACCGTCTGGGGCCTGTTCTTCATCTGCCTGCTGTACTGGGGAACGGCCACCTACGCCGCGTGGGGCGGATTGCTCTACGACAGCGAGGTAACCGGCGGCGGTGGCTTCGCCGACATGCTCCCCATCGAAGCCGACGCGCTAGTCGTTCTGACTGCACAACTCGCTGAACTGCCGACGTGGCTCGTCGGACTGGTGGCTGCCGGTGCCGTCGCCGCAGCGCTTGCGACCACCGCGGGGCTGTTCATCTCGGCTTCCTCGGCCGCTGCACACGACATCTACACGAATCTCTACAAGGAGAACGCAACCCAGCGCGAGCAGATGCTCGTGGGCCGCGTGACGATCCTGGGAATCGGTATCCTGGTGACGCTCATCGGTCTCAACCCGCCTGCGCTCATTGGCGAACTCGTCGCGATGTCGTTCGCCATCGCGGGCACCGTCTTCTTCCCGGTGTTCTTCCTCGGGCTTTGGTGGGAAAACACCACGAAAGAGGGCGCACTCGCGGGAATGCTCACCGGCATCCTGCTCTCGTTCGGTGCGATCCTCAACGACACGGCGATCCCGATGTACACCGGCGTCGAAGATGCGGTAATTCCCGCGCTCGCGACCTGGCTGCCGGGGACCTCCTCGGCACTGGTCGGCGTGCCGGTCGTCTTCGGGGTCATCATCGTCGTTTCGATCGTGACGGACAACCCACCACAGCACGTCAAACGACTCGTCCGGCAGTGTCACAGCCCGGAACCGATGAGTCAGACGGAGTCGGCGGAAGACGCTGCGAACGGTGGGGCACCGGCTGACGACTGATAACAGATACGTAATCACACCACCAATCATGTACGACACCATCCTCGTTCCAACCGACGGAAGCACCGTTGCCGAACACGCCGTTGACCACGCGATCGACCTCGCCGAAACGTACGACGCAACCGTCCACGCGCTGTACGTCGTCGACACAAGCGCAGTCGATATCGGACTCGGCACCGAACAGGTCGACCGTATCCGACAGGGGAAGTTCGGCGATATGCCAGAACTCGAACAGCGAGCCAGAGACGCGACAGGGGCCGTCGCAACGAAAGCCGCCGACTGCGGTCTCGACGTCACCGAAGCTGTCGTCGGCGGGCAACCACACGGACAGATCGCAGACTACGCGGACGACCACGACGTCGACCTGATCGTCATGGGCTCGGCCGGCCGAAGCGGCGTCCGCCGGGCACTGCTCGGCAGCGTCGCCGAACGAACGCTGCGAACGACCCGCCGGCCCGTCCTCGTCGTTGACGCTGAGACCGGGACTGGGTCGGACTGACAGCCGGGACAGACGAGGGCGCGCTTCTCGGGTAACGGCGGGGCCTGTTGAACGGTGAAGATGAAAGGACCGTTTGACCGTTCCCAACACTCATCTGTTGTTTCGTTGTTGCCATACTGTACTGCGTATGGACCGTCGAACCTGGCTCACGGCCACCACTGTAGGGACACTCTCGGCGTTTAGCGGCTGTCTGTCCGAGTTGGCGGACCGAAATTCGTCATCAGGAAACGGTTCTGCGGGTAGTGAGTGGCCAGAGATAGCTGTTGAGACGGAGGTACGCGAAGGAGAGTTTACTGGGACAATTCGATTCGAGGGAGCAGTCAAACAACAACCCACGGATGAGACTCCACCGCAGATTACACTCGAGATGCGGAACGATGGAAACGAACTGTACGAGGGAGAGATTCCATACCCGTATCCATGGCGGAGCTACGGTGGAACTCGTACGAACGACGATGCAACGATCCACTTCATCCCAGACGACACAGAAAAGCTCTCCGCCGACCCCGACGAAGAACAGCCTGACGAGTGGATTCCAGAAGCACCAACGGACGGGTGTTGGATGGCGAAAACCGAGACCAGACCGGTCTGGCCAGATGTGGGGTATCCCACTATCGAGTTGCAGCCGGGAGAACAGCAGACAGGGACGTTCACCGTTCTCAGCAGTCCAACCAATGAGAAGTGCTTCCCCCGTGGAACGTACGCGTTTTCCGATGAACGGCTTACAACCGATCACCCTGTAGATGCGGAACTGGAGCTCACACTCCAAATTAGAGTCAGTGACCCGGAATAGGATCTCGGGGTTTGATAGCTTACTTACCCGTAGCTGATGAGTGCGCTCTGACACTAAATGAAATGTCACGGTTCCCGTCAAGTACAGAATTCGGAGTCACACCCCATATCATACTCCAGTCACATCCCAGTCACACACCATACCACACCACCTCACTTCTCACTCAGGCTCCGACTGCGCGTACTCGAGACTCGTCACGAAACCGAAGTACGCGACGATCCCCGCGAGCATGAATCCGTAGTAGGCCCAGTCCGGTCCCTCGAGGACGCGAAAGAGAACGTCGATCATCGTCACCCAGACAATTGCGAAGACCAGGTCGAACAGTAGTCCCCACCGCTCCTCGCGAGCAGTCTGGACCCACTCTGCGAGTCCGCTCATCGACTCGTCACCTGCGGACGCCGGCCGCACCATCCTGTCATCGTGGGAGTTATTCGCAGGGTGAACGAAAAAGCGTACCGGCGAGCGATTATTCTGGCCAGTAGTCGGTGTCCTCATCTAGGTCGTAGTAGCCGTGGAACGTCCGCTCGTCGCGACCGCCGGGCGGCGAGCCGACGAAGACGCCGAACTTGTTCATCTCAGGATAGATGGTGACGTCCGGCTCGTTCATCGTCGACAGCAGCAGGTATCGAAACGGCTCCTCGCTATCGTTGACGACTCTGTGCCCGCCGCGCTCGTCTGCCGGGAGCGTTACGTAGTCGCCTGCCGTCAGTGATTCCTCGCCGTCGACGCAGCGGAGCTGTCCCTCCCCCGCGAGGACATACAGGGCTTCCTCGTTCGCCGTGTGGTAGTGGTACGGCCACGACTGCTTCCCGGCGGGTAACTCGTAGAGACTACAGCCGATGTCGTCCGCGCCGACCGCACTCGAGAGCTGCTTCCGTCGGAACGTTGCATCGCCGTGGTCGTACTCGCGCCACTCGAGTGCGTCGGTGTTGACGTGCTCCATGGCTCGTATCCAAGATGGTGTGCAAAGAAGGTTTGTGCAGGGTTCGGCATGTGGTGCTTGGCGTGTGGGGTTTGGCGTGCGGGGCTCGGAGAGTGGGCTTCAGCGTGCGGGGTCAGCGCGTGGGATCAGCGCGTGGGGTGCGGGGTCAGCGCGTGGGTTCGGTGTGTGGGGTACGCGATACGAACTGCCGTGCTCGAACCGTCCGGACGACCGAACGGACCGGTGTATCCCGAAAGCGAAACCCCCTAACCCACTGCAGGACAGAGTGGGACCATGCACGACGACGCTGCGGCCGGTGCCGAGGTTGCCGTCCTCCGCCTCGGCCACCGACCCGGCCGTGACGAACGGATGACGACCCACGTGGGCCTGACGGCGCGAGCACTCGGCGCGGACCGCGTCTGGATTCCGGACAATGCTGGCCAGTCACGCGACACCGTCGCCGACATCACGGACCGCTTCGGCGGCCCGTTCGAGGTCGACCTGACCGACTCGCCGAAAGCCATCATCCGGAACTGGGAGGGACAGGTCGTCCACCTGACGATGTACGGCGAGCGCGTCCAGGACGTCGAGGGCGAGATCCGTGAGCGCCACCGCGACGGCGAGTCCGTCCTCGTCGTCGTCGGCTCCGAGAAAGTCTCGTTCGACGTTTACGAGGAGGCAGACTGGAACGTCGGTGTTACCAACCAGCCCCACTCCGAGGTTGCCGGCCTTGCGGTCTTTCTGGACCGGCTCTTCGAGGGCGACGAACTCGAGTCCGACTGGGAAGACGCCGAGCAGCGAGTGGTGCCGATGGCGACGGGAAAGCGGGTGGTCCCGGCGGAGTCGGAGGAGGACGGTGGCGCTGGCTCTGTGGGCGACGTGGATCCGGAGTCTGAGTCGTAATCTGCGCGCACTTCTCGTGGACGGCTTTTGAACTTCGACGGACGACTTCTGAACTCCGGCCTGCACCACCGACAGTCACTGACTCAGGGCGACGCTGTTCCGTCGAGCGTTGCGTCCAACCAGTCGAACAGTCGCTGGTGGAACACCGACTGTCCCATCCCCTCGCAGTGGCCGCCTGCACCCTCCGCGTCGGTGAATTTCGTGTACTCCGTCGGTGCCGTGAGGCGGGTTGCGAGATCGTGGGACTGGACTGCCAACCGGTCCGACTCGTTGTCCGCGACGAACGTCGGACAGTTGATCGATCCAATCTCCGATTCGTACGTGTACTCCTGTAACTCGCGGACGTACTCGCCGAGCGAATCGAGCCCGTGGGCTGCCATTCGCGAGCCGAAGAACTCCAGTGCGTGGGGGTCTTCGAGTTGACCGTCGAGCGCAGCGTCGGCATCGGGATCGCCCTCGAGTACCGGCGCCCGAAGCTCCTCGGGGACCAGTTGTAACACGAGCGTCCCGAGGTCGTAGATCGCGGGGTCAGCAGCGAGGGCGGCGAGGCGGTGCTCCGCGGTCGCCGCCCGCGGCGCGAGGTAGCCGCCGAAGCTTCGGCCGACCAGCGCGAGTCGGCTCTCGTCGACAGCCTCGCGACCAACGGCAACGTCGACGACCGGCGTGACGACGGTCTCGTAGTCCGGCCGGAAGAACAGTCGCTTCTCGTACAGCATCCCGCCCTGTCCGGGTCCCTCGAACAGCAGGCAGTTGTAGCCGCGAGTGAGGGCGGCCCGCGCAAGCATCGCGTACGACTCCTCGACCGGCGAATCGTACCCAGGAAAGCCGATCACGGTCGGGCGAGCGGCCCCCGAATCATCCGGCGCGAGGAAGTAGGACTCGAGTACCGTCTCCTCGTAGGGGATATCGACGGACTCACAGGTGTGGTCAGCCATCTCCATTGCGGCCCGAAAGCAGTCGCGCTGGCGCTGCCACGTCTCGTGTAAGTCCGGGTCGTCGAGGTCGTGTCTGCGGAAGAAATACGCCGAGCGGTAGTACTCAGTCGCCCGCAGGAACGCCTCACGAGCGCTTACGTCGTGGCCCCGTTCACGCGCCTCACGAGCAGTATCTTCGACTGACTCGGCGGTCGCAAACCACTCGTCGTACCAGCTCTCGTAATCGCCGTCCTCGATTCGGCCTGCCGTCGCGAGACACTCGCCGACGTCGGCACAGCCGTCGTAGACCTTGCCCAGTGTGCGCTCGAGTTGTGCGGTAAATTCGTCGCTCTCGAAGCTCGAGAGTGCCGTTGTCGTGGGCATGGTGATGAACGTGTAGTCGCACCACGACGAACACGATAAAGTCACCATGCAGGAAGCGCGATCAGCCACGAGCGAGGGTCTCCCGGAACAACGCCCGAATCTTCCCTGCTGCTTCCCAGCCAACCTATTTGTGTCCATTCGATGGAAGAGTCGATATGGGTGAAACGACGACCTACGACGACGAGGTGTCCCGCTCGGAGGCCGCCGATCTGCTGGAGGCGATCGCCGCCGAACTCGGTGGCACCGGCACCGCCGACATCCGGGTGGGCAACAAACTCCTGACGCTCTCGCCCGACGACCGACTCGAGTACGGCATCGAAGTTGAGGAGCGCTCGCCGATGCTCGGCGGTGAGCGCGAGGAGGTTACGATCACGCTGGGATGGGAAGAGGCGACGGCGGATGCAGACATCGAGCAAGAACGAGACCACCGGCCCGACGAAGAGCGAGAGGAGCAGGACGACGGCGTGCTGTAGCGCCTGTCACCCGAAACGGACGAGCGGCAGTCGTCACACAGCCCGCTGCCCGAGCGCCGTCCCTCAAAAGACTTAATGGCCACATGGCGTTACGCATAGGTAATGGCTTTTGAGGACCTGCTCGAGGATCCAGTCATCCAGAAGTACTTGCACGAGCTGGTCGGTCCCAAGGGGATGCCCGTTGCGGCGGCACCACCGGACGGGGAAGTGACCGACGAGGAACTCGCGGAGGAGCTGGATCTCGAGTTGAACGACGTTCGGCGCGCGCTGTTTATCCTGTACGAGAACGATCTCGCCAGCTACCGACGGCTGCGCGACGAGGACTCAGGCTGGTTGACGTACCTCTGGACCTTCGAGTACGACAACATCCCCGAGAACCTAGAAGAGGAGATGTACCGCCTCCACGACGCACTCGAACAGCGCCAGGAGTACGAGCGAAATCACGAGTTCTACCTCTGTGAAATCTGCTCGATCCGCTTCGAGTTCGGTGAGGCGATGGACTTTGGCTTCGAGTGCCCCGAGTGTGGCTCGCCACTCGAGTCCATGGACAACGACCGACTCGTCACGTCGATGGAGGACCGACTCGCGGCACTCGAGAGCGAACTGAATCTCGATGCTGACGTGGATGTGGATGCCTGAATAGATGGTCGTACTCGCAACCAAACTGTACGTCGAGGGCGATGCCCGCGAGCGCTCGCTGGATTCCCTGCGTTCGCTTGTGAACAACGAAATCGGTGATCTCGAGGTCGAGTTCGATCTCGGGGTACGCCACGACGACTTCCCGTCGGTCACCATCGAGGGCGACGACGCGACGGTCGCGCGAAACGTCCTGCGCGAGGAGTTCGGCGAGATCGTTCCCGACCTCGAAGCCGGCGAGACCTACATCGGGACGCTCGACTCGTGGGACGAGGACGGTATCGTGCTCGATGCCGGCCAGCCAGTTCGCATTCCGGCGGACGAACTCGGGCTTGGACCTGGGTCGCCGACGCAGATCCGCGAGCGCTACGGACTGGTGCAGCATCTGCCGATGCAGTTCGTCTATGGCGGTGGTGGCGTTGCTGACGCCGAGGGAGACGAAGACAAAGACGAAGACGAACCGTCGCGCCTCGCAGACGAAGAACGCGACCGCCTCTACGAGTGGACGCGCGGTGACGGCCGTCTCAACGTCAACAGCGCAACCCGTGCCGAAGTTCGTGCGACGCTCAATCGCGCCGGCCACGCCCAGGACTACGTCACGATCGAGCGCCTCGGTCTGCTAGAACAGAGCGTGATCTGCACCGAGAACACCGATCCGCCCGGACTGCTCGCGAGCGTCGGGCAGTACCTGCCAGCCGAACTGCGCTGCGTTGTCCCCTGACCAGTCATCACTATCATGAACAGACGGCTCGTTTTCGGCTCACTCGCGGTCGTCCTGCTTATCGGTCTGGCAGGCTGCACCATGTTCTTCACCGGCATTTCGGACGACGAACTCGACCGCGAGCAGGAGTACGACGACCTTCGTGACAGTGACGCCGACGTCAGGATCGACATCGAAGAAGGGGGAATCCTGAGTAGCGGCGAGTACCGCACAGTGTACGATCTGAACGGCACCGAGGACTTCTCGTTCTCGCAATCGACGTTCTACAGCGAAGAACCCCTCGACATCCATAGCGTCCGCTACTGGTACCCGAACGGCACCGAAGTCACCGGCTCCGAACTCGACGTCGATCAGGACCGCTCGAGTACCGATCTCTCCGTCCCGGACGGGAATGGGACGCTCGCGTTCTCCGGCGCGACGGGCAGGAGTACGTTCCAGTTGCCGACGTACGTCACTGGCTCCTACGAAGTGACGCTCCCGGAGGGAGAGCGCACGTCGAACTTCCTGTTCGGTGACGCCAGTCCGAGCGGCTACGACCGCGAGGTCGTCGACGACCAGGAGCGACTGTACTGGGACCACGCAGACGGCACGATTTCGTTGCGCTACTATAGCGCCGGTGGCGTGTCGCTGTTCCTCGGTCTCGTCGGTGTGGTCGTCGTCGTCGGTGGCATCGGCGTCGCCTACTACTACCGGCAGGTCCAGCAGTTACAGGAACAGCGCGAGGAACTCGGCCTCGACGTGGAAATCGAAGACGACGACGATGGGCCGCCGCCAGGGCTCAAGTAGCCGTCTCAGTGCGGATGTCGTAGATCCGGAAGCAACTGTGCGCAGTTGGACGGCACTGGTACTTCACAACTCCTCTAAGAACAAAAACAGTTTGAATTCCCAACAGCTGTTTGAGGTATGGAGTATAATCGGCGAACAATACTGCAGTCTCTGCTTCCTGCGGTAGGTCTCCTCGCTGGCTGCTCGTTCCGAGATGATGTGCATCTGTTCGAGGTGAGCGTTATCAACCACACAAACGATCCAATCGAAGCAGATGTGGCTGTGTCCGATTCTGGTGAGGACCTCTACCAGCAAACGCTTGATTTGCCTGCTGAAGACCAGGACGGATTGAATCCATCAGCAAGTACGACGATGAAACTCGAGAGGCTATCGGAAGGGATGGAATTGACGGCGACAATTGAGACTGACACTGGCGTAGCAGAAACGACTGATTTTGTGTTAGATTGCACACCCAGCGAGGGAGATGCTATTGGCTTCAGAATTCATGAGGAGTATATCGATCCAAGAACTGGATGCGCTTCAATAAATTAGTTCTGACACTCTCCATCGCCGCACAGAGATATTCATCGGGACACCCTGCTCGTAACTGTACTGTAACCGTAGCCGCCACCATCTCACTCTCGAGTGGCCTCGTTTCTGTAGCCGACACTCGAGTCACCACTGGAGAGATAGTCGCCACTGACAGTCAGTGCACACCCACTCGCGCGGAGGCGACGCGATTGGTGTGTGGTGTGTACACAGTTTCAGTTGGTACTATAGTACTATCAATATCGACTTGCAAACTCGTCGTTCTCGAGTTCAGTATCACACTAGCAGCCAGCGATTCAGCGGTGCAGTGCCGCATCGTCGAGCAATACGACGTCAGTGTCGGTCGCCTCGACTCGCCGTCCAGCGTCGAGTTCGAGTCGACCAACAACGAACTGCGTCGTCGTTTGTGTTGCCACCACGTCGTCAAGTCGGATCGTCCGCGTCACATCGACATCGTCGACTAGCCAGCCGTACTGGGCCTCGTCCTCGTCGGTCTCGGCGAAGACGAGTAACAATGGGTCGTCGAGGACAGCCGGATCACGGTCCGTCCCCTCGAAAATCGAGTGAAGGTCGACGACACGAATCCGCGCGTCGTCTGCGGTGACGACACCGGCGTTCCACGGATCGGTACTCGAGTCGAGGCCGCTGGCGTCGGCGATGGGGAGGACGGTGGCGACGGCGTCGGCGCGAACACAGTATCGGGTCGTCCCGAGGTCGAACGTGAGGACGCGCAGTCGGCTTGGTGTGTCGTTGTCATTGGGTCCGACTGCGTCGTTTGCGCTGCTTTTGGCGAATCGCTCCCGCGTGTCAGTGCCAGTGTCAGTGTCAGTGTCAGTGTCAGTATCTGTATCAGCGTCCATCTCGACACGCTCGCGGCCGCCATCAGCAGCCTCGTCCGCCCCATCTTCGTGTTCGGTCGACGCCATACTCTTTTAGAGAGTTCCAACGTCGATAATAAGTACTTTGTGCTGTGAGAGAAGCGATTACTATCAGTTGTCGGGACTTCTCAGAGCCGGACACAAACATAGGAGTCAACGTTTTATCGCTGGACTGGGATACACGAACAGGACTATGGCCCCGGAGCTGCCCGAGAAAGTACTCGGGATCGACATCAACAAGGGAGATGACCGTTCACGGCAGTCTCGGTCGGAACGTGAGGCAGAGGAGGAAGACCGCGTTCGGTTCGTCTTTTTCAGCGTCGGCTCACACCGGCTCGCCGCACCGGTTGACGATGTTCGGACGACCACGGAGTTGCCGGCAGACGTAACGGCAGTGCCACGGTCGCCCGAGGCAATTGAGGGAGTGACTGACCTCCGCGGCGAGATTACGGCCGTCATCGATCCGACCGTTCACTTCCCGACCGAACAGACGGCTGTGGACCGCGAACAGTTACTCGTGTTCGACCGCAACGCGGACGACCAGGCTGCCGCGATTCGTGTTACCGACGTCTACGGCGTCGATGCCATCCCCGAGAGCGACGTGTACGACAGCGAGTCGATCGAGGAGAGTGTCTTCGACGGCGGGGCACTCGAGCATCCGCTCGTGAGCGCACTCGTCAAACGGGAACGAGCGGCGGCTTCCGAGTCAGAGGGTGGGGGCGGGCCACGACGTGATGGCTCCACTGGCAGCGCCATTGGTTCTCGAGACGACCAGGCGACGGAACGTGGTCTCGAACGCCCGAGCGGTGCTGTTATCGAGGCCGTCGATGCGGCGTCGGCTGACCCAGCATCGACTGCAGGTAGTGAGACAGGAAGCGACGCGATGACGAGCAGGAAGGGGGCTGGCACGGCAACTCCTCGACCCGTCGTCGAGGCGACGCCAATTATCGACGTCGAAGCGATGTTGCTCGCTTCCGGACAGGTAGAGACTCGCGTCCCTGTACTAGATCGCTAAATCCCTCCCGAAAGTCAGTACCCGGACGCGCCGGCACGCACCACGATTCACTTCACTTGTCACTTATCACTTATCACTTGTCACTTATCACGACTGATAATCGAGAGACAGCATTTATGGTAGTTGTATCGGTACGAGAATGTGGTGTACTAGTGAATGTCGACAGGGGTGCTCATCGTAGACGACTCACATTTTATGCGGAATCTCCTTCGTCAGATCCTGGAGCAGGATCACCGCATTATCGGCGAGGCGTCTAACGGTGCTGAAGCAGTCAAACTGTACAAAGAACACGATCCCGACATCGTGATGATGGACATCGTGATGCCCAAATGCAACGGGATCAAGGCCACCGCGGCCATCAAGAAGATCGATCCCGATGCACGTGTCATCATGTGTACAAGTGTCGGGCAGCGAGAGAAGATGAAACTGGCAGTGAAGGCCGGGGCCGACGGCTACGTCACGAAACCGTTCGAAGAGCCAAGCGTCAGGAAGGCGCTCACAGACGTCATTGCGGCATGACGAGAGTACTCGTTGTCGACGACTCCAGATTCATGCGAACAGTCATCGGCAACGCGCTCACCGAGGCCGGCTACGAGGTCGAAACGGCAACGAACGGCGTCGAAGCGGTCGACACCGCAGCCGAGTTCGACCCCGCCGTCGTGACAATGGACGTCGAAATGCCCGAGATGAACGGCATCGAAGCCGTTGAACGGATTATGGCGCAAAATCCGACTCTCATTCTCATGCTAAGCGCCTACACGGACGAGGGAACCGACGCCACGCTCGATGCACTCGAGCGCGGGGCGATCGAGTTCCTCCCGAAGCCCGACGGTTCGGGGTCGCGAAACATCGCTCATCTCGCCGATGACGTCGTCGAGGCGGTCGACGAACTCGCAGACGCCGATATTTCGGCGCTCGCTCTCGCGCGAGCATCGGCAAGTGCGTACGCAACGTCGTCGGCACTCGAGTCGGCGACGGGATCATCCGCGTCAGCGACGACGCCGGTCGGGACGAGAGCCGGATCGGGCTCGGCAGCCGGCTCGACGAAAACTGCACGAAGTGGACCGGCGGGGCCGACTGGGGCGGCCGCATCGACGCAGGGGCCGAGTTCGAATCCAGGGGCGGATGCAGATAGCTGGTCGACACCGATTCCCACCGACGACGACCGGACAACGTCGGACGACATTGCGTCGACGACGGCACCGGTCATCGTCATCGGGGCGTCAACCGGCGGCCCGAAAATCGCAGAGCGGCTGTTCGCTCAGCTGCCGAGCACGCTCGAAGCGACGGTGCTGATCGTCCAGCACATGCCGCCCGAGTTCACGGGCCGCTTCGCGACACGACTCGACTCACACAGTGAGTACGCGGTTCGCGAGGCGACAGACGGCGACCGAGTCGGTCCCGGTGAAGCGCTCGTCGCACCGGGAGATTTCCACCTGCAGGTGACTGACGCCTCCGCTGCCGACGCTCCCGACGCTCCCGTCACCGATGGCCATGACGATACCGCCGGGACCACACTCGAGGTCACCCTCGACGACGGCCCCCGACGTCACGGGCTCCGGCCAGCGATCGATGAAACGATGGAAACGGCGGCTGCACACGTCTCCGGTCCGCTCTGTGGGGTTGTCCTCACGGGAATGGGCAGTGACGGTGCTGCCGGAATCGAGGCAATCGCCGACGCTGGGGGCTACACAATCGCCCAGGACGAGGCGACCAGCCCCGTCTTTGGAATCCCCTGTCAGGCAATCGAAACCGGATGTGTCGAGGCGGTCGTGCCGGACGATGAAATCGTGCCAACGATCGTCGACACGTTCACAGCAAGCGACGGACGTAACGATGGCGGTGACACCGCCGGAGGCAACCAATGACCGAGTACTGGACCGACTTCGTTCGTGAGAGCGAAGACCGCATTACGGAACTGAACAACGCGCTCCTGACACTCGAACGCTCGCCCGACGACACGGAGGCCATGGAGAATATCTTCCGCATCGCCCACACGCTCAAGGGCAACTGCGGCGCGGCGGGACTCGAGTCCGCGAGTGATCTCGCCCACGCGATCGAGGACGTCCTCGATGCCGTCCGACGCGACAGACTCGAGGTCACACCGGAACTGATGGACGCCATCTTCGACGGCGTCGACGAACTCGAAAAGTTGATCGAAGAGGTCGCACTCGAGGGCGAGATCCAGACCGACCCACAGCCGACGATCGACACGCTGCGAGCACAACTCGAGTCCGCTGCCGACGCCGGTAGTGCGGACGCGGGCTCCGACGCGGATTCGGATTCGGATTCGGACCCGACAGTCGGCCTCTCCGAACCGTCACAGGGTGAGATCGAGGCTGTACTCTCGCAATTCGAGCCGCCAGCAGATGCCAACCACAACGCCTACTTCGCCCGTATCGAGGTCGATACCGACGCTGCGGAGAGTGGGCGTGATGCAGACGAATACGATGACATCGACAACGGCTTGCTGGTCGTCGAGGCGCTCATCGACGCGTTCGATCTGATCGGCACCGACCCGGACCGCCAGACGATCGCAGACGGCTCCTACGGTGGGACGTTCGATGCAATCTTCGGGAGCGCGGTCGGCGAGGAGTCGATCGCGTCGGGACTCGACCCGGTCGGTGAGGTCGCCGACTTCGACCTCGTCGACGTTTCCGAGACGTTCGCCGCCATCGCTACCGGCGACGATCCCAGGCCGGAACCTGCTCCGGGGAGTGACCTGAGCGCGGACGAAGCGCAGGAACTCGAGGTAGACGATCTGCTCGACGAGTTTACGGAGTTCGACGACCTCGATGAGAAGGTCGAGGAAGTCGATGATAGTGACCTCGACGTCTTCGACGACATGGGCGATGCAGGCTCGTTCGACGACCTGCTCGCCGACGCGGATACTGACTTCGATGACGACGGTCTGGTTGACTCGTCGGGTGCTGGCGTCGCTGACGTCGCTGGTGACGACGGCGTAGCCGACCCCGATTCGACCGCGACCGACCCCGTGGTGGGTTCGAGCGACGAGGCGTCCGACACAATGGAGACACAGTCGCCAGCAACGGCAGTCGACTCCGACCCTGGTTCGGCAGACGACGAAGTCGACGACGCGGAAGCCGTCTTCGCCGAACTCAAAGCCGAAGTCGACACCGTTGGCTTCGACGAACTCCAGGACGAACTCGACGAACTCGAGTTCGACGAGTTCGATCAGGAGGACGAGGTTAGCATGGACGAACTCCTCGGCGATGCGGCGGATCCTGACGAGCCGTTCCTGGCTGGTGCTGAGCCGGGTTCAGAGTCAGTCGAGACCGACGAAGCTCCGTCCGAGCACGATGGCGCTGTGGCGGTTTCAGACGAGGAACTCGACGACCTGCTGGTCAACGAGACTGTCTCCGAGGAGTCAGAGTCTGCCGTGGAAGCACCAGGTGAACAGGAAGTCGAAGCCGTCGACGAGCCTGCAACGGTGGCCGACACTGATGCGGACGAGATGGGCGGCCCCGATGCGGACGAGATGGCCATGGCCGACACCGGTGCGGATGAAACGGACGGTACGGTTGCTGCTGGAGATGTCGCGGAGACAACCGACGACGATGCGGATGGCGATGACGATGCAGGTGTGGGTGACGAGGCGGATGGCGATGACGATGCAGTGGAGTCAGTCACCGAAACCGATGAATCGGCTGAGACAGTCAGCAGCGACCACGAGACCGACTCGACGGAGTCGATTGCGGTGACCGAGGCGGTTGACTCGGCTGAGTTCGGATCCGAAGATGGGATCGGTACCGAAGCGGAAGCGGAAGTCGAAGCCGAATCCGAAGCGGAAGTCGAAGCCGAATCCGAAGCGGAAGTCGAAGTCGAAACTGACTCTGACTCCAACCCCGACTTCGGAACAACCGAAGACGACAGCGCGTTTGACTTCGGGATCGATGTTGACGACCAGCAAGCCGACGACGAAGACACCGACGGCGATACCGCTCCCGACTCGGTAACCGCTGCTGACTCGACACCGACAGCCGATGAGCACGACCTGGGAGCCGACGATGTCGCATCCTGGTTCAACGGTGACGACACCGACTCGAGTACGACGCCGTTCGGTGACGAGACTGGCACGGAAGCCGATGCTGCTGACCCGTTCGGTACTGCGGACGCAACCGACACACCGACTGACGAACTGTCGTTCTCGGCCACCGACGACGACTCAGCGACGGCTGATGATTCCGAAGCCGACTCCGACTTCAACGCCGTCTCTGAGTCAGATTCCGACTCCGACTTCAACGCCGTCTCTGAGTCAGATTCCGACTCCGACTTCAACGCCGTCTCTGAGTCAGATTCCGACTCCGACTTCGACGCCGACTCCGACTCAGCCGTCGAATTTGAGATCGAATCATCAATTGACGGTGACGCTGGCTCTGGCTTCGGCTCTGACAGCGGTTCCGACGTCGACGTCGACGTTGACTTCGAGCCACAGGAGCCGACCGATGACGAGTTCGCGAACACGGCTACCGATGGTGCCATGGACGCGGCTGACGACGAGTTTACCGACACGGCGTCGGACGAACGTACGGACACACCTGTTGACGAATTCGCAACCGAAACCGACGACAGCGAATTTACAACCGCCGACACGGCGTTCGATCCATCGATCGAAGACGACGTCGCCTTCGGCGAAAGCGACAGAGCGGACGCGACAGACGCCGGTACGTTCACGAGCGACGTGGACGACGACGGCGAACCCGCCAAGACCGACTCGTTCGACGACTGGGACCGCGATTCGGACACCGAAGCTGAAGCCGAAACCGAAACCGAAACCGAAGCCGAAGCCGAAGCCGAACAGGTAACTGGCGATTCGTTCACCGATAGCTTCGACGACGATCTCACGGACGACGCGTTCGCCGACCTCGATATCGACTTCGGTGCCGACGCTGCCGACGCCGACCCCGATTCACAGCGTGACAGTGGCCTGTTCGGCGACGAGTACTCGAGTGACGTGAGCTTCGGCGAATCCGAACTCGAGGCCGAACCCGAGACCGAAACCGAGGCAACTGCTCTCGGGGGAGACGCCGCTGGCGAAGCGTCGCCCGGGTTTGGGACCGACGCTGACAGCGGGCCGATCGTCGACGAACCCGATCTCGAGATACCCGACATCACGGTTCCGGAGATAGCGGACCGACCGGATACCGAGCGAGAGACGGACGAAACCCAGTCCGTCCGCGTCGATGTCGAACAGATCGACGAGTTGCTCACGCTCGTCGAGGGGCTGGTGACGAGTCGCGTTCGGCTCCGTCACGAGGTCGAATCCGGTGAGTTCGCTGAGGCGGTGGCAGACGCCGGCGCAATCACGGCCGAACTCGACGACCTCGAATCGCTGACGACGGACTTACAGGAAACGGTGATGGACGTCCGTCTCGTCCCGCTACGGACGGTCGCAAACCGACTGCCGCGGGTCGTCCGCGACATCGCTCGCGAACAGGAGAAGACAGTAACCTTCGAGATGAGCGGCGAAGGCGTCGAACTCGACCGGAGTATTCTCGACCAACTGCGCGATCCGCTGATCCACCTCGTGCGAAACGCGGTAGATCACGGTATCGAACCGCCGTCGGAACGTGCAGATGCCGGCAAGCCAGAAGAGGGAACGGTCGAGGTGACAGCCGAACGGGAGCGCGACCGAGTGACCATCTCGGTTTCGGACGACGGGAGCGGTCTCGACCCCGAACGGCTCCGATCCGAGGCAGTCGAAGCTGACGTGCTTTCGGAAGCCGACGCAGCCGACCTCGCTGATGATGCTGTCACCGAACTCATCTTCCATCCAGGGCTGTCGACCGCGAGCGAAGTCACCGATGTCAGCGGTCGCGGTGTCGGGATGGACGTGGTCAAGCGAACGATCGAGGAGTTAGACGGGTCGGTGTCGATCGACAGCGACCCCGGTGAGGGAACAACCGTGACGATGACGGTTCCCGTCTCGATCGCGATCGACGACGTGCTCTTCGTCGAAAGCGACGGCGAGGAGTACGGAATACCCACGAAGGCCGTCTCGGACATCGTGCCGGTCGAGCTAATCGAGACCGTCGACGGCGAACCGGTGCTTCGCGACGAGGCACGCGCCGACGATGACGACTCGGCAGTTGTCTCCGGGATGGCTCCGGACACGACTATGGACGACGGTGTCGGGTTGGATCCTGAGGAGGCGTCCGGCTCGGATGCAGAGACAGATGCCGAGGACATCGACACCGCGGATCCGAGCACCGGTACGCCGGTCTTGGATCTCGACAATGTGCTCACGTCGAGTTCGGATGACGGGGCGATGTACTCGAGTGGTTCCGGCCCCGGCTCCGATTCCGATTCCGATTCCGATTCCGATTCCGATTCCGACTCCGACTCCGGTCCCGACGGCGACGAACAACCCCTTCGGACGCCCGCGAACGGGATGGTCGTCCGGATTCGTGAGGACGTACGACCGATTGCACTCCGCTGTGACGCCGTTCACGGCCAGCAGGAGGTCGTCGTCAAACCCTTCGAGGGATTCATGGCGAATCTGCCCGGGCTGAGCGGTGCAACAGTCCGTGGCCGCGGGAAAATCGTGAATATCCTGGATGTGACGACACTATGAACGCGAACGAAACGGTATCGAGACACGGACAAATGGCTGCAGACGCAGACGCAGATACAGACGCATATCGACAGAGGAATTCATGACGCTGATGGTCGACATTCGGAAACTAAGTTTCATTAACGAAATGGCAAAGGTCGGGACGAACGGCGTCGCCGACAACATGACCAAACTGACCGGGCAGGACGCCCAGATGGAGGTGATGAAAACGAACTTCATCGACGTAGACGACCTCGACTCCCAGCTCGAGCCCGGCAAGCGAGTCGGGGTTCGGGTACGGCTTCTCAACCCGCCACACGGGCACATTCTCATTCTCTTCCCCGAAGAGAGTGCGAAGAAAATCACCGCGATTATGCTCAACGACGTCGTCGACGACATGTCCGACGTCTCCGGAAAGATGGCTCGCAGCGCCGTCGAGGAGATGGGGAACATGATGGCAAGCGGGTTCATCGACGGCTGGGCGGACGTGATGGGACGCATGATCGACACGGCGGCCCCACAGCTCGTCTACGCGCCCGGTGAGGAAATCGTCACGCGAACGGCTGGACTCGGGAACGACGATCTCGCCCTGTTCTTCGACTCGGACCTTACGGTTCCGAGCTACCAGATCGAGGCCGAGATCTACGCCTTCCCGGATCTCGAAGAGTTCGTCGAACTGGTCAACGGTATCGACGTGCAACCAGCATGAAACTCGACGTCAACGCACTCGGGACGTTCTACCGGATGGCTCGAGAGGGTGCCGGCCTCGCAGCGGGGCGGCTGACACACATGACTGACGTCGAAACCCGAGCTGGTGTCACGAAGCTCAACTTCATGCGCGGCCGGGAGATCCGCCGCGACTTCGAGGATTCGACCGCGAAAGTCGGCGTCCGGGTCGAACTCACCGGCGCGATAGACGGCTACTCCGTCATCGTCTTCGAGCGTGAGAACGCGCTTCGTATCGTCGAGACACTCCTGGAGGAGTCGGCGACCGACGCTGACGCCACTAACGAAGACGGCGACCTCGAGGAGTTCGACGAGATGACCAAGAGTGCGGCCACCGAGGTCGGCAA
The DNA here is from genome assembly GCF_000025625.1 of Natrialba magadii ATCC 43099. Taxonomy (NCBI): domain Archaea; kingdom Methanobacteriati; phylum Methanobacteriota; class Halobacteria; order Halobacteriales; family Natrialbaceae; genus Natrialba; species Natrialba magadii. The sequence goes on along the minus strand of NC_013922.1, from coordinate 3,261,573 downwards.
CATCATGAACAACGGCTTTATCGACGGCTGGGCGGACGTCCTCGAGACGGTGATCGACGTGTCGACGCCCGAGTTCGTCGAGGGTCACTCGGCCGAGACGTTCTTCGACGAAGTCGAGGAAGCGCCAGCCGGTGACGACCTCGCACTGCTCTTTCAGAGCCAGATCGAGACAATCGAGACCCAGGTCGGGTTCAGTCACTACCTCTTCCCCGAACGCGAGTCGATGGCGTCGCTTCTCGAACAACTCCGAGCCAGTGACGGGATCGAGTACGACAAACTCGATGGCTTCGACCGTATGGCAGAACAGGGCGCAGAGGAGGTCGCAAAAACGGCAACGACGCTCACCGGTATCGATACAAGCGTCGAGATCCGGCGGCTCAACTTCGTCTCACTCGAGACGATTCCCGAGCAGGTGCCCGACGAGCGACTCGTCGGCGTTGCCTTCGAATTCGACGGTCTCCCAAGCGGATACTTGCTGTTCCTGTTCGACGAGGAGTCGGCAAACGAAATCGTCGACGCGATGGTTCCGATGGAGGTTGACGAGGATGGCTTCGGCCAGATGGGCCAGAGTGCGATCACGGAACTGGGGAACATTATGGCCAGCGGGTTCCTCGACGGCTGGGCCAACGTGCTCGATACGACGATCGACCACTCGACGCCGGAATTCATCCACGATATCGGCGCTGCCGCGGTCGATCCCGTCGTGATCCAGCTCGGCGAGGAACAGGAGTTTGCGTTCGTCTTCGACACGGTTATCGTCGCCGACGGACAGGAGTTCGACTGTGAGATCTACGCGATCCCTGACGAGTCAGACCTCGAACGCGCGCTAAACGATCTCGACGTCGACCGAATCGAACAGGCACCGACGACCGCCGAATTCCAGGAAGTTACTGACACATGAAGACATACGGAACAGAACCGGGCGCGCCGACGCCGGTCCAGGTTGGTATCTCCGAACTGACCGTCAGCGACGGCGACGATACACTCAAATCCTACGGACTCGGCTCCTGTGTCGCAATTGCCCTCTACGATCCCGAGACGGAGATTGGTGGCCTCGCCCACACGATGCTCCCTGACGGCGACGCAGCCGAGAACAGCGACCGAAAACCGGGGAAGTACGCGGATACTGCCATCCGCGCACTGCTTCGGCGCATGGTCGAGCGCGGCGCGAGCTACACCGCCGTCGAGGCCAAACTCGCGGGCGGCAGCGACATGTTCGAGTTCGATAGCTTCGGCGACGGCGTCGGCCAGCGAAATATCGCCGCGGCCAAGGCCGAACTCGAGAAGCTTGGCGTGCCGCTGGTCGCGGCTGACCTGGGTGGTGACCGCGGCCGAACGGTCGAGTTCACCCCCGGAACGGGGACGCTCGTAGTGAAGAGTTCGAACGAGGATGGCACGCAGGAAGTGACGGAGCTGTGAGCGGGCAGTCAGAGTCTGCTGCTGATAGCGAGACAGACACTGTATCAGGTTCAGATCCAGATTCAAATCCGGGCCCAGGCTCACGCTCAAGTCCAAAAGCTCCCGCAGAGACAGATGAAGACGCCTTCGACGACCTCCTCGCGTTCGTCGAGGACGAACTCAACTTCGCGACGAGCCACTACAACGACAGCTACCTCGACCGGCGCATCTCCTCGCGAATGCGCCGAACACAGACCGATACCTACGCCGAGTACGTCGACCTGCTTCACAGCGAACCCGAGGAACAGGAGTCTCTTCTCGAGTCTTTCAGCATCAACGTCACCGGCTTTTTCAGAAACCCCGAGGTCTGGGACGGTATCCGCCAGATTCTGCGCCACTGTAGCGCCCGTACAAAGGACACCGACGAGACGATCCGAATCTGGAGTGCAGCCTGTGCAGACGGTCGCGAACCGTACTCGCTATCCTTGCTTGCCCATCTCGACCCCGAAATCGACGCTGACGCCGTCGAAATCCTCGGCACCGACATCAGCAAGCCAGCACTCGAGACTGCCCGAAACGGCGTCTACGAAGCGCCCCGTACCGTCGACCTGGACGACCAGCTCTCGTTCCTCGAGGAGTACGACGAACAGTACGAGCAGTACGTCGAACGCCAGGGCCGAACATATACACTCGATGATCATATTCGCCAGTCCGTGACGTTCGAACGCCACGACCTCATCAACGACGAGCCGAAATCGACCGGCGACTTCGACCTCGTCGTCTGCCGAAACCTGTTTATCTACATCGACAACGAGTTCAAGCGCCCAATATTGCAGACGATCGCACGCTCGCTGACCAACGACGGTTTCCTCGTTATCGGCAAGGCCGAGACGATTCCGCCATCACTGAAATCCGCCTTCGAGGTCCGCGACGCACGTCGACGTATCTACCAGTGTGACACCCCGTAGCGTTCGGGACCTGTCTCTCAGCATCTCTACTCGAGTACGTTCCAGTCAGCACCTGGTGGTCCTCTTGCCATCCTTCGAACGTGACAGCAACCGATAGATCACAGCAACCGATAGATCACAGCAACCGATAGATCACAGATCACCGTCCGTCTTCGTCCCCTGAAAGTCAGCCGAGCGTTACATGACCCCTCGCCGAGTATCGCTGTCACATGACCGGCGCTGCGCTTCGCACGTTCGTCGCTCGATCACGCTCCGTGGTCGAGTCCGCACCACCGGCCGTGCGCCCGGCGACGCGCACCTGGTTCGTCGACCCCTTCCTCGAGACGCTCGGCTGGGACGTCCACGCCGACTCGTGTACGGCCGAGACGACAGTCGACGACACCGCACTCGAGTACGTCTTTGCCGTCGATGACGTCCCTGCTCTCCTCGTCGCTGTCGAACCCGCAACCGAGACACTCGAAACAGATCGAGCGCGCTCTCTGCTCGAAGCGATGACCTGGAGTGGGATCGACCGGGCACTCTACACGAACGGCCGCCAGTTCCTCTTTCTCGCCGGGACGGAGACTGGAGTGGGCGCTATCGATCGACTCGTCTGTTCACTCGACGAACTCGTCGACCACGAGGAGTCGATCGAGTACTTCACGCGTGCCGCGGTCGGCCAGCGCCTCGATCCGACCAGTCGACAGGCCATCGCGAGACAGTTTGCACTCGAGCGCCCGCAACTGGTCGACGAAATCGTCGCGACGCTCACCGACGCGACAGGGGAGGCAGCGAGCGCGGCGGCACTCGAGACGGCGACGGCGCGGTTCGTCGATCAACTGCTCGTTTCGTTCGGATCCGACGATGGGTTGCAACTTCCGGCTGATGCTGGCGATGTCCACGAGGACGTGTCGCTCCAGTTTACAGAGTCGACGGCGGACAAGACCACTGGCGCTGGTGGCGCGACCGCAGAAGACGAGGGAGAAGGGAGAGGGAGCGACACAGAACCAGCGTCAGCGTCGGAGGCCGAACCGAACACGGAGACCGAATCAGCGGTGGATCCGGACGAGGGGGTCGACCAGGACGGGCCTGTCGGCGGTGACGGCACCCACAGAACGGCTGAAACGCCGACGTCTGAAGGAGCGACAGACGCGGACGACAGCGCCGACTCTACGGTGGACACCGACGACGACGCAGCAACCGACCCCTACGTCGTCCGTTTTTTCAACGACCGCGGCTCGATCGGCGCGATCGGTCACTCGCAGTCGCACGAAGCACTCGTACAGGCCACGGAATATCTCTTCGAACGCGGCCTCAGCGGAATTTCGGTCCCCTGGAGTCCGGCAGACGTGGACTCGGAGCAGAGTGTAGATACCGAGCACGCAAGCAGTGGCGTAGACGGGGACAGCACCAACTCGAGTCCCCCGTCGACAACAATCTTGAACGACACTCCGCACGCTGCCGATGGCACACCTATGGCCAAGCCACGCCAACTCTCGAACGGACTCTACCTCGAAACGGCTGGTACGCTCGACGTGCATGGTACTCGAGTTGAGGCACTCACGAAGCGAGCGGGCTTGCGGGCGATGTTGACGGGTGCGTGGAACGACGAGTAAGAGGAGAGGGAGTCGCGGTGGTTGTGGTGGTTGTGTGATCAGTACTCGATGGAGACTTCCACGACTGTTACGAGAACTTCGTCTGCAGTACACTCGCCCTCGTCCCAATTACCTCGGTCGAGGATGTGATCCTCCCAGGCGGTCTGTGCTGGTGATGAGCCGGCAGAAACTGAGACGTTGTCAATGTCCTCATCGTACACTTCTGTCGTTCGATTCTCGACAGACATCGTGAACCCAAGACCGTCACTGCTCTGGATCGACCGCTCGTCGGCGTCGATCGCCACGAGTGAGATGATAGCTCGGTCATCATTGCACGTTAGGTGCGGTTGCCTGACGACGGCGCTCCCGAATTCGCTCTCCCGAACGACGGCTCCACCATCGTAGGCGACTGTATCCGAACCGGTGGTGTAGGCAAATTCACCGAGACTGACGGAATCCGTATTAGGGTCGTAGAAGTTGCTCGCCGAATTGTCGTGAATCGATTCACCATTGATTGAGACTGTAACCTCCGTTCCGCTACTGCCGGTCGAAACTGTTCCTTCTCGCAGGGAGAGTTCGGCGTAGCGCTCTTCGATCGCGCTGTGTTGTAACACATCGTTATAGTTCTCCGCGAGCGCGTCCATCGCCCGCTCAGCATTTTGCAGTTGTTCGTTTTCCTGGTAGTCTTCCATCGCCTGAAAGCCAGTCATCGAGAGCAGTGCAACCGACGAGAGGATGATTCCGAAGACCAGGACGAACGCGATGACCTCAGAGACACCGCGGTCATCACAACTGAATCGCCCCGGTGACTGTTCAGATCGCTTCATCGGTTCCCTCCGGTGAGTGAGATTCCATCGTCGTCAACCTCGATTTCGATCGTTCCGCCAGCGACCTCGTTTTCATCGATGTCTCGATCTGTCGTAAACGGCACGTGAACCACGGTATCTGCGTTACTCGCCGTCAGTTCGACGCAGTCTGTCTCACCATCGAGTAACGGCGCTTCGCAGTCCTCACGCAACGTGACGGTGTAGCCGGAGTTCGCCACAGTGCGTGGATGGGCTGCTGTAATCGTCACGTCCGGATCGTCTTTGGCGGCGAGCTGGTCTGCACTCTCGACCTCGCCAGCGATTCGTTCACCGATCGTCTCGAGTGATCGCTCCGCAGAGCGATCGGTCTCCGTCTCGAGTAGGCCGCCAGCGCTGGTGAGCAAGAGCGCGATCAGGATTGTCGTGATCCCGATGGTGAGGACGTGTGTGACGGCGATGGACATTCCGCGCTCTCGGTTATCTCCGTTAGACTCGTGATCGGAGATCATGTGTCACCCCCGTAAACTGGAAACACAGACTCTTGTTCGATAGAGATATCGTTAGATTCGTACGTGAACGACATGTCTACCGACCAGATAGGATCGTCACCTGTATTGGATCCGACAGCGAGCGTATCTTCTTTTGTAATAATTTCGTACTCGCCTTGGATCTCGCCCTGGTATTCCGCTTGCGCGTTTTCATACGCCTCGTTTGGATCGAAAACGCGAGGGACAGCCGAATGGGGTGATCCGTCCACAGTCCCCGCAACGAGGTCGATGCGAACTGGATCAGATCCGATGGGTTCACCATTGATTTCGACTGTTCCTCCAGCATTCGTTTCGATCGTAACAGTAGACTGTGAACTGTCGATCGTAAGCTCACCGTGATCGTCTGGATCAACCTCGAGAACGAAGTGCCCAGCCTGTAGGGTGTCAGATTCGTCTGTAAGGTCGTCATCGGACAATGTGTCGAAATCGCCTAGGTCTCCCCTGGCGATCGTGCCTTCGGTAGCGGTATTCGGATCAACGGACACGTTTGTGATGACTGGCCCGCTGTTTGTTGTTACGTTTTGGTGGTAGTCAGCAAAGCCATCGATCACCGTACTGTACTCCCCCGAGAGCTCACCCATATTGTCGCGATGAACGATTTCTGCAACGGTCTGTTCAACTTCGTGCTGTGTCAGCTCCGCATCAGCGGTGCTCTGACTCGTCGCACTCGAGGAGATCGTCTCGGTGTAGAGGACGCCGTTGAAGACGACGACGATGCCGAGGATGATGAACGCGAGTGCGATCGCACCGATGAGGATGACCTGACCGCGGTTGCGTTGTGGCTCATCAGTTTCTCGGGGCGTGTGAGTAGAATCGCCTACCATACGACCAGTCGCACCTCCACGACGTTGTAGACGGGATCTCCCTCGCTCGTTGCGCGTGGGATCATTGGGTCCTCAAACTCCCCGATCTCCTCTTCCTCATCTGGTTTGACGTACTGATCCTCATATAGCGTCACCATGTAGCTTGTAGTGATCGCATCCGACGGTGGACTTCCCTGGTACACCGCCGTTTTGTGATCGAACTCGCTTCCATCAGTGTAGTGGAACTCGAGATTGTAGTTCCAGCCCTGGTCTGCAAAGCGCTTGTTCAACACTTGCCCGAGGACGGACGCATTTTCGAGATCATCCTGGCTAAACGTTTGATACTCTTCATCAGGCGCTGGTGACCCAGAAGCCCCTGCAAAGCTTTCATCCTCGTCCCAGTGGCGAACGAGTGCCGACAGATTGTCATGCTGGTCGCTGACAATCAGTGCGTCCTGTGCTTCCTGCTGAACCTGGGACTGGACCGAGCGATCGGCCAGTCCACCCGATGTTGGCGTGATAACGACCGACTGGAGTGCAAAGAGTACCGCCATCAGGACGATCATCGCACCGATGAAGCCCTCGAGTGTGTAGGCCTGACCGCGGTCGGTGTGTCGCTCCGTTTCCGTTCTCTGTGTGCGTTCTCGATCCATTGTCACCACGTCCTCACAACGAGCCTACAGGCAGACTCACAGCCTTCTGGGGGTGTTCCATCCTCATCTACGACAGTGACGATTCGTGCCGCACTCGCCGCCGATTGGTTGTCGTACGTGTCTCCAGCGGCGAGTTCGTCCGTATTCACGTAGCGGCCGTCCTCGCCCTGCGGATTCAGTCTTTCAATACTGATGTTCACATTGTCGTAGACAATCTCTTCATCCTCGTTTGCACGGAGTCCGATTTGCTTACTCAGTTCCGTTTCGTTTGCCTCCACATACCGTTCTTCGAACTCGTCATCGATGATTTCGTTTGCCTGCACGCCATCAGATAGATTCGCGACAACCTGATCCGCAATCCGGTCCGCCTGTGCAGTCTCGGCACCACCGGCTGGCGAATCAAACGGCGTAATCAGCGACGGCAGAAACGAGAAGACGAACGCGATCGCCAGGATAAAGATTCCAATACCGACGACGAAATCCTGCGTCGTCTGTCCTCGTTCCCAGGCCGACGTCCCAACTGAAATCGTGCGTTCGTCGCGCATATTAGGCCACCAGCGTCCAGCCGAGAAGCGCGATCGTCGCCAGCACGATCGCGTACTTGAGTCCGCTCAGTACGTCAGCATCGCGGATATAGCCACAGATGAACCCGGAGATGATTCCCTGCAGCGTCACTGCATGGAAGAACAACGCTGAGAGCATGTCGATATTGATGTTGTCACTCAGGTCTGCCTGGGCGAGTTCACTGTCGGCACCGGCATCGCCACCGCCTGCTTCCAGCCCCGCCATCGTGTCGATGAACTGGGTCTTGAGAATCGCGATCACGGCGAGCACCGTCAGGAACGTCATGATAATGATGACGACCTGCATCCGGGTTCGAGACTTGCGCTCGCGCTCGATATCGTCGTGATTCTCGCTCGCGCTCGCAGCCGTTCGGAGCACGTCTGTGATCTGGTTGGATGCCTCCTGTGCTTCCGTAATGAGCCGCGTCGTCCGTGCGAGTCGCGGAATGTGGTACTTGTTGTTAAATTCGATGAGCGCCGCCTTCAGACTCGTTCCGTAGTTGACCTTCGTGTGCATCAACTCGAACTCGCGGGCAAGTTTGCCGTTCGTCGTGTCGGCCACGGATTGGAACGACTCGAGTAGGGTCAGTCCTGTGTCGTTCGCACTCGAGAGCTTTCGGAGGTCTTCCGAGAGCGTCTTGACGACGGTGTTACGGTGGCGAACGTTCCACTCGCGGAAGATCGAGAGTGGGATCGCGATGATGTAGAACGGAATGTAGACGTAGAGCACCGTCCCCCAGATGACGTTATTGAGCAGCGCACTCCAGGAGAGCGGTGCTGCGCCGGTCATCATCGCAGTCGTCACGACCACGAGTGCCGTCGGAACCGTGACTGCGAGGGTGTACAGCGGATTATCTCGGAAGAAGATGTGTGGTCGCTTGAGCACCTCGAGTGTCTCGTGGGTCCCCTCGCGGTTCTTGATGCGGTCGAAGACGCTGTGTTCGCCGGTGAACTGCTCGACGAGGCCGAGGTTCAACAGCCCTCGCTCAGACCCACTCTGGACGTGTTTGTCGCCGGTCGTGTTCGAGAGGAAGCCATCGCCCGGTTCGTCGTGTTTGACCGTCGAAACGAGGACGAGGAACCCGATCCCTGTGAGCGGAATCAGCCCGTAGACGGTCATGTACAGCATCTCGTTGGTGACATCCGCCTGCGGGATCATCTGCATGACGACCATGATGATGATCAACAGGAGTGGGAACAGCGAGAGCGTCATATACATCTCGCCGAAGAGTTCGAGCGTCTCGAGGGTGATCTCCTGTTCCTGCTTGGCTGTTCGCATGTGCTTTTCTTTCTTGTCCTCGAGGAAGCTCTCCATGTCACCGCCGCTGTTGACGATCGAGAGCATGTCCGTCAGGAACTGCGAGAGTTCGTCGCTCGGCGTCTCGATCGCCTGATTTCGGATCGCAGTTCGGTAGTCGACGTCGAAGTACTCGGTTTCCTTGACGATGCTCTGGAACTCCTTTGCGACCTCGCCGTAGGTGTCGTCGGCCTGGGCCATCGCCTCGATGATCTCGAGTTGGTTCAGGCCACCGACCGACAGCGCGTACATGAACGAGACGGAGTCTGTGAGCAGCATGTTGATCTCACGCTTCCGAGCGGAAGCACGAGAGTAGGGTATCGCGACCAGTGAGCCAAAGCCGAGGGCGAAGCCAATCGTCCCGAATATGAGTCCGGTGACGAAGACGAGCGCCGGAATTCGAAGTGCCTCGATGATCGCGAGCAGTGTCTCGTTGCCAACGGGGAAGCCGATAATGACGTCGACGGCGATGAGTCCGGTTGCAAACAGGAGATAGCCAAGCGTCAGTCCGATCAGCCAGAGTGCGAGGCCGCTGATGAAGCCGATGCCGAGCGACCGAGAGAGGTACATCTCGACCGTATCGGTCATCCGGGCCTGGGTGAGTTTCGTCTCGACGTCCTTGACGAATTCGCTGTCCTCGCTGAAGAGCACGTCATAGAGGGGGTAGAACGTTTCACCGAGGAGGTCGGAACCACCGGAAACGTTCCCAGAGGTGGCGCTAGAATCGGTTTTGAGGCTCATTCGTCGGTCTCCGTGCTGTTGCTGTTGGTACTGGTGGTGTTCTCGGTGGTCTCATGCTCGCCACCGTCACTCTCGTCGTTACCGGCCTTGCTCTCACCACCGCCTGCATCGACTGTGCTCCCGGCGTCGTCTGCATCGTCAGTTTCGCTCTCGTCCGCGAAGATGCTCGATTTCGGTCCGGGCTCGGCATCGTCAAAGAGTGAGCCGTCTTCAGACTCCGGCTGTGGCGCTTCCTGCTCCCCATCCGCCGTCGAGTCTGCATCACCAAAGACCGTCTCCGACTGGTCACCGAAAATCGATCGTGATTCATCGTCACCGTCATCGCTATCACCACCCGAATCGCCACCATCGTCCGTCTCTTGCTGCTCGGGGGTAACGGCTGTCTCGTCGGCGGAATCGATCTCCGACTCGTCAAACGAGATTACGTCGCCGTCTGGCTGGTCGGTATCGGTGTTCGCTCCCCCTTCGCCATCGCCTTCGCCTTCGCCTTCATTTCCACCGCCCGCTTCGCCACTACTGGGCACCGACTCCTGCTCCGATTCCGGTTCCGGACCTTGTTCCGGTCCTGGTTCCGGATCCGGATCCGGATCCGGATCAAATACGTCCTCGAGTTCATCGCCCGAAAACATCGCATCACCATCTGCTGTCGACGTCCTCTCCGAATCCGTCTCGACCGGCTGGTCGGATGACGCTTCGGTGGCGGACTCGAGTTCGTCGAGCGTCTCACCCATGTCGTCGAAGAGGCCGCCGAGGTCACCGTCGTCCGCCTCATCGGATGGGAAAACGGTGATGTCGTCGGCTGCATCTGTTGCCGTCCCGTCGGCCGACATCGAGCCCCCGGTTGGCCCCGATCCCGAGCCACTGAATGGGCCGTCAGTGTCGTCTGTCGGTTCGTCGACGCTCCAGGCAGGTGGCTCCCCGGAGCCGAAGTCGTCTGTGTCGACGGTGTCAAGAACGTCAGTTTCAGTTTTCGTTTCAGTGACGGGGTCGGTATCGGTGCTGGTAGCGGTTTCACCACCAGAACTATCCATGCTGTCCACACCCGAAGATGAAGTAGTGGCAGCCGCTGGGGCAGTGTCGTCTGTCGATGCCGAGTCAGGGGCCGGACCGGCGTTCGGGCCCGTTTCGGCAGCGGTGGCCTCGATGCCGAATCCGCTGTCGTCGGACTCAGCAAACCAGTCGGGTTCGTCGTCTGCAGCAGCCGTCGCCGTCGCCGTCGCCGTCGCCGTCGTTGCTCCCGACCCGGCAGCCGTCTCGAACGCGGTCGGTCCGTCGCCGAACGTCCACTCGTCTGCGAGCCCATCGTCGATATCCCCCGAGAAGTCGAACTCGTCGGCTCCGGTATCGGCCTCGACTGTGTCCTCACTCTCGACCTCCCCCAGTGCGCTCGCAAGCCCGCTTGGAACCTTCCCGCGGTACTCTTCGAACAGCGACTCCTCGGCTCGTTCGAGGAGGTCCATCGAGAGGTTGTACGTCTCGCTCGTCGCGTCCGGACGCGGCACGAGTTCCTCTTTCTCCTGGTCGACGTCGATCAGGACGCTCTCCATCTCACGGAGGTCCTCGAGACTCTCCTCGAGTTGCCCGTTCGCGATAAGCGTCAAGATTGTGTCGGGGTCGTTGATGAACGCCTGCACTGTCGCCGCGACTTCGGCGTAGGTGTTGAGGCCGTTCTTGATGAGGTAGGCGAGAATGACCTCGCGTTTGAACAGTTCGTTCTCGAGCTTTTCGGTGCTCCAGCCGCGGTCGAACTGGATCTCCTCTAGCGTGTTTGAGTCCCCCATCTTGAGGAACTCGTCCGTTTCTGCCTGCCACTGGTAGACGTCCTGGACGTTGATCTCGTCGTGTTCGGCCTCGTAGTGGTTGATCTCGGTGAGCGACTTGTTCCGGCGGACTTTCCGGCCCTGCACCCGCGTCTGGGTCTGGATCGAGACCAGGTCGAGTGCGGTGAACATCGTCTTCGAGACGTTGATCGGGTCCGTCGTGAATCGCTTCAGGACCTCGTCGACGGAGTCTGCGTGGAATGTCGTGTAGGTTGTGTGACCAGTCGACATGACCTGGAACAGCGTTCGACCCTCCTCACCACGGATCTCACCCATCACGATGTAGTCTGGGCGCTGTCGGAGCGCGGCTTCCAGCAGGTCGAACTCGTCGACGTCACCCTGCTCGTCGTCGGCGAACGAGGGCCGGGTAACACTCGCGATCCAGTTACGCTGTGGCAACTCGACTTCGCGGGTGTCCTCGATGGAGACGATCTTCGCACTCGAGGGGATAAAGAGCGACACTGCGTTCAGCGAGGTCGTCTTCCCGGATGCCGTACCTCCGGCGAAGATCAGGCTCTTGTGATTCTCGATGGCGAGCCAGAGGAACGCCATCTCGTCCAGACTGAAGGTGTTCCAGTTGATGAGGTCGATCGGCGTGAACGGCACGTCCTTGAACTGACGGATAGTGTAGTTCGTTCCGTGGTCGGAGACCTCCTGGCCGAGCGTGAGCTGGGCACGCGAGCCGTCGGGTAGCGTTGCGTCAACCTGCGGCAGCCGTTTACTGATCCCCTTCCCGGATCGCTGGGCGAGTTTGACGACGAAGTCGTCGAGTTCGTCCTCGCCGTGATAGATGTTCGAAATGATCTGCTCGTACTCGGAGTGATAGACGAAGACGGGCGAGTTGTAGCCGTCTACGGAAATGTCCTCGACGTTGATGTCGTGTTTGATCCCGTCGATCCGCTCGTAGCCGATGAAGTTGCGCTTGAGGAAGTAGAGTAGCTTCTCGACCTGATACTCGTTCAGGGTGTCGGGGTCCTCCGCGAGGATAATCGGCTCCGGGCGTACCTCGATTCCCTCGAGTTGGGCCGGCCCGTCGTCCTCGTCAGCTTCGTCTTCGTCGTCCAACAGCGTCTGAATCGTCTCGATGATCCCCGCCTTGTTACTCCCCGACGTCTTCTCGAAGAGGTCATAGCGCTTTAACAATTGGCGCGTCTCGTCCTCGATAACGATCCGTCGGCCGTCCTCGTCCGCTTTCTCCTTGACGCCGTCGTCCGAGTACTTGATCGCCTTCCTGAGTTTGCCCGAGAGAAAGTCCTGCAACTCGAGTTCGATCTCGTTCAGGTGCGGCTCGATCATGTAGTACTTCTTCTCGTTTTCCTTCTCGGAGTGGAAGATAACGACGTAGGCGTAGGGTTTGTTCACCCAGTAGCGCTCGAGTTCCCGATAGTGGGTCTTCTTCTCCATCGGCACCGTCTTCTCGAGATCGTAGCGGTTGCTGACGGTCGTGTTCCCGTCTGCAGTGGAGAAGAACTCGTCCTCGTCGATGTCGTCCTGAATGTTGACCGTCCGTTCCTCGATGACGTCATCGAGTTCCATCGCGATGTCGTCGGCGATCGAGAGGCGATCCTCGAGCGTGTCCGGATCGAAGCCGAGAGCGTCTTCCTCGTCGTGACGAACGATTTCGCCGTCGCTATCGCGCGGTCGACTACCGTCGTCCTCGTAGTAGTACTCCCACTTGTAGTGCTCCCAGGTCCAGACATCCTTGACGACCGGTGTCGTCTCCGGGTCGACGTACTCGAGGAACGGCTCCTCGAGTGCGTCGTAGTTCGACCCGGCCATCGGGATAACACGGTCGTGGAGGTCGTCTGGTGTGTAGCCGAGATACGGTTCGGGATCGAACGAGACATCCGCGAAGTCCGTATCCGTCGGCACCACCGCCTCGGGCTCCTCGTCGGTGTCGAGTCCGAGCTGGTCCGTGCTCTTCTCGTCGCGTTCGAGGCCCGAATACACCGTTTTGGCCTCGTCCCCGTACCCATACTCCTCCATAAAATCCGCCCACGTATACTCGCCGACACGCACGCCAGATCCCGAACCGGCGTCCGACTCGTGGGAGCCTGCATCCCCCGACCCAGATGCCGACGCCTCACCCGTCGACGCGCCGTCAGCATCCGGTTGGTCGGCTTCGTCAATAGCCATTATCCCGACCCTCTCAGTCACCCTTCAAAAAATTCATCCACTCATTACCATATCTGATAACTCGGCAAGTCAGTTCGTCGACACGTGCTTCCGTCTGGTGGTCTGGTGGCACATACCGTGTCCACTGATGGCGGATTGTATTCGAAGAAAAACAGATCAGGCAGGCAGACGGGTTTGGGCTGTCGCCCACCAACGAGCGTACGTTAATGTGGCTGTCACACGGTGCATCTACTCACCACGATGAGTACGACTCCGACGACTCCACCGACGACGTTCAGACTCGAGGACACGGTTGCACTGGTCACCGGCGGCAGTCGCGGCATCGGCCGTGCTATCACCTGCGAACTCGCGGCCGCAGGCGCTGCCGTCGTTCCCGTTGCTCGTTCGACCGACGAACTCGAGTCGGTCGTCGCCGAAATCGAAGCCGATGGTGGTGAGGCCTTCGCAGTTCCGGCGGACGTTACGGACCCGGATGCCGTCGCAGACGCGATCGACCGCACCGTCGAGGAGTTCGGTGGTCTCGACACCGTCGTCAACAACGCTGGCTTCAACCCGGACGACGCGCTTGGCCGGCCGGAGGACGTCACGACCGAGAGCTTCGACCGAACGCTCGCAGTCAATCTCAGCGGTGCTTACGAGGTGGCGACTGCAGCAGCACAGCACCTCCACGACAACGGCGGCGGCTCTGTCGTCAACGTCGCCAGCGTCGGCGGGCTGGTCGGTCTCCCGCGCCAACACCCCTACGTCGCCTCCAAACACGGACTCGTCGGCCTCACCAAGAGCGTCGCGCTCGACTGGGCACCCGACGTCCGGGTGAATGCCGTCGCACCCGGCTACGTTTCCACCGAGTTAACCGAGGAACTCGAGTCCAACGAGCAACTCCGCCAGTCGATTCTCGATCGAACGCCACTCGAGCGCTTTGCCGACCCAGCCGAAATCGCTGGGCCGGTAGTGTTTCTGGCGAGCGACGCGGCGAGCTACGTGACCGGGTCGTGTCTGTCGGTCGACGGCGGGTGGACAGCTCGGTGACGGTCTCGTGGGGGAAGTAGACGGCCAGAAGTAGTACGACAACTCACGACCGGGGCAGACAGCAACCAAAACCGAATCGGAAATTGGGGTGTACTCGAGTCCCGGTTTGCCTGGCGGCACTGCTGTCGTTGCTGTTGAAGTGATGCGTACGAGACGTACTACGTGGGTGAGAGAAGACGCAGCGGGATTTGAACAACGCGAAGACGTGCTCGCTGCGCGCGTCTTCTCTCGTTCGAATCCCGTGCCCGTTCGCTCGTCGCGTCCGCTCCGTGCGAACGGGCGTGGCGGGATTCGAACCCACGATCAGAAGGTTAGGAACCTCCTGCCCTCTCCGCTAGGCCACACGCCCCGGGAAAAACCGTTAGTTCGTGCTCGTTTCCGTTTCGGTCTCGGTTTCGGTCTCGTCGTCCTCGGACGTGACTGGTTCGGTGTCGACGAACTCGTCGTCTTCCTCGTCGAGGTCGCCCTCGAAGTCCCCGTCGCGCATCTCCTCGAGTTCTGTTTCGACCTTTTCACGCCCCTTCTGGAACTCGCCCATGGCCTCGCCGGTCGACCGTGCCAGCTTCGGGATCTTGTTTGCCCCGAACAGCAGAATGGCGATGAAAAGGATGATCAATAGTTCCGGACCCCCGGGTGCACCAGGGATGAACAGCGGTGCGATTTCGACTACCATCTCTATGCGTGGCTTACCCGCTGGCAATTATAACCTTTTTGGACCGCTCAGTTATCGAAGTGCGGACGACAGTTCACGTACCGGATGCATTCGTCCACGAGAGTGATTGTGATATTTCGCCGACAGCAGCCCGTTCCGTGCTGTATGCTCCCAGTACGAGTTCTCATTCGAGACGGATCTGGGGCCGGTCGAGCATAACAGGTCGCGAATCGTGTCTATCATCGCTCGGCAACGGTGGGGGCCGCGGTGGGTCGTCGAGTCTGTATCGGGACGACAATACCCCGGCAGTAACTCACCCATGGCTGGAATACACTTACCATACGACACGAGAGAATCTATCCATGGACTTCGATCTCACAGACGAACAGCAACTCATCCGCTCGGAGATTCGCGACCTCTGTGCCGAATTCGGCGACGACTACTGGCGTGAGCGCGATCTGAACCACGAGTACCCCGAATCGTTCTTCGAGACATTTGCGGAACACGGCTGGTGTGGGCTGACGATACCCGAAGCGTACGGCGGCCAGGGGTACGGCGTCCAGGAGGCCGCGCTGGTCCAGCAGGAAATCGCACGCTCGGGCGCTGCGATGGCCGGCACGTCGATCACCGCCCATCACACGTTTAGCTCCGAACCGCTCGTCGCGTTCGGCGACGAGGAACACAAGGAGCGCTACCTTCCGAAGATTGCCGCCGGCGACGTGCAGGTCTGTACCGGCGTCACCGAACCGAACGCGGGAACCGACACCTCGCGAATCGAAACGACCGCCGACCGTGACGACGAGGCAGGGATCTACCGCGTCTCCGGGCAGAAGATTTGGACCTCGAAGGCACAGGAGGCCGACGTGATCATGCTACTCGCCCGAACGAAGCCGCGAGAAGAAGCCGACCGCTTTGGCGGTCTCACGCTCTTTTTCACCGAGTTTGACCGCGATACGGCGAGCATTGAGGTCACCGAAATCCCGAAAGCCGGCCGCGGTGCCTCCGACTCGAACGAAGTCTGGTTCGACGAGTACGACATCCCCATCGAGGACCGCATCGGCGAGGAGGGCGAGGGCTTTCGCTACCTGCTGCGCTTTGCGAATACGGAGCGAATTGCCCTCGCCGCGAACGCCGTCGGCATCGGCCAGGCCGCACTCGAGAAGGCCGCGGCTTACGCGGATGATCGCGTCGTCTTCGGAAACGAAATCGGGAGCTATCAGGGAATCCAGCACCCGCTTGCGGACTCGTGGTCGAAACTGGAACAGGACGAGTTGATGGTCCGCAAGGCGGCCTGGCTCTACGACAACGACCGTGACTGCGGCGCGGAGGCGAACGCGGTAAAACTCCGGGCGAGCGAGGATGCACTCGAGGCCTGCGAGCGCGCGGTTCGTGTCCACGGCGGGATGGGATACGCGAGTGAGTACGACGTAGAGCGCTACTGGCGCGAGACGATGATCAACGTCGTTGCGCCGATTTCGAACGAGATGGTGAAGAACTACATCGCGGAGCACGTGCTTGGGTTGCCAAAGTCCTACTGAGTCGCCACGACGTGACAAGCGGTTGTTCAATGATGAACGATGATTGATCCGCGAGCGAAACTGTCTTTCCTGCCTGGACGTAAATGGGAGTGATGCCAGCAACTGGCGATTCCGCACCCGACTTCACGGCACCGCTCGCAAACGGCGACGTCGACGAGTTCAGCCTCTCGGACGCTCTCTCCGAGGATGCACCGATCGTCCTCGCGTTCTTCCCGGCCGCGTTTACCGGCGTCTGTACGGACGAGATGTGTACGTTCCAGGACCGCCTCGCCGCGTTCGAGGACGTCGACGCGACGGTCTACGGCGTCAGCCGCGACTCGCCGTTCACGCTCAACGAGTTCCGTGCCCAGAACGACCTCGACTTTGGCCTGATCAGCGACTTCAATAAGGAGATCATCGAGACCTACGACGTCGAGATGGACTTCGAGGACCTCGGTGTCTACGGCGTCGCAAAGCGCTCCGTCTTCGTCGTCGATTCCGACGGCGTGATTACGTACTCGTGGGTCAGCGACGACCCCGGCGTCGAGCCGGAGTACGCAGAGGTCGAGGACGCAGTCGAAGCGGCAGCGTAAGAAGTTCGAATCGACGGCCCGTTTCACCACGCCGACTCCCGGCGCAGCGCTTTTTTAGCCCGCACCCGACGTGAACGGTATGACTGATACTCCGACTCCAGATAGCGACGAGACCTACGAGAGCGGGGCCGGCACCGGTAGCGATACCGACACCGGAAACGACAACGGCAGTCGCATCTACACCCCCGACGCCGACCACAACTTTCCAGACGACAAACTGAACGCCGTACTCGAGTACATCGACGCGGACGAGGAGATTCAGACCTATCTCGAGGCCCAGAACGTCAACGCTGTCGACCGGATGCGTTACAACGACCACGGCAAGAAGCACATCGAGATCGTTCGCAACCGGGCGCTCTGTCTGTACGACCTGTTGAAGGCGGGCAACGTCGACTTCAACGGGGCGCGCCAGCAGGGGCTCGCCGAGGAGGACGAGTCGGTGATCATCGCACTCGCGGCGACGTTGCACGACGTGGGCCACGTGGTCCACCGCGACGAGCACGTCTACTACTCGATTCCGATCGCCGCGGACATTCTCGACCGCGTGCTGCCGGAGTTCTACGATCTCGCTGATCAGGTCCGTGTGAAGGGCGAGGTGCTCCACGCGATTCTCTGTCACCACACGGCCGAGACGCCGCTGACGACCGAGGCCGGCGTCATCCGCGTCTCAGACGCACTGGATATGGAAAGCGGGCGCTCGCGCATTCCTTACGAACACGGTGGCCGCGGGATCAACACGCTCTCGAGCCAGGCGATCAAACGCGTCTCGCTCTACGAAGGCGAGAGCAGTCCTGTAATGGTCGAAATTGCGATGACCAACGCTGCGGGTGTCTATCAGGTTGACAACCTGCTAAAGGCGAAGCTACGGGACTCTGGACTCGAGGATCACGTTCGGATCGTGGCGGTCAACACGAACGAGAATCACGAGCAGTTGGTCGAACGGATCGAGCTGTAGACGCTGTCGCTGCTCAGGAGAGCCGATACCGCCCGTCGACTCGTTCGACGTAGCCCTGTTTTCGAAGTGTTCGAACGATCGAGAGCACCGTTCCCTTGTTGATCCCGAGTGCGCCGCAGAGGTCGTCTGCGGTCGAGTCCGGCCAGACGTGCAGATAGAGGTAGACGACCTTTGCCTGCGCCGAGTCGAACTCGTCGGGAACCGTGACAGCAGTCTGTGACTGTCCGTCGAGTTGCATACGACAGTCTCCAGTGTTCGACGATATTAAAACTGCGTATCGTCAGCTGTCGAAATTCGAAGGGCGGAACGCGGCGCGTTCGGACCAGCCGGTACTCGAGTACTGGTGTCGGTTCGAGTCAGCGTTCTTTTGGCGCTGCCCGCATTCACACCGATATGGACCTGCAGCTCATCGTCCTGGGACTGCTGACCGGCGCACTTACCGGCGCGTTCTTCGCGCTCGTCGATGTACCAATTCCGGCACCGCCTGAACTCCCCGGGCTCATGGGAATCGTGGGGCTCTTTCTGGGCTACAAACTCGTGCAGGCGGCCGGGTTGAGTCTCGATATTCTGGATTCGATCGGACTCTGACGACTGTCACGTCGACTGTCGAATACCCCGTTCGTCAAAACGAGCGGCTGGGTTCGATCGTATCGGATACCTGTTGTCGTCCTCGATTCAGGGAGCAACGTGGAGTTCAGCCGCAAATTCGCGTGCTCGTGCTCGAATATCGGCGGCATCGGCGACGAGCACTTCGCCCTCGCGCATGAGCACCTCGCCGTCGACCATCGTGAACTGCACGTCGTCGCCGTGGGCCGCGAACGTGAGGTGGGAGAGGACGTCGTGTAACGGCGTCGCGCGGGTGATATCGGTCTCGAGACCGATGATATCCGCTTTCCATCCCTCGCGGAGCTTGCCAACGCGCTCGAAGCCGGCCGCCTGCGCGCCGTTGACCGTTGCCATCTCGAACACCGTGTCGGCCGGCAGCGCCTCCGAATCGAGCTGGTCGACCTTCTGGAGCAGGCTCGCCTGCCGCATCTCCGTAAACGGATCGAGCGTGTTGTTACACGGCGGCCCGTCGTTCCCCAGCGCGACGTTGATTCCCCGGTCCAGGTAGTCGAGCACCGGTGCGACCCCGCTCGCGAGTTTCATGTTCGAGGACGGGCAGTAGGTCACGTTGGTACCAGTCTCGGCAAGCACCTCGCGCTCGTCCTCGTCCGTCCAGACGCAGTGGGCCAGCACCACGTCCTCACCTGTGAGGCCGACCTCGTCGAGCCAGTGGATGTTTCGCTGGCCAGTTTCTTCCTCCACGGCCGCGATCTCGCCGCGGTTCTCGCTCGCGTGCGTGTGAATCGTCACACCGTCATAGGCATCTGCGAGCTCCCGCGAGCCGCGCAGACACTCCTCGGTACAGCTCACGGCAAAGCGCGGCGTGACCGCGTAGCGAATCCGGCCGTCTGCCGCGCCGTGGTACTTCTGGATGAGTCGCTCGCTCTCGGCCAGCGCCTCGTCCGTGTCCTCGAGTAGCCCCGGCGGCGACTCCTTGTCCATCAGCACCTTCCCGAGCCGACCGCGAATACCGAGTTCCCGAGCCGCTTCGAACGCCTCGTCGGCGTGTGCCACCGAGAGGTGGTCGATACAGGTCGTCGTCCCGCTCTCGATCAGTTCGAGATAGCCCAACTCCGCCGCGACGCGCATGCCGTCAGCAGAGAGGGAGGCCTCCATGGGGAGGACGTACTCGGAGAGCCACTCGAGTAGCTCCGTGTCGTCGGCGATACCGCGTCCGAGGCTCTGAACGGAGTGGACGTGGCCGCCGACGGTGCCGGGGGCGAGCACGTCACAGGCGTGGTGCTCGTGCTCTGGGTACTCCTCGAGACAGGTCGAACGATCACCGACGGCGACGATTTCGTCGTCAGCAACGACGACGGCACCGTCGGCGATGACGGTGTCCGCGTCGGCGACAACGGTTCCCGACAGCAACATACCGCCACAGGGTAGCGGGGGTGGTGCCTTAGCTCTGGTGGTCCGTCGAAGTGAGACCCCAGTCTGAGAAACCGTCTCGGAATACGAACCACGAGACTGGAAACAAGAAACAAAACAGACGCGAAAACCGGGAGAGTCAGTCCGTCAGTAACTGCGAACCTTCGGCTCGTAGGTCTTCTCCTCGCCTTCGAGGATCACCGGGCGGTAGAAGATCGACGGCTCGCCGTCGTCCCACGAGACGAGCGTGTGCTTGAGCCAGTTCTCGTCGTCACGAACCTGATTCTCCTGGCGCCAGTGAGCGCCGCGGAACTCGTTGCGCACGAGTGCGCCGAGTGCGATGGTCTCGGCGACGTCGATCAGATTGCGCGTCTCGATCGTCTGCTGGAGGTCCGTGTTGAACGTCGTCGATGGGTCGTCGACGTAGACGTCCTGGTACTCCTCGCGGCACTCGCGGATGATCTCGAGTGCCTTCTCGATGCCTTCCTCGTTGCGGAAGACGTTGACATAGTCGGTCATCGCGTTCTGGAGCTTCGCACGGATCTCGGCGTGCTGGACGCCGCTGTCCTTGTCCATCAGGCGGTCGACGCGAGCGCGTTCGCGTTCGACGGCCTGCTCGAGTGTGCCCGTCTCTGCGGCGACACCGCCGTCTGCGGCGACGCTGTCAGCAGAGTCGAGACCGGACGCACCGGGTGCGACCGGAAGCTCGGTGTCGTCGTCCTCGACGTCGTCGCCGTAGCCGGTCCGAATTTCTGGTTCGCCGAGGTCGTCGCCAGCGGCGTGTGCGCCGGCGCGCTTGCCGAAGACGATGAGTTCGGGGAGTGCGTTCCCGCCGAGACGGTTGCCGCCGTGGACGGAAACACAGGCACACTCGCCGGCCGCGTAGAGGCCGTCGATACAGGTCTGGCCGTTCTCGTCGACCTCGATGCCGCCCATCGCGTAGTGCTGGCCGGGCTTGACTGGCATCGGTTCGACGAGGCCGTCGACGCCCTCGAAGTCCTCCGCGAGGTGGAGAATGTTCTCCAGGCGGTCGAGAATGCGCTCTTCGCCGAGGTGGCGCATGTCGAGGTGGACGTACTCGTCCTTGACGCCACGACCTTCGGCGACTTCGTCGAGTTCGGCACGAGCGACGACGTCGCGGGAAGCGAGTTCGCCGGAGTTGTTCGCGTAGCCATACTCGAACATGAAGCGTTCGCCCTCGTTGTTGTAGAGGATACCACCTTCACCACGGACACCCTCACTGATAAGGACACCCGTGGAGGGAAGCGAGGTCGGGTGGAACTGGATGAACTCCATGTCCTCGAGCGGTGCACCCGCACGGTAGGCCATCGCGTGACCGTCGCCGGTACAGGAGACGGCGTTGGTAGTGTGGTCGAACGCCTGTCCGGGACCACCGGTCGCGAGAATAACGCCCTGGTTGGCCTTGAACCCTTCAACCGTGCCGGTCTGGACGTCGTAGGCGACGATACCCTCACACTGGCGGTCGTTTGGATCCTCCTCGTCAGTGGTCGCGAGGTTCATCACGTACCACTCGTCGTAGACCTGAATGCCGCGCTTGACGACCTGCTCGTACATCGTGTGCAGCAGGTGGTGACCGGTCTCTGCGCCGGCGTAGGTCGTTCGCGGGTACGAGAGACCACCGAACGGACGCTGGGAGACGCGACCGTCCTCCTCGCGGGAGAACGGCATTCCCCAGTGCTCGAGTCGCATCGTGTCTTCGGGGGCGTCCTGAGCGAGGGTTTCGACTGCTGGCGCGTCGGCCAGGTAGTCGGAGCCCTTCATCGTGTCGTAGGCGTGCAGTTCCCAGTCGTCACCCTCCTGTAGGGCGGCGTTGATGCCACCCTCCGCCGCACCCGTGTGGCTGCGGACGGGGTGGAGTTTCGAGACGATCGCCGTGTCGGCTCCCGCCTCGTGCGCTGCGATCGCGGCGCGGAGGCCGGCGCCACCGGCGCCGACCACGAGAACGTCGTGTTCGTACATATTACCAGAACTTCAGGTTCTTCTTGACCGCTTCCCGCTTGAGCTCCTGAATGTGCTCGGTGAGCGGGATGTCCTTCGGACACACCTCGGTGCAGGAGAACTGGGTCTGGCAACGCCAGACACCGTGTTCTTGCTCCAGGATGCGGAGTCGGTGCTCTTTGATCTCCTCGCTTTCGCGGTCGTCCATCGCGAACTTGTAGGCCTTGTTGATCGCGGCCGGGCCGAGATATTCGTTGTCGCCCGCAGCGATGTTACACGAGGACATACAGGCACCACACCAGATACACCGCGAGGACATCTTGATCTTCTCACGGTTTTCTGGGCTCTGGCGCTGCTCTTCCAGGTCGCTCGCGGCTGGCGTGTCTTCGTCCTGGAAGTACGGCTCGACGGCGTGCATCTGGTCGTAGAAGTGGTCCATGTCGACGACCAGGTCCTTGACGACCTCCTGGTGTGGCAGCGGCTCGATACGAACCGGCTGCTCGAGCTCCGAAAGCTGCGTCTTGCAGCCGAGCATCTGCGAGCCGTTGACGAAGAAGGCGTCGGAGCCACAGACTGCCTGGCGACAGGAGTGGCGGAACGTAAGCGAGGAGTCGAACTCGTCACGGGCGTACATGACCGCGTCGAGGACCGTCATCCCCTTCTCGAAGGGGACGTGGAAGTCGTCGAAGCGTGGTTCCTGTTTGTCTGCGACTTCCGGATCGTAGCGGAAGACCTTGATGTGGACCGTCTCGCCGGCCGCTTCGGCCTCCTCCTCTGCGTGTTCGTCGACCATTCCCTCCTCTTTTTCCTTGAGTCGCCGCTGCTGTGGCGACTCGGTCCCCTTCATCTCGGGGTCCTGGGGCGATTCCTGACTCTCCGGTTCTTGTTGTTGCGTACTCATATTAGATCATTCCCGACATGACTAGTGCAACCCAGATTCCCTGGAAGATGAGCAGGGCACCTGCGATAGTTAGCACTGCGAGCACTACCTTCTTTGGGGTCCCGCTGAGGCCCTGATTGACGAGCGCGTTGTAGACGCCGTTGACACCGTGGAACGCGCCAGCAATGAGGAACAACACCATCGTCAGGAAGTAGCCAATGTTCTCCATGCGGGCTTGCGTCCCCGCGAACGTGATTTCGGACGCGTGGTTGACGAAGTGCAAGAGGAAGAAGTGGAAAGCAAGCACAACGATCAGGAACGCTGCCGTCACACGCTGGAGGAACCAGGCGGTCCCGCCGGGCGTGAACGAAGAGTAGCGTTCTGCCATTAGAGTCCCACCCCTGCCATGAAGGTTGGCACGCTCGCGACGGTGATAACGCCCGTCAGGACGAGCGAGGCGTAGAAACTCTTATCCTGTGCAGTGAGGCCAACCCCGAGGTCGACCATCAGCAGCCGAATGCCGTTCAGAATGTGGAAGACAGCGACTGCCAGTAGTCCGACTTCGAGCACTCGAACGATGAAGAGACTCTCGAGTCCCTGCAACGTTCCAGTGTATGCATCGACTTGCTCTCCGGCGAGCATCATCGTTTGACCGTCCGCCGCTGCGATGGCGCTACTCAGCACGGCAATGTGGGTGAACAGATAGCCGATCAACATCCACCCAGTGAACTTGTGGAAGATCCACGCCCACATGCCGGCCGAGAACTCCTTCCAGCGGCCGAAGTCCTCGATGAGGCCGCGATTGTAAGACTGACTCATACGCTCATGTTGACCGTTAGACCGTGGGGGTATAGAAGTTACTTTTATCTCCTTCATTGCCCCATTCGGGAACGCGTCGTGATTCCTCGGCTACCAATTGCATCCCTTCACTGAGTGGAACTCGACTCGAGTCCACTCCGTGACCGACTGCATTCTCGACCGTCTCAACGCTCGGTCCACTCACCGCAGTTCAGACCGCGAGCGCTCCGTCCCGCCTTCGCGCTCGAGTGCGAGGCGTGTCTCGTGTTTCAGCCCGACCAGATGGCAGAGCGGATTCCCCGGATAGACGACGGGGTTCTCGAGTACCCCGACGATCAGTCCGGTGAAGGGAGCCTCGACGTCGAGGATGTCGTCTTCTTCTTTGAACGGATTCGTAATCGTGCAGATCACGTCGCCCTCTTCGACGAGAGCGCCGCGGCCGTGTTTCATGTCGACGATACCGCCCGCGTCGGCCCGGAGCCAGGTTTTCTCGTCGTCGCTGTCGATGACGACGCGCCAGCCGGGCCAGTGGACCGAGGAGTCGCGATGACAGCCGAACTCGGCGAGGACGCTCGCGACGCCGGTCAACGCGCGGTCGATGAGCCGCCGCTGGAACCGATGGGCTTCGCCCATCTCAACGGTGATCGTCGGAACGCCAGCCTCTGTCGCCTCTCGGCGGAGGGTTCCGGAGGGACCTTCGCCGCCGATAATGACGTTCGAGCTGAACGCGTGTGCGAGCCGTCGCACCGTTTCGTCGTCCATGTTCGCCCGGACGTGGAGCATGTTGGTTCGCCCGCGTGTGGACGTGTGAAAGTCCACTCCCAGGTCACAGGGTTCGATGAAGTTCGTGAAGATGCGGTGTGCCATCCGGCGTGCGCTTGTCGAGCCTTGCCGGCCGGGGAACGATCGGTTCAGGTCGCGGTCGTAGATTGGCAAGTATCGCTCCTGTGCGAGAAAGCCGGGGACGTTCATCACCGGCAGGCAGACGAGCGTGCCGTGGAGTTCGGAGTGGTTCCAGTCGTGTGCGACCTCGCGGACGACCTCGATGCCGTTGAGTTCGTCGCCGTGGGCCGCAGCCGAGAGAAAGACCGTCGGTCCCGGCCGCTCGCCGTTGATAATCGTCACTGGGATTCTGATCGGATCTCCCAGATACGTTTCACTGATCCCGTAGCGGATGTTTGCCGACTCGCCGGGAGCAACGCTTCCATCGTCGTACGTAAACGGCTCCGCGGTCGCTGTCCCGTCGATCGCCGCCGCCTCGCTGGAGGCATCGCTCGACTCGTTCGTAGCCGATGAACCGGCCGACGCTGTCGCCGCCTCCTCCTGGGACGACTCGTCGGTCGGGGTCTCTCCGCCCATAGGCCTCCGTCGATAGGCAGCACCGTGAATCTTCGTCTCGGTTTCGGACTCGATGGATACAGTCGGCTGGCGGGTATCTGCCACGCTGACACGCCAATACGGAGATACACCGCCACACAGACACGCCAACACACCCACACGCCAACACACCACCACACGAGACAGCGGCAAGCGTCGTCTCGTGGGCATACGTTTTATACAAGGTCATGATACACCAGCGCATGGAGCTCCGTGAAGCGACCACCGACGACGTCGAGACGATTCGATCTATCGCAGCTAACTCGCTCAACTCGACGTACACCGACTTCCTCGATGCCGATGTAATTGACGACGCGATCAACCAATGGTACAGCGAGGACTTTGCAGCCGAACTCGAGTCCGACCACTCGCTCGTCCTCGTCGTCGAGGAAGACGACGAGGTCGTCGCCTTCTCTCAGAGCGATTTCGTCGGCCAGCAACACGGCACCGGCCGCATCCTCTGGCTGCACGTCGACCCGGACGCGCGCGGCAGCGGTATCGGTGTGCGACTCCTCGTCAGAACCCGCGAGCGACTCCTCGATGAGGGTGCAGACCAGATTCAGTGTCTGGTGCTGGCGGACAACGAGCGCGGCAACGAGTTCTACGCAGAACAGGGATTCGAGCAGGCGGGCCAGCGCGAGGTCGACATCGGCGAGGAAACGTACACGGAGAACGTCTACGTCGAACAGGAAATCGGCGACGAGGAGTGGGCGACGCTCGATGAACTCGAGACCGACGGCGAGACGATCTACGTGAACTACGGCGAGGCGACCCGCGGCTCGAAGTCGCCGTTTTACGTCGCTTACGAGAGCCAGGAACGAGACTCACAGTACGGTTGGTTCTGTGGCAACTGCGACTCACTCGAGAACGCGATGGATGCGATGGGACGAATCGAGTGTAACGTCTGTGGGAATCGGCGGAAGGCGACTCGGTGGGACGCCTCGTATCTGTAGCGAGTTGAGACCGAGTTCGGCACTTGCTAGACGGTCGTTTCGCCACCGCCTTGCGGACGGTACGTCCGCCCTACAGCTGTTGTCTGTGCATTACAATTGGGGACGCTCACTTTCGAGCGAGTAGCACGACGTAGGCGGCTCTCTCCGGTGTTCGGTTGCCGAAGCAGACAGTCGGAGATGTCCGGCGGCACGACTTGCAGCACGCCTCTGTCAGCCCTTGCGCTATCCCCCCTCGCCCCACCTCCACTCCCCCTAACACATGAGTACGACACAGGACCACATCCTCCGCGGGTTCAAGGCAACGCTCGTCTCTCGGGCCATCTACATGGTCTCGAGTGCGCTGTTAATGTTCGTTCTCGCTCGCTTCCTCCTCGATCCCGACGGCTACGGGACACTCTACTGGGTGATCGGCATTCTCGCCGTCGTCCAGCTGCTCGCCGACGTCGGTCTCGGCAAGTCGACCGCGCGATACATCTCCGAATACAACGAGAAGGATCCCGGCCAGATTCCGTATCTCCTGCGAACGACGATCGCCTACAAGCTGATCGTCATTAGCGTCGTCGGCTCCACGCTCTTTCTCTTTCACGAAGAAATTGCAGCACTGCTTGGCGACACCTCGGCAGCCCCATTCCTCGCAGTCGGCGTCATCTACATCGTCGTCAACTCCTTCAACGGCTTCTCGCAGATCGCCTTCCAGGGCTTCAACAAACTCGGCTATAGCGCCGCCATCCAGGCAATCTCCGGCGTCGCCCGCCTCGTCTTCGTCGTCGCACTCGTCCTCGCTGGCTTCGGCGCACTCGGCGCACTCTTTGGCTACATCGTCGGCTACACCATCGCCGCGGCGGTCGGCATCACCATCCTCTACGAACGCTTTTACCGCCAGTACGAGCCCGCCGAGGAGTACGAGTCCGGGCTTTCGCGGCGACTACTCGAGTACAGCGTGCCGCTGACGGCGACACGGAGTGCGAACGTGGTCGACAAGCAGATCGACACGGTGCTGGTGGGCGTCTTTCTGACGCCGGCGGCGGTCGCGTTCTACACGCTCGGCAAACAGATCACGGATTTCGTGCTCGCGCCGGCGGAGGCGCTCGGCTTTACGATCTCGCCGAACTTCGGCGAGCAGAAGGCGGCGGACCAACTCGAGCAAGCGCGCGAGATTTACGAGACGTCGCTGGTGAAGACGATGTTGGTGTACATTCCGGCTGCGGTCGGACTGGTGCTCGTTGCAGAGCCGTTCATCACGATGATCTTCGGCGGTGATTACGCCGGTGCGGTCCCGGTTCTCCAGATCCTCGCGGGCTTCATCGTGTTGCAGGCGATTACGAACCTGACCAGCGACAGTCTGGATTACCTCGGCCGCGCGCGGTCCCGTGCGATCGCGAAGGGTGGGACTTCGATCGCGAACTTCGGACTGAACATCCTCCTCATCCCGATGATCGGCGTTATTGGCGCGGCGATTGCGACGGTCATCACGCACACGGTCTACGTCGCGGTGAACCTCTACATCGTCCACTCCGAACTCTCGCTTCGACTCGAGTCGCTCGGTCGTTCGATCGCGATGATCTGCGGAATCACGGGTGTGATGGCGGTCGCAGTCTTGCTCGTCACGCCGCTCGTTTCGAACCTGTTCATGCTCTTTGCGGCGGTCGGACTTGGCGGGTTCACGTGGGCCGTGCTCGCCGTCGTCAGCGGACTCCTGGATCCAAACGAGGTGCGAGCGGCAATTACGTGAGACGGGGCAGATCGAGAGGAAGTCGATGTGAAGCGATCCCAGCTATAGTAGCCACTGCAAGTCAATACACACCTGATCGCCAGCCTGCTCGGCAATCAGTGTGTAACTAGTTGCAGTTGTTACTATAGAAATGAGTCATACGAACCGTTGCCGTTCGGTACCGGTGGTCGCCGCCCCGTTGGAGCAATCTCCGGGAGAATACGGCACCGATCCGTCTCACAGCCTGACTCTCTTCTTCGTTGTCTGTCGATACCCTGATGAACGTCGCGGCGCAGTGATCGCCGTTCCCGGCGGGAAATCCTGTTCGTCGGACCGGTGACCTGTCGGCCGGCGGTGAACCAATACTTTTCCCTCCGGTCGGTGTGGAAGTCCTATGCCCGCTGCCGATCCCGTCACCGTCGGGGTACTGAGCCTGCATACGAGCAAAGAGACAAAAGCGATACTCAACGCGGTCGAGGAACTCGGCCACGGTACGGAGTGGCTACGACACGAAAACACGTCGATCAGGGTTGCTGATGGCCAGGTGGAACTCGAGCCGGACGTCGATATCATCGCCAATCGGATGCTGCTCTCGAACACCGAACAGCCCGCCGAGGAGCTCGGGCTCGCGAATACGTTCGCACAGGTCGTGCCGATGTTGAACGAACCAGCGACGGTGCTGACCGCGATCCACAAACTTTCGACGGCGACGACGCTGGCGATGGCCGACGTCCAGACGCCTGACGTCGTTCTCGCGCTCAGCAGCGACGAGTTGAACGCCGTGCGCGACCAGTACGGCGAGGAAGCGGTCTACAAGACGGCGATTGGAACACACGGTGGCGGCACGTGGAAAGTCGGTCCCGGCGATCCGGTGAACGCCAAGGTCGGCAACCGCTATGCCTTCTTGCAGGAACTCATCGATCGCGACGACGAACGCCACCGCGACGTGCGGATTTACGTCGTCGACGGCGAGATCATCGGTGCGATGTATCGCTACGCGCCGGATAACGACTGGCGGACGAACGTCGCGCTAGGTGGAAGCGTCGAAAACGCGACCGACGATCTACCGCCGGCTGCTCGGGAACTGGCGACGCAGGCGGCTGATGCTATTGGACTTGACTACGCCGGCGTCGACCTCGTCGAGAGCGATGAGGGCTGGTACGTCCTCGAGGTCAATCCGACGGCCGGTTTCAAGGGACTCTACGAGGCGACCGAGATCAGTCCGGCGCCGTACATTGCCAAACACGCTATCGAGAGCGCGGGCGGCAGCGTCGATGATGACCGCGTGCAGGAACTCTCGATGAAGCTGGACGATTCGCAGCCGACGGCCCAGCCGATCACCCACACAATCACGGAAACGGAGCCAACCGTCATCGGTTACACCGAAGAGGTCGTCCTCTCCGGGACGAGCGGCTCGACGTCTGTGCTGGCAAAATCAGACACGGGAGCGACCAGAACGAGCATCGATACCGGGCTCGCAGCGGAGATCGGAGCCGGTCCGATCAAATCGATCACGCGCGTCAAATCCGGCAGCAGGAAGACGGCGCGGAGCCGTCCGGTCGTCGACGTCGTGGTCGGCGTCGGCGGCAATCAACACACAGTGACCGCGAGTATCGAGGATCGGGACCACATGGATTATCCCGTCCTGCTTGGCCGCGATATCCTCTCGAACTACCGGGTCGACGTTGGTCGGCGCGCGGATCGGGATGCGGAGGATCGACCAGAGGAAGAAGAGTAAGTAGCGTTCGACGCTGAACGACCAGCACAGTCAAAGCTGTCACCGAGGTAAAACTTATTGTCGCAATCTACACCCGTCTCACTACTGCTCTGACGGGGAACACAGGCAACCTCCCTCCCAGTAAAATTCTCAACTCGACAAAATTGTTTGGGATGGAGAAAAGACTTCATCACTGCAGTAGGAAATCTTAATAGGCGAAAGTAGCAACTGTCCAGTGATGAGCAAGTCAAATCAAGACTGGTGGCCAAACCAGTTGAACGTCGACATCCTCGACCAGAACGTCCCCACGTCCAACCCGATGGACGAGGACTTCGACTACGCCGAGGAGTTCGAATCACTCGACCTCGACGAAGTGAAGGCGGACATCGAAGACGTCATGACGACGTCGCAGGACTGGTGGCCGGCAGACTACGGCCACTACGGACCGCTTTTCATCCGCATGGCCTGGCACAGCGCAGGCACGTACCGGACCAGCGACGGCCGCGGTGGCGCTTCCGGCGGTCGACAGCGCTTCGCGCCGCTTAACAGCTGGCCCGACAACGCGAACCTCGACAAGGCACGCCGAGTGCTCTGGCCCGTCAAGCAGAAGTACGGCCGCAAGCTCTCCTGGGCCGACCTGATCGTCCTGGCCGGAAACGTCGCACTCGAGTCCATGGGATTCGAGACGTTTGGCTTCGCCGGCGGACGCGAGGACGACTACAAGCCTGACGACGCCGTCGACTGGGGTCCAGAAGACGAGTGGGAGGCATCCGACCGGTTCAACGAGGAAGGCGAACTCGAAGGTGCGCTCGCTGCCACCGTGATGGGTCTCATTTACGTGAACCCAGAAGGCCCTGGCGGCGAGCCAGATCCGGAAGCCTCGGCAGAGCGGATCCGAGAGTCGTTCAGCCTGATGGCGATGAACGATGAGGAGACCGCTGCGCTCATCGCCGGTGGACACACGTTCGGAAAGGTCCACGGTGCCGACGACCCCGACGTGCACGTCGGTCCAGAGCCCGAAGCAGCGCCAATCGACCAGCAGGGACTCGGCTGGGAGAGCGCTCACGGCTCCGGAAAGGGTGCAGACACGATCACCAGCGGAATCGAGGGGCCGTGGAACACCACGCCCACCCAGTGGGACATGGGTTACATCGACAACCTGCTCGAGTACAAGTGGTGGCCAGAGAAGGGGCCAGGCGGTGCCTGGCAGTGGACCACCCAGAACGGCGAACTCGACGAGGCCGCGCCGGGTGCCGAGGATCCGGACGAGAAAGAGGACGTCATGATGCTCACGACGGACATCGCGCTCAAGCGCGATCCTGACTACCGTGAGATCATCGAGCGCTTCCAGGAAAACCCACAGGAGTTCCAGGAAGCGTTCGCGAAGGCCTGGTACAAGCTGATCCACCGCGACATGGGTCCGACGGAGCGCTTCCTCGGTCCGGAAGTACCGGACGAGGAGATGCTGTGGCAGGACCCGATCCCGGACGCCGACTACGAGCTGATCGGCGACGAGGAGATCGACGAACTCACGGAGGAAATCCTCGCGTCGGAGCTCTCGATTTCCCAACTCGTCAAGACCGCCTGGGCGGCGGCGTCGACCTACCGCGACAGCGACAAGCGCGGCGGTGCAAACGGCGCTCGCATCCGTCTCGAACCGCAGAAGAGCTGGGAGGTCAACGAGCCCGAGGAACTCGAGTCGGTGCTTGCGACCTACGAGGAAATCCAGGAGGAATTCAACGGCTCCCGTTCGGACGACGTTCGTGTTTCGCTTGCTGACCTGATCGTGCTGGGCGGCAACGCAGCCGTCGAGCAGGCTGCTGCAGATGCCGGCCACGATGTCGACGTGCCGTTCGAACCTGGCCGTACCGACGCCTCACAGGAACAGACCGACGTCGAGTCCTTCGAGGCGCTCAAGCCCACGGCCGACGGCTTCCGGAACTACTACAGCGACGAGGCCGACGAGTCGCAGGAAGAACTGCTGGTCGACAAGGCAGACTTGCTCGACCTGACGGCACCCGAGATGACGGTGCTCGTTGGCGGGCTGCGCACACTGAACGTGACCTACCAGGATTCCGAACTCGGTGTCCTCACCGACCAGCCGGAGACGCTGACCAACGACTTCTTCGTGAACCTGCTCGACATGGACTACGAGTGGGAGGCGTCCGACAGCTCTCAGGACATCATGGGCTGGGAAACGGACGTCGACTCCGAGACCGATCAGGTCTTCGAACTGCGTGACCGCGAGAGCGGCGACGTCGAGTGGACGGCGACCCGTGCAGACCTCATCTTCGGTTCGAACTCCCGCCTGCGCGCCATCGCGGACGTTTACGCGTCCGACGACGCCGAAGAGAAGTTCGTGCAGGACTTCGTCGACACCTGGAGTAAGGTAATGCAGGCAGACCGGTTCGATCTCGAGTAAGCTCGGCCCAGCTCGAGAACCAAACGCCGCCGTTTCAGGCGGTGTGCTGCAGAACTGCTGAACCCTCGTTATTCGCTTCTGATGATGACCTCGTCGTCCGTGATGTCTTTTACCTGCGAGGGCTCGACCGGATACTCGTCGCTGCTGTGTGATCCCCAGTCGAGACGCGCTCTGAGTCGATCAGTGAGTCCCGGCTCTGGATCTACGTAGGCCGTCCCCTCCTCGACGGCCGAGATGATCCCGATCTGGTTGCCCGTCTCGTCGATCACATCCTTCCCCTGATCGTCCTCGGTGATGGTCGCTGCGACCTCGTCGCCGACGGTCGGCTGCTCGTCTGCTACCCCGGTCTCACCGCCCGGTTCGCCGCCCGCCATCGCCTCGTCACTCGAGTCGGCCGCTGCCATCTCGCCGCTGGCCGCTCCTGGTTCCGCTCGCTCGCCTGTCTCGCCCATCTCACCCGGTTGCGCTTCGACACCCGCCCCCTCCATCTCGCTCGTCTCCGTAGTCGTCTCCTGACCCGCTCGAATCGTCTCGTACTCCTCGCTGTCGACGATCTCTCCGTCCAGCAGCTCGCTGCTGACCAGTTCCGACTCGATGATCTCGCTGTCCTCGAGCGTAAACCGCATCAGTGACCGCTCGTCGATCTGCTCTTCGACCGTTCGGCGCTCGATGAGGTCGCTTCGGACCGTATCACACTCGCCTCGTTGGCTCTCGATGACCTCCTGTTCGATCACCTCCTCGGCTTCGACGTCCGTCCGAACGATGTCGCTCTCGAGTATCGACTGTTGGACGGACTCGAGTGCCATGTCCGTCTCGATTTCATCCCGCGAGATTGCCTCGCTGTGGTCGATGTCGACGTCGACAACGCGGCTCTCGACGGTGTAGCGTTCGATTTCCTCGATGGTTTCGAGTCGCGTTTCGTCGGTCGTAACCTCGATGTAGTCGGCGTCGACGAACTCGATATCGACGACGTCCCGGTCGACGAGTTCGGAGTCGACGACGTGGCGTTCGACGATTTCAGTGTTGATGACTTCGCTTTCGATCGTGTCGCGTTCGGTGATTTCGCGCTCGATGACCTGCGTTTCGACGAGTTCGGTGGTGACGCGTTCGCCCTGGCGAAGCTGGTCTTCGAGGTCGCTGCCGCCGAGTTCGGCACGGTCGAACGCCTCGGTGCGGTTGATGAGTTCGAAGGTTCCGAGGTCACGGCCGCGCATGTCTTCATCGCCGCCCGCTCTCGCTCGCTCGGCGTCGGCAGCCATCTCTGCCGTGTCAGCGTCTGCCTCCAGCTCGTCCATGTCGGCGTTCGACTCGTGTTCCATCTCCATCTCCATCTCCATCTCCATCCCATCCCCCATTCCGGCTTCAGCCCGCTCGTACTCCTCGTAGACGAACACCAGATCCTCGTTTCTGAACGTCTCGGTAAACTCGTCCCAGGATTGTTCTTCGTGCTCGTCTCCGAGTTCGCCCTGGCGAACGAACGAGTGGCCGTGGCCCTCGCCGCCGTGTGTCGACACCGGAACGGCGTCACGCGACTCCGCCCACTCGCGAATGTGTTCCGGATCCGTCGTCATCCGACGGTGCCCACCGCGATTGCTCGCTCGCCGCTCGTCTACGGCTCCGTCCATCATCTCGGTCGGGTCGTTGCTGGGTTCCTCCTCGGACATACGCCCATCTGCACCCGATCTGTACTTTAGTCGGCGGGGCCGTCTTTGCAAATCAGTCGTTGATTTCCGGGCCTAACGGTGTGGCCGGGGAACTCGAGTCCATCACCTGAAACGTAATCACGGATTAGGGGTTACCCTGTGACACACCCCTGGGTAACGATCGGATGACGGCCAAGCGGTGATAACGGCAACTCGCCGGGACTCGTCACCGACGAACGTGGCCCCAGACTCTCGGGAGCGGACAGACAGTCACGGATTACCGTTCCGCTCAGCTGCTCGACTCGCCGGGTTCCCACATGACTGCGGTCCTCCCCGTGACTGATCACTCGCTGTACACACCCACGCCATCGAGATCGATACTCGAGTCCGCCTCGTATTCGGCCCAGATGTAGCGGGTTGCGACGCTGCGGTAGGGACGCCAGTCCTCGGCGATGTCGCGCATTTCGGCTCGCGTCAGTTCGTCGCCGTTGCTGTATAGCTGTTCGATCCCGCGTCGAACGGCGAGGTCGCCGAGTGGCAGAATATCGGGTCGCTCCAGGACGAATAAGAGGTACATTCGGGCGGTCCACTCGCCGATGCCCTTGATGTCGGTCAGACGGTCGACGACCTCGTCGTTGTCGACGCCGGCCAGGCCCGCTCGCGTGAAGTCCTGTTCCTGAAAGGCGTGAGCAGCGTTGCGAATATAGTCGACTTTGCTCCGGGAGAGGCCGGCGTCACGAAGCGCCTGGTCGTCCGCCGCGAGGACGGTCTCGGGTGTGACCTCGTCCTCGAGGACGTCGAAGACGCGTTCACGGACGGCCGCCGCGCTCGCAGTCGAGAGTTGTTGATTGATAATCGAGATACAGAGACGCTCGTACTCGGTCCAGTCGGGTTCGACGTAGGGGTCGTGTGTGTCGACCAGTCGGTCCATGACCGGGTCCTCTCGGAGTACGGGTTCGGCCTCGTCTATCATACGAAAGTACCGTAATACGGGTCTGAGAAGGGAAAGGCGTCTCGGTTCGGACTGGCTGGCTCTATGCATGTGAGCAGACACAGCTAACCGAAAGCACTTGTGTTTCTATACTACTTCCCTAAATAATATGTTGGTGCCGATCTAATAGTATGAACAACGAACACTCTCAGTCTGGCCCGCTGCAGCGACGAGATATCCTGACGATGAGTGCTGCTGGATGCATGGGCGTTGCCATCGGTTGGACTGGGGCACAGTTGGATGCCGGTCTTCTCGATGGCGATTTGGAGCCTGTTGCGGCACTCGACATGCGTTCAATACACGAAGAGACGACTAGACTCTTACAGATCAATCTCCCCGGCGAACGTGACGCGACTATGATCGACGACGTTCGCGTTCTCGCACGAAAACTGGCCCTTGCACCCGCTTCTGGAACGGTAGCCGGCATTCTCGACGGGAGCGACGTGGCGGCGACAGGGGTTCGTTCCGTGTTGCAAATGGGGCTCACAGACGGGACAACGGCAACCCGTCTATGGACGAACTGGGACGACGACGAGGTACTGGGAAATCTCGGTCTCGACGACTCGATCCAGGAGACAACACAGAGAGCAGAGACGATATACGAAACTGATTCCCTTGCAGCCACAATTCGTCCAACGATCGTCGGTGAGCCGGACGCTGTCCGCCGGTTTGCAGGGTTACGAAACGACAGTCAGCACGCCGGCGGTAACATCGTCTCCGTCCACGAGCGCTCGCTACCCGAAGGAGATGTTGCGTTCAGTTGTATCGAAACGGACACTACTGCTGCTGCTGAATGGCAACTACACGACCCTGTCAGGGAACTCTGGGGAAAGCTCGTCTACGGCACTGATGAGTGTGTCGCGAGGGTCTCTGTGCTAACACCAGCCGATGAAAGGGATGACCTGGCCGAGACCCTCTCTCAGGAATTGATTAGCCGGGACGACGAAGACGGGTTGCTTCCACAGTCGATTGCCAACAACACGGACATCACCACGCAAGGAGGGACACGAGTCCTCATCGAGTATCGCGGATCAGTCGAGGAATTCACTAACACAGCCGAGGTGTTTTTGTCTGCAGTTCTCGATTTCTACATCGAATAGACACGGTTGCTGGCCGTTGAATTCCCGTGACCAGTGAGCACAGGATGGCAGTGGTAGTGCCTGCACGTGTAACAGTAGCCAGTCGCCAGCCCGTCGCTCTCGACAGGTCTCAGCACTCTGACTATCGGTTCGGTACTCGTTTGCCCCATCCTGATCGAAGTGACAGGTGAACCCTCACTGACAGCGGGCTCGATCAGGAGTAGACTACAGCAACCCAACACCACGGCATCGCTACGCGGACATTTTTCGCCTCCGATGTCGTACTCACCACTCGTGCAACCGGTCGTTCACCTCGCAGTGGGGTACATCTGCTATGCGCTGTACACGCGCTGGCGTACCGGACGTATCCCAACCGAGACGGCAGCGCTCGTCGCCATTGCAGGCGCGGCGCTCCCCGACCTGCTCGATAAGCCGATCTGGCTCGCCGGCCTCGTCGACGTCGGACGAACGATCGGGCACTCACTACTGTTTGCGATTCCGGTCGTCGCCGCCGTCTGGCTCGTCTCTCGAGTACGGGGCCAGCAAGCGCTCGGGATTGCCTTCGCCATCGGCTACGGGACGCATATCGCGACGGATATCCCGTGGCACGTGCTCTCGGGTGATTTCCACGAACTCGGGTTTCTGCTCTGGCCGCTCACGCCGATGCCCGAGTACACGGGGACGAAACCGCTCGGAACCGTACCGGCACTCGAGATAACAGTCACGACGCTGTGGCTCGAGGCGGTGATCCTCGTTGCCGGGATCGCGCTCTGGCGGGCCGACGGCTATCCTGGAACGGAACCGATCGTTCGGGCCGCCCGTGGCGAGTGATACTGTCGGACAGAAGTCAGTGAGAAGCCGGTTGGAAAGTCGCGGCCGTCACCTCGGGGACGGCCGCAGTAGCGCGACCGGTCTTCGAATAGTTCTGTCCGGCAGTATGACCAACACAAGAGAAAGACTCTTCCTGCCCAGCCGTGTTCACCGGGACGAGGGACCGAACGCGCATGGACAAAGACGACTACCTGGAGTACTACCTGAGCCGCGAGTTCTTCCGGGACCGGCTGCTCGTACTCTGTCTCGTCGTCGGAGGATTCGCTGTCATCCAGTGGGTCAGCATCGAACTCGCGGTGCTGGATTCCTCTGTCGAGCATCCCCGGGCCGTCGTCGTTCAGGTCCTTGCCGTACTTATCATCGGGATGTGGCTCGTTCTCGCCATACTCGGCACGATTGGACTCGTGCGGTGGGTCAGGAACAGGTCGCGGGAGTGATGTACTCGAGTGACCCGGACCAACGGTATGGCCGAACTGACGTTACTCTGCTACTGCGTTTGCCTCAGTTGCGGAGTCAACGGAATCAGCGGGGGCAACAGCATCAGCGGAGCCAGCAACCGATTCGAACTCCGCGTCAGCCGGCGTCTCCGGCTCCACGTTCGCTAAGCGCATCGCGTTCCCCGTCACGCCGAGGCTCATCCCCATGTCGCCGATGACGACGGCGTGGATCACCGTGACGATTCCGACCGGTGCCCCGGCCGCGAGCACCGCCTTCACGGCCAGACTCGACCAGATATTCTGCCGGATAACGCCGTTTGCCTTCCCCGAGAGTTCGTAGAGGTACGGCAGGCGCGTGAGGTCGTCGCCCATCAGCGCTACGTCGGCCGTCTCGAGTGCGGTATCCGTTCCAGCCGCGCCCATGGCGATACCGACGGTTGCGGTCGCCATCGCGGGCGCGTCGTTGATGCCGTCGCCGACCATGGCGACGTGGCCGGTACCGTCGCCGCCGATCACACCGTCCTCGCCTCCGCCGGCCTCGCGCTCCAGTCGCTCGATCCACTCGAGTTTCTCCTCGGGGAGCAGCTCCGCGTGGAACTCGTCGATGCCGACCTCGGTCGCGATAGCGCGGGCGGTACCCTCGTTGTCGCCGGTGAGCATCACGACGCGGACGCCCTGTTCCTGAAGCTGCGAGACGGCCCAGGCGGCCTCCGGACGGACCTGATCCGCGACGGCGATCACGCCGATCGGGCCGTCTTCGGTGCCGACGATGACGATGGTTTTGCCCTCCGCCTCGAGTTCTGGGACGACGTCTTCGAGCACGTCGAGACAGTTCTCGTGCTCGCACTGGCGCTCGCGCTGTCCCTGCGGACTCGTCGAGCCGTCGACGTTGATACCGCCGTCAGTCGTCGCATGAACGTGCTCCAGATCCGCCAGCCCATCGAAGAGGCCCGGTTTCCCGACGTAGTGGGTCTCGCCGTCGAGATCCGCACGGACCCCCTTGCCGGTCAGCGCCTCGAACGCCGAAACGTCTGGTTCGTCGACGGCCACACCCTGTTCTTCGGCGTACCCGACGACCGACTGGCCGATCGGATGTTCGCTGCGTCGCTCGACTGCGCCAGCACGGCGGAGCACGTCTTCCTCCGTCGCGCCCTCGAGTGGGATCACGTCCGTCACGGAAAGGTCGCCCTGGGTCAGCGTCCCGGTCTTGTCGACCGCGAGGACATCGCTCTCGCCGGTCGCCTCGAGATGGCGGCCACCCTTGATCAGCACGCCGTTGCGGGCGGCGCTCGTGATCCCCGAGACGACGCTGACCGGCGTCGAGATGACGAACGCGCAGGGGCAGGCGATGACCAGTAGCGTGAGCCCGCGCAGGAACCAGGTGTTCCAGGACGCGCCGGCGACGAGCGGCGGGGCAAC
This sequence comes from Natrialba magadii ATCC 43099, assembly GCF_000025625.1. Classification (NCBI taxonomy): domain Archaea; kingdom Methanobacteriati; phylum Methanobacteriota; class Halobacteria; order Halobacteriales; family Natrialbaceae; genus Natrialba; species Natrialba magadii. Next base: position 3,223,326 of record NC_013922.1, on the reverse strand, counting down.
TGCGACGGCGAGTGCGAGCACGACGACAATCGGGGTGTAGGCACTCGCAAAGCGGTCGACGAACTGCTCGCGTTTGGTCTGCTCGCGCTCTGCGTCCTCGACGATTCGGACGATACGCGCGATGGTCGACTCGCTGGCCTCACTCTCGACGTCGACCTCGAGGTAACCGGATTCGAGGATCGTGCCGGCGAAGACCTCGTCACCAGCCGTTTTGTCGACCGGGACGCTTTCGCCCGTGATCGGCGACTGGTCGATCGCGCTCTCGCCCTCGACGATGACGCCGTCGGCCGGGAGCTTCTCACCCGGTCGAACGACGACCACGTCGCCGACCTCGAGTTCGCCCGCGGGCACCGTTTCCTCGGTGCCGTCCTCACGGCGGACCGTCGCCGTCTCCGGCGAGAGATCCATCAGTTCTCGCAGCGAGTCACGCGCACGGTCCATCGAGAAGCGCTCCAAAAGCTCTGCAACCGAGAAGAGCACCGCGAGCATCGCCCCCTCGAAGGGGTGGTGAGCCGCGACGCTGGCGAGGATACCGGCGGTCATCAGGAAGTCGATATCCAGACTCCGGTTTCGCGCCGAGTAGTAGCCGTTCCGGATGATCGGCGTCCCCGCAACCACGACCGCCGCGATGAACAGCAGGTGCGAGAGTTCGTAAGTCCGACCCGCGACGGTCCCGAGCGCCGGATCGAGCGCGGGGAGAACGAACTCGAGTACCATCCCGACCGTGACGAGGACGCCACCGAGTGCGGTGCCGACGGCGCGGCGGCTCTTCCAGACGGCCTGTTTGTCGCCCATCCGGTTGCTGCCGTCGTCGATCGGCGTGGCGTCGTAGCCGGCAGATTCGATGGCGGCGACGACAGTTGCGGTGTCGGTGTCGCCGTCGGTCGAGACGGTGACACGGCCCGACGTGGGCTGGGTCTCGATTTTGCTCACGCCGTCGGCGGACTCGAGTGCGTTCTCGACCTTGGATGCACACGAGGCACAGTCCATTTCGGGGACCGAGAACGAGTGCTCGCCTGCCGATGCGGTACCGGCGGTTCCGGCAGTTCCGTCAGCACCGGCATCGCTGCCACTACGCTCGCCAACGATTTCGTACCCCGCCGCACGAACGCGGTCTCGGATCTCCGACTCTCTCGTCGCTGTCTCGTCGTAGGACACCAGCAGCCGGCCGCTCGTCACCTGCGCGTTGAGGTCGTCGATACCCTCGAGTCGCTCGACGCTGTTCGTCACCTTACCCGCACAGGAGGGACAGTCCATCTCGGGGATCCGTAACTCGAGTGTGCGTGTGGTACTCGAGTTCTCGTCCGAGCAGCAGTCATCCGCACACTGATTCGCGTCCGTCGCATCCGTCGAGCCCGCCGAATCCGCCGAATCGGGCGGCACACCGGGGGTGGAATCTCTCATTACCAGTGTCTACTGGCTGAGATAGCATACAGGTTATTTGGCGTGCGCCAACTCGGGAGTCGGGAGACGCCAACTACGCATTTGTCACAGCCGAGGCCACAACGGAGTAAGCTGTGAGACACAGCTGCTGACGGAAAGCAAACGGTTGTTATCGGCGATACCGACGGTCGTCCGCCTGCAAACGCTCGATCCGTGACTCGGTCGACGGGTGAGTCGGCGGTCGCCACATGAGTACCCGCCGAGCGCCGGATCGAATCGGGGATACGATCGTTCGCCGAATCCACGCCTTGATTCGTCCCACCTGTCGGTCGATGTATCCCGGTGATTCGCTCTCATCCGAGTCGTCTGCGTCGACTGTCTCCAGTTGGAACTGGCTGACGAACCAGCGATCGAACCAGTGTTCTTCCTCGGTATCATCGCCAGCGTCACCGTCATCGTCGGCTGCCCGCTCAAGCGGCAGCGGCTGGGGAACGATTCCAAGCGTTGCACTCGCGTGGAGGCGCGCGTCCCGTGTCGGAATGTTGCACTCGTCGTCGAGCACCGCAAGCGCGCTCGCGACCGCGGCCGGATCGCCGGTGAGCTGACTCGCACCACGGTCGGCAGCGTACTCGCGCGTCTTCGAAAACAGCCCAAGCGCAATCGAGTTCATCGCGAGCACCACACGTGCAACGGTACTCACGAGGAGGAAGATCACCGCAAGTACGAGAATCGGAACCGCGAAAAGGATGGCACCAATGCCCGAGAAAAGAGCGATCATCGCCACTCCCTCGAGTACACCGCGGAGTTTCCGTTCACGTTCGAGTAGTCGGTCGCCGATTGCGACCGCTGCGGCGACGGCCGTGACGACCGGGAGGTCACGATTTGCAATGTGGGCGACTTCGTGTGCGAGCGCGGCGTCGAGTTCGTCGTCGTCGAGTTGGTCGAGCAGCCCTGTGGTGACCACGATTGTCGGCGAGCGCTGGGTGCCGACGGTCAGACAGGCGGGTTCGTCTCGGTCGGCGACAGCGACCGACGGGAGCGGGACGTCCGCCTGTGCGGCCAGTCGTCGAACGCGTCCGCCGACGGTTCGGGGGCCATCGCCCTCTATTTCGGTCATGTCGAGCCCCGAGACGACGGTTCGCGTGCCGTAGCGGGCCTGCATCGCGACGAGAGCCACGGCACTCACGAGGACGAGTGCGACCGCCACAGGCAGTCCACCATCGAACGACACCGACCAGCCACCCGCCCCGAGGATGGCGACGGCGCTCCAGGCCAGCGCCGCGAGGAGAACGCCATTGACAGCGATCACCAGCGCGAGCGCACCAGCGATTCGAATCTGCAGTTGTCGGTTCGGTGTCGGCGGCACGTTTGAGAATTGGTTGGCACCAGTAACAGTGTTGTGGACTGGTCAGTAGCGCGAGAGAGTGCCTTCTCTCACATATTCTTTCTCTCAGCTGTACTCGAGTACCACAGCGACACCAGACTCTATAGTAGCCACTGCAAGTCAATACACACCTGATCGCCAGCCTGCTCGGCGATCAGTGTGTAACTAGTTGCAGTTGTTACTATAGCCAAGTGTTGCCAGGACGGGCTGGCGAGTAGCTGAAAAGGCCAGAAACTGCGGACTAGAGTCCAGCAGCTAACTGCTCGATCGAGTCTGCCTCGCTGACGAACGTCGTTGCAAGCGTCGCCTCGGCTCGGCGGAGGCGATAGGAGAGCGTCGAGCGCGGGACGTCGAGTTCCTCGGCGAGTTCCGAGAGGTCGATCCGGCGAGGCGTCTCGTAGTAGCCGCGGTCGACCGCCGCCTGTAGGGCCTCGCGCTGTTCCGTCGGGAGGGAGTCAGCGAGAGCGCCGTTGGCGACACCGCCGGTTTCGGCACCGGCAGCCGCGCCGTTCCCGCCGTGTTCCGGATCGAGTTCCGTCAGCCGGAGCATCTCCATGCCGGTACACTCGCCGACCTCCTCGCCGAGTGCGTCGAAGAACGCGTGGATCGGTGCATCGCTCGCGAGGACGATCCGCCAGCGGTAGCGTCCGCCTTCACGGTAGGTCTCGAACAGCATTCCGTCGCCGAGGTGCTCGCGGGCGACGTGGGGGACCGACGTGCAGACATCGGTTCGGTCCCAGTAGGTGTAGACGACGAGCGTATCACTCGAGCGGTCGAGAACCTGGACCTCACAGTCTGCACCGCAGTCGTCCTTCACGAGACAGTCGGCGAAGTAGTCCGCCGTCTCGTAGGCGGCCTCCAGTTCAGCGAGGGCGGTCTCGGAGCCAGTCGCGAGGTCGACGCGCCAGAGGCTGTCGGCGCTGACGTGACACGACAGGGAGCGGACCGACGCGTCAGGGTGGTCCGCGAGGACGTCGGCGACCGGGTTGGTTCCCGGTTCGTACTCCAGGGCGAAGACGAACTCTCTCATCGGCTGTGTGTAGGGGCCCGTGCGACAAATGGTTTCCCGCTTGGTCGTGTACAGTTCGCATGGGGCGGTCAGCAAACTCCCACGCGGTGGCAGCACTCAGCGATTTCTGGGTGTTTTACCGCAACTATACGAAGACAGCTGCGCACGCGGCCGCCGCGGCGGGACTCGCGATCTTCGGGCTGCTCGTCTTTCTCGATCCGTGGTTTGCCGCGCTCGCGGTCGCCAGCTACGTCGTCCCGCCGATCGCGTTGTATCTGCTGGCACCGGACCGGATTCGCGAGCGTGCAGCCGCTGCTGAGAGCGACCACGGCGAGAAGAGGAAAAACGATTCCAAAGCACGTAGCGAGGTCGATACTGGCCCTGTGACAGATACTGAGACTGAGACTGTGACTGTGACTGAGACGGAGCCAGCCGACCCGGAAACTGCGCTGATGCACCCGCCAGGCGGGCGAGATTCGGATTCTGACTCGAGTACCGACGGCGATACCGATACGGATAGCGATAGCGACACAGATTCTGATAGCGACTCGAACGACGACTACGGTGATACTGATACAGACAGCGATTCGGATGCCGACGACGGCGACACCGATTCAGACCGCGCAAACGGCGACACCGATTCAGACCGCGCAAACGGCGACACCGACTCAGACAGTGACAACGGTGACACCGACTCAGACAGTGACAACGGTGACGCCAACTCGGATCACGACGAATAACCGGAGACAGCACCAACACCCACGATCTCCTGGCCTCCTGAGCGAACCACCCTCAACCGGAGCCGAGAACGAACCCCTTTTGCCACGATTGACCCAACCCACCCCATGGATCGACTCCTCGCGTCGCTCGACGACGCACCAATCGTCGACAAGGACGGCTACGAGTACCTCGTCCACCCGATCAGCAACGGCGTCCCGATGCTCGACCCCGCACTGTTGCGCGAGGTCGTCATCGAAGTCATGCAAACCGCCGACCTGAACGTCGACAAAATCGTCGCCCCCGAAGCGATGGGCATCCACCTCGCAACCGCCGTCTCGCTCCAGACGGACATCCCACTCGTCGTCATCCGCAAGCGCGAATACGGCCTCGAGGGCGAGGTCTCGCTCCACCAGGAGACCGGCTACTCCGAATCGGAGATGTACATCAACGACGTCGAACCCGGCGACCGCGTCGTCATCATCGACGACATGCTCTCGACTGGCGGCACCCTTGCCTCAATCTGTACCGCCCTGGACGACATCGGCGCTGACATCTCCGATATCGTCGTCGTCATGCGAAAAGTCGGCCCCTCCGCCCTCGACGACACCGAGTTCGACGCGACGAGTCTCATCGACATCACGGTCGAGGACGGCGAGGTCGTCGTTCACTGATCGCGGTTTTGTAACCGAATCGGACTCGAGTACGGAGCACACTCACCCCATACACGAACTGATGAGCGTGTGCTGTGCACATGCTGCGTTCCACGGAACCAGATTATATACACAATAGTGCATATTATGGGGCAATCCAGGCGCAGTTCTAAGCGCATATACGAAATTTTTTACCCCTCGATCATCAGACCCCAGTCATAGATGACGAACGAACCAGGGGATGGCATCGAACTCGAGTACGGCCTCGACGAGAAGCCGCCGATGGCAAAGTCGATCCTGCTCGGGTTGCAACACGTGGCGGTGATGATCGTGCCGGCGACGGCGGTGGCGTACATCGTCGCCGGCAACGTCGGGCTCAGTTCGGCCGACACGGCCTACATCGTCCAGATGGTGTTGCTCTTTTCGGGGCTGGCGACTGTTATCCAGGCGTACACGATCGGTCCCGTCGGCGCGAAACTGCCGATCGTCATGGGCTCGAGTTTCACGTTCGTCGGCGCGGCGACGACGATCGGCATCGAGTTCGGTATGGCCGCCGTCTTCGGGGCGATTCTCGTCACCGGCTTTGTCGTCGAGGGCGTCATCGGCTGGCAGTTCAAGCGCATCAAACCGTTCTTTCCGCCGCTCGTGACCGGACTCGTCGTCGTGATTATTGGACTCTACCTGATCCCGACGGGGATGGACTACGCTGCCGGCGGCTCCGCAGCACAGGAGGCCGGCGAGTTCGGCGCTGTCCACCACATCGGCCTGGCGGCGCTCGTGCTGGCCATCGCAGTGGGTCTCAACATGCTCACGCGCGGGGTAACACGATTGCTTAGTATTCTCGCCGCGATCGTAGTCGGCTACGCCGCCGCACTCGCGCTGGATTTCGTTTACGGTTTCGGCCTCGTGGACTTCTCGTCGGTGCGGGGTGCCGACCCGGTCGCGTTCCCGTCACCGATGCACTTTGGTCTCGAGTTCGAACCGATCGCGATTCTCGTCTTCGCGTTCCTCTTCCTCGTCTCCGCGATGGAAACCGTCGGCGACATGTCTGGTGTCACCGCCGCGGAGGGGCGCAACCCTGACGACCGCGAGTTTCGCGGCGCGCTGTTCAACGACGGCTCACTGAGCTCGCTCGGCTCGATCTTCGGCACGTTCCCGGTGACCTCGTTCTCCCAGAACGTCGGTATTATCTCCTTCACGGGCGTGATGAGCCGCCACGTCGTCGGTATTAGCGGCGTGATTCTCGCGATACTCGGCCTCAGTCCGGTGATCGGCGGGTTTGTCACGACCATTCCGAGCGCCGTCTTCGGTGGCGCGGTCCTCCTGATGGTCGGTATGGTCGCCGCCAGCGGCTTCCGGCTGATCGTCCTGCACACTGAACTCAACCGGCGCAACATGGTCATCGTCGCCGTCTCGCTCGGCCTCGGACTCGGTATTGCGACCACTCCCGAAGCAATCAGCGGGCTGCCGAACGCGGCCCAGACGTTCTTCGGCGAACCGGTGATCCTGACCGCGCTTTCGGCGCTGATTCTCAACACGATCGTCCCCGGTGAGCAGAGCCCGCTGTTCGATGCTGAGGACGCCGCTCCCGTGGACGACAAACCAAATCCTGCTCCTGGTCCCAGCGACGACTAGCGTCGTCTCACGAGGACAACTCCTTCTACATCCTCTCCACGGGATCGTCTCGAGGCGGAAACTCGCCACACGGTCGAAGAGTGAGGTGCGAGAAAGAGTAGCGCCGCGTGCAAGGAACAGCCCTACATTTTGGAGGAGCCATCTCTCGGCGAACGAGCGGTTCGAAGAACCCGAGTGACGCCGTTCTCCGAGCGCTGCGCGCCGCGCAGCGCTCGGGCCGACGAGCGACTCCGGAAGCGAGGAGTGCTTTTGATCAACCTTTTACCGAGGGACAGCGGGCTCACGACAGAACCTGTCGTGAGCCCGAAAGACCGCAGAGTAAAAGGTTGTTAGAAGCCCTTGCCGAGCATCTCGCGCGCGATAACGTTCTTCTGGATCTCCGAGGTCCCCTCGTAGATCTGCGTAATCTTCGCGTCGCGGTAGAGTCGCTCGACCGGGAAGTCGTTGACGTAGCCAGCGCCGCCGTGGATCTGGACAGCCTCGTCAGCAACGTCGACGGCGATACGGGAGGCGTACTCCTTCGCCATCGAGGCCAGCTTCGTGATGTCGTTGCCCTGGTCGACGTTCCAGGCTGCCTTGTACGTCAGGTTACGGGCTGCCTCGGTGTCCGTCGCCATCTCAGCAAGCTTGTGCTGGATCGCCTGGAACTCCGAAATCGACTGCCCGAACTGCTCGCGGTCCTGGGCGTACTCGAGTGCAGCGCGCGTGGCACCCTTCGCGATGCCGACGCCCTGTGCGGCGACGGCGGTCCGGGTTTCGTCGAAGAACTGCATCTGCTGCATGAACGCGGCGTCCTTGGTGCCGACGAGGTTCTCCTCTGGGACGCGAACGTCGTCGAAGACGAGTTCGGCGGTGTCGGAGGCGCGAATGCCCAGTTTGCCGGTGATCTTCTCGGCGGAGAAGCCGTCGCGGTCGGATTCGACGATGATCTGACTGAAGCCGTTGTAGCGGCCCTGTGCGTCGGGGTTGGTTTTACAGAGGACGACGAAGAAGTCGCCAACGGTCCCGTTGGTGATCCACATCTTGTTGCCGTTGATCACCCACTCGTCGCCGTCCTTCTCGGCGCGCGTCGAGACGGAGGAGACGTCTGAGCCGGTGTCAGGCTCGGAGATCGCGGCACCGGAAATCTTCTCGCCCATCGCGACGGGTTCGAGGAAGCGCTCCTTCTGATCTTCAGTGCCGAAGTTCATGATCGCCTCACAGCCGAAGGAGGTCGAGACGATCGACAGCGCGATACCTGGGTCGTAGGAGAACAGTTCCTCGGTGATGATCGCGGTGTCGAGGATGGAGTAGCCGGCACCACCGTAGTCGATCGGGATGTACGAGCCGGTCAGCCCCATCTCGGCGGCCTTGTCGATGACGTCGTGTGGGTACTTCTCCTCGGTGTCGTACTCCTCGGCGACGGGAACGATTTCGTTCTCGGCGAACCGCTGTACCTCTTCGCGGATCTGTTGTTGCTCTTCGGAGAGACCGAATTCCATGCACAATCGTTACTATCCGAGCGATAAAGAGCTTTGTAACCGGCAGTAAACTCAAAGATAGTTTCCTTCCGCGAAGAGGGAAACGTTCAAACGGGTTCCCATTGCACACTGACCCATGGAACTGGAAGATATCAACACCGTCGCAGTTCTCGGTGCAGGGAACATGGGACACGGCATCGCGGAGGTCGCCGCGATGGCCGGCTACGACGTCGCACTGCGCGATATCAAAGAAGAGTTCGTCCAGAACGGCTACGAGCAGATCGAGTGGTCGCTCAACAAGCTCGCCGAAAAGGATCAGCTCAGCCAGGACGAAGCCGACGCCGCACTCGAGCGCGTCACGCCGATCGTTGATGTCGAGGAAGCCGTCGGCAACGCCGACGTCGTCATCGAGGCCGTCCCGGAGAAGATGGAGATCAAGAAGGACGTCTACGGTGAGGTCGAGGAGCACGCGCCCGACCACACCATCTTCGCGACGAACACCTCGAGCCTCTCGATCACGGACCTCGCCGACGTGACCGAGCGCCCCGAGCAGTTCTGTGGCATGCACTTCTTCAACCCGCCGGTCCGGATGCAGCTCGTCGAAGTAATTTCGGGTGCGGAGAGTTCCGACGAGACGCTCGACGTCATCGAGGAACTCGCCGACGACTTCGGCAAAACGCCAGTGCGCGTCCACAAGGACTCGCCCGGCTTCATCGTCAACCGCATTCTCGTCCCCCTGATGAACGAAGCCTCCTGGCTCGTCAGTGAGGACGAAGCGACCATCTCGGAGGTCGACTCGACGACGAAGTACGACATGGGCCTCCCGATGGGCAGCTTCGAACTCGGCGACCAGGTCGGCAACGACGTGAGCTTCCACGTACTCGAGTACATGCACGACGTGCTCGGTGAAGCCTACGAGCCAGCGCCACTGCTCGAGGAGAAGGTGGAGAACGAAGAGCTCGGCAAGAAGACGGGCAAGGGCTTCTACGACTACGAGGACGGCTCCGGTGCCGAGATTCCGACTGACGAACAGTCGGAGTTCGTCAAGGACCGCCTGCTGGCGACGATGGCCAACGAGGCCGCGAAGCTGATCGGCAACGACGTCGCGCCGCCAGCGTCGATCGACGAGGCAGTACAGCTCGGTGCTGGCTTCCCGGATGGGCCGGTCAAACTGGTCGACGAATACGGTCTCGATACCCTGCTCGAGACGCTCGAGGAGGCCTACGACGAGACCGGTCACGAACGCTACGAGCCGGCTGACTTCCTCGCAGAGCGCGCCGACGAGGGCGGCTTCTACGAGAGCGACGAGGAGGAGGACGGCGTCGACTTCGACGCCATCCGCGTCGAGTACCCCGGCGAAATGGTGGGCCACATCGTTCTCGACCGGCCACACCGCATGAACACGATCAGCGACGACCTGCTCGCCGAACTCTCCGAGGCCATCGACCTGCTCGAAGACGACGAGGAGGTCCGTGCGATCCTCATCACCGGCGAGGGCGAGAAGGCCTTCTCCGCCGGTGCCGACGTCCAGAGCATGGCTGCCGGCGGCGCGGACTCTCTCGGTGCGATCGAACTCTCGAAGGACGGCCAGTCCACCTTCGGCGAACTCGAGTCCTGTGACCTGCCGGTCGTCGCCGGTATCGACGGCTTCTGTCTCGGCGGCGGGATGGAGCTCGCCACCTGTGCCGATCTGCGCGTTGCCAGCGAGCGCTCGGAGTTCGGCCAGCCAGAACTCAACCTCGGCCTGATTCCCGGTTGGGGCGGCACCCAGCGCCTCTCCCAGATCGTCGGCGAGGGCCGCGCAAAGGAGATCATCTTCACCGCAGAGCGCTACGAGGCCGACGTGATGGAAGACTACGGCTTCGTCAACGACGTCGTCGAGAACGACGACCTCGAGGACGCCGCATTCGATCTCGCCGCGAAACTCGCCGGCGGCCCACCGATCGCCCAGAAGTTCACCAAGCGCGCGATGCTCGCCGGCCGCGACGACACCGAGGCGGGACTCGAGTACGAGGCCTCCGCGTTCGGTCACCTGATGGCGACGGACGACCTGATGGAGGGTATTACGGCGTTCATGGGTGACGGCGAGCCGGACTTCGAAGGGAAGTAAGAGCGAACTCGAATAGTAACTGGAACTGAACACAGCCAGATGCCGGCCGTGAACAGGGACAGCGATCGATTCGATGTTTTTTGACGGTTGCGACACCTGAGCCGTCGCTGTCTATGGCAACACTACTGGTCGGCGTCCGCAGTCACGAACTCAAATCGTGCGCCACCAGCCTCGCTCTCACGCGCACGTACCTGCCAGTCGTGGCCCGTCGCCACCTCCCGAACGATCCAGAGGCCAATCCCCAGACTGTCCGTCTCGGACGAAATCGACGGATCGAACAGATCGTCGTTTGCTGCCAGATCGTCCGGCAATCCGGACCCGTTGTCCGCGACGAAAAAGCCACACGGCTCGCCCACCTGCTCGCTGTCTCCGCTGTCTCCGCTGTCTCCGCTGTCTCCGCTGTCTCCGCTGTCTCCGCTGTCTCCGCTGTCTCCGCTGTCTCCGCTGTCTCCGCTGTCTCCGCCGTCTCCGCCGTCTCCGCCGTCTCCGCCGTCTCCGCCGTCTCCGTCGTCGCCGTCCGTGATCGGAGTCCGTCGCTGGTCGTCGGACCCGGACTCGGACCCGGACTCCGACTCGGACTCGAGTACCCCCACACGAACAGCCAACTCACCGACCTCCTCGTCCGGACAGCCGTGTTCGATCGCGTTTCGAAACAGGTTCTCGAAGACGCGCAGGAGTCGGGAGCGGTCGGCCATGAACGTTGTTGTACCGGTCAGCGTGAGTGTGGCCTCGCCCGTCGAGACGTGCTCCCATGCCTCGCTGGCGACGGTTTCCAGGTCGACGCGCTCGGTGTCGCTCGCCCACGTCCCGTCGCGGGCGATGGCGAGCACGTCGTGGATGATCGCCTCCATGCGATCGAGGCTCCGCTTGGCCGTCGGGAGGTACTCGAGTGACTCCGTTTCGTCGATGAGGTCGAGGTAGCCCTGCGCGATGCCGAGTGGGTTGCGCAGGTCGTGACTGACGATGCGTGCGAAGGCGTCGAGGCGCTCGTTCTGTTTGCGCAGGCGGCGCTCGTTTTGCTTTCGTTCGGTGATGTCGCGGAGGACGCCGACGGTGCCGCCGAACGTGCTGTCGGTGTCGGTGTCGGTCTGGGTGTGGGTGTTGGTGACGGTATCGGTGTCGGTGACAGTGCTGGTGTTGGTGACGGTATCGGTGTCGGTGACAGTGCTGGTGTTGGTGTCAGGGTCGCTGTCGGTGTCGTTGCTACCGTTGCTAGTACTGCCATTTCCACCACTATCGGTACGATCGAGGATGGCAATCTGGGCCTCACAGGTGACGTACGAGCCGTCTTTCGTCTCCAGTGGGACTTCGATCGTCGTCGAGCGACCATCGGCCTCGATGAGCGCCCGGACCGTTTCCGTGGCGTGCTCGATGGTCTGCTCGTCAAAGAGCAGTGAGATGTGTTCTCCGAGGAGCCACTCGCGGCTGTAGCCAGTCATCTCGACGAACGCGTCGTTCACCGTCATTACGTGACCAGCGCCGTCGAGAACGAAGATGCCGTCGCCCGCGGTTTTCACGAGGCGTTCATACCGGTGTAACGTTCGCTCCTGTTGCTCGAGTTGGCCGCGAATTGCGATCGTCTCGAGGACGTGCGAGGCAACGTCGGCGACGGCACGGATCGTCTGTCGGGTGCCGGCTGTGAACGTCGTCGGTGCGTAGACGATGAGGACGCCGTATCGGTCTGTGTCCGTCGCGAGCGGCGCGACAGCGATGGATCGGACGCCGTGTTCGCGTGCCTGTTCGTGAAACGGCGCGGGGGTGAACGCACCGCCCGTGATGGCCAGGTTAGGCTGTGAGGCGAGGTCCTGCGTCTGGAGTTGCTGTGCGTACAGCGCTCGCTCGAGGAGCGGATTAGCGCCGTTTCCGACGCGGAACGTGCGGTGGATGGGCCACGCCGTTGCGTCGGGATCGGTCGCCCAGGGGACGACGGCGTGCTCGCCGCGGTCGTACTCGCCGACCCAGGCGAAGACGAATTCCTCGTGCTCCGTGAAGACGGTCCGAAGCACCCGCTCGACGGTCTGTGGCGAGGTTGTGTCGGCCAGTTCACGTCGAACAGTCGCGACGAGTGACGGATGAGCAACGTCGGTCGTCTCCTCGGCTGAATCGGGCCCCTCGGGAGTGGCGGCGGTGGCGGCGATGGCGGCAGTGGCGGCAGTACCCACTCTCGTTCTCGTCACCCCGAGTTCGGGGAAGCCGGATCCGTCGGAGCCAGTTTCCGCGTCGATACCGGTGAGAATGGTCGAGGCGATATCGGCAGATCCTGTTTCCGTTCGTCCCGCCGTTGATCGACTCGCTGTTGACCGATTCGCCGTTGACCCATTCGCCGTTGATCGATTCCGTTGTGGTTCTAACTGCGTTCCGTCCTCCAATCGCGTGGTCGACAGTTCAGCGAGCACTGGCTGTGACGACGTATCGAGACCAGTATCCGGGGCTGAACTCGGTTCCAGGCCCGATCCTGAACCGAAATCCGATCCTGGATCAGCGTCAGCATCACTCCCTGCCCCAGCATCAGCTTCCCAGTACGCGAACACCGCGATTGGGGACAGCGCGGCCTCCTCGAGTCGACGTGTCGTCTCCGGTAGTGAGCGAACCATCCGGGGGTCAAGAAGGACAGCGTCGATGTGGTCGTGCCCTCCGTACTGGTGCTCTGGTTGCGTCTCACCATCGTCCGAGTCGTGACGCTGCGGGTGGGGACGGTCTCGTCCGCACTCGAGTTGGTCGATGGCCGCCTCGGTGTCCGAGACGACGCTCACGCGGATGGGTGCATCGGTGAGCGCCAGGGTAAGTCTGGCCCGCGTCGACGGATCGTGGCTCACACAGAGGACGTGTGCGCGGCTCATTGCGACCCGCTCGAAGCTCGCCTCGCGGGTGTAGTGACCACGGGAAGCGTCTGTCTCGGCCTGGTCATCGTCGTTCTGGCACGGCGTCCGGGAACGGGTGAACGTGCGACGGCGTGTAACTGGTCAGTGTGCGCGACTGCTCGCTCGAGGTCGCTACCCGGCGAAGCCGGAGAGGAGCCACTCGCCGTCGTTATCGTCGCCGTTCTGCAGACTCGGGGCGCTCACGAGGACGAATGCGCTCTCCGTGTCACCGTTGCGGATCTGTCGCGTGGATTCGGGCGGAATCCACAGCGCATCACCGGTCTCCATTTCGACTGGCTCGTCGTCGACCACGACCGTCGCCTCGCCCTTGATGAGGACGTAGACCTCCTCGTGGTCGTTGTCCGTGTGATCGTGGGGCTTGCTCTTCCAGTCCGGATCGCAGCGGGCGACCGTCACCCCGACCTGCTCCGTCTCGAGTGGGCCGCTCAGGACGTGCATCGCGCTCGACACCTGATCGACCTCCTCGTAGTTCACCTTCCGGTAGGACATGGCTGACTCTTGGCGCGGATCACAGTAAAGGTACGCGTTCAGTGCAATTCGGGAACGGGTTCAGTTCCGGCTCACCGTCGGTCTCAGTGATCCTGACTGAGCGGATCGAAACTGTCGACCGGCGTCACCGAGTAGTCGACTGTCAGCGCATCCTTCGTTGCGCGAATCTTCCCGACGAACGTCGAGATTTCCTCGAGTTCACCCTCGAGAACGAACAGTTCCATACAGTAGTGATCGCCGACGTGGCTGTGGAAGTTCGACGCGACGAGACCTTCGTGTTCGTGGCGCAGGTGCATCATGCGCTCCTCGACGGCGGTTGTCTCGTAGTCGAAGAGGACCGTGACGATCGCCATGAGTTCGCGGTCCTCGAGACGGGTGTCTTCGAACTCGCCGAGGAGGTTGCGGGAGGCCTCCCGGACGACTTCGCTGCGGCCGGTGTAGCCGTGTTCCTCTGCAAACTGGTCGAGTCGATCGAGAAGTTCGTCCGGCATCGAGACGCTGACGACTGCCATATAATAACTCAACGGCAGAAATCTATTAAGGTTTATCATCTCGCGTAGCGTCGTCGCTCGGCTTGGTCGAGTTCTTGCTGAAACTGCATTGTAGCAGGCACTGTTTTGCGGATTCGGTACGATGCTCCACTATCGAATGTATCTTCCAGCCCATACCTGGCCCGACCTCGCCGACTACATCGAGTCGGAGTCGGAATCGCTCGCGGTCGTCCCGCTTGGCTCGACCGAGCAACACGGCCCACACCTGCCTGAAGGAACGGATCACATGATCGCCGAGGCGCTGGCGCGCGCCGCAACGGAGCAGACTGGCTATCTCTGCACCCCACCGATTTCGATCGGCGTCAGCTCCCACCACCGGCAGTTTCACGGCACGATGTGGGTCGATGCACCGGTCTTTCGTGACTACGTCGAGAACCTCTCGCGGAACCTCACCTATCACGGCATCGACCGCATCGTCTACGTCAACGCCCACGGCGGCAACGTTGCCCATCTCCGAGAGGTCGGCCGCCGACTTCATCAGGACGAGACCGCCTACGCCATCGAATGGATGTGGGACGAATCCATCCCCAACCTGATCGAGGAGGTCTTCGAGACGCCCGGCCCCCACGGCGGCCCCAAGGAAACGGCGATGATCATGCACATCGCGAACGAACTCGTCCGCGAGGACCGCCTCGAGGAGGCCCGCGACGGCGGCGTCGACTTCGACGGCGACGCTGCGCGCGTCCACGGCGCGACGACGTTCTACGACGCCATCGAAAACAGTCCCAACGGCGTCTTCGGCGACCAGACCGACGCCACGCCCGAAGTAGGAGAGCAACTGTTCGACGCTGCGACCGAGCAACTGGTGGCGCTACTCGAGTGGCTCGACGAACAGCCCTTCGAGGCACTCATGCCCGAGTCACACGTCGATACGCAGCCGGGAAGCGGTCGAGAAGGAGTGTAGTGGCGACGAGCGGTAACGAGGGGCTCCTTCCCTCGGACGTATATGATACCCACGCTGTCCGTCACGGCACGTACCCGAGCCAACAGCTATATATTCGGCCGGATATACCTGCCAGCAACGCGGTGCACGACGTGATTCCGACAACACTCCGTTCGGATCGACACCTGCTCGCCGTATCGTTTGCCTGCTTTGGCGTCGCGGGCGCTGCCGGGGCGACCGCCGACGGACTTGGCCTCACACTCGGAGCGACGGTGCTCGCCATCGGTGGCGTCTACACCGGTGCACGCTACGCGAATCGCATCTCGCGCCGGTCGCTCGCTATCCACGCGTTTGCACTCTGGAGTGGCTTCCTCGCCATCTCCGCGACGCACCTCGTCGGCCTGGGAACCGTCGGCGCGGTAACACCCGGGCCGGAGGGCGCGGTCGCGCTCGGGCTCACGGTGCTCACCTGGGCTACCCTGCTAACCGCCTGTGCGGCAACGACGTTCCTCGGCTTCCGAGAGTACGGCGCGACAGTCGGTGTCGACACGCCAGAAGAACAGGTGCTCGAGGGCGACACCTCGGATTACTCGACGCGGTAGCTCACTGCGATTCCTTCTCCAAGCGGGATGACGACCGTCTCGAACGCCGAATCTGCCGTCACGCGGTCGAGATAGTCCGCGATGCCGCGCGTGTGTTCGTTGCTCTCGGCTTCGATGACGCGGCGTGCCGCGTCGTCGCCGGCCTGTGCGGCCTCGACCATATCGAGCAGGTTCTCGAATTCGATAACGCTCGCCGAGATGGCGTTGTCGGCAACGATGACGCCTCCAACCGGGATTTTCGATCGAATCGCCTCGAAGGCATCTTCGTACTGGTGTTTCTGGATGTCGATCAACACCACGTCGAAGGGGCCGTCGTACCCTTTTGCGGTCTCGACCGCGTCACCGAGTTCGTACCGTGCGAGGTCGTCGTAGCCGCCTGCGGCCATGTACTCACGGGCCTGCTCGAGTTCGTCTTCGTCGACCTCGGTGAGGACGATCTCGCCGCTTCCATCGTCTGGGAGCGCGTCGGCGAACCAGTAGGCGGAGTAGCCATAGCCTGAACCGAACTCAAAGATGCGTTCGGCGTCGCTCATGCGGGCAACGAACCGAAGGAACGCGCCAACCTCCGGCCCGACGTGTGGGAATCCGTGTTCCTCGGCGAAGCGGTCCATCTCCGCCAGCGTCTCGTCGGGTTCGGGACCGACCGCGCGAACGAAACGCCTGATCTCGTCTGCGAGAACGTCGACCATAGCTGACCCCTCCCGCCGAGCCCATATCAAGGTCAGGGCGCGGTACACTCATACGGATTGCTGTACCGATGTACCGGCGCAACCGCCGCATGGGTCGTGGTTGCGCCGGGGCTGACGTACGGGAAACCGTATCAGTCCGACGCTGCGCCGGCGAGCCGTGCAATCGCCTCGGCAAGCACCCGCGTCGCCGTCGCGCAGTCGTCCCAGTCAGTCCACTCGAGTGGCGTGTGCGAGAGCCCATCTCGAGACGGCGCAAAGAGCATCCCGGCATCGGTCACCCGCGAGACGCACATCGCGTCGTGGGCCGCGCCCGAGTGCAGGATGCGCGACTCAACTGTCGTGGCATCGGCACCGGACTCGAGTGCTTCCCGGCAGCGCTTGCTCATCGGCGCTGGCGCGACATCGAGTTCGAGTTCGAAGGTGGTCTCGACCGGCCGTTCGGCTTCGATTCGTGCCAGTACCTGTTCCGCTCGCTCAAGCAGGCCAGCCATCGTCTCGCTGTCGACGTCCCGGATGTCAACGCCGAGTTCGACGCGGCCGGGGACGACGTTCGTCGCGTTTGGGGCGACGTTGCATTTGCCGACGGTTGCGACTGCTGTGCCTCCTATGGGTTCGTCTATACCGTCCGCGTCAGCGTCGCCATTGTCAGCAGCCTCACTCACACCCGCGAGCGCCGCCTCCATCCCGGCCTCCTCGAGTGCCAACGTGAACGCACTCGCAGCTGTGAACGCATCCGCCCGCTCAGCCATTCCTGTCGTCCCCGCGTGGTTCGTCTCACCGGTAAACGTCGCAGTGGCGTGCGCGATACCGGTGATCGTTGAGACGACGCCGACGGGAACGCCCGCATCCTCGAGTCGGGTGTCCTGCTCGACGTGCAGTTCGAGAAATGAGTCCCAGTCAGCGGGGTCGAGTACACCCTCGCCGCGGTAGCCGATGTTCTCGAGTGCGTCGCCCAACTGCACACCGTTGTCGTCCGTTGCGGCTAGCGCCTCCTCGACCCCAAGCTGGCCGGTCGCAACCGACGAACCAAGCAGTCCGCCACCGAAGCGGGTCCCCTCCTCCTCAGTGAAGCAAACGACGCTGATTGGCCGTTCTGGCTCGGCCTCGGCGTCCTGCAGCGCGCGGACGGACTCGAGTGCGGCGTAGACACCGAGTGGGCCGTCGAAGATGCCGCCCTCGGGAACGGAGTCGAGGTGGCTCCCGGCCGCGACGGGGGCGGCGTCGGGGTCTGCGCTCTCCGGCGTCCATGTACCAGTGATGTTGCCGACGGCGTCTATCTCGACTGCGAGCCCGGCGTCCTCGAGTCGGGAAACGAGATGATCTCTGGCCCGCCGGTTTGCCTCGGTTCCGGTGCGGACGGTTCGGCCGTGTTTTTGTCTCTGTGGCTGTGTCTGTGGCTGTGGCTGTGTCTGTGGCTGTGCCTGTGCCTGTGTCTGTGGCTGTGCCTGTTCCTGTGCCTGTGTCTGTGGCTGTGCCTGTTCCTGTGCCTGTGTCTGTGGCTGTGCCTGTTCCTGTGCCTGTGTCTGTGCCTGTGCCTGTGCCTGTGTCTGTGCCTGTGCCTGTGCCTGTTCTTGTCCCTCCCTGTCGCCGCCATCCTCGTTCGGTGTGTCTGAATCGTCGTACTCGAGTGCACCGAACGTCGCGTTCGCCTCGATGTCGGCCCGCAGCCGGTCCTGTCTCACGTCCATAGACCGTCGTTTCGAGCCCAGGCAGATACAAGTTCAGCCGCCGGCGCAGTTTGCGCCTACTCGGGGTATTCGACTGACTCGAGCGCCATCTTTTTACTCATCTCTGCGGTCAGTCTTCCCCGAGATGTCAATCGACTCCGACCCAGACGCCGATTCGACTGCAGACGAATCGCTCGCTTCGGCCGTCGAAAACCTGGTACACGAGCCGACGCAGATCCACGACGGCGGTGTCGATCTGACGGTGAGCGCGATCTACGAGGTCGCCGGCCCTGGCCAACTCGATTTCGGCGGTGACGAACTCGAAGATGCCGATCTCGAGCCGGTGCCGACGGAACTGCGAGCGCCGGACGACGAGTTCGGCTGGTGGGACCTCGGCGGCGGTCAGTACGTCGTCCAGCACAACGAGTTTCTGGGCGATCTCGAGGAACCGCTCCAGCTGCAGCCGCGAAACGAGTTGCTGGCTCGCGGCGGCTCGCATCCGACGGTGCAGGTTCGATCGCACCTGCCGTTGGTGCCGCTGTCGGTTGCCGACGGTGGGATACAAATAAAGGAGAACGCGCGCGTTTCGACGCTCGTTCGGTGACGAGCGTGCAGCGAACGAGGGGTGCGTCGGTTAGCGACCCTCGTACTCGGGCTCTCGGTCCTCGAAGAAGGCGCTCACACCCTCTGCGTGGTCGTCGGTCTGGAAGACGATCCCCTGTGCCGTCGCCTCGTCAGTCAGCGCCTGCTCGAGTGACTTGTCCAGTCCTTCGCCAATGAGCCGTTTCATGTGGCGCATCGCGACCGGCGGCCCGGCGACGATCTTCTCGACGAACTCCTCGGCGCGCTCGTCGAACTCCTCGCTCGGGTAGACGTGGTTGACCAGTCCGAGGTCGGCCGCGCGGTCCGCGCCGATGATGTCACCCGTCAGGACGAGTTCCTGTGCGACGTTTTCGCCGACGATTCGCGGGAGCAGGTACGACGTGCCAGCGTCGATGCTCAGCCCGACCTGGCGGAAGACGAAGCCGAAGGCGGCGTCTGCGGTTGCGAGCTGCATGTCACACGCGATGGCCAGGTTCGCCCCGGCACCCACGGCGGGACCGTCGACTAGCGCAATCGTCGGCAGCGGGAACGAGACGAGTCGGGCCATGAGTTGATTCGTCCGGCGCTCGAGTGCCCGCACGCGCTCGTCGAGGGGCATGTCTCCCTCCAGCCCCTCGATCATGGCCTCGATATCGCCGCCGGCGGAGAACGAACCACCCGAGCCCTCGATGACGACACAGCGGGCATCGGCATACACCTCGTCGTCTTCGATCACGTCGAGCGCCTCGGTGATTCCAGCGTTAATCTCGCGTGAGAGCGCGTTGCGACGGTCTGGCTGGTCGAGCGTGATTGTCGCGACGTGTCCGTCGTCGCTGGACTCGAGATGGACGGCCTCGCCGAGGGACATCATTCGGCCCCCGTCTCTGCGTCTGCGTCTTCATCGGCCGCTTCAGCGTCCTCCTCGCGCTCGCGGAGCTTGAACTTCTGAACCTTGCCGGTCGTCGTTCGGGGCAGTTCCTCCACGAACTCGACCTCGCGTGGGTGTTTGTACTCCGCGAGGTTGGTCAGGCAGTACTCCTTGAGATCTTCTGGGGTCGCATCGGCATCGGGCGTCGGCACGATGAACGCCTTCACCGTCTCGCCGCGCCGATCGTCCGGAATCCCCGCGACGGCGGCGTCGGCCACGTCTTCGTGCTCGAAGAGTAACTCTTCGACCTCGCGCGGGTAGACGTTGTAGCCGCCGGTGACGATCATGTGCTTCTCGCGGTCGACGACGTAGAAGAAGCCGTCCTCGTCCTGATAACCGATGTCGCCGGTGTGGAACCAGGTTCGCCCGCCCGCTTCGGTGAACGCCTCCTCGTTGGCCTCGGGCAGGCCGTAGTAGCCCTTCATCACGTTCGGTCCAGCGACGACGATCTCGCCTGTCGTCTCCGTCAGGTCGACCTCGTCTTCGTCGACTGGACCTTCCTCAACGGGGTCGACCTCCTCGAAATCGCTATCGACGACCTTCGAGTCGACGCCGGGGACCGTTTTCCCGATGCTCCCGACGCGCCGGCCCTCGATCGGACTATTGAAGTGCGTAATCGGGGCTGTCTCCGTGAGTCCGTACCCCTCGTAGACGTCGGGCTCGTAGAGTTCTTCGAACCGGCGCAGCACTTCGGTCGGGATGCCGGAACCACCGACACCACAGAGGCGAACCGAGGAGAAGTCGAATTCCTCGGCGTTGGGCTGGTTGATCACGTCGTTGTACATCGCCGGCACGCCGTGGAAAATCGTGATTCCTGCGTCCGCGACGAGCGAGACGGCGTCCTGAGCGTCCCACTTGGGCATCGGGTAGTAGCCCGCGCCGTTGAACAGTGCCCCGTTCATCGTGACGGTCATCCCGTAGATGTGGAACAGCGGGAGAACGCCCAGTTGCTTGTCGTCAGGGCGGATTCCGTCTGGGACCAGCTCCGCCGACGCCTTCGCGTTCGAGGCGAGGTTGCTGTGGGTGAGTTGGACGCCCTTCGGCTTGCCCGTCGTCCCCGACGTGTAGGGCTGGACCGCCACGTCGTCGTCCGCGCGGTCGGCGATGTCCGGCGCACCGCGCTCGAGGAACGCCGTGAACTCCGTTGCGCCCTCGGCCTCGCCGCCCACACTGACGACGTGCTCGACGCTCGTCTCGTCCTGTACTTCCGTAACGAACGGAACCAGATCTGCCAGCGTGACGACCACCTTTGCCTCGCTGTCGCCCAGCAGGTGGCTGATCTCGCGGGCCTTGTACTGCGGATTCATTGGCACGACGACCCCGCCGGCGCGCAGCGTCCCGTGGAAACCGATCAGGAACGGCGGCACGTTCGGCAGGTAGAGCGCAACCCGATCACCCTCGCCCACGCCGCGGGACTCGAGTGCAGTCGCGAAGGCTCCGGTCTGTGCCCAGAACTCCTCGTAGCTGGTGTCGTCCCCCTGAAAGCCGATCGCGGTGTTCGATCCGTGCTCCTCGACGGCCGCCGCGACGTTCGTGACGAGATTTGTCATGTACCGAGCGGTACGTTGTCGCGTGGCATAAAAAATATTTACATTGTTTAAACTGTATGGTCAGCTACCTTCCGGCGTTATGACTGCCAGTGGTGGTGGCTGGATCGCTCACAGGGGACTCCACCCCGGCACAGTCAAGCCTATTTACGTCTGTACCGCCAATCCTGGGTATCCAGAGCAATGTATCAGGACGTCCTCATCCCAACTGACGGGAGCGACGGAACTCGCCGCTCGATCGCACACGGACTCACTATCGCGGAGCAATTCGACGCACGAGTCCACGCACTCTCGGTCGTCCCGGAAGGACCGCTCGGCACGCTCGAGAGCGAGGAAGCGACGCCGACGGCGCACCACGCGGTCAACCACGTCGCCGCCGAAGCCACACACGCCGGCATCGAGGCGACAACCAGCGTCGAAAACGGCGTCCCACACGAGGTGATACTCGAGTACGCCGACGAGAACGACGTCGACATGATCGTCATGGGAACCCAGGGACGAACGGGGCTCGATCGGGTGCTGGTCGGTAGCGTCACGGAACGAGTCGTCCGCATGGCGGAGATGCCAATCGTCACGGTTCGCGCGACCGATGAAATCCAGCTCACGGACCTCGAGGACGCCGAAGCACGCGCACGCGAACGAGCTGCCGAAGAAGGCTACGCCGTCGACGCACTCGCTGCCGAACCGCGCCGAACCAGTGCCACCTGGTACTTCCAGTTCGAAACGCCGGAGGCGGACGACCCCGTTCGACTCAGCGTCGACGCCGTCTCGGGTGATGTCCGGACTGTCACGGAGCCAGCGCCGTAGCAGGGTGTTCGAGGGACTGGGACTGGGACTGGGACTGCCACCATATCCAGCGAATACCGCACAGACTAACTCTCCTCCCGAAACGGATTCGAACAGCGGCCGAACACGTTCGGATACAGTTGCTTTGTTCCTGACGGCCTGTACTCGAGTATGACTGCCGACGCGCCCACTGACGACAGTCCCGATTCCAGTTCGTCGCCGGTCGATGGTGACCCAGAGTCGGGTACAAGCGCTGGCACGGATACGACCACCGTCACCGTCCGCTGCACCGGCCACGTCAGAACCGCTCTTGGAACACACGAACTCGAGTACACCTTCCCGGGAACGCGACTTCGTGAGTTTATCGAGTCGTTCTTCGACGAGTTCGACGCGCACGACCTCGAAGAAATGTTGATCGCCGAAACAGAGGCCGACGCCACCGCACGCGGCTGGGAACCGGTCCCCGACGAACTGCCGGGAACCTGGCGCAAGAATCCAGAAGGTGAGCAGACGCGGCCCTACGCGCGGGTCTGTATCAACGGTCGGTTCAACGAACACGACGCGGGGTTCGATACGGAACTCGAAAACGGCGACCGAGTCGCGCTGGTCTACCCGTTCATGTTCTGTTGCTGATCGGTCCGGTGTCCGCCGTTCGGCGTTACTCCAAAACGACCAGCGTATCGCCCATGTCAACGCTCTGTTCTTCCTCGACGGCAATTTCGGTGACGGTGCCGCCGCGGGAGGCCACGATATCGTTCTCCATCTTCATCGCCTCGAGGACGACCAGCACGTCGCCCGCTGCGACCTCGTCACCCTCTTCGACGGCGACGTCCAGAATCGTTCCCTGCATTTCAGCGTCGACGGTCTCGCCGTCGCCAGCGATATCGTCGTCACCGCTGCTGTCGCCGCCCGCGGGCTGTGGCGGGCCGGACGCGCCGCTTGCGTCGACGTCACCGACCGGAATTGCCGGCGCGCCGTGCTCTGCGAGTTCGACCTCGAAGCGCTTGCCGTTGACTTCGACGGTGAACTCGCGTTCGACGGTCTCCTCGTCGTCGCTGGCACCGCTGCCGGTGTCGCCGCCCCACTGCTCCTGGGCTTCCTCGATCCGACTCTCGTCGAGTTCGTTGTCGAGATACTTCGTCGTGTGCGTACTCGCGACGAACTCCTCGTCGGTGAGCATCAGGCGATGGAACGGGATAATCGTCGGGATGCCCGCGATTTCGTACTCACTCAGGGCGCGCAGCGAGCGGTCGATACACTCCTCGCGGTCCTCGCCCCAGACGATCAGCTTCGCGATCATCGAGTCGTAGTCTGTGACGAGTTCGTCGCCCTGTCGGAGCGCGTCATCCATCCGGACGCCGACCCCACCTGGCGGATCGTACGTCTCGAGTGTGCCGCCGGTCGCGGGGGCGAAGTCCTCGGCCGCGTTCTCGGCGTTAATTCGGAACTCCATCGCGTGGCCGTCGATGTCCACCTCTTCCTGTGTGAAATCGACTTCCTCGCCCGCTGCGATCTGAATCTGGCGCTTGACGATGTCGATGCCCGTGATTTCCTCGGTGACCGTGTGCTCGACCTGGATCCGGGTGTTGACCTCGAGGAAGTAGAAGTTCGCGTCGGGACCGAGGGGTTCCTCGGGGCCGCGTCCGGGCTCTTCCTCGACGAGGAACTCGACGGTGCCGGCGTTGGTGTAGTCCGCGGCGGCGACCCCGCGGCGGGCGGCCTCGCCGATCTTTTCGCGCAGTTCCTCGGAGAGGGCTGCGGATGGGCCTTCCTCGATGACCTTCTGGTGGCGGCGCTGGAGTGAACAGTCGCGCTCACCGAGATGGCGGACGTTGCCGTGTCCATCCGCGAGAATCTGGATTTCGATGTGGCGGGGCTGTTCGAGGTAGCGCTCCAGATAGACAGAGTCGTTGTCGAAGTACGCCTCACCCTCGCGCTTTGCACTCTCTAACTGGTCTTCGATCTCGCTTTGGTCCCAGACGACCTTCATGCCGCGGCCACCGCCACCACCTTCGGCCTTGATGGCGATCGGGTAGCCGTGTTCGTCGCCGAAGGCAGCGACCTCGTCGGGGTCGGTGACCGGGTCCGTCGTTCCGGGGACGATCGGCACCGCTGCTTCGTCCATGATCTGGCGGGCCTTCGTCTTCTCGCCGAGCGATTCCATGGCGTCGCTGGACGGGCCGATCCAGGTGATTCCATCGGCTGCCTCGACCTTGCTCGCGAACTCCGCGTTCTCCGCGAGGAAGCCGTAGCCGGGGTGGATCGCGTCAGCGTCGGCTTTCTGTGCGGCCTCGATAACGGCCTCGTGATCGAGATACGAATCCGCCGCGCGAGCGGGACCGACGTTGTACGCCTCGTCGGCGTACCGAACGTGTCCCGAGCCCTTGTCAGCCTCAGAGTAGATTGCGACAGTCCCAACGTTCAACTCCTCGCACGCCCGCATCACGCGGACCGCGATCTCGCCGCGGTTCGCCACGAGAACCTTCCTGAACATTCCTGTGGGAACGGTTGCGGGGGCACTACCTTACTTTTTCGCAACGAGGCGAGAATCAGTTCGCCGTCGCCGAAACGCGTGTGAAGATGTGTGTCGCGGGCAGCTGGATTCAGAACCGATCCGTCCGACCCGCTGCGGTCCACGCGTCCGTCGGTGCCGACTTCGGTACACGAACGTCTGTGCCCTGCTGAGCACGTACACGGCCCGCGAACGACCAGCGCTTGCCTTCCCACGTCTCCTCCGTCTGGGCCGCCGCTGCAGCGGCCGCTTGGGCCTGATCGTGGAGGTGTGCGCCAATCGCAGCCACGATAGCCGCCGCCTCCTCGTCGTCCGCATTGGCCGGTAACTCGAGTGCAACACCAGACGGAAGCGGACCGTCGCTCGCCGACGGCGACGGTGAGTTGGCTTCGGAGGAGTCGTCCTCCGCCGGAGCCTGTGTAACGGCGTCGCCGGTTTCGGCGTCGGGGTGCTGTGCGGTCATGTTAGAGTGGGATGTTGCCGTGTTTCTTGTCCGGATTCTGTTCGCGCTTGGTTTCCAGCATCTCGAGGTCGGCGATCAGGCGTGGGCGAGTTTCGGTCGGGACGATCACGTCGTCGAGGAAGCCTTTGTCCGTCGCGGTGTAGGGGTTTGCGAACTCCTCGCGGTACTCCTCGATGAGTTCCTCGCGGAGTTCGTCGGGATTGTCCGCTTCGGCGAGTTCCTCGCGGTAGAGGATGTTGACTGCGCCCTTCGGTCCCATGACGGCGATTTCGGCTGTCGGCCAGGCGTAGTTGACGTCCGCGCCGAGGTTCTTCGAGGCCATGACACAGTAGGCGCCGCCGTAGGCCTTCCGGGTGATCACCGTCAGGAGCGGGACGGTTGCCTCCGCGTACGCGTAGAGGAGCTTTGCGCCGTGGCGGATGATTCCGCGGTGTTCCTGCTCCGTTCCGGGCATGTAGCCGGGCACGTCGACGAAGGTAACGATCGGGATGTTGAACGAGTCGCAGAAGCGCACGAAGCGCGAGGCCTTCATCGAGGCGTCGACGGTGAGCGTGCCGGCGTTGACCCGCGGCTGGTTGGCCACGAGGCCGACGGAGCGACCGTCGAGGCGACCGAAGCCGACGACGATGTTCTGGGCGAAGTTTTCGGCGACTTCGAAGAACGAACCCTCGTCGACGACGGAGTCGATCACGTTCGTCATGTCGTAGGGCTTCTGTGGATTGTCCGGCACGATCGACGTCAGCGCGTCGTCGCGTCGGTCTGGATCGTCCCACGGGTCGACCCGCGGCGGGTCCTCGACGTTGTTCTGCGGGAGATACGAGAGAAGCCGCTTGATGTCGTCCAGTGCCTGTTCTTCCGACTCGCAGGCGAACTGGGCGACGCCGGTCTTGTCTGCGTGAGTCATCGCCCCACCGAGTTCCTCGTGAGTGACGTCCTCACCGGTGACGGTCTTGGTGACGCCAGGTCCGGTGATGTACATGTGGCTCGTGTCCTTCACCATGAAGATGAAGTCCGTAATTGCGGGCGAGTACACCGCACCGCCGGCACACGGCCCCATCGTCGCGGAAACCTGGGGAATAACACCGCTTGCCTCCTGATTCCGGCGGAAGATTTCGGTGTAGCCGGCGAGGCTCTTGACACCCTCCTGAATGCGGGCACCAGCGGAGTCGTTGAGGCCGATGACAGGTGCGCCGACCTCCATCGCCATATCCATGACCTTACAGACCTTCTCGGCGAAGACTTCGCCGAGCGAGCCGCCGAAGACGGTGAAGTCGTGTGCGAAGACGAAGACGGTTCGGCCGTTTACCTCGCCGTAGCCGGTGACGACACCGTCGCCCCGAACCTTCTTTTCGTCCATGCCGAACTGCCGGGTCTGGTGGGTCCGGAGTTGGTCGAATTCGGTGAACGTGCC
Source organism: Natrialba magadii ATCC 43099 (assembly GCF_000025625.1). NCBI lineage: Archaea > Methanobacteriati > Methanobacteriota > Halobacteria > Halobacteriales > Natrialbaceae > Natrialba > Natrialba magadii. The sequence continues at coordinate 3,196,983 of NC_013922.1, read as the reverse complement.
CTCGTCGAGGAAGTAGTCGACCCGCTCGCGGGCGGTCATCTTCCCCTTGTCGTGTTGCTTCTCGATTCGTTCCTCGCCACCGCCGAGGCGTGCCTCCTCGCGCAACTCCTCGAGTTCGTCGATTCGCTCGTCCATCGTCATGCAGGAAACACCCCGCTCAGATTCATACGCCGTTGTGTGCGGACCAATAGGAAAAGGATTCCGTAACTCCATCACGATTAATAGACGACATATTGACAGGTAATGATACTCACGGAAAGTTATATATAAGTCCTATTTAAACAGCGTAGTCATGGCACAACGTGAGACATGGGCAACGAGAACAGGGTTTATCCTTGCTGCTGTCGGCAGCGCAGTTGGCCTTGGTAATATCTGGCGATTCCCGTTCGTCACCGGCGAAGGTGGCGGTGCAGCATTCTTGCTGGTGTACCTGTTGTTCGTCGCACTGATCGGGTTCCCAGCAATCCTGGCCGAATTCGTCGTCGGCCGGCGGACTGACCGGAACCCGGTCGGTGCGCTCAAAGCGTACGGTGGCGGCGCCTGGAAGTACGTCGGCGGTATCTTCATCGCAACTGGATTCATCATCCTCTCGTACTACAGCGTCATCGGCGGCTGGTTCATCCGCTACGCAATTGAAGGCTTCCGCGGCGACTACGCCAGCCACATCGCAGCGTACGAGGGCGATCCGGAGATTATGTTCGGTGCGCTGTCGACCGGACTCGACGCCTTCATCCTGCACACCGTCTTCATGGCGATCACGGTCGGCATCGTCGCCCTTGGCATCCGCCAGGGTATCGAACTCGCCGTGAAGGTGATGGTCCCCGCGATTATACTCCTGCTAGTTGGTCTTGCCATCTGGGCGTTCACGCTGCCCGAATCCGGTGGCGGGTACGAGTACTACCTCTCGCCGGACTTCAGCGTCATCGCTGCGAACTGGGCCGAACTCCTGCCGGCCGCCGCCGGACAGGCGTTCTTCACACTCTCGCTCGGAATGGGTGTGATGATTACCTACGCCTCCTACCTCGGTGAAGACCGAAACCTCACCAGGGACGGCATCACCATCATCGGCTTCGACACCGGGATCGCGTTCCTCACCGGCCTCGTCGTCTTCCCGATCATGTGGGCCGGCGCACTCACTGAACCCGGTTCCGGTGGTCCCGGCGAAATCTTCGTCGCAATGACCCAGGCGTTCGCGGACGTTTCGGGCGGGCAGTTCCTCGGCCTGATCTTCTTCGCGACGGTCGCAATCGCGGCCATCTCGAGTGCAATCTCGTTGCTCGAGGTTGTCACGTCCTACGCGATCGACGAGATCGGTATCGAGCGCTGGAAGGCTGCGATCGGAATGGGTGGTGTCATCTACCTCCTCGGCGTTCCGGTCACCTACGACCTGATCTTCCTCGACCTGCTCGACTACTTCGCCGACGCAATCCTGCTCGTCTTCGGTGCGCTCATGCTGACGATCCTCGTCGGCTGGATCGCTCCGCAGGCTGCCGTCGATGAACTCGAGAAGGGGATCGGCAACCTCGGAACGCTCGGCCAGGTCTGGATCTGGGCGCTCCGGATCCCGATCGTCATCGTGTTGATCATCTCGCTGTACCTGGGGGTCGTCGAGTACGTCGACTTCCTCACCGGTGACTTCGCCGGGTGGCTCGACGAAAACCTGTAACGTCGGTAATCGCTTGCTGACTTTTTTGCGGGCGGCTCGATGCTGGCCCAGAGACGATAGTAACAACTGCAACTAGTTACACACTGATCGCCGAGCAGGCTGGCGATCAGGTGTGCAGTGACTTGCAGTGGCTACTATAGTAGTCACTGACTTTCGGTGGCGACGATAGCCAGCGCTGCCTGAATCGCATCGGGCAAAATCACCCGTCAGCTTCGATGAGGCATCGTGTCGGCCACCTAAACTCTTTTATATGATGGCTGTGACCATATACCATGGTTTGGGAACTCAACCGAAGACGGGTGCTCAGTGGTGTCGGTGCAGCAGGAATTGCAGGTCTTGCAGGCTGTATCGGAGACGAAGAGGAGGTTACCGAGGGAGGACCAGATGTCCTGAACATCATCGGCTATCCCGAAAGCGGGATACAGATCTTCCGCGATTACTACTCGAACTTCGACGATGGAACAGATATTATCGTTCCAGACGGGCTCCAGGACGACGATCTGCCGGGAGAGGTCGGCAACGACATGGACAACGTCCTCGGAACCGCACCTGCCTCAGAGGGGCCAAACGAGGCCGCCTTCGAGGACCTGTACGAAGACGAGTTCGACTCCTCACCAGGCGTTTTCAACTCTCACACGTTCGACGCGGTCGCGGTCTGCATCCTCGCGAACATTGCCGCCGGCGACAACGACGGAGAAGCGGTCCGTGACCAGATGCGCCGCGTCGCAAATCCCGGCGGGGACGAGTACGGACCCGGCGAACTGCAAGAAGCCGCCGAGGCCGCTGCTGATGGCGATGAAATCTCCTACCAGGGCGCCTCGAGTGGCGTCAACTTCGACGACGTCGGCGATCCCGCGGACGCAGGCTACGACGTCTGGGAGTTCGGAGATGATGGGACCGAGACGATCGACACAATCGCCTTCGAGGGCGACGACCCAGATGGCGAGATGGCAGACGACTCGCCGGGCGGCACGGATCGCGAGGTCATGGTCGCGATGTTGCTCCCCGAAACGGGGGACCTGGGTGAGCTCGGAAGCCCGATGATTCAGGCCGGCGAACTCGCAGCCGACCAGTTCGAGGGGACGAGCTTCGAAATCGACCTCGCGATCGAAGACACCGAAACTGACGAAGACACAACACTCTCGAACGGCGGGGCGCTCATCGACGCTGGCTACCCGGCCATCATCGGTGCCGCATCGTCCGGGAACTCCGTCCCGCTCGTCGGCGAGACCAGCGGTGCGAACGTCGTCCAATGCTCACCTGCGAGTACGGCACTCTCGCTATCGAACGTCGAAGACGACGGCTACTTCTTCCGAACTGCACCGAGTGACCTCCTGCAGGGACAGGTCATGGCCGAAGTGGCCGCTGATCGACTCGATGGCGAGACCGCTGCGACGCTGTACGTCAACAACGACTACGGACAGCAGCTCTCAGAGCAATTCATCGACTCGTTCGCCGACGATCAGGGCGGCGAGGAACTCAACACGGTCTCGTTCGAAGCCGAGCAGGGTTCCTACACCGGCGAACTCGAGTCCGCGCTCGCTGAGTAGACACGGCAGTAGCCGGCTACCCGGCCCGTCTCGCAACAGCACTTTCTCACCGCGATGTTCCACAGCAGCGGAGAGACGGGGCTCTTCAGCCATCACCACGGTGACTCCACACATCACGGCAAAAACCGAGGCCGTGCCGAGGTCCGGGTCCGGGTCCGGGCCCGGGCTCAGCCGCCCAGGAACTGCTGGCGGACTTCCTCGTCGTGTAACAGCGCGTCGCCGTCGTCGACGTACCGGTTCTGTCCCTGGACAAGCACGTAGCCTCGATCACAGCGACGGAGCGCTTCCTTCGCGTTCTGTTCGACGACGAGCACCGCCGTTCCGGCCTCGTTAATCGCGTCGACGTGGTCGAACATCTCGTCGACCAGATCGGGTGCCAGCCCCGCGCTTGGCTCGTCGAGCAACAGCAGATCCGGATCGAGCATCAGCGCCCGTCCCATCGCGACCATCTGCTGTTGGCCGCCGCTCATCGATCCCGCCTTCTGGTCGCGACGCTCGCGCAAAATTGGGAACTGATCGAAGACGTCCTGCAGCGCCTCCTCGGGCACCTCGTCGAGGATGTACGCGCCCATCTCGAGGTTCTCCTGGACCGTCAACGACGGGAAGACGTTCTCCGTCTGGGGGACGTAGCCAATTCCCTTGTGGATGATCTCGTCCGGCGAGCGACCTGTGATGTCCTCACCGTTGAACTCCACGGCACCACCCATGAACGTCGTCAATCCGAAGACGGATTTCATCGCCGTCGACTTGCCGGCCCCGTTCGGGCCGACGATAACGACGTACTCGTCTGCTTCGACCTCGAGATCCACGTCGCTCAGGATCTGCAAATCACCGTAGCCCGCATCGAGTCCCGCTACGTCGAGCATCGCCATCAGACCTCACCTCCGAGGTAGGCTTCGATCACCTGCTCGTTCGAGGTCACCTGTCCGGGCGCGCCCTCTGCCAGCACCGATCCCTGGTGCATGACGATCACGTGCTCGCAGTGTTCCATGATCAGATCCATGTCGTGTTCGACGATCAAGAACGTGTACCCCTCCGCTCGCAACTCGTGGATGTGCTCGAGTAGCTTCCGTTCGAGCGTCGGGTTGACCCCCGCGAACGGTTCATCGAGTAACAACATCTCCGGTTCGGTCATCAGCGCCCGCGCCATCTCGAGGAGCTTTCGCTGGCCACCCGAGAGGTTACCCGCCTTTTCCTCTGCAATGTGCTCGATTTCGAAGAACTCGAGTGTGTCCCAGACGCGCTCGAGGAGTTCGCGTTCCTGTTCTTCGACCTCGCGTCTGGCGAGTGGCATGACGGAGCGCCAGAGGGCTTCGCCCTGTTGCTGTCTCGCCGGGAGCATGAGGTTCTCGAGGACGGTCATGTTGGCCATCTCGCGAGCGATCTGGAAGGTACGGACGAGGCCGTAGTCGGCACACTCGTAGGGTGCGATGCCGGTGATGTCCTGTCCCTGGAACGCGACGGAGCCCTCGTCCGGCTGGTGGATGCCGGTGATACAGTGGAACGTCGTCGACTTACCGGCGCCGTTGGGGCCGATAAGCCCGGTGATTGACCCGGATTCGACCTCGAAGGACGCCCCGTCGACGGCCGTGATGCCGCCGAAGCGTTTGACGAGACCGTCGACGGCGAGTTCGATTTCGCCGGTACGGTCGACTGCAGACGGTGCAATGGCGTCCGCGTCGATTGGTGCATCGGACGACGTCTCCGCCGTGTCGGCTGCTGTGCCCGGTTCGGTTGACTGGACGTCGGTCGAGCTATCACTCATTGTGTCTCACCGTCGGTGACTGAGTCATCGGTTTGATCGGTGCTGCCACTGCTTTCATTACTACTCTCGCTGGTGCCGGCCTGCGTCCGGGCCCCGTCAGCGTCGATACCGCCGTCAGTCTGCTGGTCGGAGTCGTCGTGCTGGTCGCGGGTTTGGCTGTGGGCGAATCCGCTATCGGAGCCGTTGCCACCGCCGCCACCGCCACCGCCACCGCCACCGCTCCCGCCGCCAGCCGCGCTCGGGCGTGCCCCAAGCGGGATGGCGGCCGCTGTTTCCTCACGATGGCCAAGTAACCCGTCTGGCCGACGTTGCATCAGGAGAATCAGCGCGACCCCCATGATGACGAACTGTAGCGTCAGGAACTCGGCGAAGGTGTACCGGACCAGCGGAACCGGATTTGCAGAGAGGAGCGGGCCAACAGCACCTGCAAACGTATTCGGCGCATCACCGACCGCAACCAGCTGGTCGATCACCCGGCGGAGGTACTGTGGACCCTCGAAGAGGACAGCCACGAACAGGCCCGAGCCGAGGATGCTCCCGGTGTTCGAGCCTGCACCACCGATGATCAGCGCGATCCAGATGTAGAAGGTGACGTGCGGGCGGAACGCCTCGGGCGTCACGCCAGTTCGGCGGAACCGCCAGAGGATGCCGGCGAGCCCCATCAGCGCACAGCCGAGCACGAACACCTTGATTTTGAACATGTTCGTATTCTTTCCGAGCGATTGGGCCGCTTCCTCGTCCTCACGGATCGCCTTGAGCACACGGCCAAACGGCGACCGGCTCGTGCGCTGGATGAGCCAGTAGATGCCGGCAAGCACGATCACGAGCACGATGGAGTATGCGAGCGCCCGTGCCTGCGTCGGCCCGAAGCCGAACAGGCTGTTCGTCAGGTTGACGAACGAGGAAAAGATCTCGAGCTGGAAGATGACGTTCATCGGGTCGTCGTAGTTTCGGATGAGCCCACGACCCCCGCCAGTACCGAGTTCCGCACCGAGGATCGTGAACTGTTGCAGCGCGTCCGACGTGACCCCGAGACGAACGATTTCTGCAAACGCGATCGTCGTAATCGCGAAGTAGTCGGCTCGCAACCGCAACGCGGGCAGTGCGACGACGAGGCCGGCCAGTCCGGCCGCAACGACGCCACCGATGATTGCGATCGGCATCGGCAGCCCGAGACCGGAGTACTGGGCTGCCCCACCTGGATCGACTGGTTTCGCCAGCATCATGGTGACGTACAGGCCGATCGCCATGAAGCCGGCAACGCCGATGTTGAACAGACCGGTGTATCCCCAGTGAAGGTTCAACGCGAGCGTGACCATCCCGTAGACCGCGATCAGATACGTCATCCGCCGGAGGGTGTTGATGATACCGTCGAGCGAGTAGCCGAGGATCAACCCGATCAGGGCGTAGACGATGTAGATCGCACCGATGACGGCGATGATCTTGATCGCGTCGTGTTCCCACAGCGATTCCAGTTGTGTGCGTCTGTCTGCGTGTGCTGTCGAACTCATGCTGTCGTCTTCCCTCCAAAGAGCCCGGATGGTTTGATCAACAGAACCAGGATCATCATCAGGAACGCCGTGATGGTCGTAAAGTCACCGCCGGGGAGCCAGATCATCGACATGTGCATACTGACACCGATGACGAGCCCACCGACGATCGCACCGTAGATCGAGCCAATCCCGCCGAGGATCACCGCAGCGAAGATTAACAACAGGAGCAGCCAGCCGAACTGCCAGTCGATCGTCCCCGTCCACAGCACCATCAGGTATCCCGCACTGCCAGCGAGTCCACCGCCGATCATCCAGGTCCAGCGGATCACGCGCTCGGTTGGAATCCCCGTCACGAGCGCCAGATCCTTGTTGTCGGACATCGCCCGCATCGCCTTCCCCAGCTTCGTCCGCTGGAGCATCAGGTGGACTCCGAGCATCAACACCACGGCCGCTCCGATCAACGTCCCGTCGTGGGCGTCCAGCGACACGTAGCCGTCGACAAGTAACAGGTCGGCCGAGGGCACACTCGCCGTCGTTCCCCGGGACTGACTCGAGTAGACGAACATGATGATGTATCGGAGCGCGAACGCGACACCGATACTGGTGATTAACAGCGGGATACCACCGGCACCGCGCATCGGCTTGTACGCCAGGCGATCGATCAGCACCACGAACAGTGCGGTACCGACCCCGGCAAGGAGTAGTCCGCCGAATATTGCGATCGGCGTCGACGTGACCGAGATGCCCAGTTGCGGGCCACCGAGACCACGTTGTGGTCCGACCAGCGCCAGGTGACCAATACTCGCCGCACCCCAGCCCGCGATGAGATACGTGCCACCCCAGCCGATGAACGCGCCCGCGGTGATGGTATCTCCGTGGGCGAAGTTGGCGAAGTTGAGGATGCTGTAGGTCATCGAGAGCCCGATGCCAGCAAGCCCCATAATCAATCCGTAGAGGATTCCTTCCATCACGTACCTGCCGATACGCGAGATACTGTACGAGCCGTCAAGGACGCCGAGGACGAGATCTCCCACCAGAAGTACGACACCGATGCCAACGGCAATTAGCAGGATCTGCTCCGTTGACAGACTCCTTCCCCGTGTAACGACGTCATCTACAGTCGACATTCATACCCTCCGTTGTGCCACTGTTTCCCATGACGCCATGATATATGTTATGGTGCACCATTCGCTGCGTGCTATCACTCGATGTTGTTAGAGTATTTAAATTTTGTATGTCCGAGACAGGACAAAGATGAACAGGAGTGACCGCTTTCTCTGGCGCAGTCAATGGCTCACAGACGGCATCTCCTGGCAGGATATCCGCCAGTCGAGCGATGGCTCAACTGCGATGAAAACAAAACAGTGCCCACAGCGTGACCACCTGCTACCGAAGCAGTCGTGGCTTACCCGACTGATTCGCCTTCGTCCGGGAGCCGAACCGTCGCAATCTCATCCCGATCACCGAGTACGCGAAACACGATACTCGCACTGTCGTGGACGAACTGCAGGTCGATCGTCGTCACATCTGCCGTGAATGATGTCTCCGCGTCAGAGACACCCTGCGACGGCGGTTCGAAATCGTACTCCTCGGAAGCGACTCGTGTGGACGCGACAATCGCTTCGTCCTCGTCGTAGATCGTCGCGTCGAGTCCACCCGCTCCGTCGTCTGTCTCGGAGACTGCAAGCCTGTATGTCTGTCGTGGCATAGTCGGCCTTCGCCAAATCGTATGATGGGACTGGGGCCTGCGCACGCATGCGTAGCGCAGTCGCGCGTCACCGTCACACCGCTGTCCGGCGCGTCACCGTCACACCGCTGTCCGGCGCGCCACCGTCACACCGCTGTCCGGCGCACCACCGTCACACCGCTGTCCGGCGCGCCACCGTCACACCGCTGTCCGGCGCACCACCGTCACACAGACTCGTACGGTCCGAGCCGCGTCCCATCGAGTAAATACGCTTCACCGCCGCACACACCATCAGGGAGGAACGGCGACAGAAACGACTGGCCCGTAACGTTCACCCAGGTCCCCCCCACCAGCTCGTTGAACGCCGGCACCACGACCACCTTCGGCGGTTCGACATCATCGTCCATTACCCACGCCGGCAGCGCGTCACGGTCGAGTCCGGGGTGCTCTCGAAACACCGTCGGATTAGCCTGGCCGCGCAACCAGACTCGTTCGACACGACTCCCGCCAACTTCGTCCTCAACGCGCACGCACGGGTGCTCGTGCCCGAGACAGAGCACGTCGGACTCGAGTACCGCCAGTGATGGCCAGGTGTGGCCGTGGCAAACGCCGACCGAGCCGTCGCCGAGGGCAATTCCGTCGCCGGGGGTGATGGTGAGTGAGGTCGGCGATGGTGGTGGCGCGGATGCCGATGCCGGTTCCGCTGCTGCCGACCCGTTCACATCCGCATCCAGCCACGTCTCGATCGCCCCATCGTGATTCCCCTTAACAACCGTCACATCCAGTGACCGGAGCGGGTCGGATTCGAAGAGGTACTCGAGTTCACCTCGCTCTGCACCACCTGGGTCACCGATGGAATGCATGAGGTCGCCGAGGACAACGAGATGGTCGGGGTTGGTGCGTTCGATGAGAGAGAAGAGTCGCTCGCGGCGCTCGGCGGCGTTGCTGGGGACGTCGACGCCGCGTTCGTAGCGGAGGCCGGCCTCGTAGCCGGCGTGGTAGTCGGCGATGAGGAGGGCGCGTTCGGGTGCCTGCGGAGAGTCCGACGTGTCCCCGGATTCGAGGTCGAGCGTCGCAATTGCAGCGGGTTCGCCGGGCACTGGTTCGACCCGCGGGCCAGTGGAGGGGGTGGGAGTAGAACCGAGATCAGAGCAGGAACCGGAGCCAGAGCGGGGAGCAGGCATCGGAGACCGTTAGATCGCTTTCAGCGTCTCGTCGTCCGGTTCGTAACACTGGCCGCCCATGAGTGCGTCCTGAATGGCGTCTTCGACGTCTGCCTCGGACGCTCCGGTGTCGGCAGCGACAGTGTCGACGAGTTCCGTACGGTCAGCGCCGGTGCCGTCGTCGAGGTCTTGCATGGTGTCGACGACGTACTCCTGCAGGTCGACGTCTTCAGCGGGTTCGTCCGCCGGTTCGTCGCTTGCGTCGTCGCTGTCCGATTCAGTCTGGTCGGCGTCGGACTCGGCGTCCGCTGTTTCGTCAGGCTCGACGGTCTCGTCTGCCTCGTCTGTCTCGTCATTCGTATCCGCTGCTGGCTCGTCAGCAGCGTCATCGTCAACCGTCGACGCTGGCGGCTCGCCGAGTTCGTCGTCTGCAGCGGTCGATGCCTCGCCAGTTGGCGACTCATCCGATGCTGGTTCCGGCTCGTCGCTTGTGTCGTCCCCATCCGACGGCACGTCGATATCCGCCTCACCAGGTTCGTCGACCTCGGCACCCGTCGTGAACTCGGTGCCGAACTCGTCTTCGATCTGCTCGCGTTCCTCCTCGTCCATCTCGTACATACCGGGGTCGCCGCCGTCGAAGTCGCCGAGGGCGTCGTCCGAGTCAGCCGCAGCTTCGGCCTCTCCCTCGGGCGCTGGTTCGGACTCGGGCTCCGGCTCGGATTCAGAGTCGGATTCAGAGTCGATCTCGGACTCCGTCTCGGCTACTGGCTCGGACTCGGACTCCGCTTCTGCCTCCAGTTCCGACTCTGATTCTGACTCCGGCACAGACGCAGACTCCGGTTCAGATTCAGATTCGGTCTCCGCCTCGACCGCAGTTCCGGACTCATCCTCGGCGTCGGCAGGACTCGTACTCGAGTCCCCCGCAGACTCGTCGAACTCGACGGCAGCCGTCTCCGGTTCGCTCGTGGTCGCGGTGCCTGCTGCGGCTGCGGTTTCGTCGCTCGCGTCGGCCGTTGCCGCGATCGGTTCTGGCTCGGGCTCTGGGTCCTGCTCGCCAGCCTCGTCCGTCGCTCCCGTCTCGGCTGGAGCCGTGGGTGTGTGAGCCTCGAGGTCGAGGTCCTGGCCGTCGACAGCCGCGAGCGAGGTGAGTGTGTCGAACGCCACGTCACCACTGCCACTCGCGTCGGGCTGTATCGAAAAGCCGCTGACCTCGTCGCGCTCGTCTGCGACGACCTCGACCGCTTCAGTGGCACAGTCGCGAAGCGCCGCGAGGTATGCCGGCGTCGTGCCGTAGTGGTCCTGTGCGAGCGGGATGCCGGCTGCGAGCCCGGACTCGACGCCGGCCTCGTGAAGTGCGTCCGTCAGCGCGTCGCCGTGGGCATCGACCGTCGCAGCTTCGGCGTAGGTGCCGATCCGGTCGAGCGTCTGCTCGGCCGTGCTGACGACCCAGCGGTCGCGGGTCGCGGCGTCGACTTCGGCGATGCTCTCCGGTCGGATCGAGGTGTAGACGCGGTCGCCGTCCTCGGGTTCGAACGTTCGAGCCTTGCCCGAGACCGCGATGAACGCGGGTGGGGCGAGCTGTTCGAGAACTGCCAGTGCTTCGGGCTGGTACTGTCCGGCGTAGACGACGAACGCGCCGGTCGGGTCGACGATCCGGGCGCGAAGCATTTCGTCGTTGACCGAGGTGATCTCGGTGAGCGTCCCGACGGCGAACATGCGGTTGAGCCGTGCGCCGGTGGGAGACACGACGTAGTTCGGTGCGCGCTCCTCGTCGCTTTCGGCGTAGGAGAACTCGGCATCGTCGTACTCCGCCGCGAAGAGTCGGTAGGCAATCTCTCGCCCCGGAATCTCGTCGTCATCGGACCCGTTCGCGCTCATGCGTCCACCTCCTCGTCCGCGGCGACACCATCGTCTGTCCTGCTATCGACGTCCGCGAGGAACGCACTCGCACGTGCCTGCGGGTCGTCGTCGCTCTCGCCGAACTGCTCTGCGTCCAGATTCGCACCGTACTCGTCGACCGAGAGGTGGCCGCGGACGGTATACTCGTGGCCAACGATGTTGTCACGAATCGTGTCGGCGACGACCGACTGATCCATCGCCTCGCGGGCCTGCTCGAGTGCATCGTCCAGCGTCCCGCCGTAGACGTCCTCGGTAATTTCGTCGTCGAGGACGACCGTTACGGAGCCCGTCCCATCGTCGAGGATCGCCTTCACGCGAAGGTCGTCGATGCCGTCGACGTCGCCGTGGGTCCGGCATTGGCCCTTCTGGATGACGCGGTAGCACTCCGGACAGCGCTGAATCAGTCCGGAGCCATCACGCACTTCGATCACGTTGCCAGCGACCTCGACGTCGTAGATGCCGCCCGTGTGGACAGCCTCGCCGACGTCCATCGAGGTGGTGTCAGCGCCGACATCGATTTCGCGGTCGATCGCACTCACGGTCGAGAACTCCGAGACGTTGACCTCGGGAACCCCACGGAACTCCTGGACGTAGGCGTTCTCGATTCTGACTGGGTCTCCTTCCTCGATTTCGGGGGCTGGGTCCCAGTTCGTGAACGGGAGCCGGCCGCTCTCGTCACCAAAGACGCCGCTCAGGATATCCGTCTCGCCGTCGCGGCCGTCGATCGTTCGGCGCTCGCACTCGACTACGTCGACCTCGACGGAGACGGCCCGGTCGCCGGTCTGCAGGTCGGCGAGGGTTGCGTTGCCGCCGATCGTCGCGTCGATCTCGATCGGGTCGTCGACAAACGAGAGCGAGGTGCTCTCACCGAGGTTGAGTTCCGGTTCGCCGTCCCACTCGCGGACGCCGGCGTTGCCGGCGGTGATCGTATCGCCCGCCGAGAGGCCGAAGTCCTCCCAGGCCGTGTAATCGATTGTCCCGGTTTCGTCGGCGAGTTCGCCCTCCACAATGACGTGGTCGGAGCCCTGGTAGCGGATCGAGCGCTTGCCAGCGGTCAGCACGATGCCGGTGACCGTGACGTTGCCGTCGTCGGGCGTGATCTCGCCGATGTTCTTACTCGAGGGCGCGCCGCCCCCACCACTCGAGCCGTCGCCGTATTTGCGGCGAAGACTCTGTGTGGCTTCGTCGATCGGAACGCTGTACTCCACGAGGTTCTGCAGGTCGGATTTGACCTCCTCTTTGTCAACACCGAGGTCGGAGGCGAGATCCTCGGCATGATCGTCGAGTTCCATCATTTGCCTTTCGTGTGGGGGCTTCAAAAGCGTTCCCGCAGCGGGGTGAAAGTGGTGTGGCCGCTGACTGGAGACGGCGGTCAGAAAGAAGATCGGGTGCCGAAACGAGGATTACTGGTCGACGATTTGGGTAACCGTCCCGACATCGTCCGCGACCGCAGCCTCGTAGACGACGGAGCCGACTGCGGTGTCCTGAATCGCGAGGCCAGTGGAGTCGAAGATAGTGACTGCTTCAGCGTCCGGGCGACCCTGCTCGCTGTCGACGAGATCGCCGAGGAGGCCGTAGACGTCGTCGCGTTCGAAGTCGCCTGCAGCGGTTGGGACGTTGATTTCGCCGGAGTGCGAGCACTGTTCCCAGTCGTCGATGACCACGTCGGCCGAGAGAAGCAGATCGGTCGCCAGTTCCTGCTTGCCCTCGGCGTCCGCGCCCATCGCGTTGATGTGCGTTCCTGGCTCGACCCACTCCTCGCGGAGGATCGGCTCGCGGGATGGGGTCGTCGTCGAGATAACGTCACAGCCGGCGACCTCCTCGGGGGAGCCGCCGCGAACGGTGAGGTCTCGGTCGGATTCTGCCTCGATGAACCGCTCGATGGCCTCGTCGTCGAGGTCGGCGACGACGACTTCCGAGAGGTCTCGTACGGCCGCAATCGCCGCAAGCTGGGTGTGAGACTGCTGGCCGGCACCGAGCAGGCCGAGCGTCTCTGCGTCCTCACGTGCGAGGTGGTCCGTCGCGACACCTGCTGCGGCTCCGGTGCGGATGCGGGTGAGGTTCGTACCGTCGATGACGGCGAGCGGGTAACCGGAAGCTGGGTCGCTGTAGACGACGAGTCCCATGACGGTCGGAAGGCCGAAGCGCTCGGGGTTGTCCGGGTGGACGTTGACCCACTTTACGCCGGCACCCTCGCCGACGGCGGCCGGCATGGATCGAAAGTCGCCGTTCTCTTCTGTAATGTCGATGTAGGACTTCGCCGGCATCTGTGCGTCGCCCGTCGCGTGGGCCTGAAACGCCGCTTCGACGGCGTCGATCGCTTCCTCGTGGTCGACGAGTTCAGTGACTGCGTCGCTGTCGATAATTCGGGTTCCCGTGGGTGCGTCTGCCATGCAGTATCGATGTCACGGCCACTACTTAGTCTTTCTTCCTACGATGGCTGAAATAGTTGTATGGGACTCCAACTCTATAGCCCATATCGATCCAGTGTTGAAGGATACTGCAATAACAATAAATTGCATAAATCCTTCGAACGTCCGCGAGCTGCGTCAAAAGTACGGAACACAGACAGCTCGCAAGAATGGCCGACAGCAGGCAGTTAGAGAATACTCTAACACAACCGGAGTGCTTGTGGGGCTGGACGGTGAGGACCGCGTATGGACGTCGACAGGAAGGATCTCCGTATTCTGAAGGCCATCGCGGACGAGGAAACGCGCAGCCCCGAGCGAATCGCCGAGTTGACGAACGTTCCGCTCTCGACGGTGCACTATCGGATCGACTCCCTCCAGGAGCGGGGCATCATCCGCAACGACCACTACGACATCGACATGGCCGCACTGGGCTTTCCCATCACCTTCATCGTCGAGGTCATCGCCGAACACGGCGAGGGCTACCGCGAGGACGTGGGCGACCGTCTCCTCGAGATCGACGGCGTGACGCAGGTCTACTTCGCGGCCGGGGATACGGACTTCATCGCTATCTCGCAGCTCTCGGATCGCTCGATGGTGGAGTCGCTGGTGAGCGAGTTCGAGTCGATGGACGGCGTCGTGCGCACGAAATCGACGTTCACGATCAGCACGCTCCGGGACGGCCACGAGCCACTGCAGCAGTACTCGATGGAAACGCTGGTCGACGAACTACTCGATCAGGAGCGGTAGGCTGTTTCCACTCACTGAATCGCTCCAAGCTGAAACACTGTTTTGAGTGGTGACAACGTTCATGTATACTACTGTGTAAAAAACGCCTATGAAGCGTCGCCATATTCTAACGACAATCGGTGCGTCTCTGTCGTTCGCGACAGCCGGCTGTCTACAGGGTGGCTCTTCCAACAATGAAGGCTCAGCCACGGCTGGAAGCGACGTCGGCTATGATACCCACCAGCTGGGGGCAGTGCTCGCTACGCACGCCTCCTCACTTCGCTTCGATACCGAGTCCTCAGTTGGGGCAGTAGAACTGTACGAGTCATCGAAGGAGGCATATCGTAGCGTACCGCTGGATCTGGGTCCGCTCGCTGATCGCCGTTCGACGAACGAAGCGTTCATCGACGCGACTGACTTCGAGTCCGAACTCCTGATCTACGTCGTAACGGAATGGCCACTGACCAACCAGTCTGAAATCGAGGTGGAGAATCTAACGCTGTCTGGGGATACACTCGTTGGGACGGTGAGAGCAATCGGGGACAACGCAGAAGAAGGCGACCAAGCACCGATGTTCCCGGCAGGACTCGTTCGAGTCTCTGTCGACGATGCTCACCTGACTACGGTCGAGGTAACCGTCGTCGATGGACGCGACAACGAGGAAGTGTTCGAAGAAGCATACAACGGCTGAGCTCCCTGTCGGCCGAAACACACCATCTTCTTGGGGATCCCCACCACAGCGGACGTATGCACGTCGTCGTCAACGCCGCCATGAGCGCGGACGGGAAACTCTCCTCGCGCCGGCGCGAACAGATCGCCATCAGCGGTGACGCAGACTTCGACCGCGTCGACCGACTCCGCGCCGACAGCGACGCCGTCGTCGTCGGCGTCGGCACCGTTCTCGCGGATGACCCACACCTCACCGTCAAGGACGAGAACCTTCGTGATGAGCGCCGAACCAACGGCAAGCCAGCGAACCCCGCTCGCGTCGTCGTGGACTCGAGTGCACGGACGCCATCCTCCGCCGAAGTCCTCGACGACGCCGCGACGACCTACGTCTGCGTGAGCGACGCAGCGCCGGTCGAGCAGCGAGCGGCGCTCGCCGAGCACGCCGACCTCATCACTGCGGGCGAGGAGCGAGTCGACCTCCTGCGGGCGTTCGCCGCGCTGCAGGAACAGGGCATAGAACGGGTGATGGTCGAGGGCGGCGGCGAACTCATCTTCTCGCTGTTCGAGGCGGGCCTGGTCGACGACCTTTCGGTGTTCGTCGGCCCCAAAGTGATCGGCGGGCGGGACGCGCCGACGCTGGCCGACGGCGATGGCTTCGTTGAGAACTTTCCCGAACTCGAGTTGGGCGAGGTCGAGCGCCTCGACGGCGGTGTGTTACTGACGTGGCGCGTCGCGGACTAACTGGATTCTTGCCGCCCACCACGTGGTCTCCCACCGTCCCGTATCCCGTCACACCTTTCCTCACGCATCACATACCCCAGCACATGGAACGAGCCACCTTCGGCGGCGGTTGCTTCTGGTGTGTCGAAGCCGCGTTCAAGGCCCTCGACGGCATCGAGTCCGTCACCTCCGGCTACGCCGGCGGCCACACCGAGAACCCCACCTACGAAGCGGTCTGCTCCGGCGAGACTGGTCACGCGGAAGTCGTCCAACTCGAGTACGAGCCGGACCAGATCGCCTACGAGGACCTGCTCGAAGTCTTCTTCACGATTCACAACCCGACGACGAAGGATCGAGAGGGGCCGGATATCGGCTCGCAGTACCGCTCTGCGATCTACGCTCACGACGAGGACCAACTCGAGACGGCCGAGGCGTTTGCGGCGGCACTCGAAGACGAAGGGCTGTACGAGGGGATCGTTACCGAAATCGAGCCACTCGAGACGTTCTACGAGGCCGAGGAGTATCATCAGGATTACTTCGAGAAGAACCCGAACGACGCGTATTGTTCGATGCATGCGGCACCGAAGGTCGAGAAGGTGCGCGAGCAGTTTGGGTCGGATGCGACGGCGACGCAGTAGCGGACACGGACTGAGGGAGTTTGTCGCCGTGACAGCTTCGGAAGAGTTGGTTCCTGTTATGGCACGACATCACTGAAACCTGCTAATACGCACTGGTACACGCAATGCCCATCACAACCGACGTCCTCGTCATCGGCGGCGGCGCAACCGGAACTGGAATCGCCCGCGACCTCACCCTTCGCGGCGTCGACGTCACACTCGCCGAACGCGGCGGCCTCTCGGCCGGCACCACCGGGCGCTCACACGGCCTCCTTCACAGCGGCGCCCGCTACGCCGAAGCCGACGCCGAGGGTGCACTCGAGTGCCTCGAGGAGAACCAAATCCTGCGGGAGATTGCGGGCGAGTGCATCCGAGAGACTCGCGGTCTCTTCGTGCAAGTGGCCGGCGACGACTCGGCGTACTTCGACGAGAAACGTGCGGCCTGCGAGGAACTGGGCATTCCGGTCGAAGTCGTCGACGGCGACGACGCGCGGGAGGCGGTGTCCGGACTCGCCGCAGCTGTCGAACGCGCGATGTGGGTGCCGGACGCCGTCGTCCTCCCCTCGCGGCTGGTCGCGGCTACTGCCGCCGACGCTCGCGAACACGGCGCTCGCATTCTGACACACGCACCGGTGGAATCGATGGTACTCGAGGGCGAGCGCATCGACTCGGTTTCGCTCGGCGGCGCAGCAGAGACCGTCGTCGAACCCGAATTCGTTGTCAACGCGACGGGGCCACACGCCGGCGCGGTCGCAGCAATGGCGGGCGTGACAGTGGAAATGCGCCCGACGCGAGGCGTGATGGTTTCGGTCGACCACGACGGCCTCGAACCGGTGCTCAATCGCTGTCGGGATCCAGCGGACGGCGATATCATCGTTCCGCACGACGACGAGGTCGTGCTCGGGACGACGAGCGTGCCGGTCGACGATCTCGACGAGTTCGAGCGCGACCAGCAGGAAGTCGAGCGGACGATCCGCGAGTGTGCGACGATGCTCCCCGCCGTGGCCGACGCCCCACAGGTTCGGACGTGGTGGGGCATCCGCCCGCTGTACGAACCCGACGAGGCGGCTCGCGGCGGCCGCGGTATCTCGCGCGGGTTCGTTCAACTCGATCACGCCGAGGACGGCGTCGCCAACTTCGTCAGTATCGTCGGCGGCAAACTCACCACGTACCGGCGGATGGCCGAGTCCGTTTCCGATCTGGTTGCGGATCGGCTTGGGGTGGGGAACTCGAGTACGACGGCCGGGCGAGAACTGATCGGTGCCTCGTCGGCGAGCGAACTCGATGCGTTCGTCGACGAGTTCGATGGCCGTGGGCCGACGGATGCTGATCTGGTCGATCAGGATGGGTGAGGAGTGAGTACGTGGTCGGACACCCTTGTCCCCGAAGACCTGGATTACTGGTTACTGGTTACTGGTTACGCAGCCACTCGCGTGCGTCGTCTCGATTATCGAAGATACGTGATGTCGTGTTCTCGCCGACTTCGGTTACCATCTCCTCGACGGACATGTTGCTGACGACGCTTGCAGGCTGGACGATCGCCATGTTCTGGAGCGAGGACTCGAACGCGCGCGGGTGCCAGTCGTCGTGGGTCCAGTCGCGGTCGTCCTGGGTGACTGTCCCCAGATCCCGGAGGTCGGCGAGCCAGTTTTCCGCACCGTGCTCGATCGCGAGGTCGAGGCCGGCATCGAGGCCGTCCCGGTAGTCATCACCTTTCGCGAATGCCTGCCAGTTCATGAGGACAGTCTCGAGATCGTTGTCCCACTCGATCGTCAGATGATCGCGGTCGTAGTATGCCATTACAGAAGTAATTATGAACATTCTAAATAAATATTCTCGCCAAACATAATAGAAGTGGTAATTGAATGTGAACCTGTATCTTGGTCCCTGGGTGACTGTAGAGCGTATTGTCGTGGATTACCACGACACACCAAACATCTATCTATCGATAGTGTGAATTAATAACTCATGACTCTCGTTGACGACCGCGTTGCAGTCATCACAGGCGCTGGCTCCGGCATCGGACGAACGACGGCGACGACGTTCGCCGACCACGGCGCGTCGGTCGTCGTCGCAGACGTGGACGCTGAGGGCGGACGAGCGACCGTCGAGACGATCACGGACGATGGTGGCGAAGCGACGTTTGTCGAGACGGATGTTTCGGACCTCGACGATGCCCAGGTGATGGTCGACACCGCCGTCGACGAGTACGGCGGTCTCGACGTGCTGTTCAACAACGCCGCCATCGAGGGGCCAGTCGCACGACTCGACGACTACGAGAACGACGCCTTCGAGCAGGTTATCGACGTCAACCTCAAGGGCGTCTGGTACGGGATGAAGTACGGCATCAAGGCGATGCTCGAGGACGGCGGCGGCTCGATCATCAGCGCCTCCTCGATCGGCGGCGAGGTCGCCGTGCCCCAGTACAGCGGCTACGGTGCGGCGAAGGCCGCAGTCGGCCAGCTCACCCGGTACGCGGCCATCGAGTACGCAGAGGAGGGCATCCGCGCGAACGCAGTCGCACCCGGTATCGTCCGCACCGAGATGATCGAGCGAACGATCGAGGAACACCCCGAGATGGAAGAACAGTTCGAGGAAACCGAACCGATGCCAGGTCTCGCAGAGCCCGAGGAAATCGCGAACGCCGTACTCTTCCTCGGCTCGGATCTCTCCTCGCGCGTTACTGGTGTGACGCTCCCCGTTGAAGGCGGCTACCTCTCCCAGTAACGCACTGGTTACGCTCACCCTTCTACTCTCGCCCGCAACGTTTCAGATGGCCAAGATCGAGCCGCTAGAACCCAAACCGCTGGAAACTGGGAATTCGAACGATGCCCGGCGAGGAGTAACTACATGTACACCCACGCCGACGACTGGGCTATGAGCGAGGAGCAGCCGCCAAGCGAATCGGTACTCGAGAACACCCCTGGCCAGGGACGGACGCCCGAAGCCGAGCGGATCGAGGCCGACGCCCCCGAGGAGTTCGGACTCGTGCAGGTCTGGTGGGGCGACGGCAAGGGGAAGACGACGGCGACGCTCGGGATGGGGATGCGCGCTGCGGGCCACGGCTACCGCGTGCACGTCCTCCAGTTCATGAAGGGCGGCGCGTCGAGCGTCGACGCCGTCCGCGGCGAGTACAACGCGATCGACGCCCTGCCGGGGATCAGCTACGAGAATCTGGGCCACTACGGCTGGCACGGGATGGCCGACGGCAGCGACGAAGCCCAGCACGAGGCCGAAGCACAGGCCGGACTTGAGCGCGCCCGCGAGGTCATCGACGCGGCGGCCGAGGCCGACCTCAGCGCGCCGCTCGCACTCGAGGGCGACCCGGCCGACGGCGTCCACATGCTGATTCTGGACGAGGTGCTCTACGCCGCCGAGCGCGGCCTGATCAGTGAAGCCGACGTGCACGAGCTACTGGATGCGAAACCAGACGGACTCGAGTTGGTCCTCTCCGGCGGTCACGAGGAGCCGACGTATCTGGCGGAGCGGGTGGATCTGATGACGAACG
This sequence comes from Natrialba magadii ATCC 43099, assembly GCF_000025625.1. Taxonomy (NCBI): domain Archaea; kingdom Methanobacteriati; phylum Methanobacteriota; class Halobacteria; order Halobacteriales; family Natrialbaceae; genus Natrialba; species Natrialba magadii. Next base: position 3,177,109 of record NC_013922.1, on the reverse strand, counting down.
TTCGCAAGCAGAAGCATCCAATCGAGGCTGGGCAGCGGGCTCGTCGCGGGACGGAATTCTAGCTGAATCGTCGGTGTGCACCTCACGCGCTAGTCGGACTCGAGCCAGCAGAGCGACGAACGAGCTGTCCGAGGAATGCGAGGAAGACGGCCGAACCGAGGATTCCAACGAAAACGAGGACTGTCCGGCTCACACCGGCCATGACGAAATACGGCGTCCCGAGAGCCAGCAGTAGGAGAGCGATTCCGAACCCGGAGACACGGACGGTCGTTCGCGTCGAGGGCTGTGTCTTCACAGCGAACGCGCCGAGACCGAGCGCCGGAAGAAACAGCGTCAGCGCTGGAACGACACCCTCGAACCAGTCATCGAAGTGCCACGGTGTTCCGGAGTCCTGTGACGCGTCGTACGTCAGCAAGAGGAACACTTCGTCGCCGTCTTCGAACAGAACCGCCCCATTTTCGGCGTCGTGATACTCGAACGAGGATGGGGGCGCTTCGTAGCCGTCGGCGCAGTAGATCACGACATCCGTACAGACGTTCGGTTCCCAGTAGGGAACCTCCCCCTGTGTTGCCCCGCTGTTGGTCCCTTCCTCGAGTGTCCGTTCGATGAACTCCTGGGCCAGTGGGGAGAACTCGTCGACGGGAATCGGTTCGTCCCGGTTAGCGTCGTCGACGTGCGTTTCGAACGTTGCCGTCGATTCGGGTGCGATGTAGTGTGGGTACTCGCTCGGGTCCTCGTACGGTGAGGCATAGGCGCTGTCAGACAGCCCGACGCCGACGAACGCGAGGCTGATCCCGAGAAGGAGGAGGGTGAGGATGGACCACCGAACAGTCATACATGACGAATAGTATGCATTACCATGTATTTTCGGGATTACCTACAGCGTACAAAACTCGGACATCCCCGCCTGGGAGCGATAGCACAAAACCAAACCGGTATGACAGAAACTGGTGCCAGCACAGTTATTACCAGTCACTGTGAACGATCGGTCAGCTGATACTGATGGGAGTCCTTCGAGTCGACGAGTTGCGCAAGTCGTACGGCGACGTTCGGGCTGTCGACGGCATGTCCTTCGACGTCGAGCGCGGGGAACTGTTCGGCTTTCTCGGCCCCAACGGTGCCGGGAAGACGACCACGATCCGCTCGCTGACCGGTCAGATCGTCCCCGACGAGGGCACAATCGACGTGCTCGGAACCGATCCGACGACAGCGCCGATCGAAACGCGAACGCGCGTCGGCATCCTCCCCGAACAGGCGACACCGCCGAGCTTTCTCACGCCACGGGAGTATCTCGAGTTCGTCGGTGACGTGCGCGACCTCGACGCGGCGGTCGTCGCGGACGGCATCGACCGCTGGGCCGAACGGCTCGGCTTCGAGAGCAAACTCGAGACGCTCCACACCGACCTCTCACGGGGCCAGCAGCAGAAGGTGATGATCGCCCAGGCGTTCCTCCACGAACCCGACCTGGTGCTCATCGACGAGCCACTGGCGAATCTGGACCCGCTCGTCCAGGAGCAGGTCAAGCAGTTCCTCACGAGCTACGCCGCAGCGGACAACGCCGTCTTCGTCTCGACGCACAACATCGACGTCGCGGCGGATATCTGCACCCGCGTCGGCATCGTCGCCGACGGCAAAATCGTCACCGAACGCTCGGTTGCGAACGAGACGAGCGACGACCTCCTCGAGACGTTCCTCGACCACGTCGACGATGCGAACGCGCGTGATCTCCCGTCACTCGAGCGGGACGCGATCCAGACATGAGCGGGGCCGGTACTGACACGCCGTCACCTGCACAGGGCCAGCGAGGGAGTTCCGGCTACCAGCAAGATAGCACCGGCCCTCAGCGCGGCGGCTCGAGCCTCGTCGGCGACGGGACGAACCGGCTGCTGTTCGCCGCACTGCTGCGCGAGGAGTGGCGGCTGCACACCCAGCTGTTCGGCGGCGGGCGCTTTCTCTCCTTCCCGCTGCTGATCGCCGTGCTCGCCGCGGGCGCGACGGTTGCACTCGTAGAGACGGGAACCGCCGCCTCGACGGTCGTGCTTGGTCTCCACGTCCTCGCGCTCGGCTTCGGACTCTACAGCGGCACCGCCGGCTTCGCGGGCTCGAGCATGCTCGAGAACGTCTTCGGCGGCCTCTCGCTCGTCCTTGGAACGGCTGCGACACTCCCGCTCTCACGGCGACGACTGCTCGGTATCTTCCTCGTGAAGGACGCGCTGTTCTACGCCGTCGTCTTCGTCCTGCCGATGGCGACCGCGGCGATTCCCCTCGCGGGTCTGTCGGCGACGACGCCGATCGACGTTGCGGCGCTATGGCTCTCGCTCTCGCTCGTCTTCGCTGCCGGGATGACCGTGACAGTCGCGCTGATCGCGTTGCGAACGCGGGGCGTCCCGACGTGGTCGCTGCTGGCTCTCGTCGCCGTCGCTGCCCTCGCGAGCGGTGTCCTCGGCTCTGGTTCAGCGACGCTCACGGCGGCTCAGACGCTGGTGGTTCCACAGTCCGCGTCGCTCTCTGCAGGCGCTGGGCTCGCGGGTGCAACTGCGCTCGTTGCTACCGCGTCGCTCGCGGTGTACGATCCGACGTACGGGAAGCCGACCCGAACGACGGCCGACCAGTTCGCGCGACTTCGCAGCCTCGGCGACACCGTCCCTGGCGCGACCGGCGCGAACGATCCGCTGGTCGTCAAGACGCTACTCGACCTCTCGCGCTCCGCCGGCGGCGTCTGGAAGCCGTTCGTCTCCGCCGGCATTCTGCTCGCGCTCGTCGCTGCGCTCGTCGGCGTCGTCCACGAGATTACCGGGATCGAACCCGCCCCCGGTATCTTCTTCGGCGGCGTGCTCGGCCTCTCGGCGTTCACCACCTACAACTGGCTCACACAGTTCGACGCACTCGAGTCCTACCTCGCGTATCCGGTGACGATCGCCGACGTCTTCCGTGCCAAGCGGACGGCGTTCGTCCTCGTCGGTGCGCCGGCGGTGGCCGTGCCCTACCTCGCCGCAGTCCGCTGGTTCGAGGCGGCGCTCATCGATGCGCTCGTCGGCGCGTTATTGCTCGCCGGCTTCGGGTTGTACTACTACGGCCTCACGGTCTACATCGCCGGCTTCGATCCGAACGAGTTCCTCTTCGATTCGGTCCGGTTCGGGCAGTTCACCGTCGGCGTCGCGGTTGCGCTCGTCCCGGCGCTGGTCGCGGGCTTCGTCGTCGTGCCACCGACGCCCGAAATCGCGCTCGCGCTTGCCGGGGTCGGTATCGGGTTCGGCGCGATTGGCGCAGTGCTCTCGAGTCGTGCGGGGCCGAAGTGGGATGAGCAGTATCGCCACGGCGATACCAGGTGAGGCGAGCAACCCTCGTGTGCACCAATTCAGCGCTTCGTCGGCATCCTGTCCCCTCAACACGAGAACCGATCGGACAGCTGGAACTACCCTTCACCTGCAAGGAGTGCGGAAAAACGGCCGGACGGAGAGGGGAGAAATATGAAAGTCGTCTACAAACCCGGTAACGCGTACGAGGAGATCAACTGCTACGACTTTCGCGAGTACGATCAGGGAATCGTCTTGCACAACGAGGAGGGGTACAATATCGGCTACGTTCCCCACGAGATTCTGAGCCACATCGAACCACATCCCGAGGAGAAAGTCGTGTTCGGGAGCGAGGAGACGCTTGAGGTTCGTGGGAGCGGCGAGGAAAGCGGTGCTGATGAGGAGAGCGACAGCGACGATGAGGACGACGAGTAAACGCTGTTCGTTGGAGACGACGAACCAGTCGGTGCTGACAGGTCAGCCGATGCCGGCAGCAAGCTAGCTGGCACTGGCAGCCAAGCCGGAATCGACAGGCCGATAGCCCACGCCAGAACACGTGGGTGTGAATGACGCGGACGCTTCTCGTCGCCGGAACCGCCAGCCACGTCGGCAAATCGACCGTCGTCGCGGGCCTCTGTCGCCTGCTCGCCGACCATGGTGTCTCCGTCGCGCCGTTCAAGGCGCAGAACATGAGCAACAATGCGCGGGTCGTCGTGCGGGCGGCTGGCGTAGATGGAAAAGAAGGCGAAGTGAAGGGGCAGGAATCGCGTCCGACTGGAGACGGTGCAACAATGAAAGCCGCCGACCAGTGGGGCGAAATCGGCGTCTCGCAGTTCACCCAGGCCCGTGCGGCCCGACTCACACCGACGACTGACGTAAATCCCATCCTGTTGAAACCGCGCGGCGACGGCGAGAGCCAGCTCATCGTTCAGGGCGAGGCCCGCGAGCACGTCCCCGCAGGCAGCTACTACGAAGAATACTGGGACGACGCCCGCGACGCCGCCGCACAGTCCTACCAGCGACTTGCCGCTGACCACGACGTCATCGTCGCCGAAGGCGCAGGCAGCATCGCCGAAATCAACCTCCACGACCAGGACCTCGCGAACGTCGAAACGGCCCGCTTCGCCGACGCAGAGATCCTTCTGCTCGTCGACATCGAACGCGGCGGCGCGTTCGCCAGCCTCTACGGGACGATCGAACTCCTCCCCGACGATATCCGAGAGCGCGTCGTTGGTGCGGTCATCACCAAGTTCCGCGGTGATCCGTCGCTACTCGAGTCCGGCATCGCTGAGATCGAATCCCGAACCGGCGTGTCGATTCTGGGCGTGCTGCCGTACGACGATCCCGGATTGCCCGAGGAGGACAGCGTTGGCCTTCCGAGTGCGGATTCACGGGGGGTACGCGGCGGCGATGATGGCGTCCCCGACGAGCAGCGCCTCCGGATCGCGGTACCGCGACTCCCGCGGATTTCGAACGCGACCGATCTCGAGGCACTCGCCGCAGAACCGGGTGTTACGGTGGTCTATCTCCCGGTCGACGATTCGGGGACGAACGCCAACGCAGAGGCGGTGTCCAGCGGTTCGTTCGCGAGCGCCGAGATCGAGATCGACCTCGACGCCACCGCCGACGCCGTCGTCATCCCCGGTACCAAGAACACCGTCGACGACTGCCGTGCGCTCCACGCCGCGGGCTTCGCCGACGCACTGCGCTCGTTCGACGGTCCCATCGTCGGCATCTGCGGCGGCTACCAGCTTCTCGGCGAACGGCTGACGAACGCCGCACTCGAGAGCACCGACACCAGCCAGTGCGACACCGTTCCGGGTCTCGGTCTCCTCCCCGTCGAAACCCGCTTCGACGAGACGAAACACCTCGAACGGACGACGGTCCCCGTCGACGGCGCGGCGAGCCCCTTGCTCGCCGGCGCAGCCGGCACCGCATCGGGCTACGAGATTCACGCCGGGCGGACGCGCATACTCGACCACGAGTCCGTCGCCAGCCCGCTCGGCGAGTCGAGCGCGGCACACGGACTGGTTCTCGGGACCTACCTCCACGGGCTGTTCGACAACGAGGGGGTTCGGACGGCGTTTCTCGAGGCAGTTGCGAGAGAGCGGGGACTCGAGTGGCCGCCGGCGAGCCCGACTGGGGCGCAGACAGCGCGAACTGGTGGGCAGAGGGGACAGTCGCCGTTCGACCGGGCGGCGTCGTTGCTCCGGGAGAACGTCGATGCGGAGGTGGTTGAACGACTGGTAAACGGGTAGTGCGACGAGCCAGCGGTCGGTGCCGAGAATTGAAGTGGTCGGTTACGCGCTATTCGCCCCGTCGCGGTACGTTCCGAGCAGTTCTTCGAGGATGATACACTCCTGATCGGTCGGCTCGTAGTGCGAATCGATGAAGCGCTCTGCGGCCTCGTAGTTGCCGCGCAGTCCCTGTTTCCGGACCGTGATGACGGCATCCAAAAAGAACGTCCCGCCGTCTGTGCCGAGCGCCTTCGCGTGGTCAGCCTCGCTGATGTCGAGTTCGGATTTAATCTCGTCGAAGTTGAACGTCTTGACGTCGTGGTCGGAGTCAACCAGCGTAAGGACGTACTCCGCGGAGAACCGATAGAACTCGGATTTGCTCTCGAACATACCGTCTTCGACGAGTTCATCGATCTGATCGACGACCTCGTCTGGGTACCTGACGGTATCTTTAGCCATGTCCTCAACGTGCACGCTGGGACATAATTACTGTTTCGGGAACGTGTTTGCTGAGTGGAACACACAGCCCCCGTTCAGAGTGAAAGAGAATGCCTATCAGAACGAATAGAGTCCAGGAAACGCCAGTGAACGAGAGCGTCGACCGAACGGAGCCTGTACGCAACTACCTACAAATTTATTATTTATCGGACGCAACGGGGAGACGCAATGGCAGACGAAGACGAAATCCGTGAGCAGATGATCGACGCGTTCGAAGGTGCTGACTACCCCATCTCGAGTCCGATGGACCTCGTCCCCGCGCTCCCGAACGGCCCGGGAACGAAGTTCGAGTCGGGAGAGTTCTCGATGACCGCGATGGAACTGAACACAAAGACGTCGGGCGGAGACTTCCCGTACGACGATGCAGAGACGTTCGTCGATGACATCATCGACGACCTCAAAGACCAGGGTGAACTGTAACAGGAGAACGGCGGAGCGGTATAGCGCCACCGAAGCGAAAGCGCAAACGAAGCGCAAACGAAGCGCAAACGAAGCGACACGGGAGACGGCACGAACCGCACGCTGCTGTCCGCCTCGGTCGCTCGACCGGTGGCCGACCTGGGCAATCAGAGGCGCTCCCCCACTGCAAACCACACGTTCGTTCTCTCGACTGGCGGGTGACGTGTCAATACCGACACTGACCCCGAGTTTTATTGTATATCCGATAGTAGATAGAAAGAACAACGTGACGGCGGTGGTACCGGACACGGAGTTGGGCGTGCGTCGACACTGAACACAAGACGTCTATGGAACAGTCGGAGCAGCGATATGCACTCATCTGTGTAACGGGGACAGCGGACCGACAGCACCGACTTTCGGTTGCTCTTTCAGAGCGTGGTGTCGACGCTGGGTCGAGCACTGGCGGTGCTAACGCCTCCGCAGTTGCAGACACCGACACCACCACAGAGATCACTGCCACCTCACACATCGAACCTGACCACCTGACCATCATCGAACGGACGCTCGCGGACCTCGAGCGCGCCGAGGGTGGCACGGCAAACGGGCTGCCAGACGATGTCGATGCCGTCGTTATCGATGTCGACGAACCAGCAGCACTCGAGACGGCCCTCGACTGGGTCGACGGTCACCACGATCCTGCGATCGAATCTTCGGCGCGCGTCGTCGCGCCACAGGACGGCAACGAGGCACTCGCGGCTGCGGCACTCCGCCAGGACGTCGATCAGTACGTCCCGTCAGATGAGGATGCTCTCAACCGCGTACTCGAGACGGTTGCCGAGCCGACAGCATCGACACCTGACGACGAGTACCACAGAATCATCGCCAACGAACTGCCCGACGAGGCGTTCGTCATCGACGAGGACGGCATCTACCTGGAAGCGAAGCTTCGACCCGCATCTGCCGAACTGTACACCTCACCGGCTACCGACCTCGTCGGCGCTTCGCTGGACGACATTTTCCCCGAGGAAACCGCGTCGTCGCTCTCTGAATGCGTGACTCGCGCCATCGAGACCGAGGATGTCCAAACAATCGAGTATCCTGCCGAGACGAGGGGCGAAGAGCGACTCTTCGAGGCGCGGGTCGTTCCGATCGACGAGCGGATCGACGGCAAACGAGCGGTGATCTGGCTCGCACGTGACGTTACCGAACGAGCACAGCGCGAAGCCGAACTTGAGACGCTCAACCGGATCAATGCGGTCATCCGACAGGTGATCGAGACGCTGGTCGATGCGCCGACGCGCGACGCCATCGAACGGAAAGTCTGTGCAGAACTCGTCAACTCTGAACTGTACTGTGGCTGTTGGATTACCGAACGGACGGGTGCCGGAGAGTTTCGTTATCGAATGGGTGCGGGGGAAGCGACGACCTATCTCGAAGCGATTCGCAAGCTAGAGGACGATGCGAGCGCGCTGTCGTCGGCGACGCCGTACGAGGAAATGAGCGGTGATGCCGATGCCGACGCTGATACCGATGCCGATGCTGATACCGATGCCGATGCCAATGCCAAAACGGACCTAGGCACAAACACGGACACGGACACGGACACGGACACCACCACTGGCGCTAACACGAACACAAGTGCTGACACAAACACCGACAACAAAACCACAGAACGCCAACGACGGCCAACCGAACATACAGGAATCACCGGCGAAATCACCTCCGTCAACAACATCCTCAAAACAGAACCCCTTCCCGAGCCACTGCAGGAAGCCGCTCACGCCGACAACGTCCGCGCGGCAATCTCGGTCCCAATCGTCCACGAACAGACGACCTACGGCGTCCTGACCGTCCTCGCCAGTCGCGCCGAGGCGTTCTCTGACACCGAACAGGAAGAGTTCAGACTGCTCGGCGAGACCATGGGCTTCTCGATCATGGCCGTCAAAAACCGGCAACTCCTGTTTGCTGACACTGTCACCGAACTCGAGTTCCGGATCGACGGCGGCGAGACGTTCTCGTTCGACCTCTCCGAAACCTACGACTGTACGTGTGTACTCGAGTGGTCGGGAACGACCTCGGACGGGCAACCGATCCAGTACGTTCGAATCGACGGACTCGACGGAGAGACCGTACTCGAGGAAGCGACGGCACACGAATCAGTAGAGTCGTGTCGGCTCATCCACGACGGACACGACCACTGCACGATCGAGATGCGCCTGACCAAGTCCGGCGTGCGGACGCTCGCAAACCACGGTGCGACGATCAGGGATGTGCGGGTCGAAGACGGCGTCGGCACCTGTGTCGTCGAGGTGCCACAGCACGGTGACGTCCGTGATGTCGCGGAGGCGCTATCGGTCGTCTACGAGAATACGGAACTGACCGCTCGCCACGAGGTCGACCGACCGGTCCATACCGCTATCGAGCGCCGAAACCGGGTCCTGGGCGAGTTGACGGATCGGCAGTTGACGACCCTTCGACTGGCGTACTTCGGCGGGTTCTTCGAGTGGCCGCGCTCGAGTACGGGCGAGGAGATTGCCGAGGCGTTGGGAGTGACGCCGCCGACGATGCACCAGCATCTGCGGAAGGCGTTGAAGACGGTTCTCACGGAGTTTTTCGCGGAAGGAAACACTGCTGGCGGTGGTGCCGACGGGAGCCAGTGAGGCGAGAACGGACGATCGGACGAACAGTTGAGCGGGACGAGAGTTGAGCGGGACGAGAGTTGAGCGGGACGAAAGTTGAGCAGATCGTGAGTGGATCGTGGGCTAGGGCTCTCCATCCAACGAGTGGCTAGTTTCGATGGTCAACGTACAAGAGAGACACTCTGTAATGAGTGTCAACTGATAAAATCTTCCTACCTAATTCAGGAAAGACAGACACTCAAGATCCTATAAAGGTCGCCTATGTGAACCCGAGCGGCGATAGGGACGGCGTGGCTGTAACGAGACGATGGTGCTGCTGACTCGGCTGGCTCACTCGGCTTATCGGACTCGGGCGACGTGTCGGGACCGGGCCCGAATCCGAATCCGGGTGCGAGATTGGAATCGTAGACAGGGACAACCCAAGAATAGGCAGCAATCAGAACTGGAACGAAGGTGGGCAGAGACGACGACACAGGACCGGGCGCGGGAGTGTGAGCACTCGTGGTAGATACCTCGCCGCTCGAAACAGTGCTCGCCGGCTCGAACGGCCGTTACTACACCGAACAACAGGTTTGTGCAAAACTCGAGCACGGTCCCTGGCAGCTCTGTCTCCGCGAGCACAGGACAGAACGCTGGCTCGTCGAACTGCCAGGCGAGACGCTCCTCCTGTTGGCGGCCGTTGAGCCCGATTCACTGCCGCGGTGGGCCGAAATCAGAATCGATGGGGACACAACGCGTGTCGTCGATACGCGGCGGCGTGACCCGCCGGACGACGACGGTAACTGTGACTGAACAGTGTGACTGAAACGGTCCATTGTCGTTCTGTACTGGTGATCGCTGCCCCCGTCGGATCGATCACCGGTAACGCGTTGTACCGATCCGTATGAACCTGTGCCCAGACAGTAAGGAAGCTTGCTTTCGCCACAGCCGCTCGCCGGACCACAGATGGCTACCAGTGATTGAAGGGAGTAGTTATCCCGATCCCTCCAATCCCAGCCCCCTGATCTTACTCTTCGTCTGCGTCGACATCGTCGTCGACATCGTCGTTCTCGCCGCGGACGAACGCAGTCTGTGCGTCTGCGTCTGCATCCACTTCGATATCGCCGGCGCTGGGTCCTTCGATAAGGTCTTCGAAGTCGTCGACTTCGTCGTACTGATCCTGGTAGACCAGTGCTGCCTTGCCCATCGACGTAATCTCGTAGAGGCCGGAGCGCTCTGCCGGACCAATCTTTTCGACGAGTCCGTAATCTTCGAGAACTGGCAGCCTCGTGTTGATGTTCTTTCGACTCTTTCCGGTGTGTGCAGCCAGGTTCGTCGCGACGTTTCGACCCTTGTCCTCGAGTGCCTCGAGGATCAGAAAGTCAGTTGGTTGGCGTAGCTTCACTCTCAATCACTCTCGTACTATACCTTGATTTCCACTGGTAACTAATACTTTCGGCTCCGCCTCACCAGAATCCATTGGTAATCCCTATCGGTAAGACTATATGTTGGGGCGAGCCTTTGTAACAAAGGGGAAGCAAGCCAGGCGTGTGAATTACAAACACCCATCCACACCCCGGTTTGCTGTACGGCACTCCACCATGCCGGCACTACCCCACACACCCTATTCATTCGCCATCGACACCGACCAGCGCTTCGGGCCTCGCTCGAAGCGCTGGTCGTCGTCGTGCCTCGCGTCCGACTGGTCTGGATAAGTAGCACTCCCCTCAGTAACGAGTGACACTCCAGCAGCACCGAGCCACTCGAGTACCCCCGCGACATCGTCAGGGGAGTCGACGCGGTAGCTGGCAGCGGACGGCTCGTCATCACCAACTCTGATTCCGATTCCGTCCGGCGCAACGGCGCGGAAGGCGGATTCGTCGGTGACGTCGTCGCCGATGTAGATTGGGACGGTCTCCGCTGGGAGTTCGGAACTGATGAGCGAGACGGCGTCGCCTTTTCCCCAGTCGACATCGGGACCGATCTCGAGGATTCGTTTGCCGGGTGAGAGTTCGAGATCGTCGCCGCCGAGACGCTCGACGACAGAGCGAGTGAGTCGGCGGACGACGGGACGCGCGCCAGCGGGAACGGTTCGGACGTGAACAGTGCCGGTGAGTCGTTTGTTTTCGACGCGCGCGTTCGGGATCGGTTCGAGGACCGTCTCGAGCGTTTCGCAGACGGCCTCGACGCGAGCAGCGCGCTCGCGGGCTGCGGGATGCATTGCGAGTGCGCCGTCCCAGGCGAGTTCGAGGCCGTGGTTACCGGCGTAGATCCGTGGCTCGTCAACGCGCGTGCGAACGTCGTTGAGACCGCGGCCGCTGACGATTGCGGTGGTGACTGGTTTGGCTGCGGCGAGCGACGCTACCGCGGTCTCGTTTGCGGCCGTCGGCGCTGCGGCGTCGGGGTCGTCGACGATTGGCGCGAGCGTGCCGTCGAAGTCGAGACAGACGAGCAGATGGCTGGCGTCCGCGAGCGTCGCGCGGAGCTGTGGCAGGTGCTCACCGGTGAGCGGTGTAGGGCGGTCGTCTGTCGAACTGTGCTGGGTCGTCTCGTCAGGTTCGCGGGTCGGTTCGGTCGATGAGTGCTGCTCAGACATGGCTCTCTGGATCGGAAACTGCGGAAGTGGGGGTATCAGCGGCTGTTGCTCCCGGATGGTTGTCGCTCGAGAGACCTCGCGGTCGAGTGATGGAGTGGCTGGTGGACACGGGTTCGTTACACCGGTGGGGTTCGTTCGCGCGAGTCCGGGTCCGGGTCCGAGTCCGAGTCCGAGTCCGAGTCCGAATCTGAATTTGAGTCTGAATCAGAATCAGAATCAGAACCCGAGTCTGCATCCGTGCCAGAATCTGATTCCCATTCCGACCTCATCTCTGATTCCACTCCGTACTCTCTCCCCGATCCAGTCTTCGAGACCGACTGTCTCTGTCTCTGTGACTGTGGCACCCGCTCCGCACTGTTACTCGAGTCCGCGCCCTCGTGGACGCGGCGCAACAGGTCGAACTGGGTTGCCATCCAGTCGGCGATGTCGCCGTCGAAGACGTTCGACCGGAGGGCCTTCATCCGCGTTGTCCGCTCCTGTGGTGGCATCGAAAGCGCGTCGTCGATGGCTGTCGCGAAGCCCTGTACGTCAGTGGGGTCGATAGTGAGTGCGTGCGAACTCAGACGCTCGTGTGCGCCCGCACGGTCGCTCAACAGCAGCGTGCCGTCGGCGTCGACGCTCGCAGCGACGTACTCCTGTGCGACCAGGTTCATGCCGTCGATCAGCGGGCTGACGATCATCACGTCGGCGTGGCGATACAGCGCACAGAGATCGTCGTGTTCGACGTAGTCCTCGGTGTAGACGATCGGTTGCCAGTCGTCGGTGCCGAACCGGCGGTTGATCCGGTCGACTTCGCTGCGGACGAGGTCGCCGTGGCGCGCGTAGGCCGGAATTTCAGTGCGCGACGGTGTTGCCTTCTGGATGAACGTGAAGTCACCGTGCCAGCTCGGGTTCTCGGCGAAGAAGCGCTCGAGTGCAGTCAAGCGCTCCGGGATCCCCTTCGTGTAATCGAGTCGGTCGACGCCGAGTCCGATCGCCGAGTTCCGCGGGATATCGTAGCGGTCGAACAGCGAGAGCAACTGGTCTGCGTCGGCGTCGTGTGCGTGCTGGTCGTACGATTCGGCGTCGACGCCCATCGGCGTCGCGACGACGCGGGTGATCTGACCCTCGTACTGAATCGTCCCCTGCTCGTGGTCGACCGTCGCATCCGGCAGAAACCGTCGGACACAGTCGAGGAACGCATTTGCGTAGCGCTCGACGTGGAATCCAAGGAGGTCGTTGCCGAGGAGTCCCTCGAGTACCTCCTCGCCGGCAGGGCAGTAGTCGAACGTCGCGGGTGCCGGCCAGGGGATGTGCCAGAACTGGGCGATACTCGCCGAGTCGGGAATCGCCTGGCGGATCATGCGGGGTGCGAGTGCGAAGTGGTAGTCCTGTAGCCAGACGACCGACTCGTCGCTCGCGTGGTCGGCGACCGCTGCAGCGAAGCGCTCGTTGACGGTTCGGTACCACTCGAGATCGTTCGGACGCTCATCGACGAGTTCGGCGAAGCCGTGACAGAGCGGCCAGAGGACGCGGTTGCTGAACCCGCGATAGTAGGCGTCGACGGCTTCCTCGGAGAGGTCGATGCGCCGGAGCGTGTAGTCCTCGTCGCCTGGTGGAACGCGAACGCAGTCGCGCTGGTTCGTGACGTCGAAGTCGGCGTCACCGTCGCCCCAGGCAATCCAGGTGCCGTTGGCTTCCTGGAGGACAGGGTCGAGTCCGGCGGTTAGTCCACCGGTAGGCTCGTCGACGGAGATTGGCGGCGACGTTGCGTCCGTCTCGGACGTGTTCGTCGTGTCTGTAGCGTGCTCATCCTCATCCTCATCCTCATTCTCGTCGTCGTTGTCCGCAACCGACTCCTCGTCGTAGGTGTGCCGGTACGGCTGTCGGTTCGAGACGACGATGAGAGAGTCAGGACAGTCGGTGGGTGGAGAAGACTGCATTGTGCGTGCGTTGGTCGCGTGATCATGGTCTGCGTCTGATTCGGGAACCGAGTCCGAGTCCGAGTCCGAGTCCGAGTCCGAGTCCGAGTCCGAGTCCGAGTTCGAGTCCGAGTCCGAACCCGCATCCGAATCCGAACTCGACGCTGACGCCGTCGCTGTGTCCGGTGTCGCGTCACCGTCTGTTCCTGCGGACTCGCTATCTGACTCGGCTTCACACTCGTGCTCGTGTTCGCGGCCGGATTCAGCTTCAGATGCAGATGCAGATTCGAATTCGAACTCAGCGTCACTCGGTCGTTCTCGGTCGTGATCTCGCCCAGACCCGTCAGCTCGAAGATTATACGTGTGCGTCGACGACTGCTCGTCGGGAACTCGCATTCGCTGAAACAGAACAGCGTCGCCACTGGTTGCTTCGTGGCCTGCAGCCGCAGGTGGTCTATTACTTTCCCCCTACTGTTTCCACTGAACAGACCGTTCAGACGGTGTGAGAGTCTACTACGGCGATAAACGGAACCAGCCATCCCTCGAAAATAAGCCGCATGTTCCCTCCCGACGCCGAGAAACACACCCAATCACAGCCCACAGCCGGCTCAGTAGAAGTACAACTCGAGTTCGTGCCCACAGTTGCGACAGGTTGTCTCCGTTCCGCGTAACCGGGTTGGTTCGCGGTCGGCGACGAGACCTGGGCCGGCGGGAACGGCGGCGTCAACTGTCGAATCGCACTCCGGGCAGCCGATCGGCATAGTCGAGTGTTCTGATCGAGACATGCCACACTGATAGTGGTGGATCGGGGTTAGTTATCACCGCCGTACCGTGACGGTTTTCGACCGTTTGGCATCGTTCCGTCCGATATGGTTCGGTTTACGCGGACAAGACGGGGGCAAAGAGGTGGCAACCGGTTCCTTCGGGTTGCCTCAGATTCCTTCGAACGCCGTCGAGTCCCCGCGATGTCGTTCGATAGCGTTGGACGATACTACCTGGTTGTGACTGGAAACCGTTGCGTTGCTGTGTGAACTCTTCGGGGGCAGGTGGTTCGAGGGACAACTATTCTCCTCATCAAGCGAGACCGAAGGTCTCGCGGACTCCGCGGACCCCGCAAAGTTTCGCTCCGCTCAGTCACGGCAATCACAGTCGTCCGTCCGACCCCGGGTTAATCGTCCTGTACAGCCTGTAGACACGGTCTGAACCGAGATGTAGCACGTAGCTTCAAGTGTTGGCACGAGCATGGATGAGAGTAGACGCAAACACAGCCAGAAACGGCGAACATCGACCACCCATCGACACCCACAGGAGTGAGCGTATATGTTCGGGAATTGTCCGGTGCTTTCGGGAGAGAAACCAACGAACCTTTGCTCACGCCGTCCACAGTAACCCCTATGGAGCGACGGACGTACCTCGGCTCGCTTGGGGCGGCGGGGGCTGCTGGCCTCACCGGCCTCGCCGGTTGTCTCGACGAGCTGAGCGGCGACGACGACCAGGAACTGTCGTATGGCGAGTACGCGGACCAGACCGTGCTCGACACGCAGGATATGCCTGGTGATCCCCAGGCATACTCACATCCAGTCTACGGCGATCGATTCCCACCGATCTCGGTACCGGATCCGCTCACCGGGGAGACCATCTCGACCGAGGACTTCGTCGGCGAGCGTGCGTTCGTGATTACGTTCTTCTTCACTGCCTGTCCCGATGGCGCCTGTCCGGCCCTCCTCTTGCGGCTGCGCCGAGTCCAAGAAGACGCCGCCGAAGAAGGCTACGGCGACAACATTAGCCTGCTCGGGTTGACGTTCGATCCCGAACGAGACACCGCGGACGTACTCGAGGAGTACGGCCAGCAGCAGGGGGCAGACCTCGATGCGGGGAACTGGCATTTCCTTCGGCCGGAGACGTACGAGGAGGCAGAGGAGCTCGTCAATGAGGAGATCGGGATGCGAATTCAACGGGTCGAAGACGAAGACGAGATTGCAGATGCACACGAGGGGCACGGAGAGAACGGTGAGCATGATGATCACGACGACCACGACGACCACGACGACCACGACGACCACGACGACCACGACGACCACGACGACCACGACGACCACGACGACCACGACGACCACGACCACGGCGAATACACCTTCAACCACATCAACCTGGTCGTGCTAGTCAACAAGGAGGGTATCGTCGAGCGCGCCTATCCACAGGTGCTCAACGATGAGCAGGGGACGAGTATCGAACAGATCGTCGAGGACGCCCAAACCGTCGCACAGCACTGATCATGCAGCGCCGAGATGTCCTCGCCGGAATTGGCAGCGCTGGTGTGCTCGCGGGAGCCGGGGCGGTCGCAGTCTACGGTGTCCCCTCACCCGAGACGCTTCTCGGCGAAGATGGCGAGCGCCACGAACCACTCCCCATCGAAACCGTCGAGGCGCAAGGAAGTGAGGCGGGTGAGGTACTGATACCCGCACAGGACCAGCCGACGTTCATCGACCTCTTCGGTACCTGGTGTCCACCCTGTGTCGAACAGATGCCCGAACTCGCAGTAGCCAACGAGCGAATCGGAGACCAGGTGCTTTTCATCTCGGTCACGAGTGAGGGTGTCGGTGAGAACCGGTCGATTACCGAGGACGAACTCGTCGACTGGTGGGCCGAACACGACGGGAACTGGCTACTGGGGGTCGACCACAACGCGGAGATGACGGAACGCTATCTCGACGGGGGCTTTCCGACCGCAGCCGTCATCGACGCCTCGGGCCGCCTCCAGTGGTCCGACAGTGGCGTCCACTCGGCCGACGAGATCGTCGCGACGATTGAGGAAGAAACCGATGTGGAGGAATCTCCCTGAACATGGCGACGGTTGAACTCCTCTCTGCGGCCACGTTCGCCCTGACCGCAGGTATCGCAACGTTCTTCTCTCCATGTGCGTACCCGCTGTTGCCCGGCTACGTCGGCTTCTACGTGAGCCAGACCGAACAGAAAGAGGCCACTCTCACCGGTGCACTGAGTCGAGGGTTGATCGCCGGTCTCGGTGTCCTCGCCACGTTCGTCGTGCTGCTTGGCGCGGCGTTCTGGATCGGTCACTCGACGCTGACCAACATAACACTCTTCGAACCGATCGTCGGTGCCGTGCTCGTCGTCTTCGGCGTGCTCGTCTTGCTCGATCGTGCCCCCTCGCTGTCGGTCGCTCTGCCGAAGCGGCGGTCGGGTGTGAGCGGTTTTCTGATCTTCGGCGTTGGCTACGCACTGGCAGCTGCAGGCTGTGTCGCTCCGCTTTTCGGTGCGGTGATCGCGAGTGCGCTCACGTTCGAACCGATGTCCGCGGCGGTAGTACTCGGCATGTACGTCGGCAGCGTCGTCGTGTTGATGGTCGCGTTGACGGTTGCAACGGGGATGGGACTCGTCGCAAGCGCCGGCTCGCTGGCGGCTTACAGCGGCCTGCTCAAGCGTGTGGCCGGTGCGATCATGGTCCTGGCCGGACTGGGACAACTCTACCTGGCCATTTTTATTCTGGACGTGATCTGAACGGCGCGCCCGGTCCGACACTCTCGATGTACTCCGGTGGGGCTCACACCGCCAGCAATCCAGCAACAACACCACTCTCCTTCGATCTCGAAGGCGGTCACCTCCGGACCAACATACTTTGCCGGCCGCTTATTTGTAAGGGCGGTCAGTATACGGGGGTGTGCGACGAGAACAGTGCCCAAATTGCCTCGAAGGAACTGCCACCGAACGGAGCCGAACGATAACGGAATCCGGGCTCAAACGAACGTTCGAGTGTCGACACTGCGGAAACGATTGGATCGTCGTGTTTTGACTGCTGGCTGGCCGCTATCCGCCTCACTCGAGTGGGGCTCGAGTACAATTCGCGTTTCGGAAGAACACCAGGGCCGGCAACGGCAAGTCAGAGATGTATCCCGGACACGCCCGAAATAAATAGACGATGTATCAGGATCTGGTGCTCGCGACCGACGGCAGTGAGGGCGCAGCGCAAGCGACTGAACACGCGATCGAACTCGCCTACCGACTCGAGAGCACACTGCATATTCTCTCGGTTGCCGAAGAGGGACCACACAGTACCGAGAAACGCGACGAGATGCGCACCGACGCGGAATCGGACGCTGAAGCCGCCGTTGCCGAAGCGGAGCGTGCAGCCGCCGATGTCGGGATTGAAGTGACGACGACCATCCTCGACGGGGTCCCACAGGATGAAATCGTTGGCTTCGCCGACGAACAGGGGATGGATATGATTATCGTCGGCACTGTGGGTCGCTCCGGACTCGACAAATTGGTTGTCGGGAGTGTTGCTGAGGAAGTGATTCAGAACGCGTCGGTTCCGGTCGTCACCGTTCGAGAGTCGGAGGCTGAGTGAGAGGAACGGAACCGGTACCGGTCTGGTACCAATGTCAGTGCTAGTACCAATGTCAGTGCCAGTACCAGTGTCAGTACCTGTACCAGTATCAGTACCCGTAACACACACTTACCCACCCATACGGAATCGATAATTAACGTGCCAGAGGCGAAGACTCCGGTGTGACCGTGCGCCTCGGTCGCCGGCATGCACTCGGTCGGTATCGATACCGAAGCAGTCGCCGACCACCAGTTCGCTCACGCGGACTACCAACCCCGAAATCGGCGGTGAGTTGCCGATGAGCGACCGCGACAGCACTTCTGTGGCTGTCGGTGATCGCCCACTCGTTCTCGTCGTCGGTGACACCGCACCACTCGAGCGCACCGCCGCCGCGCTCGCAGATGCACTCGAGTCCGTCTCGGTCGAGAGCGTCGACAGCGTCGGGTCGGCACGCGAGCGACTCGTCGATGCGACGCGCCAGCAGGGAGCGAGTCGGCCGGTCGACTGTCTCGTCTGTGCCTACAGCGCCGATGAGGAGCGCTCACCGCTCGAAGCCCTCGTTGCACTCGAGGATGACAGTGCGGTGGCCAGACTGCCGCCAATCCTGGCGCTCACGACACCCGAGAATGGGACTGCGGCGCTCGCGGCCGGTGCCACCGACGTACTGACGCCAGCCGATCCGACGGCGGTGGTCGCAGCCCGCGTGGACGGCCTCGTTGGCCGACAGCAGGTCGAGAAAACGGATGATCGGGAGCGACGCAATCGCGAGCACGCGCGCGTTCAAACGATCCTCGAAACCACGACCACGCCGGTTCTGGTTCTCACGGAGACGGGCGAGATCCGGTCGGTGAACCCGGCCATCGAATCACAGACCGGTCACGCGCCACCAGTACTCGAGGGGGAGCGCCTCAGCGCGTTCGTCCACCCGGACGACCGCGAGGGGCTTCACCAGACTATCAGGACTGTCGCAGACGGCGCAGTCGGTACGACCGAACGCGTGCAGGTTCGTCTCAGGACGGCGGCCGGCACCTGGCGCGTCGTCGAACTCGCCTGCGTGTCCCGGCTCTCGGACCCGGCACTCGAGGGTATCGTTGCCACGGTCGAGTCGGTCGGTGCGGCAGCCGAGGTTGACGAGAGTGGCGACGCTGACGACGCGCCCGACCGTGCTGTCGTCGATCAGTTGCCGGTCGCACTCTGCTCGCTTGGTCCTGACTGGGAACTCCGGTGGGCGAACGATGCCGCCCGCCGGTTCCTCGGCGACACACCGAGCGAGCGGTCAGCGCAGACGGACGAAACAGCGGAGGCGTGGTCGAGAGCACGCGGCCCACTCGAGGGCACGGTCATCTGGGACTGCCTACCGGCAGCGATACGGGAGACGTTTGTCGAGCGGTTGCACGACGCCAGCGACCAGGGTTCGGGAGCGCAGTTCGAGACGCCAGCGCCGCCAGGGGTATCGGTGGGAGAACCCGCGACACGCTCCGATGCAGCCCAGTCCGACAGCGACGGTCGACTCCTCGTGACAGCCGCTCCGGGCGAGGACGGCCTTACGGTCAGTATCCACGAGATGCGTGTCAGTACTGCTGACGACGCAGACTCGGCGTCGACTCCCGCCGAAGAGAGACAGCGACTCGCACTTTTCGAGGAACTCGTCCACGCACTCGATGACGGAATTGCCGTTCTCGATGGGGAAACGATCGAGTTTGCGAATACGGCGTTACGTGAACTTGCTGCTACCGACACCGATACCGACACTGCTACCGATATGAACACCGACACCGGTACCAGCATCAACACCGACACACTCGCAGACACATCGATCCACTCGCTGTTCGACGACGACCTCGTCGCAACGATTCGTGAACGGGCGGACTCGCCGGTCTTCCGGTGGATGGACCCCGTCGAGGGAGACCTCCTCGGACCTCACGGCGACCGCCAGCGAGTCGACGTGCTGGTTGCCCCGCTTTCTGACGCCGGGCGAACCCTCTGTGTCGTGCGCGACCGCCAGCGCTCGGCCGCTGGCTCACTTTCGCGGCTCACGGCGGCACTCGAGTCGCTTCGAGAGCAGGCATCCCAAACGGCCATTCAACAGGCGGTCGTCGATGGGCTGCGCACGGAGGTGGACGCCGAGTTTGCTGGCTGGTACCGGCGTGAGGAGTCGGAGACGGGTTCGGGCTCGGCCGCGGACGATTCAGTGTCGGTGTTCCGTCCCGTTGCACTCGCGACTGGAGCCGACGTTCCGCGGCTCGATCCGCCCCCGGTTGAGCCGGCGTCGCTCGCGTTCGCGTTGGCGTTCGAGGGTGTGGACGGCGACGGTGACGATGACAGCGCCGACAGCGCCGACAACGCCGACACCGACGACCACCCACACACAGTTCGCATCGTCGACGACACCACTGCCAGCGCGTTTCTCGACCGGACCGGACTCCGTGCAGCCCGCGTCCTCGCCGTCCCGATCACCGACAACGACGTGATCCTCGCAACCGGCAGCGACCCGCTCGCGTTCGACGCACTCGAGACGGAACCAGTGTCCGCACTGGCTGCCGCGGGGAGCATCGCACTCGAGCGCGCCGTCGCACGCGACCGGACCAAGGACTGTCACCGCGAGCGCGAGCGGCTCGCAGCCACACTCTCGCACGCTGATGCGGTCACGGCGGGTGAACGCGAGGTGCTCACAGCCGAGAGCCGGAGTGCAGTGGAACAACGGCTCTGTGACGTGGGGCAGTCGCTCCCGACGACGAGTGAGGCGGGGAGTGGCGCTACCCCCACACTCGCCTGGTTCGGCCGCATCGAAACCGGCTCGGAAACCGTCACTCCACAGCGCTGGGCGGGTTCGACCGACGGGACTCACGTGGGTGAGAGCGACGGAGCGAGAGAGGGTGAGGGCGAGAGCAAGGGCGAGGGTGAGGGCAAGGGCCAAACAGCATTCGACACCGAAACCGAACCACAGCCACAGCCATCGATCACCATCGATACAGCCGCCACAGACCCCACTGCCCGCGCAGCAGCAACCCAAACACCCGCCGTCGTCGACGATCTTGCCACACTCGATGACGCTGACCTCGAACCAGCAACCCAGTCGTGGCACCAGACGTTACTCGAGTCCGGCGTTCGCTCGGCGGTCAGCGTGCCGGTCGAGTACGGTGGGATCAGCTACGGCGTGTTTACCGTCTACGCCGACCGTCCGAACGCCTTCGACGAGCGTGCACAGCAGTCGTATCGCCGGCTGGGAGACGTTGCAGGCTACGCGCTCAGCGCGCTTGCACGAACGCAGGCGCTGCTCACCGACCGTGTGACCGAACTCGAGGTCGTCCTCCACGAGTCGACCGATCCGATAACGAGCGTCGCAGGCCGTCTCGGCCGAGGGCTCGACGTGCGGGCAGTCGTTCCACGACCCGATGGCGGGTCAGCACTCTACTGTACGGTTCGTGAGTTAGACACCGAGCCCGCCGAAAGCGTACCCGCTGATGAGACGGGCGACTCGCTGTCGGCACTCCTCGAGTCGGCGACCGAACTCGACGGGGTGACACGCGCGCGACTCGTCAGTAATCGGGATGCACAGACTGGAGCCGGTGACGACACCGACATGGGCACAGGAACGGACATCCACACCAACAACACCAACACCGGAAACGGCCCCCCAATCGAACTCGTACTCGAGTCGGAGACGATTGCGGATATCCTCGCGGACCACGGTGGTGTCCTCCGATCAGTAGTGCCACTCGATGGGCGGACACGGTTGGTGCTGACGGTTCCCGGACCAGACTCGGAAACGAGCCCGGTGAGATCGATCGTCGAACGACTCGAGGCGACTGCTGAGAGTACACGGCTGGTCGCTCGACGCGAGCGAGATGCACGGCCACGGCCCACGCGGGCGTTTGATGCGGAACTGCGCGATCGGCTCTCGGATCGGCAGTGGCGGACGCTCGAGGCGGCGTACTACGGCGGGTTTTTCGCGTGGCCTCGCGAGAGTACGGGCGAGGAAATCGCAGCGTCACTCGATGTATCGCAGCCAACGTTCAGTCGCCACCTCCGAACGGCACAGCGGAAGCTCTTCGACTTGCTGTTCGACGCAGTCGAGTGATGGTGGGTCGGTGTGAAACCGGTTCGAAGCCGTTCGAATCCCTGCGTAATATCGTATTACCCATCTGTAGTCCACTCTTAGCCACAACTGCCAGGCGTGTGCGAGCGATAATTCACTGTTTCTTTCGCAGCGCTACGCTCACGTCTTTCGACGGATGAATACATATTGTATCGCGTTTCTAACCGATGTTGCTATCTAGCTGGCACGTCCATGTAAGTCGCGTCGAATCTCGTACGTAATGAGCGATCGTCCGGTAACAACAGCTTACGACAGCCATCCACACGGATGGGGGAGTGATGCGTGAGTCTCGATCTCACCGACGGCGAGACGTCGGCTGAGACCGATTCGGAACCGAAGACGACGACTGACAGCCCACCCTCGCCGCCGGGCGAGGCCCAGTGTGACGTCCTCCGATCACAGGCGGATGGTGGAATCGTGGCGCAACTGCGCCTCGAGCACGCCGATCTCGTGCTTCGCCCAACGCTTCGACGCGCACTCGACGTCACTGTCGAACCGGAATACTGGACGACGACGGACCGCACCGTGCTGTTCGTTACCGTCTACGGCACCGAGTTCGACGGCTTCGAGGGCGCGCTCGCGGAGGATCCCACGATTACCGACCCCGTACTCGTCGATCGCTACCCTGACAGGCGCGTCTACCGGGTTACGCTGACCGAGCGCGCGCTGACGTTCATGCCGATCGCGACCGACACGAACGGCCGAGTACTCGAGATCACCAGTACGCGCGACGGCTGGCTCGTACAGCTTCGATTCCCGAACCGAGACTCGCTTGTCTCGTTCAACGACGAGTGTCGCACGCGCGGGATGTCCGTCGCCGTCGAGCACCTCCGCGTCTCCGACGACGAGGACGACGGCGTCGTCGCACTCACGGAGAAACAGCAAGAACTCCTGCTGGTCGCCTACCAGGAAGGGTACTTCGACGTACCACGTGGCATCTCGCAGGACGAACTCGCGGACCGGCTCGGTGTCTCGAAGTCTGCGGTGTCACAGCGTCTTCGCCGTGCAATCGGCGAACTTTGTGGCGCGACGATCGCGTAGCGACGCTGCGTGTCGGAGGCTATTCTATAGTAGCCACTGCAAGTCAATGCACGCCTGATCGCACGACGAGCGCGCGGTTCGGAGCGAGCGCGGTTCGGAGCGAGCGCGGTTCGGAGCGAGCGCGGTTCGGAGCGAGCGCGGTTCGGAGCGAGCGCGGTTCGGAACGAACGAAGTGAGTGAGAACCGCGGACGACGAGCGGGGAACAACGTGACCCGCGAGCGAACGAAGTGAGTGAGAACCGCGGACCGCGAGCGGGGAACAACGTGACCCGCGAGCGAACGAAGTGAGTGAGAACCGCGGACGACGAGCGGGGAACAACGTGACCCGCGAGCGAACGAAGTGAGTGAGAACCGCGACACAGCGAACGCGGAACAACGTGACCCGCGAGTGGGCTGTGCGATCAGTGTGTAACGAGTTGCAGTTGTTACTATACAACTACTCTCCTCGTCACCGGTCAGCGGCAACTATCGACGAGCGATCGTGGAAACAGGGGTACTCGAGTACGAAGAGACGGAGCTGCGAAAACACGAAGTGAGCAAACGGCCGTTACTCGTCGTCGCCGTCGTCGTCTCGCATCTCGCCGAGCTGGGAGACGAGTTCGTCGGTTGAAACGTCGGATTCGAAGGACATCTGACCGTCGTGGTCGTTCTGGTGGACGTTGACCGCTTCGACATCGTCATCGTCGTCGGTCGTCTGTTGCTGCTGCTCGGATTCGTCGTAGCTACCAAAACCCATAGGATACCTGGGTCGGGACCACGCATAGGTGTGGCGGTTCGAACCTGCTCTGCAACGGGTTCGCACGTGTTTTTCGGCTGAATTGTTTTCTCACTTCCTCACTTCCCCACTTCCTCACTTCAGCCGGAGGTACTGGCGGTCGTACTCCGGCTCGCCCTGTCGCGGGTGAATCGTGATGAACGACTCCGGTGGCAACTCGGCGAGACGTGCCGGGAGGTCCTCGAGTTCGGAGTGCCAGCCGACGTCACCGCGACGCGGTGCGATAGAGACGATCAGGTCGTCGTCTTCAGTCTGGCTCTCGAGTCGCGGCAGGAGCCGCCCCCAGTTATCGATTTCGTCGAACTCGGCTGGGGTATCTTCCTCGACGAGGTCGAACAGCTGTTCGTACTGATGGGCAGAGCCCTCGATGACGATCACGTTCAGTTCGGCACCGAGATTGGAGGCGAGGCGCTTGACGATGTGGACGGCCTCGTAGAAGCCCTCGTGGTGGTCCGCGCCGAGCGGGACGACGACGAAGAGCCGGCGCGTCGTGTTGATCGGGTGACCGAGCCGAGAGATCAGGACGGGAAGCGTCGTCTGCTCCAGGACCTGATCGATGATGCTCCCGAAGATGCGATGGCGGAAGCTCTCGCCTGCGTCCCAGCCCATGAGGATCTGGTTTGCCTGCACCTCGACGGCACCCTGGACGATTCCGGACGCAACGTTGTGGTTGACGCGGGTCTCGGTCTCGACTGGGACCTCTGCGGCGCTGCCGGCGGCCGCGAGCTCGTTGAGATCGGACTGGACGCTGGCGACCTGCTTTTCTGTCGGTGTGGAACCGTCGGGCTGGACGACGGTCATTGCGTTGATCGGCTCGCTACTGCGGTCGCCCTTGAGCACGAACGCGAGTTCGAGGAGCCGGTGCTGGAGATTGGCGTGGTGTGAAAGCGGGAGCAGGATCGAGGGGTCGCGGCCGTCGCCGTCGTCCTCGCCGACCTCGCTCTCGTAGGCGAGTTTCGTCGCGGCACGTTCGGTGACCCACGGGCTCAAAACCGCCGTCACGAGCAACAACAACACGACGGCGTTGAGGATTTCGTCGGTGAACAGCCCAATCTCAAAGCCGATGAGGGTAATCGCCAGTGCGGCCGCGGCCTGTCCAGTCGACAGTCCGAAGATGACGTTTCGCTCGTTCGGTGTATAGCCCTGTATCCTCGAAACGAGGAGAGCGGCGGCCCCTTTTGTGGCAACCATAATGCCGACGACCAGGGCCGTAATTTGCAGCGTTTCTGGACCAGCCATGATAACTGTCGGATCGACGAGCATCCCGACGTGGAGCAGGAAGAACGGGATGAAGAAGGCGTTCCCGACGAACTCGATCCGGTTCATCAACGTTCCACCCTGCGGAATGAGCTGGTTGATCGCAATCCCGGCGACGAACGCCCCCAGAATCGCGTCGAGGCCGAGGATCTCTGCGAGCGTCGCCGCAGCGAAGATTGCCGCCATGACGAAGAGGAATTCGAAGTAACTCTCCTGGCTGAAGTTCTGGAAGAACCACCGCGAGACCGGCGGGACCACGAGCCAGGCGCTGCCGAACAGAAGGACGATCGAGAGGGCGACCTCACCGAACAGCAGGAACGAGAACCCGTCCTCGACGGCACCCGTCACGACCGCGAGAACGACGAGCGCGAGCGTATCGGTGAAGAGAATGCCACCGAAGACGGCCGCAACGGCCCGATTCTTCGTGACGCCGAGTCGGTTGACGACCGGGTACGCCAGAAGCGTATGCGAAGCGAACACCGCAGACAGCAGGAGTGCGCCCTCGAGTTGCAACCCGAGAATCGTGTGTGTGGCAAACGTCCCGACGAGAAACGGAATGAAGAAACTCGCCAGTCCGAACAACGTCGCGTTCTCCGGTGCCTCCTTGAACGTCCGAATGTCGAGTTCTAGCCCGACAGTGAACAGCAGATAGACGAGGCCGACCTCACCGAGTAGTTCGATCGCGTCCGAGTGCTCGACGAGTTCGAGTGCGTCCGGACCAATGAGCGCGCCAAAGAGCACGATGCCGACGATACCAGGTTGGCCGAATCGTTTGACGAGGAGCGGCCCGACGAGGAAGACGACCATAGCGGCCGTAAAGACGAATACGGGTTCCTCGAGCGGGAGAGAGACCGGTTCGACGACGAGTGGTGAGAGCATCGATGAGGCGACTGTATAGCGGTTGGTAACAGCAACTGCTCGATAGTTCCGGCAAGTTATGCAACTTTTGTCGTCGTTCGAGAGGGAACGGCGTACTCATCGCGACAAACGGGGGAGGAAGTTAATAAAATGCAGGATTTCGATCGGCAAATATCGATGAGTGACCAATTTCGTCCCGTCCGTGGAATCGAAACTGGAGGGGCGACCGATTGTCCCACTATTGACTCGCTACTCGCCAGTTTTGTAGCCGATTGCCGACGGCACGTCGCGCTGGTCATCGCCAACTGAGTCGTGCTCCGACCACCCCCATTCATCCTGCTGTTTCCACGCCATAACTGGACGTTCGGCAGCGCGTACACCATCGTTCGGTGTGCCATACTCGGGTCTCCCTCGCATGTTTGGTTGACATACCCTCGAAGTCGTGCAGGTTCAGTGTGGGTGTTCGGAGAAATTGCCAGCAGAGAGAACGTTTTTCAGAAAGTCGTTCACGAACGTAGAACGGTCACGGCCGGAACACTGTCGGAGAGTAGTGAAGAACTGGCAGTACCTGTCGCTGTGACTGTCCTGAGTAGTCAATCTATAGTAATGGGTTCGGCCTGATTGAGAAGCTACTATGTCCGCGCACCGTTCCAACGCCCACCGGATCGGGACAGGGGACCGATCGATTCGCCGTCGGTCGTCTCGCTCATCCAGCTCTCGCTTCCGGTCCGACTCCCGGTCCCAGCCCGCAGGTAGCTGCGGGACTGGCGAATGTGGATCCGAACACAGGCACGGTCGGCCCGAGTTCGAGATTGCGTTCGAGTACAGACACGAAACTGCGACCACAGACCCCTACTCACTGGTGAGTTGCTAATGTGTGGCATTATCGGTCACGTCGGCACTGACGACGCACTGGATACACTCCTGACCGGGCTGGAGAATCTCGAGTATCGTGGCTACGACTCCGCCGGTATCGCGGTCCAGAACGGCTCCGGTATCGCCGTCCAGAAACGCTCTGGGAAGGTCGAGGAGCTAAAGAGTTCGATTGGAGAGCGCCACATCGAGGGTAACGTCGGCATCGGTCACACGCGCTGGTCGACTCACGGGCCGCCGACCGACGAGAACGCCCATCCACACACCGACGGCACCGAAGACGTCGCCGTCGTCCACAACGGCATCATCGAGAACTACGCTGGGCTCAAAACGTGGCTCCGCGAGCGTGGCCACACGTTCACGAGCGATACCGACACCGAAGTTATCCCACACCTCATTCAGTACTACCTCGACGAAGGCATGGAAAGCGAGGCCGCATTCCGTCGTGCCATCGACGAACTCGAGGGGAGCTACGCCGTGACCGCGATGGTCGACGGCGAACACGTTCTCTACGCTGCTCGCAAGGGCTCCCCGCTCGTCGTCGGCGTCGAGGACGACGAGTTCTTCCTCGCCAGCGACGTGCCGGCGTTCCTCGAGTACACCGACACCGTCGCCTATCTGGAGGACGGTGACGTAGCGATTATCGACGTGGAGGGCGTCGAGTTTACCGACCTCGCAGGCGAGTCAATCTCGCGCGAACTCGAGACCGTTGAGTGGGACCCCGAACAGGCTGGCAAGGGCGAGTACGACCACTTCATGCTCAAAGAGATTCACGAGCAACCGACCGCGCTCGCCCAGGCCATCGAGGGCCGAATCGACCCCGAAAACGGGCGAATCGCGCTCGAGGATTTCCCGCCGGGGACGTTCGACGGCGTCGAGAACGTCCAGCTCATCGCCTGCGGGACGTCCTATCACGCTGCCCTGTACGGCTCGGTCGCGCTGAATCAGGCCGGCATCCACGCGACGGCGCTGCTCGCGAACGAGTATAGCGTGACGGCACCGCCGGTCGACGACGACACACTCGTAATCGCGGTCACCCAGAGCGGCGAGACGGCAGACACGCTGAGTGCGCTCCGGCAGGCGACCGCAGCGGGTGCCGACACGCTCACGGTCACGAACGTCGTTGGCTCGACCGCCGCCCGCGAAGCTGACGACACGCTGTTCATCCGCGCCGGCCCCGAGATCGGCGTCGCCGCAACCAAGACGTTCTCCTCGCAAGCCGTCATGCTCACACTGCTCGCCCAGCGGATCGCCGCCGATGCCCGCGACGAGACTCCGGCGGACCTGCAGTCACTACTCCCCGACCTGGCCCAGATGCCGGGCCAACTCGAGGACCTGCTCGCCACAGACGACGCTGCACACATTGCGAGCCAATACCAGGGCAGCCAGTCGTACTTCTTCATCGGTCGCGGCCTCGGCTATCCGGTTGCACTCGAGGGCGCGCTCAAATTCAAGGAGATTACCTACGAACACGCAGAGGGCTTTGCCTCGGGCGAACTCAAGCACGGGCCGCTCGCGCTGGTAACGCCGGATACGCCGGTGTTCGCGGTCTTCACCGGCGAGGAGGACGAGAAGACGCTGAAGAACGCCGAGGAAGCCCAGACACGTGGTGCGCCGGTCATCGCGGTCTGTCCCGAGGGACACCGCGCGGCCGAGGTCGCAGACGAGCATCTCGAGATTCCCGACGCTGACGACGAACTGGCGGGGCTGCTCGCGAACGTGCAGCTCCAGCTCGTCTCCTACCACGCGGCGGAGCTGCTCGATCGGCCGATCGACAAGCCGCGGAACCTCGCCAAGAGCGTCACGGTCGAGTAGCGAACGTGCAGCGACCGCTGCCCACGGCAGTTCTGTGCTGTTTTGCGGTCAGGACAAGAGTACAGGTGACGAGAAACGGCAGCTACCGGAGCCGAGGCCACCCCCGTAGCCCCGGCTCCGCGCAGCGCCGGGTGATCGTGACCCATACTCGAGTGATGTCGAACTCGAGTGGGCTGGAAGAGCGACGATCGAGCAACGGTGTGGTACTGACCGACACTCCTCCACTGTGACTAGCCGGAGCAGGTTACATAAAATCGGCCCCTGGGAACGTCGGCTTCGGGGGTTTCAACGGTTTCATCGATTTCGACAGTGTTGGGGAAGGAACAGGACCGGTCTATCGATCTCGTTCGACCACTTCACCCGGTCGCGACGTCGCGCCGGCGTCGAGTTTCAGACCCGGCGTCAGACTCGTGTTGATCCCCGTTTTGACCCCGTCGCCGGCGACGACGCCGAACTTCCGGCGTCCCGTCGAGAGCCGCTCGCCCTTGACGGTGAACTTGATCGCCTCGTCGTCGTGGCGAAGGTTGGCGACCGTCGTCCCCGCACCGAAGTTGACGTTGCGGCCGAGCACACTATCCCCGACGTAGGAGAGGTGGCTGACGGACGTTCCACGAGAGAGAACGCTGTTTTTGATCTCGACCGCGTTGCCGACCGACGCGTCCTCGTCGACGAGCGTTGCCCCGCGAATGTACGCGTTCGGCCCAACCGTCGCACCCGAGCGGATCAGCGCTGGTCCTTCGATCAGGACGCCCGGCTTCACCGTTGCACCCTCCTCGACGACGACGTCGCCCTCGAGTTGGGCCGCGTCGCTGACCTCGCCCTCGATGCGCCGGTTGAGGTCGCCGAGCTTCCACTCGTTGGCCTCGAGGAGTTCCCACGGGCGGCCAACATCCATCCAGCGATCGGTCGTGACCGGGGTGACCGCGAACTCGTCGATGACCCGAGCGAGGACGTCCGTGATCTCGTGTTCGCCGCGTTCGCTGGCGGGGACCTCGAGCCACTCGCGGGCGCGCTCGGGGAAGGCATACGCGCCGGCGTTGGCGAGGTTCGTTGGCGGATCGGCGGGTTTCTCGACGATATCGACGATGGTGTCGTCCTCGGTGCTCAGCACGCCGTAGTTGCTCGGGTTCTCGACCTCGACGGCGCAGACGGCGGGGCAGGCGTCGAAGAGCGCGTCGATCGCGGCAGGGTCGTAGAGATTGTCCCCGTTGAGGACCGCGAAGGGGCCGTCGAGGTGCTCGCTCGCGGCGTTGACGGCGTCCGCGGTGCCGTCCTGGCCCTCCTGGACGGCGTAGGTGATCGGGACCCCACGATAGCTGTCGTCGAAGTGCGCTCTGACGGTTTCAGCCTCGTAGCCCACGACGAGGACGATTTCCTCGGCCCCGGCGTCGATCGCGGCGTCGACGGTGTGGGCAACGAGCGGTCGGTCGGCGACTGGTAACATCGGTTTCGGGACGGACCCGGAGAGCGGCCGAATCCTGGTGCCCTCTCCCGCTGCGAGAACGACTGCTTTCATGACCCTGACCTACGGCGATGTCGGGGATAAATATACAGCATCTAATCGAACGAACGGAGCGTGAGAAAAACAGTTCACAGCGTTCGACACAGTCGATATCGCTGGTGTTGGACAGACCACAAGTGGCACCAACTGAGCGCCACGCTCACCCGTAGTGAAACTGACAGCGACTCGCTCGACCAGCGGCGCTGGCGAACGCCACTCGAATCTGAAACTGTGGCGAGAATGGCCAGTAAAACGAGCCATTACGTTCAGGAAATATTGAATTTCGCAACGTAGAACCGGTTACAGTGTCGATTTCCACAACCAGGTGGAACCGGGTAAATTCGGTATAAACGGCGGTGCTACCGTCCAGAAATCGAGTTATGCGGTCTATATTAAATACCCTTCTGTGGCTACGGCCTGATGATGTCGACGGAACCAACTGATGCGAAGTGGACGCCGATGACGTCTCGCCAGCAAACGAGCGCCCCCCGCTGTGTCAACTGCGGCAACCAGGTCACCCGCCAGTTCGCTCGCGTCTTCGGTGACAATCGCGACGTCGTCCACGCTTGCCCCGACTGTGCGACGTATCGCGAGATGAAGACCTCCGATTTCATCCCCGAAGAGGAGCGCTAGACGCACAAATACGTCGAAAGACGGTAACAGACACCGTAACAGACACCAGAAGATGCGGCTCCGTGGCAGGATCGCCCGTCTGCGTTCCCGTCCCACCACCCGACTGGGGAGGTCGTGCTCATCGACTCCTCACTTTCGTCTGATGGACGGCTTACCTCCTCTCTCGATTTTCTTCCCCCTCCGATCTCGCTTTCTTGTACCCACGTCTCACTTTCTCACTCACTGTTCTTCGCCTCACACCCAGCCGCTCCACTCCCAGCCCGCTCCACTCGAGTGCACATTCCGCTGTCAGCCCACAGCGATCACTGTCTTCTCACCGCTCACCGGCTTGCGCCACTTGTTCTGGTATGCCCGCCGCGTTTTGCAGGGGAAGGAGCAGGTGAGTGAGATGAGACAGCAGGCTATGCGAGGGGGCAGTCAGGTGAGTCGAGAGGGCCGAGAGGGCCGAGAGGGTCGAGAGGGCCGAGAGGGTCGAGAGGGCCAGGAGAATCGGGAGAGTCAGCAAAGCCAGAACAAGTAGAGGAGCCAACTGTCCGAAAAACCGCCGAACACATCGCTATCCCGTTACTGCTCTGTGATCCCAACCGCATCGATCGCGTCTTCGACCAGCGTCTGTGCCTCGTCGAAGACGCGCTCGGCGGCGGCTGCAGAGCGGGCTTCCGCCGTCACCCGGACGAGCGGTTCTGTCCCGCTCGCACGGAGCAAGAACCAGCCCTCGTCCGTCTCGACGCGGACCCCATCCAGCGTGTCTACGTCGTCGTAGGCCTCGGTCACGCGCTCTTGCACGGCTGCCATCACTGCTTCTTTCTCCGCCACCTCGATCGATGTGCGCCGAATTGGGTACTGTTCGATTTCGCCCGCGAGCTCGGAGAGTGGGCCCGCTGTGTCGACGAACTCGACCAGCTTGCAGGCTGCGAGCGGACCATCCGGGCAGAGCGTCTCCGCTGGCCAGATCCAGGCCCCGCTGGGCTCGCCACCGAAGGTTACGTCGTCCTCGGTTGCTCGCTCTGCGACGTAGACGTCACCGACCTGCGTCCGCGTGACTGACGCGCCAACGGCCGCGAGCGCGTCGTCAACCGCGAGACTCGTATCGACCGGTGCAGCGACCCGGTCGCCGTCAGCCGCTGCCTTGCGGGCGAACAGCGCGAGCAACGCGTCTTTCGGAACGAACGTTCCCGTCTCGTCGACCGCCATCATCCGATCCGCGTCGCCGTCGTGGCCAATCCCGAGATCCGCGTCGGTGTGCTCGACCATTGCAGCGAGAGAGTCGAGCGTCTCCGCGTTCGGCTCGCTCGGCCGGCCGGGGAACGAGCCGTCAGGCTGGCCGTTTAGCGTTTCGACGGTGCAGCCGAGGCCGTCGAGGACAGAGGCAGTGATTCCGCCAGCCCCGTTGCCCATATCGACGATGACATGTGGGGTGCCCTCGATGGTGACCGCTTCCGCGAGCTGTGCCGCGTGATGCTCGGTCGCGTCTTCATACTGCCGGCGCGTGCCGAGTTCGTCCCAGGCGGCAAGGTCGTAGTCAGACTCGTGAATCCGGCGTTCGATTTCGTCGCGCTGGTCGGGACCGAACGCCTTGCCCGAGGGCGTCCAGAGCTTGAGGCCGTTGTCCGTCTTCGGGTTGTGCGAGGCCGTCACGACGATGCCGGCGTCTGCGTCGAGGTGGTCGATCGCGCGGGCGACGGTCGGCGTCGCCGCGACCCCGACCTCGATCACGTCCGCGCCGCACTCACGGAGGCCGGCCGCGACCGCGTCGACTAGCAGCAGGCCGCTCTCGCGGACGTCTCGTCCGAGGACGACCGTGTCGTACCCATCCGAAGCAACCGCTCGGCCGACAGCGAGTGCGAGGTCTGCCGTTACCTCCTCGCCGACCGTCCCGCGGATGCCACTCGTTCCGAACATACCGGTCGTGACGCGACCCAGCGCCTTACTATGTTGTGGTTAACAGCGCTCGCTCGTGTAAACGAGTGTCGTCGGTCGTTGCGTTGCAAAGAACGGACCACCAACTTTCGGTTAGCACAATCCTATGATTCTGAACCGTCGAAACGGTATAGAAGCGCCACGAGGTACGCCGAGACAGTTGACTATGAGTGCCACTGACTCCGAGCCCGACGCCGAACCAGACCGAGATCCAGATCCGGAACTCGAATCCGAAGCCGAATCCGAATCCGAGTCAGCGCCCGACCCGAGCACCACCCTCACCGACCTCCCGCCAAGCGCCAAACTCGTCTACAAGGTACTCGAGTACGAGGGCTCACTCACTCAAGAGGAACTCGCCGCGGAGTCGCGGCTGTGTTCGCGGACGGTTCGCTACGCGCTCGGCAAACTGGAGAACGCGGAGCACGTCGACAGTCGAGTCAGTTTGCAGGATGCACGGCAGTCGAAGTACCGGATCGCCGAGCAGTAGGTGGTGCTAAATAGTCGAACAGGAGCCTCGAACCGGTTACCGATACTTCCGATATCGATCCACCACCAGATCGAACCCGAACGCCCCCGAGGTGATCACGTAGTTCGTCACCAGGCGGGGGTTGAACTTCGCTTTGTAGCGGTTGATGCTCGGCACACCCGCCCCGACGAGATCGTAGTACTCGAGTCCATCCCGGAGACCGTCGCGCATGACGTGCCAGTCGAGGAGGTCGTTGATGGCGAGATCGGTGCTGACGGTGGTGTCTGCGTCGGGTCTGACACCACCCTGCCACCGGTAGCGGGTCGTCTTGGACTCAACGACGAGAATACCGCCGAGAAACTCACCATCCACGCGGCAGACGTAGGGACGGAGCGAACCGTCGGGAAGCGTGCGGTGAAGTGATCGGGCGAACTCTGGGCTGAGGTGGAACGCGCGCCCCTGGTTCTCGTAGCGGGCGGCGACCTGCTCGACGATTCGTTCGACGTCGTCGGTGTCGCCCTCCTCGATGGTGTAGGCGTCCTCGTCGGCGTTTCGGATGTTGCTCCGTGCGTCGCTGCTGAATCGGTCGAGGAGATCGTCTTCGGAGCCTTCGAGGTCGACGACGTAGGTGTATTCCGGCTCTACGTTGTACTTGTTCCAGACGAACGGGCGAACGTCGTCGAACTCGGCGGCGGCGAACTGGGTGTACAGCGGCGAGAGTTCGGTTTCGAGCCACTCGAAACAGCCTTCGAGGAAGCGCTTGATTCGCCGGTCAGCCTTGCGCTGTTTGAGCTTGTCGACGTTCAGTAGGGCGGGGCCGAGGTAACACGACCACGACTGCGGGGCAGGCGAAAACGCGCCCGTGACCGGTCCTCTGGTGAACTCGAAGATCGGAAAGATGCCGACCGCCTCCTGGCCCTTGAAGCCGACGAGCAGGTGCGGCGTCGTCTCCGTGTCCTGTGCCTGCAGCCGGATCGCGTCCGCACGAAAGAACGGGTTCGTCCCGTCCGAGCGCTCGACGTACCGGTCCCACTCGTCGGCGTCTTGCCACGGGTCGAGTTCGGTAATCTCGATACTCATAGGTACCCCAGATCAGAGAGACGGTCTTCGACCGCCCGGTCGTCGGTCACGGTGATCGGGTCGGGTTCGTAGGCCGGGTACTCCGTGCGCGAACTCTCCTCGATCACCGGAAGTGTGGTCCCGTCCATCTCGGCATCGATGGGCACGTCGAACAGCGAGCAGATCGTCGGTGCGATATCGAAGATCGTCGCACCCGCGACGCCGGCACGCTCGTCGAACGCCTCGCCTGACGTCGCCACCACGCCGGTTTGCTTGTGGTTCCAGGCCTCCATCGGCTCGCCGAACTGCGCCTGTCCGAGGTCGGCGGCGACGGCTGTATCGAAGTCGGCCGGGACGGTGACGATATCCGGCGCGTGCTCGACGTACGGGCCGTCGAAGTAGGCTTCCCGCGGCGCGACGGCGTCGAACACCGGCTCACCGTCCGGCGTTCGCACGTCCGCCAGCGCGTCGATCACCTCGTCTCGCACCCGCTCGTAGTCATCAGCTGGCACCTGCCCGTTCGGCTCGCGCCCCTCGAGATTGATCCGTAACCCAAGCTCACTCTTCGAGCGCATGTAGACCATCGAATTCGGGAAGTCGACCTGCTCGCTCGCCGCACGGATCATATCGTTGGGTACCCGTCGCCCGATCGGCTCCTTGAGCCCGACGTACTCGAGTGCACTCGCAACGCGCTGGGTCGTGATCCCGACCCTGGCCGCGGCGTTCATCGCCCGTTCTACCGCGCCCGCCTCGTGCTCGCTCGCGTCCTCGCCTTCCAGCAGATCGTTCTCCCAGGCGGTCGACCAGTTTGGCATTCCCTCGCCGCCCTTCTGGCCGTCCAGGTAGCCCTGGTCGCGCAGGAATTCGTTGACCCGGAACTCGGGGCCGGAGACGGGCCCCATCCCGTGGTCGCTAACGACCAGGATGTTGTCGGGGTCGGTCTCCTCGAGTGTTGCTTCGAGCTGGCGGTCGACTTCGCGGTAGACTGCCTCGATGGCCTTCTTGTCGCCCGGACGTTCGTGGAAGACGGAGTCAGTGAGCTGGAACTGGAGAAAGCCAAAGCCGGGCTCGATGCGCCGACAGAGGTAGCGAAACGCTTTCCCGCGGAGTTCGAGGGTCCGTTCGTAGCCCTCGATCGATCGGTCCGGTTCGGGACCGCTCTGGGGGTAGATCCGGTAGTCACCGCAGGCGAGCTTCACGTCCTCGAGTATCCCTTCCGGATGGCAGTCGGGGTCTTCGGGTGCGGTCATCCCCGGAATCAGTGCGCCGTCGAACTCCCGTGCGGGGTGGGTGACCGGCACGTTGACGACGACACTCGAGATGCCGTGGTCGGAGAGCAGTTCCCAGACAGGGCGTTCGCGCACGTGCGTCGAGTTCACCACGTCCCAGTCGTAGCCATCGAAAGAAAGGAAGTCGAAGACGCCGTGTTTGCCGGGGTTCTTCCCGGTGTACATCGACGGCCAGGCGCTGGCCGTCCACGGCGGAATCTGGGACTCGAGTGGCCCGCTAGCGCTGTTGTCGAACAGTTGCTGGAGCGTCGGAACCTCGCCATTCTCGAACAGTCGATGGAGAATTGGCCGACAGCCGGCGTCGAGACCGACGACCAGCAATCGAAGCCCAGGTTCGTCTGTCGAATCGTCCATGGATGACATGTTTCGGCGTCCGGGCTTTGTTATGCGAACTCTTGTGACCTGTAAGCCCGGTCTGCAGCGGGAAGCCGTCGGCAATCGACGAATCGATTCGTCGCCGTAAGTTCGGCTTTCGCGACCGCTGTCGACTGTATCGGCCGCATCACTAAGGCCCGCACCGGCAATCACGCATGCGTGATGTGTGTATCGGTGGCAAGGATTGCGAGCTGGCTTTCAAATCGATGATAGCGGGACACCATCGTTGCTCGTGACATCGCTGCCGACCCAGCAGCCAACCGGCATTGAACGGTTCATCGACCGCTACGCCGACGAGTATCACTTCTACGGTTCCGGAAAGGTCGCACTACGAGACGGACTCGCCGGACTCGTCGACGGGGCCCGCTCACAGAACGTGCTCGTCCCGGCGTACCTGCCGGACGGCGTCGTCGAACCACTTCGCGAACTCGAGGTAGAGCCGCGATACTACGCCGTCGAACCGACGCTCGCCCCAGATTTCGTCGACCTGGAGCGACGGCTGGACGAAGACACGCTCGCCGTCATGTCGGTAAACTACTTCGGCTTTCCCCAGCCTGGCCTCGCGGAACTCGAGTCAATCGTTGCAGACGCCGACTGCTACCACATCGACGACAACGCCCACGCCCCGTTGAGCGTCGACCACGGCACACTGCTCGGAACCCGCGGCGACATCGGCATCACGAGTCTCTGGAAACTGCTGCCGATTCCGAACGGAGCGATTCTCTACTGTACCGACGAATCGGTCAGCGACCGCTACGAACCGTCGCCGCTCGCGGGTATCCGCGGGCGCGTCGACGCGTCTGACTGTCGGTATATCCTCAAATCGGTAATTCAGGAGTTCCTCGACACGGCACCACCTGTCCGCCACTCCGTCGACGCGTTACTCACCGGGCGACGTAGCGGTTCCACCACGCCGACCGTCGGCAGCCCCGCAGACCGGTACGAAGCGTGGAAGACACAGATGTCAACGCTTTCAGCCTACCTCGCGAACGATATCGACCCCACGGAGATTCGGCAGACGCGGCGGGACAACTTCCGCATCTGGCGGCACATTCTCGACGACTACGACACCCTTGACCCGGTCTTCGACTCGCTGCCTGACGGCATCTGCCCCCAGGCGTTTCCGGTTCGAACCGACGACGCCCGCGCGTTCATCGCTGAACTCGAGCGCGTCGGCGTCGACGGCGTCCATACCTGGCCGCGCCTCGCCGGCACCGTCCTCGAGAATCCCGCGTACGAAACGGCGACCCGGCTCTCGCGAGAAATCGTGACACTGCCGGTCCACCAGCACGTCGATTCGGCAGCACTCGAGTCGGTCGGTGATGCGCTTCAGTGGGAGTGAGTTTCTCGCCGGTCCTGTTTGTGGTCTTTCTGTGTCTGATCGCCCTCGTCCCCGTCTCCGTCCCCGTCTCCGTCTCCGTCTCCATCGGCGTCGGCGTCCTCGTTCCCTGTCTGTTCATCAGGAACCTCCGCGTCGTACTCGTCGGTCGCCAATGCGTGTAACTTCGCCCGCACTGGACCCGCGAGTTCGTACGACCGTACCTCCGTCCGATCGAGAATCGACTCCGTTCGGAGCTCCGAAAGCAGGCTCTGGACTGCCACCGTCGACCGATCGACCCTGCTCGCGATCTGCTCCGTCTCGAGTGCACCCTCGCGCGCGAGCACCTCCAGCACGTGGGCGGCGGTTTCGACGGTACAGCGAGAGCCCTCGCTGGCACGGTGGAGCCGGTCGCCGATCCAGGTGGTCTCGAAGAGCGTGACGACATCGCGCAGGTCGTACTCGTCCTGGTCGTTAGCGACGATAAATCGGGGGTGGATGTCGTCACTGGTATCGCCGTCCGCCTCGTCCTCGTCCTCGTCGTCGACGGTCACGTAGCCGAGTTCGACCGGCGTGCCGCCCGCTTGCACGATTGTGTCAGTCGAGGACTCCGCTTCAGCGGCGGAGGCTGTGTCTGAATCAGCAGCGACACCAGTAGACGCAGTTTCGCCGCTACGAAGCTCCCGTTCCAGCTCTCGCACCCGCGACCGCAACCGATCCCGCTGGGACCGCAAACTCGCTACCGTCTCCGCGCGCGACTCGAGTGTCCCCTCGAACGACTCGATGCGTTTCTCGCGGGACTCGAGTTGCTCGCGTAGTTCGTCGCGCTCGGTCTCCAACGCATCTCGCTCGTCCGCCAGTTCGTCCCGCTCATCCTCCAGTTCGACGACCTCTTCGTGCAATCGCCGCAACTCCTCATCGCTTCCGCCGCCAAGTTGCGTCTGCACCGTACTCCGGCCGCTCAGCGCGTCGGCCATCTGCTTCGCCGCACTCGAGACGTCGCGGGCCGACTCGAGTTCGTCCTCTAAGGTCTCGATTCGTTTCTCTTTCTTCTCGAGTTCGTTCTCGAGTTCGTGGATGCGGTCCTGTTCGCGGTCCTTGCGTTCTGAGATGTCCTGTAAGTTGCCGACGAGGGCGTCGGAGACGGACTTGAGTTCGGGGCGCTCGAAGTCGTCGAGACCGGGCGTCGCGCCGGCGTCGAAGGTGCGCTTGCGGCGGAACTGGACCTTGCGGACGTCGATATCGGTCCAGTCGGTCTGGACGAACGCCTGGCCGTCGTCGAGATCGGAGACCATCTCCGAGTATTCCGTGTCGATGATCCGGCCGACGACCTTGGTGTCGTTGTCCCAGGTGAGGCGGTGCCAGACGAGCCAGTTCGCCTGCGTGATGAAGTCCTTCTTGACGTCGGCGGGGCGCTGGCTGATGCCGAGGATGCCGAGGCCGTGCTTGCGCCCGCGCTTGCTGATCTTGATCAGGAGGTTGCCGGTCTCGCCGACGCCGCCGCCTTCGGGGATGTACTCGTGAACTTCCTCGACGACGAGCAGGAACGGTTTCTTGAGTTTCTTCTCCTTGACGAACAGCTGGCGGGCGATCTTGCGCAACAGCTCGTTTGCAACGTCCTCGTCCAGATAGCCCGAAACGTCGAGGATGACGGGGACGTTCTCCTCTAAGGCGAGGGTCGCCATCTGTTCGGCGTGCTCGGGCCCGATCTGGATGTCACACTCCTCGTCGGCCCCGGCGTGGAGCATCTCGTACTCCTCTTTGAGGCCGTAGTACTCGCCGTCGGTGTCGACAATGAGGAGGGGGAAGCCGGCCTCGAGCAACTCCTCCGCGATGACGGAAGCGGTGTTTGATTTCCCGGATCCGGACTTGCCGGTGACGAATCCCCGGCCGGTCAGCAGTTCGACGACCGGCAGGTGTAGATCCGTGCCGTCGGCCGTTTCGCCCACGAGCACCTCGCGTTGCTCGCTCACCGCCATCCCACCCCGACTGCGCGCGACTCGGTCATTATCAGTACAGTCCGAACACGCGACCTTGAATATTGGCCTCTGCGTGACAGTCCGTCTGGACGACCGGTCCTCGGCGTGCTGGCCTCTCAGGTCGTGGTAAGTCCACCCACAGCATACCTGAGAAACAATTATGTCACTGCCGCTCAACGTATCGATCGTTCCGATGATCCCGACCACGCCACCGTGCACTCGCCATCCGGCAGCCATCGCTGTCGGCAAGGGAGTGCTTGCGTCCATCTCCAGTGTCTATCTCACTGGAAATGGACGTCTCGGTGGTCGTGGACGGGACCGCTGACGGCACCGCGCCGTCGATTCGACCCCGTCCGCACCGCGCACGTGTTCGCCGGTCGGGGTCGCCGCGACGTTTCTCAGCCTCTCCGTCTCCCCTCGGAGGCTGTCTGTCTCTGCGATGCCGGCCAGCGATACCTGCGCGGGGCACACCGCTCCCGCAGCATACTGGGCTGGCACCGATCGTCGCAGGGACTCGGCAGCGACGATCCAACACGAGTTCGACTCTCGACGGGAGCCTCATGAACAGTACCCAGACTGCAGTCGTTGCAACGCTCACCGTTCGCGTGCCGCTTGGTGCCGCTGGCAGCCTCGCGGAGGGTGCGGTCGACGTCCTCGAACGAATCGGCGCGGTCGACGCTGTCAACACGGTCGATATTCGCGGCGTCTCGCCCGCACTGAACGAGACGACCGTCGACCTCGAGGCACGCCTGTTCGTCGTTGACCGCGTTGCGGATGAATCGCTTGCGAGACGCGAACTCGAGTCGGGTGTCGGTGTGCGTGCCGTCGACCGGGTTGAAGAAGTCGACGAAGTCGAAGCGGACACGCCGCCGCTCGCGGAAGTTGGCTAGGGTCGGATCAGACTCGTGCGTCTTGATTTCCGTCGAGGATTGCCAGATTGTCAGACTCGTCTCGAGGAGTCGCGACCTGTTGACCGTTCGTTTCGACCCGGTGTTCCGGTTTGCATGTTACTGGCTGACCGAAGCCGGATTGGAACATGCAGATTAGTAAAATCGTGATTAGTAAAATTATGATTAGTAAAATCGCGATTTAGATAGCCAACAATAGAGCGAGGGCGATCTGGCTGCCCTCGAGCGGAGTGCCTCGATGTACTATTGTCCGTCACTCGCGTCGTCTTCCCGCTCGATAGTCTCCTCACGCACCGTCATCCCCTTTCGGCCGAGATGCTGCAACTGCCGCCGAGCGAAGTCCTCCTCGCGCGTCCCGCGCGTCGCGAGCACGTAGACGAGCGCGCCACCTGCCGGCCGCATTGTCCGCCCCGCGCGCTGGGTCCCCTGCCGGCGCGAGCCACCGAGTCCGGAGGCGACGATCGCCAGATCCGCCGTCGGAAGGTCGATTCCCTCGTCACCCACGCGCGAAACGATCAGCAGGTCGCGCTCGTCGCGACGGAACTCCTCGAGTAGCCGCCGGCGCTCGTGATGAGGGGTCTCCCCGCTGAGGAAGGGGACGTCGAGCGCGTCGGAGAGGTCACGTCCCTGTTCGAGGTAGTCGACGAAGACGAGCGACTTCGAGCCGGGGTGTGCGGAGAGCAGGTATCGGACCTCGTCGATCTTCCCCCGGTTGCGGGCGGCGATGCGGTACCGCTCGCGGCCATCGGCGGAGGCGTAGGCGTTTGACTGCTCGTCGTCGCCCCACGGCACGTAGCGGATCTCGAGTTCCGGTTCGGCGACGAAGCCGGCTTCGAACAGCGCCTGCCAGTCGGTGCCGATTGGCGGACCAACGAGTGTGAAGATCTCGGTCTGACGGTCGTCCTCGCGGATTGGACTTGCGCTGAGTCCCAAGCGGTGCCGGGACTGCAGGTGTGTACTCCGCCGGTAGACGTCCGAGGGCACGTGTTGGCACTCGTCGAACACGACGAGCCCCCACTCGCGGTCGTCGAACAGCGACCGGTGGCGATCCATCCCCGCGATCTGGTAGGTCGCAATTGTAACGGGCCGGACGTTCTTCTGGCCACCGTGGTACTGGCCGATCTGGTCCGGTTCGAGCGAGGTGTACTCCTCGATGGCCTCGGCCCACTGGCGCGCGAGATCACGGCTTGGAACCAGCACCAGTGTCTCGCCGCCAACGTGGGCCATCGCACCCATCGCAGCGACCGTCTTTCCGCTACCCGGCGGGCCAACGAAGACGCCCTCGCCGGCCTCGGCGAAGCGGTCGACCCACGTCTGCTGGTAGTCGCGCAGCGAGACACCGAGCTCGATGTCTAGCTGCTCGCCGGCCTCCAGCTCGCGGTGGTCCTGCACGGGATAGCCCGCTTCGTAGAGAATCCGCTTGATCGCAGCCTCCGCTCCCTCGCGAACCCAGTCTTCGGTCTCAGAGATGGGGGCGTGGACGTGCTCCTCGTCGAGTTTCTGGCGCGCGACGTTGCCCATCACTTCGGGACTCTTTGCCTCCAGCACGGTGTAGCCCTCCTCGTGCGTCGTGAGGCGGAACTGATGGGCGCGATCCCACTGGCTCTCGACCCAGTCCTCGAGTGCCCGCGAGCGCTGGCCGAGTGCCTGGCGCATGGTTCGGGCGAGTTCGTCGAAGGAGTCGTGGGGGGCCTGCCAGATGTCCTCCGGTCTGACGACGTAGCGGTAGCCCTCCTCGCCGTTGCCGTCCGCGAGGTGAGCGAACTGCGCGAGCTGGGCGCGGGTGAACTGGTCGGGGCGGTCGACGATGATCTCCCGGCGCTTCGGGAAGACGACCACGCGCTCGCGATCGGTCAGGTCCTCGAGTTCGCTCGGATACCAGACGACGGGGTCGGTCGAGACGGAGAGGCGCTCGAGTGCCCCTCGTTCTGTGAGTGCGTCGAGGTCCTCGCTGATCGCCTCGTGGGGCCGGTCCAGGGCACGGGCGACGGCGCCGGCGGTGAGGACGGGACGGCCAGCCTGCTGGCAGGCGTCGTGGAAGGACTCGAGTGAGAGAGAGTGGCTGGTCGTCCCACTGGCTGAGGTCGACTCGCCGGTGTCCTCGTCGTCGGAAGGTGTGTCAGACGGGGTGTCGTCGGAGTCGTCGGGGGGATGCTCGCCGCTTCGTGTCGCTGACGAACGTTCGTCGGTCACTGCAGGGCCGTAACGGTGGTGGGAGTAAACCGATTTCGCCTCGTCTCGAGTCGGGTCGGGTCGGGTCTGGTCGGGTCTGGTCGGGTCTGGTCGGGTCTGGTCGGGTCTGGTCGGGTCTGGTCGGGTCTGGTCGGGTCTGGTCGGGTCTGGTCGGGTCTGGTCGGGTCTGGTCGGGTCCGGTCGAGCGGGTCGGTTCAGGTCTGGTCGGGTCCGGTCGAGCGGGTCGGTTCAGGTCTGGTCGGGTCCGGTCGAGCGGGTCGGTTCAGGTCTGGTCGGGTCCGGTCGAGCGGGTCGGTTCAGGTCTGGTCGGGTCTGGGAGCGCGTGCAGGTAGCAATCCTTGACAGTGCAACACTATATGCCTCGCGGCGTCGTGTTTTCTCGTATGTTCCGTGCGATCCTCCCCGAGGGACAGATCATGTGCGAGGACTACGACCGAACGGACGACGGGCTCAGGCTGTACGACGAGTCCGGCGACTTCATCGCGTTCGTGCCGTACGCAAACCTTCACGCGTTGCTCAACGAGGACGTCTACAACGAAAGCGAGCGGTCGATCATGTAACCGGCGACTGATCGATCGCATCGAGCTGTTCCCGGTAGCGGTTTCTGACGGTCACCACGGTCGTCTGCGCGGTGTCGGCAACTGCGCGCTGCGGGATGGTTTCGTCACAGAGCAAGCCGGCGGCGTAGATCGCTGCCGCGGCGAATCCGGTCGGTGACTTCCCGGAGTGGAGTCCCAGGTCGGTCGTCTGGTCGATGATCTCGACCGCTCTGGTTTCGACCTCCTTGCTCACGTCGAGTTCCGAACAGAACCGCGGCACGAACTGGCGGGGGTTCGTCGGTTCGAGATTGATGTCGAGTTCGTCCGCGATGTAGCGGTAGGTGCGGCCGATCTCGCGTTGATCGACCCGCGAAACGGATGTAACCTCCTCGAGACTGCGTGGAATGCCCTCCTTTCGGCAGGCGGTGTAGAGCGCACTGGTCGCGACGCCCTCGATGGAACGCCCGCGAATGAGGTCTTGCTCGAGTGCCCGCCGGTAGATCACGCTCGCGGTCTCTTTAACCGGCTTTGGGACGCCGAGTGCACTGACCATGCGATCGATCTCCGAGAGTGCGTACTTGAGATTGCGTTCGCCCGCGTTCTTCGTGCGAATGCGCTCCTGCCAGACCCGCAGACGGTGGAGTTGGCCGTGCTTATCGGCCGACATCGAGCGACCGTTTGCATCCTTGTTGCGCCAGTCGATCGTCGTCGTCAGCCCCCGGTCGTGCATGGACTGCGTAAGGGGGGCACCGACCCGGGAGAGTTCGTCGTGTTCCTGAGCGTTGAACGCGCGCCACTCCGGACCGTAGTCGATCGGGTCCTCGGTCAGCACGAGCCCGCACTCACCACACACGCGCTCGCCGCGGTCCGGATCGTGGACGATGGTATCAGTTTCGCAGTCGGGACATAATCCAGGTTCCGACTCCTGGACCTCGCTTCTGGTGTGGTCGATGATGGACTGCGTCATCAGTAGTGGACGGAAGCCGTGCAGCCACTGTAAGGGGTTCACATGGTTTCGAGAGAAACCCCGACTTACTGGACATTAACTCACGGCCCGGCGACGGCAGGGGTGGGCATCAAGCCAGTCCGCTCACGCGACCGCACCGACTGGGTGACAGCCGCGAAAACGCGTCGCTATCAGCGCGTGGCACTCGAGTACAGTTGTCCACAGACTCACTCGTCACTTCGCCGCGAATGCGTTCATCCGACCACGAGACCGGTCGCAAGCGCCACTCTACCGATCGATCGAAGTCAGTTTCGCCGGTGGGTAACAGTGTAGTTCTTCGCGTAAAGCTCGCTTTCGCGGCCAAACCGTCAGGAGATTTTATGTCGCTCGAGTCAAACGTTTCGTAGCAGTGCTGTGTCGCCGATCCGCACACCGACATCGACCCCTGAATCGCCAGCGACGTCGTAGCAACAGCTGTACGCCGTCGGTACAGACGCCCAATCGAGGGATACTTC
Source organism: Natrialba magadii ATCC 43099 (assembly GCF_000025625.1). NCBI lineage: Archaea > Methanobacteriati > Methanobacteriota > Halobacteria > Halobacteriales > Natrialbaceae > Natrialba > Natrialba magadii. The sequence goes on along the minus strand of NC_013922.1, from coordinate 3,132,860 downwards.
CAGGATCAACACGCGCCGTTGCTGGCCGAAACACCCGCCAACAGCGTCGCGACGGCCGTCTTCCGGGAAGTGGATCCGTACCCACTTTGCAGCCGGTGCGAAACGTGGACGTGCTTAAGAGTGTCTCTGTTGGTGTACAACTTGGTGTGTCAATCGTGACTGCGAATCGCCGTCTGAGCGTACAGGGGTCGCTGTCGGCTCGACAGCCCGGTGGTCGTTTTACCACCCGACGCCGACTCCCCGCAACCGGAGCTCTTCTACGTGGTCGTACAGCCGGAGGGATCCGATAATGTCTTCCGTCGATACCTCACTCCCGGACGAACTCGCCTCCTCCGTGAGCGATGAGGAAACTGAGGATCAGCTGTCGAAAGACGTTATTTTTGAGCTCCTGAAGAACCGCCGTCGGCGCGAAGTACTGACGTACTTACTCGAGGCCGACGAGACTGTCACCCTCGGCGAACTCGCCGAGCAGATTGCTGCCTGGGAGAACGATACCAGCGTCAATGCGCTCAGTTCTGATCAACGAAAGCGCGTCTATGTTGCCCTCTACCAGACCCATCTTCCCAAGATGGACGACGCTGGAATCGTCGAGTACGACCAGGACCGCGGGCTGATATCGCTGTCGGACAACGCTGACCTGTTGATGATGTATCTCGATACGGATTCACATCGACAGGATCGCTGGGACCGCTGGTACGCGAGTCTCAGTGTCGGCGGCGGCGTGCTCATTGGTGCAGCATTGCTCGGTGTTCCCGGTCTCGCTTCCCTCCCGACGCTTGCACTCGCGGGTAGCGTCGTACTCGCATTTTTCGTTCTCTCGCTGGCTCACGCCGCGACGAATCGCGAGCACGAGCGAAACGTCGATGGCAAACTCTCACGCATCGAGTGAGGAGCAAGCGAGCGTGCTGCGATCGATTCGAGCGGTACTGACCACGACCGTCACGGTGAGGGACCTGTTTCGTTGACTGGTGTTCTCAAATTCGAACAGGATCAAGAAGGACTTTTATCCACCCCGTTCGTAACACGAGATGGCTCCCGGCGACCGTCATCCAGTACCGGGACAGTTCGCGTGCCAGCTTGCTGTTCCTCGCGCGGGAGCCATCTTCTCACTGCGACCGATGACCGGTCAGCTGCCAGTCACAACCAGACACAGCGACACAACTTCGCGGTCAAACCAGACGCTCCAAACGATGACTCGTGGAGACGCTTGATCGCTGTGAAAAAAGTCAGTCGTCGGTCGGCAGCCGTCCGCCGTCGGTCACTGTGCCGGTGTGCGTGTGGCCGCTGCTGTGTTACTGGTTGCGTGCGTTGTACTGCACGTCGACAGTCGCAGGCCCACACAGCGTGAAGTCCTCGATTGTCCCCTCGAACCAGTAGGCATCGAGTTCGTCGTCGACGATGCCACGGACGAAGCGGTCGTCGATGATGTCTTCGTCGTCGATCGTCGCAGAGCGGTGGTCCGACTTGACGACCGTCCCGTCGATACGGAACGAGTACGTACTCGGACCGTCACTCTCGCCACCATCGATAACCAGTGCGTGTGGCAGCAGTTCGGTCTCACCGTACTCGGCTGGGTCGATCTCCTCATCATCGAGGAAGACTGCAGCCTCACCGTCGGTAAACGTCACGTCGGTGAGCGCACCCGAGAAGCGGAACGTCTGGGTCGAGTCAGTCACCGAACTCTGGACCGTCGAGCCGGAAATCGTCGTCACTTCGTCGTCCGGATCCTCGTCTGCGTCGAGTTCGATCGTGCCGTCGACCGTGATCTCGTAGCTGGTCGGCGCTCCCCGACCCTCGATTTCGAGTACGTGTGGCAGATCCTCGCCGTAGTCGGACGGATCGACTTCCTCACCGTTGACGAAGACCGTCCCCGGGCCGTCGACCGTCAGCGAGAGAAGGTCACCATCGAACCGGAAGGCATCCTTCCAGTCGGCGACGACGCCGTATGCCACGCCGTCCTCGACGCCCGCAGCCGCGTCAATTGTCGCACCCTCTGCCGTCGATGGCTCGACATCGCCCTCGGCCTCGAACTCGTAGCGAGTCACGTCCGAGTCGTCTCCCTCCACGAGCAGGAGGTTATCGAGTGCGGGTTCGTCGTCATCGTCATCGGTATCCTCACCAGCATCGGGCTCACTGCCGCCCGTCTCACTCGTCTCGCCCGACGCTGCTTCGACGGCAGATGTCGGAGTCCCCTCGGGGACCGAGAGGTCGGGGGAACTCGAGACGTTCGAGCGATCCAGGCCGCCGCCCTGAACGCTGCCGCTGATTGCGCCGCCGGACATCTGGGCGGTTGCATTACCGCGCATGATGAGCGCGTGCGGGTAGCCGCCGCTCGCGAAGTGCGAATCCTCGATCGAGACGGTACTGCCGGGCCAGACCCAGACCGGACGGCCGCTGTCTTCAGTGTAGCCACCCCAGCCAGGGCCGTAATCGGTGTTGTCGTTGTAGGCGACCGAGTTGACGATCGCGTCGTTCCCACCGGCGACGCGGTAGGTGCTGACACCGTTGTTCTTGCCGTAACAGTGTTCGAAGCGCGCGGAGCCACCCGAAGCGGTGTTCGAACAGTAGAAGCCGTTGTTCGGCCAGCCCTGCACGTTGCAGTGGCGGAATGTGACGTCACAGGCGGCGTTACTGTGGTAGAACACCGCGCCAGGTCCGTGGACGAAGCTTTCGCCTTCCTTGGTCGATCCGTCACCGAGGTAGACGTTCTCGATTAGAACGTCCCCACTTGGTGCCGTGATCGAGATCATGAACGCGTCTCCACGGTGGAGGCCCTCGAATCCGACGTTTCGGATAACGGAGTTTCCGCCCTCGACGAGCAACAGGACGCTGTTGCCGTTGGTCAGGTCGATCAGTTTGTTTTCGAAGGTGTCACCCTGCCCGATACGGATGACCTGTCCGTTGGCGGTGATTGTCTCGTAGTCGTCACTGTTTGCCGCACCGGCGGTTGCGCCGAACGCGGTCGCTGCAGTCGTTGCCCCAGCCAGTTTCATGTAGGAACGACGGTCGAGTAATCCGCTATTACTCTCGGTCGTCATGTCGTCTCCGGATGAACCGTCACCCGGTACCGAACGTTCACGTGCCATGTACTACGGGTAATACAGAACTACCGCAATAAACTTTCCCTTTCACTACACTTAAAATTTACAGACAGTAGATGTGGTCTGATCGATCGTTCACAAAACTATCTACGTTTATAATCGAAAGGAGGCCGCATTCGGTCTTCTCCGGCAAGTAATACGGTATTACCCAAAATCGCCGCGAATATAGCAGCAAAATCTGACGGGTAAAACGATATTATACTCACTGATCAAACACGTTCGATGCAACCCACTACGCGCCTCGCACGCGTGAACAACACGCCCTATTCAGACAGTAGACGAGATCGAGGAAGCAACTGCTATGCAGCATTGATGTGATCGTCTGCAGTCATCGCAGGGACGCGCTCGACACGTGATGTTAGAATTCAGGCCCCGGTCCCGGTGTGAAGTACCCCGCGCACGGTGGCGCGGGGCGTCCGTGTTTAGTCCTGCACTGCTGACGCAACGGACTTTAATTCCTCTCGCGCTCCCATCCCTGGTTGCGCCGACGTCCCGTGTCGGTCAACACCCGAACACAAATCGTGTCCGTGAGAGTCGGGGCCTCCACCAGCCCCCGATGCCGCCCGTCTCACCGTCCGAACGTGTGGAAGGGTTTCGAGAGACAGCACATTTCCATACTGTTCGTCTAACCAATTCTGCACAACGCATACCGCCGCCTTCCGATCAGCGTGGTCTTGGAACTCACACCGTTTGCATTTGAATCGCTTCTTCTGTCGATTCGCTCGGTCTGTGTGCTGGCACTCCGTCCGTGGGCATCGCTGACTCGTGTATTCGGGGTCAACCACATCTGAAGAAACCCCTTCCCACGCAGCTTTGTACGATACCATCTCTTGGAGAGTTGCGAACGGCAGTGAGTGTAGCCGACGGTTCATTCGCGTTCCGTAGTCGATGGACTCTCGCATGTCTTTGAGGTCTTCAAAGACGATCACCGGGTCGGTAAATTGCGAGACCCAGTCAACTACCTGCCGCGATACTTTGTGTAGGCAATCGTGAACGTAGTCCCGTTCCTCAGTCTTCACGGCCGTCTCGAACGCAGTCTGCCCGGCTTTCTGTATCCGCTTGCGCTTGGTGAAAAACTCGTGTCGCTGTTCTTTCACTGACGGATACTCGAACACCACCGACTGTTTCACCCCACCGTTCCGACTCATTGCAGCAAGGGCAATACAGTCCTCGTTCACATCCACGCCAACAATTGTGTCCGCGTCGTTCTTGCTGGCGACGCGATGAGTCTCGTGGGTGACTGTTACGTGGAGTCGCCACTCATTGTGTTTGTGAACGACTTCAGCGGTTCCAACCCGCCATTCTTCGTCGTTGAATGCGATTTGGAGTCTGTCGAAGTGGTCGGGGTTGCCACGGAGTTCGCCTTTGACGTGCGTGCCTCTTGTGGCAGTGATACGGAACCGAACCGTCCCGTCGTCTTCGGGGAACAGGCGATAGCCTTCGCTGTGGTTCATCACCATCGGGTACGACTCGTCGATGTATGGGTAAGGTCGACCCCATCCGTCATCTTTGTTGTCGTGATAGGTCTCGATTTCACCGAGTGCCTTGTCAACGATGAGTTGGGTGGTGTTGTTGACGTGATCGGCGTTATCAACGACAGTCGATTTAATGTCGCCCCAATCCCAACCGGCTCGGTCGAGTCGATTGGCTTCGTTGCGGATGCGGCGGGCCTCAATACAGCCCGTTTGCAGGTCGTCCCCACTCCCCGTGTGGATGTCTAGTCCGAACGACAGTGATTGGGTGAGTTTGGACGACTGCACTGTATTCTAGTATAATTTGACACTTGTTAAAAGTTCGTGTTGTGACGCGCTTCACCCACGGGCACGGTGGCCCGTGGTACTCGCGCTGCTATTCTTATAGAGACGGTCATAATCAGGGCCATGGCCAGAGCCAGGTCCGTATCTAGGGTCACTGCGAAACGAGCCAGCCACTCACTCAGTCGTACGAAAATGGAAACCAAAACTGGATCGCAGCGGCGGGAGGGCCGTCGATCAACGGTGTGTATCGATCGGCGGTCGGCACCGGGCAGCCAGTGTCGTCGACGGACAGCAGCCCGGAACGACCGGTCGTGGAGGGCCGTCGTCAGCGGGTTTCAAACGGTGGACCACTCACCCCATCCCACAGCGGGTGAGCGGTTCGGAATCGTCGGAACGGCGGGACCGGCCATCGCCGCCACATCCCCTTGGCAGCGGTGGCCAACTACCTGTCGCACGTTGCTCGGTGGTCGTCTCTCGTCGTCGTCCGCTCAGTTCGCGTCGCCGGCAGCCGCTTCCTCGGCACTCGTCGGCGTTCCATCCGGAATGAAGGCGGACGGATCAGTTCCGACATCGTCGCCGAGCTGGACTGTCGAGCCGTCGTTCTCGCCAACACCGGCCTGTTCGTCGTAGTCGGTGTCGGTCACGACGACTTCGGTCGGGTTGCCGTTCGCACCGGCGTCGATCGCGACGTTCTGCCCGTTCATCTCGAGCTGGCAGTTGTCGACCTCGATCGTGCCGGGTGCCCAGGCCCAGATCCCGCGGCCCTGGTAACCCTCCTCGTTGATGTAGACACTCGAGTTCGTGACCTTGCTTCCCGCCGTCGCGAGACGGAAGTGGGAGACATAACAGTTCGCGGCGAAACAGCGGTCGATGTGGATCGTACCGCCGCCGGCGTTTCCGGGTGCGGAGGCGTAGATCGCGTTGTCCGCGAAGCCCTGGATGTTGACGTTCTGGAAGTCGATGTGGCCCGCGTGGTCGGGATCGACCCAGAAGGCCGTCTGGCCGTGGCCGCTGGAACTGCCGTTGCGCTCGTCGGAGCCGTCACCGAGGTAGACGTTCTCGATGGTACTCGAGCCGCCGGAGTCAGAGATACCGAACGTGGCGGAGCCAGTTCCGGAGGTGTTCTCGCCGGCGAAGCCGACGTTCCGGACGGTCCAGTCCTCGCCGTGTGCGGTGACGATGATGTCCTGACCGGTGGTCATGTCGATAAGCTTGTTCTCCCAGGTCTCACCGGAACCGATCGTGATCGTCTGGTTTTCGGCTTCGATGAGTTCGTAGTCCGTCTGACCCGTTGCCGTACCGGCTACGCCAAGGGTCGTCGCTGCGGTTGCGACCGCTGCGATGGATCGGACGTAATTGCGGCGGGTTAAGCTCGAATTACGGCCGGTAGTCGGAGTATTCTCCGTTTCGGACGGACGGGAATTCTGCGCCATACACTACCGTAACATCATCTT